>JBGSKO010000209.1:0-10569 GCA_041741155.1 Saprospiraceae bacterium | reverse complement strand
CCTCGGCCTGAATGCCGGCATTCCTGCCACCGATGCACTGGTTGCCAACCGAAAGGCCCTGAACCGGATTTGGCTGGAAACCCTTGCTTCCGGCAATTACAACGCCACCCAAAGTCAGTTGGATGACTTGTTGGACGTCGCCGAACAGTGTTTTTTGGAAGGCGGCGATGCCGTGCTGCAGGCACGGATTTTGTACCGGTCGTTGGCTCAGCCATTATCCCTTGATGATATTTCCATCTGCGGAGGTGAAATCGAAGAGCGAAACCAACGCGATCTGGCATTTCGGTCCGCATTTTTTGTAAAAGTGGTGCCAAACCCGGCAAAAGATCGGTTTTCGATTCAGGCCTCCGGGGTACCGGCCGACGCTGTGCTGCGCGTACAGATCACCGATCTGAACGGAAGGGTACTCAAAGATACCCGTGTGCAAAACAGCGAAATTCTCGCGTATGCGTTCTCCCCCGGCCTGTACCTCTGCCGTGTATCTATGGACGACGCGCCTGCTGCTCAAATCGTGAAGTTCGTCATTCTTCCCTAACCCAAAGGCGGGCAGACCACATAGTGGCCTGCCCGCTTTTCTTATTTGAAGATTATGAAAATACTTTTCTTCTCAGCCATACTGGAATTATTCTGCATAATAGTTTTAGCCCAGGGCCATGAAAACACCATGCTGTTTGGTTATGCTGGTGGGGACTTATCTCCTAACGACGACAGGTTTGGCATTAACATCCTGACTTTCACCAACGGGTCATTGGAAATTACCGACAATCAGTTCGCCAGCGCCTTTTTCAATGACACGGATGCCGCCATCAGCGACAGCAACGGCAACCTGCTCTTTTACTTCAATGGAATAGATGTTTTCAACAAGGAGCATCAGGTGATGCAAAACGGAGGCTTGCTCAACAAGTACAAAGAAACGGGCTACGACCTGCCACAGGGCGGTATCATCATTCCTTGGCCGGGAAAACCCAATCTATACATTTTGTTTCACCTTGATGAAGACTGGTTCACTTTTCCAGACGGCTGGGTAATTGGCGGCGGTACCGGGTGTTTTTATTCGGTGGTAGACATGACTCTGAACAACGGCCTCGGGCGGGTGATACAGCGCAAGGCAACCATCGTGGCCGACACGGTGGAATACGGCAAACTCGCCATGACCCGGCACGCCAACGGACGGGACTGGTGGTTGATGGTGCCGGAACTGCGCAGCAACCGCTTTTATACGGTTCTGATTGACCCAAATGGTATTCACAACATGGGTATGCAGACGGTTGGAGATAACAGATGGTATGGCATTGGTCAAGCAGTATTTGCTCCCGATGGGTCAAAATATGTCGTTCAAAACGCCATCGGCAGTTGGGTCGGTTATTATATTGACATGTATGATTTTGACCGCTGTACGGGTATGCTGAGCGAACATGAGCAAATACATTTTGTGGACTCTGTTGCTTATGGAGTAGCAATATCACCCAATTCGAGATGGCTCTATATATCGGGGGAGACCGAATTGTATCAATACGACCTAAATGCCAAGCCGATAGCCTCATCGGGCAGTTTGGTTGCCACTTATGAGGATTTCAATGATCCTTTCCCCACCCCTTTTTTGTGGATTTTCCTGGCGCCCGACGACAAAATCTACATTGTAACTACCAGTGGTTCCCGCACCCTGCACGTCATCCACAAGCCTGACGAGGCTGGCACAGCCTGCGCATTCCAGCAGCCCGGGGTGCGATTAATATGTATTAACAACAGCAGCCTGCCCACGTTTGCCAACTACCGCATCGGCCCGCTCGACGGCTCCCCCTGCGACACGCTCGGCCTGAACAACGAGCCAAAAGCGTGGTACCGCTACGAGCAGGACACCCTCGATCCGCTCGCCGTGGAGTTCCGCGACCTGTCGTACTACGAGCCGGCCACCTGGTCGTGGGACTTCGGCGACGGCTCACCCACCGGTCACCAGCGCCATCCGCAGCACCAGTATGCGCAGCCGGGAGCCTACCAAGTCTGCCTCACCGTGAGCAACCAGCACGGCACGGACACGCACTGCAAAACACTCTACCTCGGCGTGACGGCGCAGGATAATCCGGTGCTGCAAGCGCAGGTACAGGTGTGGCCCAACCCCTTCCGCGCGCGCTTCGCGGTGGCGCTCAGCGCCAATCTGCGTAGCCCGGCCTTGCGGCTGTACGACGCGGCGGGGCGGCTCGTGCTGGAGCAGCGTCTGGTGCTGGGGGTGAACGAAATCGAGGCGGGGGCCTTGTCGGCAGGGCTGTATGTGTGGGAAGTGGTGGCCGGCGGGGAAAGGGTGAAGAGTGGGAAGATTATCAAAATCGGCCAACCCTGACAGCAAAAATTTCCGCTGGGGGCAGGTGCGCGTGGCCGTGGATGTGGATCCGGTGTGAGGGTGTCGCCGCTCATCCCTTCTGTTGACATCTTATCCCCATGAAGATGATACAAATCATCTTCTAACAACACTATTACACTTCATATTTGGGCAGTAATTATTGAACTTTAAATATGCCCGTTATGTCGAAGAGATCAATAGTTCCCGCATCGAAACTTTGGGCATTGTTCGTCCTTTTCTTTATCGCACTGCATGATATTCAGGGTCAATCTGCACCTGCTCCCGCATCATCCACAGAAATAAAAAAGCCGTTGCTTCGGGTTACCATGCTCCATGGCAGCATTCTGCGGCAAAAGCGGATTTTTCTGACGAGTTATGGTGAAGACGGCCATGGTTTCAACGCGATAAAAGCCTTTTCTGTAGAATACGGGTGGCAAATGTTTGGTGGCACCGAGTGGCACCAAACCTGCAATTATCCCCGTCTGGGCGTTGGTGTCCAGTACCTGCATATCGTGGACCGGGATGAGTTGGGCCACCCTTTTTCTGTCTATGGTTTTTACGACGGAAATTACATCCGGAGAAAGAACTTTGAATTCACCAACAGGCTGTCTGCCGGCTTTGCGTACGGCTTCAGGATATATGACCCCGTCGCGCCCATGGCAAATGATATCTTCAGTACAAGAATAAATTCCTTCGTAGAACTGGGATTCGGCATCGCCGCACGTGTGCGCGACAACGTGTACATCGAACCAGGATTCCGGTTAACGCACTTCTCCAACGGCAATATCCGGGAACCCCAGAATGGTCTGAATATTGTTTCGTATTCTATTGGATTGCGGTCCACCCTGGCGAATGCCCCTGCCCAACCGATAAGAACAGACCTGCCCGCCTGCCGACACCGGCATGAAATCTTTGGCTTTGTGGGTCTGGCAACCCGTCAAATGGGGTTCATGGACAATTCCAGCACCTTGCCTTTAGAAACCTACGGCATGCACTTTCTCATGACCAACTTGCTCCTGGGTTATCACTACGAAGCCAGTCGCCGGCTAAAATTAGGCGGCGGTTTGGATTTCATTTTTGATGGCACACATGGTCAACAGGAACTCGCCTTGTCTGGAATGCCCGACAAAAGCGCCATTCCTTTTCAGGATAAATTGAGGCTTGCCGTTTTCATTAGTGGCGAAACCGCCATTAACAGGCTGTCTATCGTCACTACATTGGGCTACATTATTGCACAAACCAATTTTAAAGAGGCCTCGCCGGCCTTCCAGCAACGGCTGGGATTCAAATACTACTTTTATAAGAATGTATTTGCCGGAATCAATGTACGGGCGTACAAATTCCGGTCGGCAGATGCGCTTGAATTCAATGTAGGAATGCGGCGGTTTATTGGTAACCATAGCCAACCCCGCGCTGTTCCGTTTAATCAGGAAACAGATTTTGCCTTCAGGCCCAACGAGGCCCCCTCGTCCAGCATACGTTGAAAACCCGCTTCGTAGTCGTTGGGAATAGTGCCTTCGAGCATAGCCTCCCGCACGGCCGTTTTGATGATTCCTACTTCCTTCGACGGCGGAATACCAAAGGTTTGCATGATAATGTCGCCCGTTATTGGCGGCTGCCAGAGGCGCAGGCGATCGGCGTCGGTCACTTCCGCCATACGTTCCTTGAGGTACTCGTAGCCCTCAAGGTAACGGGCCATTTTGTTCGGATTTTTGGTGGTGATGTCCGACGCACACAGGAGCATGAGGTCTTCGATATCCGGCCCGGCATCGAACAGCAGGCGGCGCACTGCGCTGTCGGTTACCTGTTCCTTGGTCAGGCTAATGGGCCGCAAGTGCATACGCACCATTTTTTGCACATAGTCCATTTTGGTGTCCAGGGGCAGCCGCAGGTTTCGGAATATCCGGGGCACCATATTGGCCCCGAGCCATTCGTGCCCGTGAAATGTCCAGCCTATCTTGGGGTGGAATTTTTTGGTAGCCGGCTTCGCGATGTCGTGCAACAAAGCCGACCAGCGCAACCAGATATTATCGCTGCGGCGACACAGGTTGTCCAGCACTTCGAGCGTATGGTAAAAATTGTCTTTGTGCGCGCGACCCTCGCGGTCTTCCACACCTTGCAAAGCAGCCACTTCAGGCAAAATAATTTGCAGCAAACCGGTATCGAACAGGAGGTTGAAGCCCGTAGAAGGTTTGGGCGTCATCAGGATTTTTTCCAACTCGGTGGTAATGCGCTCCTTGGAAATGATATGGATACGCTCCTTGTTTTCCGAGATACCCGCACGGGTGTTTTTATCTATGTAAAAACCGAGTTGGTTGGCGAAACGAATGGCGCGCATCATGCGCAGCGGGTCGTCGGAAAAGGTTTTTCCCGGCTCCAGCGGCGTACGAATGATCTTCCGCTCCAGATGTTCCAGACCGTCGAAGGGGTCAATGATCTGGCCAAAATCAGCCTCGTTGAGGCTCACGGCAAGGGCATTGATGGTAAAATCCCGGCGGTTCTGGTCGTCCTCCAGCGAGCCTTGCTCCACGTCGGGCTTGCGGCTGTCGGTGTGGTAACTTTCCTTGCGGGCGCCCACAAACTCGATTTCGATACCGTCGCAGCGCAGCATGGCGGTGCCAAATCGGCGATAAACCACCACCTTGGGCGACGGCGTCAATTTGGACGCGAGGGTTTCCGCTAATCGGATACCGTCGCCCACGCACACGATGTCAATGTCCTTGGTGGCACGGCCCAGCAGTCGGTCGCGCACATAGCCGCCCACGACGTACGCCGGCACGCCAATCTGGCGGGCACTTTGTGCGACGAGGTCAAAAATTTTCCGCTCATGCGGAAGTATGGAAAAAAGCATTTGCTGATTGATTCGATTTTTCGATTGATCCGATTATCCGGCCAGGACTTCCATCTCCCCGTACACTTCCTCGATTTCGTCCAACAGCCCGAACAGCACATCCGGTTCCATTTCGGTTACGAGGCGGGCGCGATAAGGTTTGATGTTGGGCAGGTCGCGGAAATAAGGCGAATAGTGGCGGCGCATTTCGAGCACACCGAGTTTGAGTCCTTTCCACGCAATGCTGTCAGTGAGGTGCTGCCGGGCGGCCTGCACGCGCTCGGACACATCCGGTGGCGGTAGCAGTTCGCCAGTAGCGAAGTAGTGTTTGATCTCCCGAAAAATCCACGGGTAACCAATACTGGCCCGCCCGATCATGATGCCGTCGGCGCCGAAACGGCGGCGGTAGTCGAGCGCCTTTTCGGGCGAGTCCACGTCGCCATTTCCAAATACGGGGATTGTCATCCGCGGGTTTTCCTTGACCCGCGCGATCCAGCTCCAGTCGGCCTCGCCCTTGTACATCTGCACGCGGGTGCGGGCGTGTATGGTGAGCGCGGCGATGCCCACGTCTTGCAGCTGTTCCGCTACTTCCACGATGTTAATGGAGGCGTCGTCCCAGCCCAGGCGGGTTTTCACAGTAACAGGGCGCTTGGTACTTTTCACCACGGCTTCGGTAAGGCGCAGCATCTGGGGAATGTCGCGCAGCAGCCCGGCGCCGGCCATACGGCAGGCTACTTTGGCTACCGGACAGCCAAAATTGATGTCAATGACATCCGGATTTTTGCGCTCGATGATCTCGGCAGCCTCGATCATATTGTCCAGCTGCCCGCCGAAATACTGAATACCGATGGGCCGCTCGTAGTCGAAGATGTCTAATTTTTGAAAACTTTTCATCGCATCGTGCACCAGACCATCTGCACTGATAAACTCGGTATAAACCATGTCCGCGCCCTGCGCCTTGCAGAGTTTTCGGAACGGCGGGTCGCTCACGTCCTCCATGGGCGCCAGCAGCAGGGGGTACTCCCCCAGTTCGATATTTCCTATTTTGACCATAAAAATGCGGCGGCAAAGGTAGGGAAAATCGAGGCGCGTGACACTCCCTGACTTTTCTGGTTTAAAAACATGGAAAGTCTGGTGCCCAAAAAAAGTCCTATAGTTGTGTCTTCCCGTTCCGGCATGTCAATCCCCAACCTGACAAGCATCATCTGCACCTACCCACTTCCGTGAGCAACTTTGTCTTTCTTAAAATGGAATTGCCATGGCTGCATTCATCAAAAAATTTTCGGAAATATCTATTCACGACCTCGCACTCGTCGGTGGAAAAAATGCCTCGCTGGGTGAAATGTTCTCCCAACTTACGCCCAAGGGAATCCTCGTGCCCGACGGTTTTGCCGTCACTGCAGCAGCATACGATGCTTTTCTGAAAGAAAACCAGCTGCACAAACCACTGGACGACCTGCTCGGCCAACTCGACAAAACCAACTTTTCAAATCTGGAAACCATTGGCGCACAGGCACGTGCACTGATTTTGAATGCCAAACTGCCGGAGCCTGTCACTGAAACAATCCGACAGGCCTATCAGGATTTGCTCGAACGCGAAGGCGCCGATATTTCGCTGGCCGTGCGCAGCAGCGCCACAGCAGAAGACCTGCCCACGGCCAGTTTTGCCGGTCGGCTGGAAAGTTACCTCCATATCAGTGGCGAAGAGGAGTTGCTGGATGCCGTACACCGCTGCTTCTCCTCCCTGTTCACCGACCGGGCCATCAAGTACCGCGAAGACCAGGGTTTTGGCAACATAGCTGTGGCTCTCTCCGTCGGCGTGCAAAAAATGGTGCGCTCCGACCTGGCGTCCTCCGGCGTGGCATTTACCCTCGACCCCGACACAGGTTTCGACAAGGTGGTGATCATTGACAGTATTTACGGCCTCGGCGAAAATATCGTGCAGGGCCGCTCTACTCCCGACGAATTCGTGCTGTTCAAACCGCACCTCCACTCCGACTTCAACCCGATAATTCAGAAAAAAATCGGAGACAAAGAGTGGACCATGACCTACGCCGAAGGCAGCCCAGCCGCCGAAACCGTCGTAAACAAATCTACTGCTCCCGACAAACGCGATGCATACTCCCTTTCCGATGCCGATGTGGTCGCGCTGGGTCGCTGGTGCGCCCAAATCGAACAGTACTACGACAAACCTATGGACATTGAGTGGGCGAAGGATGGCATGTCGGGCAAACTCTACATCGTGCAGGCCCGCCCGGAAACCGTGCATGCGGGCAAAGCCAAACGCTCCATCGTGCGGACGTACCAAATCAAATCCAAAGGAAATCAACTCGCAGAAGGGATCGCCCTTGGAGATCAAATTGCTTTTGGTCGGGCCAGACTTCTGCGCACGCCGCAGGAAGGCCACCTCTTGCAACAAGGCGAAGTGCTGGTGACAGACATCACCAACCCCGACTGGGACCCTATTCTGAAACGCGCCGCCGCCATCGTCACTAACAAAGGCGGGCGCACGAGCCACGCTGCCATTGTCGCCCGCGAACTCGGTACCGTAGCCATCGTAGGCTGCGGCGATGCAACGGATAAAATTCACGACGGAGACTTGATCACAGTCAGTTGCGCCGAAGGAAAAACCGGCTTTATCTACGCCGGCAAGGCGGAATGGACGGAGTCGGAGAAGGATATTTCCAACCTGCCGATGCCCCGAACAGCGCCCATGCTCATCCTGGGCGACCCGTCGCTGGCGTTCAAACAATCCTTTCTGCCCAACCGCGGCGTGGGACTCCTGCGTATGGAATTTCTCATCACGCACCACATTTCGGTACACCCGCTGGCACTCACCCGTTTTGAGCAGATTTCCAACCCGGCAGTACGCAAAGAGATAAACCACCGTACCCGGCACTACCGCGACAAGAAAGATTATTTCGTAGATAAACTTGCCCAAGGGGTGGCTACCATCGCGGCGGCATTCCACCCGCACGACGTAATCGTGCGCATGAGCGATTTCAAAAGCAACGAATACGCCAACCTGATCGGCGGGCGGCAATTTGAGCCGACAGAGGAAAATCCCATGATCGGTTTCCGGGGCGCCTCGCGCTACTATTCGCCCTTGTACAAGGACGGTTTTGATCTCGAATGTAAAGCCATGAAGCGTGTGCGCGACGAGATGGGTTTCACCAATGTAAAGCTGATGATCCCCTTCTGCCGCACCGTTGAGGAGGGCAAACAGGTGGTGGCTACTATGCAAGAATTCGGCTTGGAGCAGGGCCAAAACGGCCTCGAAATTTATGTTATGGTGGAAATACCAAGCAATGTGCTGCTGGCCGAACAGTTTGCCGACGTGTTCGACGGCTTCTCGATCGGTTCCAACGACCTCACTCAACTGACCCTTGGTCTCGACCGCGATTCGGCACTTGTGAGCAATTTGTTCAATGAAAAAAATCCGGCTGTGATGCAACTCATCGCCACAGCCATCCGCACTGCTCGCCAAAAAGGGATCAAGATCGGCCTCTGCGGCCAGGCGCCCAGCGACATGCCGGAGTTCGCACAATTTCTTGTAAATGAGGGCATCAACAGTATTTCATTCAATGCCGATGCCCTGCTGAAAGGCATAGAGAATATGAACGCAGCGGAAGGGGGAAAGGTAAATAGCGCAAAGTAAAATCTTGCCTACATCCGTACAAACCGCACTACCCCACCCTCCGCTGTTCTCAAAAACCATACGCCGCCTGGCAAGCCGGCAATATCCAATGGTGTCGTTGATCCCGTCAGGCGGACTGTTTTAAAAACCTGCCCCGTGGCTGAAATGAGCGTAGCGTCCAGGAGTGCCTCGGTGTGTTTTTCTACAAAAAGCAGGTCCGACGCAGGATTGGGATACACCCGAAGCTTACCGGACCAGTTGGGTTCATCTAAACTGCGGATTTGTGCGGCGTCTTCCAGGCGATTGGCCGCTTGCTCCACTACACAGCCGAACACATTCAGGTGGGTTTCCACATACATCTGCGGTTCCAGCCGGACGGTTGTATAGATAAAAGTCGGATCGGCTTGTGCCGGCAGCGTGTATTCAAAGATATCGGATGCTCCATTAGCTATACCATCGCCGATGGTTTTGAACCGGATAGAGTGAGCGGGGGCATGGTTGGGGTTGCGCACCTCATATTGCCGGCCGCTTGGCGCCGTGTATGTCGTTCCGGTAGTTGGTTGTTTGGCCGTCATACCGTTGGGCAACTGGAAGGTGGTGTACACTAATTTGTTTGCGCAGTTGTTGGTCACGCGCATGCGATAGGTTTTTTGCTTTTTGGCATTTTGAGAAATGCCCAGGATTTCAAAAGTAACGCAAGGCGTGTTTTTGATATCACAAGGATCTTCGGGGAGCGCACCCGGTTCCAGGGTATAGGTAATCACCGAATCGCAGCCGCCGGGCGCGGGTTTGGTTACTACGACTATTCCCGGCTGGGTATAGGTTTGGCCACCCAGCACTACCGGCTGGCCGGGATACAACAGTATAGTTTGGTTGCCCAGGAGCGGCGGCGCCGAGGCGATATTCAAGGTATCCGAGTATTTGTTTCCACAAATATCCCAGGCATCCACCCAATATATGCCGGGGCCGGTGGCGGTGAAAACGCTATTGGTTGAACCGTCTTGCCAGCGGTAACGGGCATAATCCGGGCCGACACTAAGCAGTTTTGTTGCTGCAGCACACAGCACCGTGTCTGGACCCAAGTCCGGGTCTACCCCGGGCGCTGTTATGTTCAAACTGAACAAGTTGTTCGTATAGTCGCATTCCGGCAAAAACGACAAGGGGAGGTCGGTAGCGACCTGAAGAGGCGTTGCTCCCGTGCCGTTGTCGTTTAATAAACCCCAGAGCGTGCCCCCTGAAGGCAGCGGAAGGCGCACGGTAAGCATGACGCAAGCGTCCGGTGTGACACGCACCGGCAGGAAGGTCGGATCGCCGTACGGTACGGCGGCGGTGGTTATCGGGTCGTTTTGGTAAAATTGCAGGGGCAGGCTGTCTTGCAAGGTGGCGCTGCCCTGGTTGCAGACGCGCAGTACGAGGTACAAATCCTGTTGGTCGCAGTAGGTGGAGTCAATCAGCGCAAGCGCATCCGGTACGGGGTAGAGGTGTTGTCCATCCTGCCGCAGGGGGCTAACCTGAGAGAACTGGTTATTGAACGGGTATTTTCCGCTTCCGGGCTTTGGGAACGCAAGCCAGTGTTTTTGCTGCTGTGCCGGCACGCTCAGGTCATCGTTGATCATTACCGGATTGTAAGTACGTGGACAAAATTATTTAATAAAATTAAATTCACTGAATTGAATAAACAGGTCTTTACCGACGGCCCCCAAAGCCAGTACTGTTGCCAAAAATAGCGATTGACTGCTGATGTAGTCCTCTGGCTTTAGCCAA
>JBGSKO010000208.1:0-45830 GCA_041741155.1 Saprospiraceae bacterium | reverse complement strand
GGGTTTTAACCCGCCGTAGAACCGGCGGGTTAAAACCCCGCGACCGTACTCTACGACGGGTTAAAACCCGCCGCTACTCACGACCGTAGTGTACGGCGGGTTAAAACCCGCCGCTACTTCGGGATGACAAACGTAGCATCGCGTACAACGTCGGCGAGGTTCAAAACCTCGCCGACGTTCGTATGTTCCAAATCACGGCAACCGCTGCAGCACCACCTTCCGCACCACACTTCCCGCAGCAGTTTGCAAACGAACCGTGTACACACCGCTGCTCAGCCACGACCCCGTGTCCGAGCGGCCGTTCCAGGTCGCTACATTTTCTCCGGCGGCAGCCGACAACGGCCGGCGCACTACCTCGCGGCCCTGCGCATCGCTGATCGTGAGGGTCACTTCCTCCGCCTTCGGCAACACAAACCGAAGGGTTGTTTCGCTGCTGAACGGGTTGGGCTGCACGTCGAAGCCCAACGCAGCGGCGAAGTCCTCTCCGGCGCTGGTCGTTTGCAGTTCAAACGGCACCGGGCTTTGAATGCTGCCCTGGTGCTGATTGGGTGCGAAGTACATCGTTTCCGTCAGGTCGCGCACCGAGCCGTCTGCATCGTTGTACAACTTGAACCGCAGCAGTTCGCCCGCCGTATTCGCGTACGTCGTCAGGAAAAACAGGTGCGCGTCGAGCGGTTCGATATAGATCGCCTGGGCCGTGCCGCGGAGCTCGTCGCCGACAAAGGCGCCGAGTTCCATGTCGCTGGTGGTGGCGTTGGCGCCGTTCGTACGCAGCATACCGATGAGGGTGTTGGTGTGTTCAAACTGCGTCGGGTTCACCGTCCAGTGGGCGGGCGTGGTTTCCGTTTCACCGCGTGCCTCCGTTTCGTTTTCCATCAGCGGACTGGGCGGCGGCGGGTAGGTCAGCGTGCCGGCCTGGGCCAGTTTGATTTGATAGCCGTTGGGCGGCGAGAGGTATTTCAGGTTGCCTACCCAGCCGGCAGTCGGATTCAGGTATTCCGCAAACGCAAACTGGCTTTTGATGACATCGCCGTTTTGTGCAGGTAAGGAAGCCAGGGCTGCGTTCACCGGCAGCGCGTAGCTCGGAATATACCCGATCCAGTTCCAGCCGGCTACCACAGGGATCGGCGTCGTGGCGGGGTCTATGGCCGTACCCTGCATGCGCAGGGTGTCGGGCTGGTCGGCGCGGTAGATATACATGGTGGTATTGCTCAGGTTGGTCAAAGAGCCAAACCAGCCGCCCGTGTATTGCGAAAACGCCGTCTGGCTGCGCATCAGGTCGTTTTGCGGGTGGCTCAGCGAGGCCAAGGCCGCGTTCAGGCTGTTGTCGGGGAATGTCAGGTTGAACGACAGCCAGTTCCAGCCAAAGACCAGCGGCACTTCGCGCAGCAACAGCCCCGCCGTGTGTACCACCTGCGGGTTTTCCGTCTTGCCAATGATGTTGTCGGGCTGGAAGGTGAAATTCTCGACCACGGAACCGTAGCGCTGACACTCGGAAGCGTCCCACACTTCGAGTCGCAGCGGCTTGAGCATATCGGCAGGATCGCCGTATATGGTCAGATAGGCCAACCAGGCGTTCACCTGTGGCACATACTGCACGTTGGCGTAGCCGCGCAACTGGTTGTCTATGAATGCCGCCACAATGTCCTCGCCATCCGTCGAGAACACGCCCTCCATGTTGACCTTGAGGATCATGTTCATCGTGTTTTGGTACTGCGTCAGGTTCACCGGGCTGTACGGCGGGCGGCATACCACGCGTACACCCACGGGCAGCGGTTCGCTGCCGCCCATGAAGAAGGGATTTTGCCCCGTCTGCGTTTCCAGCACGATCGTGTCGCTCCACCGGCCAAAGGCTAAGTTCTGGTCCACGGTGAAATTGATTGGCCGGATTTCGTTGGCAACCATGGTGCCCTGATTCGGCGATACATGCACCCAGTCCGGTACGCCGAGGATTTTGAACGGTATCGGATAGCCGCCACGGTTGTGGATATTGGCCGTCACGGGTTTGTTTTCGTCCTCAAACTTCGTCAGGCCGAGGCTGTCGGTCAGCCAGGCGAGTTCGTTGCGGTCCACAAAAAATTCCCATTTTATGGCTCCGGATTTGTTGCCCACAAGGTCCTGTATGCCGCGCAGTTCCGTGCGCAGGATGCGGTTCTCAAAAAACTTGTTGTCAAAAGTCGGATCGAACACAACCTTGTTTTCAAAACACGTCACGTTGGCGTCAATCAACGTATTCGTGGTAGCATCGTATAAGCCTACATTTCGCTTAAGTCCGATGAAATCCTGTTTCAACGAATCACAATTGACGTGCTGGTTGAACGTGAAGGAGATCTCGTCGCCCACTTGAAACGACCCGTCAGAAGGTTGCGGTACGCCTACGAGACTGGGCGGTTCGCGGTCAATACGGCCTTTGATAATCTGCGAAAAGCCGGGTTTGTCGCTGGCATCGCCGGTACATACGGCCCAGGCATGGATTTCGTAGTCCCCATCCGACAAGCCGGCTGTTTCCCAGATGAACTGGGTAAAGTCGGGGAATAACAGGGGCGTATCCGGCGGGGAGACAAATCCCGACCAATTCGGGTTGAAACGTTCAAACGTGTCCACGATATTAATCCAGGCGCCGTTGCCGTCGGCGCGGCGGTATTGTACGCGGATCAGTTGGAAATCTGTGGAATTCAGGTCATAACCGGAGACCGTGATGCGCCGTTTGGTACCTGGTTGAAGCGGGTCGTTGTTGATAACAGCCCAGTTTTGCTCCGGCACTGTGATATTCACTTCGCTGCACGGACGGATAAAGTCCACGCTGATCGGAATACCCGAGAAGAACAAGGTATCGTCGCCCACACCCAAGGGGAGAGAGAGGCCGAGATTGCGCTCGAACTCACATTCGGAAACCTGGGCAACCATCAAACTATCGTACTCGTATGCTACCGGTCCGCGTTCCACGGTCAGGGTTATCGGTACCGAGGTACCGTATGGGACGATGTATTTGATCGTGTTGTTGTTAAGCGTTGTCCCGTTGAGTTTGATTACGGCTCCGTCCGGGTTGCTCGATGCAATGGCCGTAAAACCATACGTCCAGTCCTCATTGGAGGCGCTCAGGTTGCCGAGGTTCAGATTGAATACCGCCGGTTCTGTTGCAGGCACGTTCACGGCTGTAAACTGCGAACCCAAGCCTAATTGCAGGTTTGGCCCTTCCCGGTTTGCCGTACCAGGTTCCCACGGACAAGAGGACTGGCCCGCCCGGACTTTGAATACGGGGGTTTTGTAGAAGGTATCCATGGCCACATCTACCGTAAAGGCATCGCCGGGGTCGTCGTCTTTAAGGGAATAACCGGTCGTCAGGCCTTTTTCGGTGCCGTCCTCCGTTTTCCAGGCATTGCTGGATTTGACGAGTGCATTGACTTTAAACTTGGCGCCGACATTATCGAATTCCAAACCGAACGTGGTACCAATTTTCGAATCGGTGTCCACACCGTTCTGATCGCTGTCGTTCGTAGTGGTATCGGCTGTTTCGGAATAGTCATATTGCACGCCTGCGTCGAAGGACAGGTTTCGGATAAACTTTGCGCTGTCCTTCAGAAGGGCGTTCCGGGCCACAATTGCTTCCCAGCGGGCCACAGACTCCAAATAGTCGGCCACCTCGGTGGAGTCGGCATCCGGACTGGCTGCCAAGGCATTCAAATAGCGGATGACGTTGTTAACGATTTGGAACTCGGAGTAGATAAACGTGGTGGAGAACGTACCCGGCTGTACTTCAATCACTTGCTGAACATCCACTGTGCAGGTATCGAACGAAACCTTGTCGGCAAACCCGAAAATCAGGTTGATGGCCTCGCCCACATACAAGTCGCCGCCGCGTTCGCCGCCAACGATCAGGTCGGCATCGCTGGTGGAGATTTTGTTGTTAAAACTGACGCAGGTCTGAAACGAGTTGGAGGTTACCTTTTTATAGGTCACCTGGGTTTCGATGTTCGCCTGGAAGTCCGGATCCACCGTGATGACCTTGCCCACGCCAAATGGCGCCACGACAAATACGATAGTTGGAGCAACTTCAATCTCCACACTTCCGCTTACGCCGGTCTCTACCTCCACCGACATTTCGGTGGTTTTACATATCTTCTCCGTTTTCTCAATAAAGGATGAGCTGCCGTCACCCGGCGGGTCGCGCAGGATAACGGAAGGCATCAACGGCATCATGGACGTGAACGTGTTCAGTTTGTTCCGGATACCGGTCACAATACCCTGTTTGACCAACGTACCGATCCGGCCTGCAGGCACGGAGGTAGCAATGATCTGCAAAGACTTAAGGTATGGCGGCGAGGGGTTGGGGTTACCAACCTGAAACGTGTAATCCAGAACGCCGCCGCTCATGGTGGTGTCCAGCGTCATGTCCGCAAAACCGTTGATAATACGCAAATCGGCGGTATCCAGGTAGCAAATCCCATTGTCTGATGGCGTGGACTCATACACCTCTTTTACCCGAATCTTGATCGGAATGATTTGGCCTTTGTCCAACACAATTACTTCCGGGCTACATCCTGCTATTGGATCCAATCCGCTGGTGATTTCCACTTCCGGGGGGGCAACATAGATAAAGTCAATGATCGTGTCGCTTTGGGTCAGGTTCACGGTGGAGCCTCCCTGCACCTGGAAGGTACTTTTTATGGCATCATTGGAGTGTTCGATGACGGCAATAGTCATTTGTTCCAGAGGGGGCAATTCCGTAAATTCAAAATTGCCTTCCTGATTATCTATAGTAATCGTCCGGACCAGACAGCCGTCCACCGACCGGGCTTCCACCACACACACGGTCCCCTGGTTTTGCGCATCGCCGGCCGGCGCCCGAATGATAGATTTCTTGCAGACTGGATTACTGCCGCCGGCCACCTGGCCGCTCACCTTGCGCGTGGTGATATCATTGAACAAGACGCCTGCAATGGGGCTACTCACATTTGTCACCTCCCAAATTGCGGGCACAAAAACGTGATCCTCAAAAACCGGGCGAAGTACGGCCGTAGCTCCGGGGTCGAGATCAATGGTAAACTTGCCCGTCGAGTCCGTATAGATACGGGGGAAATAGGGCGCGTCGTTGACCAGAATTTCCACTTTTTGTGCGAAACAGTCCGTGTTTTTGTACCGGACATACCCGGTGACCGGCACAGTAGAACGATCCAGAAAGTCCACCTGATCCACCGAAGTCACGCTGGGGTTAAGGGTCACTTGCCGGGTTTTAGGGGTGAACACATGTGGTGTGGTCATCTGTCGGGAGGCAAAAGACGACCAATCGGCGCCGAAGTTGGTTCCAAAAGGTAGCAGTACCGAGCCATTGTTGTTCAGCCGGCTCCCGCTTCCTTCGTTCAAACCGAAGTACACGCGCAGGCCTTTGGCCTGCATATCGCGCGGATTTTGGAAGTGGTCGAGGATAGTCGCTACGCTCAGCGTCGTGTCGTACAACGCTACCTCGTCTATCAGGCCGCCGAAGTGATCGGTACGACTCATGCCGCTGGGGCGTGCGCCGAGCATCCAGGTTTCAGTTGGGTCCGACCAGTCGCTGGTAACGCCGGTAAACGTATGGCTGCCAAGAGCAACACCGTTCTTGTAGGCGGTCACCAGCAGATCATTGCCGGTACGTTCCAGCGAGAAGGCAAGGTGCTGGTAGCCCATGCCCAGATTGCCGAAATTGTATTCCTGGCCATTGAGATAAAACCAGATATCGTTGTCCAGACCGACAGGTTTTAGCAGCATCCGGAAATCGTTGCCGGGCCACTGTTTGCTCATCAGGCACTGTTCGCCGTCGGGGCCGGCGCTGTTCACCCACAGTTCGAGCGTGGCCTTGGGCGTCACGGCAAAGTCGGGCAGCGTGGCATAATCAGCATCGTCACGCACGAACTTGAGCGCCCGGTACAGATAAAAATTCTTCATCGGCTCGGCCAAAAATGTAGTGCCGGTGCCGTAACTCGCCGATTCGATGCGGTAATAACCTTCCTCGTTGGTTTTGCCCATGGTGCGCACATTGGGCCGATCGGCATCGAACGTAGCGCCGCAGAAAAAAAGTTTGTTTCGGCGCAGCACATCGAACGAGCCGCTGCCCAGCTCTTCGTCCATTTTCCAGTAGTATTTCAGGTCGGGTGTTTGGGAGGAGGCGGTGCCCAGCATCACCTCGCCGAGATCGAGTTCGTCGAGGCGGCGGTGGTAGATGCGCAGTTCGTCCAGGCGCCCTTCCCAGCCCACACTATCGGTACGGGCGCCTACTAGCAGTTCTTTCGCTGCGTTTACTGTACTGGAAGGCGATAATGCCCCGAGTGCGCCATCCACATACAGGCGCATTTGTGCCCCGTCATAACTGAGGGCGACATGGTGCCATTCGTTGTTGGAAAATGCGGCGGCAAGCAGCGGAGTCGGACTTGCAATGTTGTTATCCACCTCGATACCGCCACTCGGTATGGATCGGAAGTTGAGTTGGAAAGGCTCTAATTGAAGGATGCAGGACTTGGGCTGGCTGGTATCGGTTTTTACCCAAAACGTTATGCTCCACGGATCGCCTGATAACGGCAAAAAGCCCGCTGCCGAGGTGTCTGAATAAAAAGCACCGTCGTGTTTGCCGAACCGGGCCGAAAAGCCCTGCAGCGGTGTGAGCGTCACGAGCACATCGGGTACCGGGCTGCCGCTGCCGGTTTGTACCCAGCCGGTTACCGTGCCGTTGGGTACCTGAAATCCAATGGCTTCTCCAGACAACCCCTCTCCATACAGGTTTACCCCGCGGACTTCGTACTTGTAGGGCCGGCCGGCAATGACGTTAAAGTCGTTGAAACTGTTAGTGCCTTGATCTACAGCCACCAAAAAAATCGAGTCGCGGTACAGTTTGAAGCCGTTGGCGGAAAGCGGGCCGGTTTGGTTTTCGTTCCAGGTAATCTGTATCCGATCCAGAAAATCCCCCTGCGAGGCTTTGATCGCCGGAGCAAAGGGGGGAATCAGGTACCGCGACCAAAACCCTGTGTAGGAAAAATAAGAGGAAGACACGCTCCCGCCCACCACAGGCTCGCCCAGTGCGTAACTCGTTTTATTCAGAAAAGAAAAGGCATTGGTGACCCCTCCATAGTTGAAGATTGCCCAGGCCGGCATGATGGCGTTTTCCTCCACATCCGTACATTCCTGAGCCAGTTGTACCTGTTGGGCAAAAGCCGGAGTCAATATGCTGCAGCACCCGATTGTCAGGACGCCAATAAGTATTCGTTTGTACATGATCCATGAACGTTTAGACTGGTTAACAAAAAGGAAACGGCCTGCTCGTCAATTGATCCGTACATAAATCCACAGGTTCAGGTTTTTGGGACGGGTTTCGCTGCCGCCGGTAAAACTTGTATTGGGATCTGGCGGTATGGGAAAAGAAGCTTCAGTCACACCGTTCCCACGGTCAAATTCCGGTTGATTGCTTAGGTCATCGTCGTTAGACATTTTTCTAATGGTTGTTTGTGATACAGTGTGGCGATGGCTCTGGATAGCACCGTCCTGAATTGTACCAATGGTTGTACTGGTGGTTCTGTCCGGGTCGACATCCGTACTGTTACTAAATTCCTGTGCCCGAACGAACAAGCCGCCGGCATTGGGCAGGGTGCTAATCCCGGTGATCATCCCCAGTTTGGTGCCTGAAAGCGAGCTGCCGTCTAACGGCACCCAGCAATCCCCGTTCTGTGCGGCGAACTGAGTCGGGTTCAGGAACGAATACTTCACATCGCCCACCGCGCCGGAGCAAAGAACAATATCGGCTGTATCAGCCCGTTGGGCCGTTTGGGCGGACACGGCGTTTTGGGCCGTGTTCACCGAAAAGGAATATGGTGAGTAGGCCAGTTCGCTGCGGGGCACCAGTTCGTAGGAACCGAGCCGGACGCCCAAATAAAGCGTGGTTGCAAAATCAGAGGCTTCGAGCGGGGTTATGCTTCCGAGGTAGTGGCTGTAGATGCCACCCACCACGTCAACCTGGGCTGTTTCTTCCCAGACCGGGCTGCCGCCTGTTTCGGTCGTGTACAGTTTAAAGACGACGGTATAGGTGCCGTCCTGCACAGAGGAACCGTTGGCGGATTTCAGCGCGCCCTGCATACTGATCTTGGGGTTCTGCGCGCCGGCTACGCCGGCAAAGGCGAGCATCAGGGTGAATAAGGCAAAGGTTTTAGCGCTGAGGAAAAGGGAGAAGAGGCGATCGCGTAGCAAATTTTTCATGTAATAAAGGATTGTGAATAAGGGAATAGAAGTTCTGAACAATAGCGGTTGCCGAATGTGCAGCCGCATTCCAGCGCAAACATAGAACCGCCCCCTTCGCCCCTGACCGGACGATCTGCGCATAGATCAGGACGATCTGCGCATTGTTTCGGAGAGTGCCCTCGTAGCGTGGACGGGTCTCTACGAGATGGCAAACGTAGGTTCGGACGGATATCTCCGGGATAACAAATGGGGCAGGTCGTACGCTGAAATCAGTCGCCAGACACACGCCACTCCGAGGGCGTAGCCCCGAATTCGCGGGCAAACACCCGGGCGAAATAGGAGGCATCGCGGAAGCCGACCGCGTCGGCCACCGCCGCTACCGGCAAATCTGTCTGGTGCAACAGTTCCTGGGCGCGGCGCAGCCGCAGATCGCGCAGAAACTGGACGGAGGATTTGCCCGTCAGGGCGTTCAGTTTGCGGTTGAGTTGCGACAGGGAGAGGAAGACCGCACGCGCCAGTTCCTCGCCCCCGAAGTCGGCATCGGCGAGGTGGGCGTGCGTCGCTTCCAAAACCTGTTTAAAAAAGGTGTCCTCCAGCAAGGTGTCCAACGTATCCGCCGGCGCTTCTGAAGAAGCGGCTTTGGCCTCCGGCAATTGCAAGGCCGCGTAACGCTCCATCAGGCGGCGGCGCAGGGTCAGTTGCTGCGCAAGGAGCAGGAGCAATTATTCTTCGTGAAAGGGTTTGGACAAATAGGCATCCGCGCCCCGGCGCAAGCCCTCCAGCCGGGCCGCCGCCTCTGCCCGCGCGGTGAGCAAAATGATCGGGATATGGCTGGTTCGCACGTCGTTTTTGAGCACATCGCACAGGTCAAATCCGTCCTTTTCGGGCATCATCACGTCGCTGATGATCAGGTCGGGTACGATTTCCAGGGCGAGGTCTATCCCGACTTGACCATTTGCTCCTGTTTCAAGCCGGTATTCCTGCTCCAGCAGCCGCACTAAAAAGGCCCGCACGTCGGCATTGTCTTCCACGATGAGCAGCAGCGGGCGTTCGGTATCGGTATGCGACACCGGTACAGTGTCTTTTTCCGAAAGCGCAAAAGGCACAACGGGCAAAAGCGGCAGGGGCGCGGGAAGCACGTCCATGGGCGCCGTCCGGGTGACAGGCAGTTGCACGGTAAACGTGCTCCCTTCTCCCGGCTTACTTTCCGCCGAAATATGCCCCCCAAGCAATCCAACCAACTCCTGTACCAGTGCCAGCCCAATGCCCGTGCCTTCGCCCCGGCGCGTGTCGGAGTTGTCGGCCTGGTAAAACCGGTCGAAAATATGCGGCAGTTGCTCGGGTGCGATGCCGGTGTCGCGGACGGTCAACCCCACCCCTGGCCCCTCCCCCAAAGGGGAGGGGGGCTTGATTGCGGGTTGGGGGGAGATTTTGGGTAAGGATGCTATGGTGTCCGATTCTGGGGAGTTTCCAGTTCCCGGGGGCATGCTTCCCTCCCCTTTAGAGGAGGGGCCGGGGGTGGGGTTGACCCGCACCTCTACCGTCCCGCCTTCCGGCGTAAACTTGATCGCGTTGGCGAGCAGGTTGGACAGAATTTGCTGCATCTTACCAGGGTCGTAGTCCATGGTAATGGACGCTCGTTCGCTGCTGAAGCGCAGGGCGATGTCTTTGGTCTCTGCCATGCTCTGAAAGGACTCCGCGACGTAGCGCAGGAAGGGAACGATGTCGCCCTGTACGAAATGCACCGGCATCTGCCGGGCTTCCAGTTTGGCCAAATCAAGCAACTGGTTGATGAGCGTAAGCAGGTTTTGGCCGTTGCGGCGGATGAGGGCAAGTCCTTCGTGCAGCCGCGTTTGCGGGTTTTGTTCGATTTGCCCGGCCATGCCGAGGATGACAGTCAGCGGCGTTCTGAATTCGTGCGAGAGGTTGGTGTAGAGGCGGGACTTGGCCGCATCCAGCGCTTTCATTTGTTCGGCTTCGAATTGCTCCAGTTCGAGGCGTTGCTGCAGGCGTTGCGCCTCCCGCTGTTTGTGCAGCAGCCAGTAAACTACCCCGCCTACTGCCAATGCGTACAGGACGTACGCCCACCAACTGCGGTACCAGGGCGGCAAAATGGTTACTTGCAGCACTGCGCCCTGCTCATTCCAGATGCCGTCGTTGTTGGAGCCTTTTACCCGCAGGGTGTAGCGTCCCGGGGGGATATCGCTGAACGTCACGGTTCGCTCGGTTCCGAGTTGTGTCCAGCCTTGGCCAAGGCCCTCCAGTTTGTAGGCGTATTGATTTTTTGCGGTCCGGCGAAAATTCAGCGCCGCAAACTCGAATGTCAGGGTGTTTTCCGAAAAAGGCAGTTCGATGTGCTCCAGTGTGCCGGCGCCGGGTATGCTGACAATGTCCGTGTGTTTGCCTTCGGTCACGTGTTTTTTTACGGAAGAAATTACCACCGGCGGCACATACGCATTGGCGTGCAAACTGTCGGGGTGAAACAGTGCCGGCCCGGCGCTGCTCCAGGCCATTATTTGTCCGGTATTTTGGCAAAAGGCAATTGACATTGTAACAAACTGCTCGGCGGGCAGGCCGTCTGCACGAAAATAGTTGGTGAATAGCCTGCGCTCCGGATCGAATCTGGACAAGCCCCGTCCGGTGCTCACCCAGAGGTGCCCGCGCTTGTCCTCTACGATGCCCACGACGGCATCCTGGATAAGTCCGTCTTGTTCGGTGAAATGCACGAATCGTCGTTTGTTCGGCTCGTACAGGTGTAAGCCGCCGCCCAGGGTGCCTACCCACAGGCGTTTTTTGCTGTCTTCAAATAAGGAAACTACCCGGTTGCTGCCCAGCGTGGCGGGGTCGTTCGGGTCATGCTGAAAATGCTGAAATGCATCTTTGTCCGGAAGATACAAATTCAGGCCGCCCTTGGTGCCGATCCAGATTCGGCCGGCATGGTCGCGATATACCACATTGGCCTGAAAGTGGCACAAGCCCGACGGAGCGCCGTCCTGATAGGCGTAATTTTTGAAAATGCCGCGTGTTGCAGCATCCATCGCGATGACGGAAACGCCTGTCGTAGTGGCGATCCAAATATGGCGGTCATTAGACTCGATGATGGAGCAAATAAAAATGTCGCCAAGCGCATTACTGCGTCCGGCATCCGCCAGGTAACGGTTGAGCAACGTGCCATCCGGGCTTAGGTGTGCCACCCCTCCGCCCCAGGTACCGACCCAGAGATGTCCGCGACTATCCTCGAAAATGCAGGACAGGTGATCCGACTTCAAAGCTGGATGGTTGCGAACGGCACTATATTTTTGACTTTTAGGATCAAAAAGTGCGATGCCGTCGGTACTGGAAGCCACCCAAATAGTACCCCGCGCTGTTTGGGCAATACCGCTGACATTTTTAATGTCCGGCGTCTCTGCTCCGCCGCTACTCACCGCTGCGAATGGTTTAAATTGATATTGTTCCGGGTCGTAACGCAACAGCCCATGCTCCTGGGTACCAAACCAGAACGCACCGCCCTCTCCCTGCAAAATTGTTGTGATGCGGTAGTTTGCGCCAATCAAAGCATCCGGGCCGATGGAGAATTGCTCGCGGGTTTCCCTCAGGTTTTCGTCGTACGCCTTCAGCCCAAAGTTCGAAATACCGGCGAGCAGTCGGCCATCGGCAGTTTTTACAAAAGCCGCGTTGATGTCTCTCGGATAGTCCCCGGCGCTGCCGACCAACTGGATAAACCGGCGCTGCCGACGATCATACCGAAATGCGAGACCGTTGATAATAGCCCACAAGGTACCGGAGGTATCGGTCCATACTTTTTCGACCCAGTTTTGTTTGGGCAGAAATGTGGCATTGTGCTGTACCTGGGAAAAAGAGTTGTCCCGTTGCCGAAAACGCCAGATACCGCTGCCCCAGGTGGCGACCAAGAGATCATCGCCGACTTGTGCGATAGATGTGATGCTATTGTCGTCGTCGAAACGCGGCTTGCCGACGGGCAGTGCGTAGCGTTTGAACGTGCCCGTTGTCGGTTCCAACTGATGCAGCGTCGTTCCGGCGCCCACCCACAAGTTACCTGCCCGGTCCTCAAAAATCGCGTGTACCTGTTTGTCAGCCAAGCTATTTGGCCGGGCCGGATCGGCGAAAAATCGTTGAAATGTTTCGGTATAGGGATCAAAGCGGTTCAAACCATTATAGGTCGCCACCCAGATGTATCCGTTGCGGTCTTGACAAAGTTCGTTGATGACGTTGTTGCTGATACTGGCCGGATTATCCTGGCGGTTTTTAAAGTGCACAAAACCGTAGCCGTCGAATCGGTTCAGGCCATCTGCTGTGCCCACCCAGATGAATCCGAGGCGGTCTTGCAGGAGGCAATGCACGGTGTTTTGCGAGAGGCCGGGATCGGCGGATACGCGTTCGAGCCGAATACTTTGCGCAAACACGGACAAGGGCAATACCATTGCCATCATTCCGGTGAGAAGCGTTTTGTAAAAAATTGATCCCAAATCGAAGTCCGTTTTTGCGGCTCAAAAGTAACGCATCCCTTGGCCTTTGGGCACTACCACTCCAGCCGCCAGCTCAAATTCGGCACCAACCCCAATTGCTCCTTCACCGCTACCTTACCCGTGTACGGGTCGTAGTACTGGTACGCCGTATTTTTCCGGATGGAAACATTCTGGAAATCCATCGCGAACAGGCTGTTGCGGCGCGTGCCGATGTTACGCCGCCAGTAGAACCGCAAGTCGAGGCGCACAAAACCGAGCTGCTGCTCGGAATAGCCGTCGGAAAAGTCATAAATCGTCGTTTGCGCGGCAGCTGAGGCGGCCTCGTCCACCGGGGCAGTGCGTTGGCTGCCCGCCCAGGTGATGCGCCCGTTCACGCCGAAAGCGCGCACTTTCTCGGGCCACGTATCGCGCTGCCACTCCTTGCCCGCTGTCAGGTTAGCAATGTGGCCGAGGCTCCAGCGGCCGGCGCGCCATACCGCGTCGCTACCCTGGTATCGGGCATCGAAAAAGGTGGTATTGGCCAACAGAAACCACCCGCTCGCGAGGTAGCGTTCGGCAGATAGTTCGACGCCCTTGTTCTCGGCGATACCGCTTGCCGACAAGGCCCCGAAGGTTTGGATCTCGCTGACGTTTACGAGGGAAAACGCGTCCTGCATTCCTGCCGATACGGGTATTTTGTACTGCCACTGGTAAAAAATCTCCGACTTGAGCGCCCACAAATCACCAGGATTCCAGGTGTATCGCAAGGAAGTTTGAAACGCCCGCGCCAGGGCATCTCCCTGAAAATGCTTGCTATTTTCCGTATGGTTGTCCGTTTCGAGCGCATACAACCAGAAGGGATGGGTCTGACTGTTCATGCCGGCCGAAAATGCCAGGCGGTGCCGGCGGGCCAGGCGGTGCGCGATGGTCAGGCGTGGCTCCAGCGTGGCATCGGTCAGCGTGGCGCTGTCGCCCGCGGCGGACAGGATAAGGCTGTGCAACCCGAACTTGACGCTCGTGCGGTCGTCCTTGCCGCTCCAGAGCCAGGCGGCCCAGGGTTGCAGCACGGCGTTTCGCGAATAGCCGTAGTACACCGTGGAAAAACTGCGCCGGGCATCTACTTCGTGGGCCACAAACTGGCCCAGCACACCCGCCTGCAGCCGGTTCGATCCGTTGATCCGGTGGGAAAGCACACTCGAAAGCCCCGTCCGGAGTTCAAAACCGGTATCCCTATCAGTTATGCCTGCTCCTTTCGAATCGCGGGTGTTTCCCTGCACGGACGTTACGACCGTCGTTTTCAAGTGCGTATTCCGCCCGACGGGTTTCCAGTGGGAAATACCGAGGATGCCCGTTCCCGATTTGAAATCAATCCGGAACAAATCCTTGTACTGCTGTATGTCGGCACTGTCGGTCGGTGGCATGAACGTATTGCGGCTGTAGCCGCCAACGCCAAACACCGCCCATTGGCCGCCATTTTTTCCGGAAAAATCCATTTTGAAGGACAAATCCTGAAACGTGATTTGTTCACCGCCGAAAGAAACGCCCATTTGGCCGAGCAGGCCCACGGTGGAGTAGCGGTAGTTGGCCAGATAGGAATGTTTGTTTTTTTTGCTCAACGGTCCTTCGGCGGCTACGTCCAGACCGATAAGACCGGCCTGTACGGTGTACTCGTGGCGTTCTGTGTTGCCCCGTCGCCAGGACATGTCCATGATCCCGCCGAACGCGTCGCCATAGCCGGCCGGGAGGGCGCCGAGCAGCAGCGAAGAGTTGTCGAGCAGTTGAGCGGAGAACAGCAGCACCCCGCCGCTGGAGGTGGTGGGTCGGTCGCCGAACGTGCCGGCATTGGGCAAGTGGTTGGGGTTTACCACGTCCACACCTTCCAGACGCCAGCGCACGCCGGTGGGGCCATTGCCACGGATGGTGAGGCCGTTGCCCTGGTCGTCGGTATTGGCCACGCCGGGGTAGGCCAGCGCCAGTCGGGCCGGATCGAAAAAAGTAGCCGGAAAGCGTTGGGTCTGTTCCCGGGTGAGCGGCACTTCGCCGAGCGGCTGCAAGGCCCGGCGGTCGGGCGCGGCGGCTTTTACGGTGATGTCGGGGAGCGCCGTGGGCGAAGGGCGCAGGGCTACATCCAGCACCGTTTCCTTCCCGGAGGCAAGGCGCACCTCGGGAATCAGGATCGGTTCAAAACCTTCGAGCGAAAAAAAGCACAGGTAGAGGCCCGGCGGCAGGGCATCGGTAAAAAAAAGTCCGTTGGCATCCGTCGTTATCGCCAGCGCGTCAATGTCCGGTGTAGTACCCAAACTGATACTGGCACCGGCGAGCGGATTGCCGCTGTCAGCATGGCGAACAACGCCCCGGAGCTGCTGGGCAGTAGCAGGACCGGCAAAAAAGCCAAGCGCAAGGAGCAGAAAAAATCGGCAGGTCTTCATTGCGGCAATTTCTGAATAATCTCAAAGGCAAAAAACAAAGGGCAAAAAAACAAGAGGCAAAAAACAAAAAAAGGCAGTCATTTGTGCCCCTACCAATCAACCTCCAACCAGAAACCCTCCAACCAGAAACCAGTTAACCAGAAACCAGTTAACCAGCCATGCGCGTAGTTATCCAGCGAGTATCTGCTGCTTCGGTCACCACAGGTGGTTTTGAAAAGTCCCGCATCGGTTGGGGCCTGCTCATCCTGCTCGGTATCGAGCACGACGACGGGCCGGAAGACGCCGAGTGGCTGTGCAAAAAAATCACCGCCCTGCGCATCTTCTCCGACGAGGCGGGCCTGATGAATCGTTCGGTGCAGGATATCGGCGGCGAGATCCTGGTCATCAGCCAGTTTACCCTGCATGCCAGCACGAAAAAAGGCAACCGCCCTTCGTTTATACGGGCGGCGCGGCCGGAAACGGCCATCCCACTGTACGAGGCATTTGTGGACATACTCGGACGGGAATCGGGCCTGCCGGTGTACACGGGCTCTTTTGGCGCCGATATGAAAGTCGCGCTCGTGAACGACGGACCGGTCACGATCTGGATGGACTCCCGTTCCAGAGAATGACGAATGCGGGCAATCTTCCTACATTTGCCGCCGGGGAATTTTCCCTGTTGTTTAACGCAAACCTGTACCCGCCATGCATCCATTCCTGAGTACGCTCCACTCCTACAACCGCTACCTGATTCTCGCTGCCCTGATTTTTGTCCTGATTCGCGCCTACACCGGCTGGCTAAACCGGAAACCGTTCGAAAAAATGGACAACACCGCCTCGGCAGCCCTGCTCGGCCTGACCCACCTGCAACTGGTGCTCGGCCTCGTTCTGTATGCTTTCACCAGCCCGTTGACACAAGCTGCTTTTCAAAATTTCGGCGCAGCCATGAAAGACCCCAACGCGCGCTATTGGGCCGTAGAACACATCACCGCCATGCTTATCGCTGTGGTACTCATCCAGTTGGGCCGCACCTTTTCCAAAAAAGCGAGCAACGACCTGGATAAACATAAAAAACTGGCCATCTACACCACCATCGCCCTGCTCATCATCGTCGGAACCCTGGCCCAAAAAGGGCTGTTGTTCGGAAGCATACAGGGTTAAAAAGGTTGGAAGGTTAGAAGGTTAGAAGGTTTCTGGTTGGAGGGTTGGAAGGTTAGAGGGTTGGAAGGTTGCTGGTTGGAGGGTGTCCCAGCCAGCAACCGGGAGTGTTCAGAAAACTATGTCAATAGTTCGTGTTCGTAACAAGGTCGCCGTGCGTGGGTTTTTTGCCCCCGCACAACAGTGGCTGATAATCAAGCGGTTGGCGCGGGGTCAAAAGACCCGCGCGCGGCGTTTCAAGGTTGAAAAAACACCGTTGAAACAGTTTTCTGAACACGCTCCAGCAACCTTCCAACCAGCAACCTTCCAACCCTCCAACCAGAAACCCTCCAACCAGAAACCTTCTAACCAGCAACCTTCCAACCAGCAACCTTCCAACCCTCCAACCTAAAAATATGCAAAAACCATCCCTTCCCGAAGGCACCCGCGACTTTGGACCCGAACAGGCCCGCCGCCGCGCGTTTATTTTCGATACGATCCGTTCGGTGTTTGTCAAGTTCGGATTTCAGCCGCTGGAAACGCCGGCTATGGAAAATCTGAGTACTCTCACCGGCAAGTACGGCGACGAGGGCGACCAGCTCCTGTTCAAAATCCTGAACAATGGCGACTACCTGAAAGCTGCCGACGACGAGGTTTTGGCTTCCAAAAACTCCGCCCGACTGGTGCCCCAGATTGCCAAGCGCGGCCTGCGGTACGACCTTACGGTGCCCTTCGCCCGCTTCGTGGTGATGAACCGCCACACCCTCACTTTCCCGTTCAAACGCTACCAGATTCAGCCCGTTTGGCGCGCCGACCGCCCCCAAAAGGGCCGCTACCGCGAATTTTACCAGTGCGATGCCGACGTGATCGGTTCCGACAGCCTGCACTACGAAGCCGAGTTGATCCAGATCTACGACGAGGCATTCGCCAAACTGAACATCCCGGTCACGATCAAAATCAACAACCGCAAGGTGCTGTACGGCATTGCCGAGGCCGCCGGAGTAGCCGACCGGTTTGTGGATATGACTGTGGCCATTGATAAATTAGACAAGGTTGGTATCGAGGGCGTGCGCAAGGAACTGACCGAACGCGGGTTTACTGCCGAAGCCATCGCCGGTATTGAAACCACCTTGACCGCACCCTCCTGGGAGGCACTGCGCCCCGTTTTTGCCAACAGCGAAACCGGCCGGAAAGGGCTGGATGAACTGGAGCGCGTGTTTCAGTTTTTGAAAAAAACACAACTTCAAAACGCCGTCCAGTTCGACATCACGCTGGCCCGCGGCCTCACCTACTACACCGGCTGCATCCTCGAAGTAGCCGCCGACGGCGTAAAAATGGGCAGTATCGGCGGCGGCGGACGCTATGCCGACCTCACGGGCGTGTTCGGCATGCCGGGCCTCTCGGGTGTGGGTATTTCTTTCGGCGCCGACCGCATCTACGACGTATTGGACATGCTCGACCGGTTCCCCGATACCCTTGCCGAAACCGTGCGCGTGCTGTTCATGGCCTTCGACGAGCCTACCCACGAGTATGCCTTCGAGTGCCTCTGCCGGTTGCGCGCTGCGGACATTCCCGCCGAGCTGTACCCCGAGCCGGGCAAGTTGAAAAAACAGTTCGAGTACGCCGCTAAGTGCAGCATCCCATACGTGGCCATCGTGGGCGAAACGGAAATGCAAACCGGAACCATTACCCTGAAAGACCAGCAAACGGGCGAGCAGCGGAGTTTGTCGGTGGAGGAGTTGGTGGAGGCGCTGAGCAATGAGGCTGAATAGCCCCCGACCACCTTTCCGCACCATGCAACCGGAGATGAGCGAGCGGCCTATCCTCTCTGCCGTGGGATAACTCGATCCCGGGCGAAGCACACATTTCAGAAAAAAGATGCCTATTTTTGCAACTCAACTTTAAAAATTTACCCTTAAAATTTAAGGTTAGATGCAAAAAATCATCCAACGGTATCTGAAGGCTCAGATGGAGCAGTGGCTCTACCGGGGTAAAGTCCTGATCCTGTACGGCGCCCGGCAGGTTGGAAAAACGACGCTTTCCAAAACTTTTTTGACCCCGCTGGGGGATGCCATCCCCTTCTTTTATTCCCAAACCTGATTGCTACCGCAGATATTTTCCCCTACATTTGGCAAAAAATTTAATAAAAAATGGTTCTCCTCGACGAAGAAATACTGCACGAAGCCAATATCAGCGAAGCAGAGCTACTCCTCGAAATTGCGATATTGCTCTTTCAACAACACCGACTGACGCTCGGCAAAGCCGCCCGACTTGCTCAAATCTCGGAGGCCCAGTTTGAGCAACGGTTGGCTCAACACAACATTCCACGGTACTTCTATGAAATGGAGGACCTTGATCTTGATTTGAATACCTTGAAAAAAATGCGGCAATCCTGATGCTTGCGGTTAGCGATACATCTCCCATAAACGCCTTACAGAGAATCGGTCAATTACATCTTCTCCCAACACTTTTTGATCGCATTTTCATCCCACCAGCTGTCCGCATTGAACTGCAAAATGCCGTACAGCATGGGTTCGATCCGAACCTGACCGATCAACTTGACTGGCTTGAAGTCAGGTCTTTATCAAAACCCACCAAGCAATCTCAACTTATAGCCACACTTGATCTGGGCGAGTCAGAGGCTATCATGCTAGCGCTGGAGTTGAAGACGGATTATATTCTGATTGATGAAAAAGCCGGGCGCCGGGTCGCAACAACCTTAGGGCTTCAAGTTATTGGCGTGCTCGGCATTCTCCTTCGAGCGAAAGAAACAGGGCTTATTGATGCGATAAAACCCGCATTGGATGACCTTGTCGTCAAGGTCGGTTTTTGGATTGAAAAACAAACCAGACGTCGAATATTGGAACTGGCAGAGGAGTTGTGACTACACCAGGACAAACAGCAGCCATTACCCATGCCCTACTCCCTCGCACAAATCCAGCATATCCTCCACGCCGAATGGCTACAAAAAGCCCGCACAGAGGGTCGCGTTGAGCACCTGCTCCTCGACAGCCGCGGCGTGACCGCTCCAGCAACAGCGTTGTTTTTTGCCCTGCCGGGGCAGCGACACGACGGACACCGGTACGTCGGGCAAGCCTACCGCGCGGGGGTGCGGCAGTTCGTCGTCAGCCGGGATATTGACCGGACCGAACTGCCCGAAGCTGCCATACTACGCGTACCCGACACGCTGGCCGCCCTGCAAGCACTGACGGCGTACCACCGGGCGCAGTTCCGGCTGCCCGTTATCGGCATTACCGGCAGCAACGGCAAAACCGTGGTGAAGGAATGGCTGTACCAACTGACCCGCCACCACTACCGCGTGGTACGCAGCCCAAAAAGTTACAATTCGCAGGTAGGTGTACCGCTGTCCGTGTGGCAACTCCGCGAGGAACACACGCTCGGCATCTTCGAGGCGGGTATTTCCCGGCCGGGCGAAATGGAGCGCCTGGCGCAGATCATCCAGCCCAACATCGGTATTTTCACGAACCTCGGCCCGGCGCACCGCGAGGGCTTCCCGTCCGACGCGGTGAAACTTCGGGGAAAAATGCGCTTGTTCGACTCTGTTAGCAGCCTCATCGTGTGCGCCGACCATCTGGAAATCCTCGCAGCGGCGCAAGCCTGGGCGGCTGCAAAACCCGGCCGCGAACTCCACACCTGGTCCAAAACCGGCAAACCCGCTTGGGTGGAGTTTGACAGTTTTGAAACTCAAGGCGCGTACACCCGGTTCAGGGTTTCCATCTCATCGGACATCGCGCATCACGCATCACTAAAAATTCCGTTCTCCGACAAGGCTTCCATCGAAAACGCCTGCCACTGCATTATGGCCCTGCTGGCGATGGGTATCCCTGTTTCCGAGTTTAGCCGAAGGCTAAAACACCTCGAACCGGTGGAAATGCGGCTCGAACTGAAGGCCGGCATCAACCGCTGCACGATCATCAACGACGCGTACAGCAACGACCCGGCTTCCCTGCGCATCGCCCTGCAATTTGCGCGGCAGCAGTCGCGGGCAGGAGCGCTGGTACTCATCCTGTCCGATTTTTTACAAAGCGGTACGGGCAAAAAACAACTGTATGCCCAGGTGGTGAAGGCGCTGGCAGAGCACGGCGTGCACCGCCTGATCGGTATCGGGTCTGATATTTTGGCCTTGCGCGACCAACTCCCGGTGGATTTTCCGGCGGCGTTTTACCCCGATACGAGTGCTTTTTTGCAGGATTTGCAGCGCCACGATTTTCATGATGAACTGATTTTGGTGAAAGGCGCGCGGACGTTTGCCTTCGAGCGCATCGCCCGGCGCCTGGAGCAAAAAGCCCACAAAACAGTGCTGGAGGTGAACCTCGGCGCGATGGTGCACAACCTGAACGTGTACAACCGCCTGCTCCTGCCCGGCACGAAAATGATGGCCATGGTGAAAGCTGCGGGCTACGGCAGCGGCTCGGCGGAGGTGGCCAAGTTGCTCGAATTCCACCAGGTGGACTACCTCGGCGTGGCCTACGCCGACGAGGGTATCGAGCTGCGGCAAGCCGGGGTACACCTGCCTATTCTGGTGCTCAATCCCGAGCCGGCCAGTTTCGACGCCCTGGCCCGATACCATCTGGAGCCGGAGGTGTACAGCCTGGCGCTGCTGGACGAACTGGTGCGCTTTGCCGGAAAAAACCGCGAATTTCCCCTACACCTCAAACTCGACACCGGCATGCACCGCCTCGGCTTCGAACCCGCCGACGTGCCTGCTCTGACCGAGCGCCTGCGCGCCCACCCGAACCTGCGCGTGCGTTCCATTTTTTCACACTTGTCGGCCAGCGATGCGTCCGCGCACGATGCATTCACCCACGCGCAGGCGACGGCGTTCACGTCCATGTACGAACCCATCGCAGCTGCGCTCGGCTACCGGCCCTTGCGCCACATTGCCAATACGAGCGGTATCGCGCGTTTTCCCGAATACCATTTCGACATGGTGCGGCTCGGTATCGGGCTGTACGGCGTGGGGTCGGAAGCGCTGCACGAGCAGTTGCAGGTGGTGAACACCCTCAAGGCCACCATCAGCCAGATCAAGGAAATACCCCCGGGCGACACCGTGGGCTACAACCGCAACGGCCCCGTAGCGCGGCCCAGCCGCATCGCCACCATCAGCATCGGCTATGCCGACGGGCTGCTGCGCTTAGCCGGCAACGGACGCTACTCCGTGCTCGTACACGGCCACCGCGCACCTACCATCGGCAACGTGTGCATGGACATGACCATGGTGGACGTGACTCACGTCCCTGCTGCCCGCGAGGGCGACGAGGTGGTGGTATTCGGCGAACAGCCGCCCGTGCAGGAACTGGCCGCCTGCCTGCAAACCATCCCGTACGAGGTGTTCACCAATATCGCGGAGCGGGTGAAGCGGGTGTATTGGCAGGAGTGAGGGGATTGGTTCGAATGATTCGATTGATTCGATTGATTCGATTGATTCGATTGGTTCGATTGATAATAATTTCAGTCCAGACATTTTTCAAAAAATTACGCTTGGCAGAACTAGTGTATGGCAATCATCATACCTTGGATTCTGCTTAATCCCCTTATGCACTTCGGCATTTGCTCACTTTCTAACTTGTCGCGTTTTGAAAACCACTTTACTTGTACCCGCTTTTTTTCTGATCTCCTTCATTACAAACGCACAGGACGTGGACTCCTCCGTGATAAAACAGGTGGACAGCTTAATTCAGGTTTCACGTGCACTTACCAGGACGGGGGAATACGACACAGCCCTCGAAATGAATGCCGCTGCCGAAAAAATTGCCCTCGAAAAACTGGGGCGGGAGTCGGCGGCGTATGGGAGTTGCTGTTTCAACCGGGGAAGGGTGAATTATAATAAACGTGACTACCCAGAAGCTGAAAAATGGTATCTCGAAGCCAAAACAATCCGGGAAAAAGCGCTTGGTAAATTCCACAACGACTACGCGCAATGCATCACCAATTTGGCCATTTTATACGAGGCAACCAATAAGGTGGAACAGGCGAAAACACACTATATCGAGGCGGTATACTTGCATGAACAAATCGGAGGCAAGGAACATCCCAATTATGCACTTTCTATAAACAACTTGGCGGGACTGTACCGAAATATGGGCCAATATGAAAAAGCCGAACAGTATTTCTTCAAAGCCATTGATATTCGGGGGAAAACCTTAGGCAAAGAACATACTGATTATGCTTAAAGCCTGTTAAGTCTGGCACTTCTCTACAATGACATGGGCCAATTCCCAAAAGCCTTGCCGCTTTTTCTGGAATCCAAGGGCATCATGGAAAATGAACAGACAGCACCATGTACGCTGCCCTCCTCCTCCCCGGCGCGCCCCAGCCTCTCTTCATCCCCCTCTTCGAAGAAAAATCCCTCGACTCCCTCCTCCAAACCCAAGGCGAGCGCCGCGCCGACTACGTCAACCACCTCTACACCCTCGCCGAGCGCGGCGCAAAGCCCCTCGGCAAGCCGCAAAAAACGCTGTACGACCTACTCTGGAAATCCCTGGAGAACGAATTAGCCGGTGTAAAAACAATCTACTTTTCCCCCTCCGGCCTGCTGCACCGCCTCAACCTCGCCGCCATCCCGATCAACCTGGACTCCGTGCTGGGCGACCGCTACAACCTCATCGAACTCGGCAGCACCCGACAACTCGTGATCCCCGCTACTGTAAAACCCGCCGCCAACGATGCTGTACTCTTCGGCGGCATCCAGTACAACTCGAATAGCACCGCCATGTCCCAGGCGAATGCGGCGCTCGACTCTATTTCCATTGCCTCGAGAGGCGACCTCAGTTTTGCCTACACCGACTCCACCCTGCGCGTCGGCTCCTGGAGCGCCCTTCCTTTCACCGACCGCGAGGTGGGCAACGTAGAAAAAACCCTGAAAGCCGCAGGTTTTCAAATCGGCACCCGCAAGGGATTTGCCGCTACCGAGGAGGCGTTCAAAACCATCGGTGCTGGCGGCAAACTCTCCCCCCGCGTACTGCACCTCGCCACCCACGGCTTCTTCTTCCCCGACCCGAAAACGTCGGCGAGGTTTCAAACCTCGCCGACGTTCGCTGCCGCCGAACCCGTCTTCAAACTCTCCGACCACCCCATGATCCGCGCCGGCCTCCTCCTCGCCGGCGCCAACCACGCCTGGGCCACCGGGAAACCCCTTCGCGAAGGCATGGAAGACGGCATCCTCACCGCCTACGAAATCAGCCAGATGAACCTGTCGAACACAGAACTCGTAGTCCTCTCCGCCTGCGAAACCGGCCTGGGCGACATCCAGGGCAACGAGGGCGTGTACGGCCTGCAGCGGGCGTTCAAAATCGCCGGGGCGAAGTACCTCGTGATGAGCCTCTGGCAGGTGCCCGACCAGGAGACGTCGGTGTTCATGACCACTTTTTACAAGCATTGGCTGGAAGGGAAAATGACCATACCGGAGGCATTCCGCACCACACAAAAGGAGATGCGGGAGCGGTTTATCAATCCGTACCAGTGGGCGGGGTTTGTGCTGGTGGAGTAAAATGTTAGTTTTGCCCGCACCTTTTTAAAGAAGTTGACATGAACAAACACCTGTTTGCCAGTGCTGCCGTGCTGCTGCTCTCCACTATTGCCTTTTCTCAAAACATAGCCTGGCATCGGGTGACCGGCGGTTTCATTGATTTTGGTCTGGTTGCCGATTCATTCGACCATGTGCGTATGCTGAACTCTTTTTCCGGCACGCATGATTTTGACCCAGGCCCCGGCGAATCCCTGATTGCTGTGCAGGGGCCCCGGCGCTTTGTGCTGCAATCGTACCGCAACGATGGCGCCTTCCGCTGGGCACGGCTACACGGTGGACCCAACATAGACTCCACGACGGCATCGCTGGCCATTGACGCATCGGGCAACAGCTATATCAAAGGCCATTTTTCCCAAACAGCCGACTTTGACCCAGGCCCCGGCGAATACCTCCTGACAACTTCAGGCACATCAGACCACTACTTAGCAAAATACGACACGCTGGGGGCACTCGTATGGGTAAAACAACTGGGTGGCGCCCTGAGGCATGACGGCGAAGTAAATGCTCCACACCTCGACCGGGACGGAAACATCCTGCTGGCGTTTTCGCTAACAGGGACAACCGATATTGACCCCGGACCGGGCGTCACCAACCTCTCCCCGGCAGGAAATTGGGATGCGCTCGTCTTGAAACTGGATCCAGATTTCAATTTGTTATGGAGCGCCAAAGTGGGCGGGACCTCTTTCGATCAAGCCGTGAGCGTACGCACCGATGCTCAAAACAACGTGTACCTGCTCGGATCCCTGGCAGGCGCCGGAGACTATGACCCCGGGCCAGATACGTTCACCCTCACCAAAGGCTCTGGAACCGACGACGCGTTTATCCTCAAACTCGACGCCGCCGGCAACTTTATATGGGCACGCCAATTGCGCTGTACGCAGCAAAACGGCAAAGTGTATCCCATCGGCCTCGCCGTAGATGCGGCCGGAAATTCCTACACCACCGGCTACTACCTCATCAAAGCAGACCTCGACCCGGGGCCGGCTGTTCTGCTCAAAACAGCCGTAGGTACGAATGATATCTTTGTCGTGAAACTCGACCCCGACGGCAATCTGGTTTATGGGCACAGCTTGGGAAGCAGCAGCCTCGATACTGGTACCGGCATCGCTGCCGACAACGAGGGTAGCGCATACGTCACCGGTTATTTCACCAAACCCATTGACGTGGACCCCAGCCCCGACACCGTTCTGAGCGCGCCCATCTTCGGCTCGTACGACGGCTTCGTACTCAAATACGACGCAACGGGAAAGTACCAGTGGGTGCGCCGTTTCGGGGGACCGGATAACGATACCGGGTACGAGCTGGCGCTCGACAACCATCAAAACCTGTATTACATCAACCGCATGACCGAAGTGTACAACCTGGGATTTGCCCCCGGCGAAGATTTCGTGGTACCGACCGCTCTTGAACGGACAATGTTGATGCGTATTGAACAGGAAAACAATTACCGGGGCTTTGTCTTTCGCGATCTGAACAGCAACCAACTGCGCGACCCGGGCGAGCCTGGTTTACCAGAGGTAGTGATTGAAGTTCCGGAGAAAAACCTGTTCGCCACCACACTCGAAGGCGGGCATTACCGCCTGTACTACGACCTCAATGCCGATACCGTGCGCCCGCTGGCTTTGCAGCCATACTGGACGATCACGCCGGCATTTGCCGTTTCGGATACGCTGAACCCGGTGATGAATTTTGCCGTCACATTTCCACCCGATTACCGCGACATTTCCGTGAGAGCCTTTTCGCTGGGTACCTTCCGCCCGGGCTTCACCACCGACCTGGAAATACACGTGACGAACTGGAGCAGCGAACCCATTGATTCGATTGCTGTAACCCTGAACGATTTCGCCCTCGCGCCTGCCTTCACCTTCGTGGAGGCCGTTCCCGCACCCGATGTCCTGGGCGCCAACCAGGCGCTCTGGTATTCCGATACCCTGGTACCCGGCGAAACAGCGGTTATTGCCGTGCGGCTGAAAACACCGGCCAATATCATGCTGGATACCCCAATTGACCTCGCGGTGGCTGCCGTTTATCCCAACGATGTAAATCCGGCTGACGATACCGCCCATATCGTATCGGCGGTGCTCGGTTCGTACGACCCCAACGACAAACTCGTTTTCCCGACGCAGGTGGAAATACAAGATCTCGATACTTCGCTGCTGTACTACACCATTCGTTTCCAAAATACCGGCACGGCAGCTGCCGAATTTGTGATCCTGCGTGACACCCTGCTCGCCGGCCTCAACCCCACCACCATTCAGGTACTCGGCGCCAGCCACCCCTACACCTGGCGCCTGCACGACGCCAATATTTTTGAAGTGCGTTTCGACGCAATCAACCTGCCGGACAGCACGACCAATCTGGAAGGCAGCCAGGGTTTTGTGGCGTTCACCTTGAAACCGGACAGGAATCTTGCCGTCGGCGACACGGTGTACAACCGCGCGGGCATTTATTTCGATTACAACGCCCCGATCATGACCCCCTGGGCAAAAGCCGCCATTGTAAAACAAAGTGTGGCCGTGCGGGAACTCTGGAGCAATCGAGGCGCGCTCGAAGTATTCCCCAATCCGGCACAACAGCAGTGCACGATACGTACGATGGGCAAACTTTCCGGCCCCGGCGAGGTGCTGCTGCTGGACATGGGCGGGCGGATTCGATTGCAAAAACAGGTTGCCGAGGTGCGCGATCCGGTCACACTTCCCGGGTTGCCGGCCGGAGGGTTGTATGTCGTTCAGGTCAGAACTGACAAGGGTTTTCTGAGCGGGTTGTTGGTTATTCAGAAATAAAATTTGCATTCGTTTTGAGGATTTCAGCAGCAGATGCCCGGGGTAACTCTACTTTTGCTCCCCTGTAACAACCATGGAAAGAATCAGCGTTTTCGACATTTTCAAAATAGGCATCGGCCCCTCCAGCTCCCACACCATGGGGCCCTGGCGCGCTGCTCAGCGTTTTCTACGGGAAATTGGCCGCGACGGCAATTTCGACCACGTGACTGCCGTGCAAGTGGACCTGTACGGCTCCCTCGCAAAAACCGGAAAAGGCCACGGCACCGACCTTGCCGTCATCCTCGGACTCAACGGCGACGACCCGGTGACCGTACCGGTGGATGCAGTACAGCCCACACTCGACCGTATTGCTCAAAGTAAAACGATCTGTCTGGGTGGACAAAAGGACCTGCCTTTCGACCCGGAACAGGATGTCATTTTTCTGTACCACGAAACCCTGCCCTATCACGCCAACGGTCTGGTGTTCCGCGCCTTTTTCCGAAACGGCGCCGGTGTCAGCCAAACATACTACTCCGTCGGCGGGGGGTTTGTGGTAAAAGAAGGGGAAGAAAACCTCGCAGCAACGGTCATCCTGCCCTTCCCCATAGACCGCGGCGCCGACCTGGCGAAGTGGTGTACCGAACAGGACAAGAGTATCTCTGAAATTGTGTTCCAAAACGAACGTACCTGGCGTTGCCCCGAAGATATCCATTCCGGGTTGCTGGCCATTTGGGAAACCATGCGCCAGTGCGTATTCAAAGGTTGCCACACCGACGGTATCCTGCCTGGTGGCCTCGATGTAGTGCGCCGCGCCCACGACATGAATGTCAACCTGCTCGGTAACCGCCCGTACACCAATGTGAACGAGTGGATGGACCAGATTCGTCAGGATGACCATGCTTTCCGGCATATCCTCAAATGGGTGAGTTGTTTTGCCCTGGCAGTCAACGAGGAAAACGCGGCGTTCGGGCGGGTCGTTACGGCGCCCACCAACGGCGCGGCCGGGGTAATTCCAGCCGTCATGATGTATTTCGCTTGTTTTTGTCCGGAGTTTCGGGGCGATGAAGACATTGTGCGCTTCATGCTCACCGCCGGCGAGTTTGGCAGTTTATTTAAAAAAGGCGCCACCATCTCCGCTGCCATGGGCGGCTGCCAGGCCGAAATCGGCGTGTCGTCCGCTATGGCCGCCGGCGCCCTCACCGAATGTCTCGGCGGCTCACCCGGTCAGGCTATGATGGCCGCCGAAATCGCCATGGAACACCACCTCGGTATGACGTGCGACCCCATCGGCGGACTTGTGCAGATACCCTGCATTGAACGCAACACGATGGGCGCCATCAAGGCTATCACCGCTGCCCAGATCGCGCTGGAGAGTGATCCCGCCAAGGCAAAAGTCAGCCTCGATGCCGTAATCAAAACCATGAAGGAAACCGCCGAGGATATGAACCACAAGTACAAGGAAACCGCCGACGGCGGGCTGGCATTGCAATTCACAGTGGGGTTGGTGGAGTGCTAATGCCGCTCCATCGCCAAATTGGTAAAGGACAACCTTTGTTCGATTTATCCTGTTGTGCTAAAAAAGTTCGCGATGAACAACCGTATCCTTCTGCTCTATATCCTGTTAGCATTTTCTGCTAATTCCTTTGCGCAACCCGCTACAGATACCCGGGAAACACTCCTGTGGGTGCAACGCCAGGCGGACCGTATTGAAACAACACTACACGACGCTGTGCGGTCGCAGGAACCGGTTAACCTGGTGCTCAAAATGGTCTGGGCCTGGAAGGAATTCGACGGAGTGGCGCAAGCCGGTGTCTATTGCCATGCCGTACGGGTAACTGCTGAAAAGGGGCGGGCAGAATGCGACCTGCTCAACTACGACCGCAAACAGGATCCAAGCAGCATGGTACTTCGCGCTACAGAAGCCCGCCAGTTTGCGCATCGGATGCGTATGGCTGCCGAAGTTTGCATCGTTGAGGCCAATCGCACAGCCCTTCCCGAGCGAGGTTTTGCCCCCCGCGATGTGCTGATTCGGGATGCTGAAATTGTTGAATTCGACCTGACGGACGCAAAATCAACCCAAGACTACCACATTCTTGCCCAAAAAGCAGAACACGCCATACGGGTTCTACGGGATGCCGAATACCTCGCCGAAACACTAGAAAATTGCACAGAAGCCTTGACAGCCGCTCGGTTGGCAGCTGTATTCTGCCGCGAAGCCTTGGTCAGCAACAACTGGGAAACATCCGCACAACATGTGCGCAGCGCCCTTGATCAAGTGCTGCTTTTGAAAAAAGCCGCTGAAAGTTGCCGGTGACAGTGCCTCATTTCCGGAAGCGCCGCAACTGCTCCCGCTCAAACGTCCACTCCGGGGTTTCCAATTGCTCGTCTGTGCCTGGTACGGCATACCACGGACTTTCCCCGGCGAGGTTGCGCAATACATGGATTTCCTGTGCCGGCATATAGCTCTGCGCCAGTAAAAACCGCCGCTCGTCACTTTTCGGGTTTTCAGCTACATCCAGCACAATTACGGCGTGGCCGGGATGGCCGCCGTGTATCCACACATCGCCGGGTTGTATGGTAGCCGGGTCGGCCGGCTCCAGTTCACGCGCCAGCGAGGCCGTTCCGGCATACGAAAACACCATGTTCAGGTATTGCCGGAAGGCCGCATAGTTTTCCGATGGTGCGGTGCCGGGTACCCAGTGCGCCCGGTTGCCCGCGACCCTGATGCGTGCGCCGCGCCGCCAGCGGGCGTAGTCGGCACGAAAACCATTCGTGAAATTGAAATGGATGTCGGCGTAGCGTTTCTGCTGAAACAGGTACTCTGCCCGCAGCCGCATGACGGCATCGGCGCATTGCTGCAGGTCGCGTTTGCCTACATCAAGGTTGAGCACGGCCACATGCACATCCTGCCGGCTTTTCAGGCTACCGTCATGCAAATGCACGGGATGGCTGTCGGGGTGCAGCGGAAACCGGCGCAAGTAGGCTGCAAACGATCCGGAATCGGCGGGTAAACGCAGAAAACCAGCCGGCACTAGGAAGCGCGTTTCCACAGTTTGGCCGGCGGAGATGATCTGCGCAGGCAGCGTATCGGTAACAGGCATTCGTTTTTGAAGCGCGGCGTGGGCTGCGCCACCGTCGGGGGTGCATGTCGCGGTCAGAAAACTCAGGAAAATAATCTCTATATATTTCAAAGGGACACATTTTTAGTCTGCAAAAAACAAGATTGAAGAAACCCGCTCAAAATGACCTCGGAGCGGTCAAATATTGGTAGAAAATAGATTTGTCATCCGGTTTCCGACCTCGGAAAGGTCCCCTATTTGTTTGTGTTCGCTCCCCATATTCGACCTCTCTACCGCCTAGCCTAAGCAGCGCATAGTTTCCGTGCTCTACGTTTGTCATCCCGAAGGGACCTGTCCGCTCTACGTATGGCAAACCCTGCAGTTTCGACCGTAGAGCGGACAGTTCCCTTCGGGATGACAAACGTAGCGTACCCGGAATATGCGAAGGGCGTACTCGGCGGTAACGAGGTCGCAGAATCATCCAACGGTTGAAACCCGCGGCGAAACACCTTGGTTGATCTTGACAAGCCCGAGCGAAGAAGAGTCTATGGAAATCTGTCTCCGAGACGCTGTTTTAGAATGAAACAGGTTGAAATAAAAAAATGGCCGTTGCTGACATCACATCAACAACGGCCATTTTTTGTAAATCCTGTATTTCAGTCCAAAAACTACGCCATGCGCATGGACGAAGACGAGCCTGTATTCCCGGTCTTTTTGCCCCAACCGCCACCGCCGAAGCGTTTGCGGCGGCGCTTTTTGGAGGTACCGTCTGCCGGCAGCGTCGGATCGGCGGGCGTGGAAAACGGCCGGGCCGGAGTAGGATGAGTGTTGCTGTGGCTGGACCGGGCAGTATTGCTCGGCTGCTGCTGCGGACGCGCTACCGGCGCGGGGCGCTGGCTCCGCTGCTGCGGCACCCCAACGGGGCCTGTGTGGGACGATTCGAACTCATGCCCCTGCACCACCGGTACTTCGCGGCGGATCAGCTTCTGGATATCCCTCAGGTAGGCGCGTTCCTCGCTGTCGCAAAACGAAATGGCGATACCCGATGCGCCGGCGCGGCCGGTTCGGCCGATACGGTGCACGTAGGATTCGGGAATATTGGGCAGTTCGTAGTTGATCACGTGCGACAGTTCGTCAATGTCAATGCCGCGCGCAGCAATGTCTGTAGCCACCAATACCCGAAGCGTGCGGTTTTTAAAACCTTGCAACGCACGGACGCGGGCCTGCTGGGATTTGTTGCCGTGGATGGCTTCGGCGTGGATACCCGACTTTACCAGGTCCTGGCACAACTTGTTGGCGCCGTGTTTGGTGCGGGTAAACACCAGTGCCGACTCGATCTCCGGGTTTTGCAGCAAATCTATGAGCAGGTACTTCTTGTTGTTTTTTTCCACGAAATACACCGACTGCTGCACCGTTTCGGCAGTTGTCGCGATGGGCGTTACGGCCACGTGGCTAGGATCTGTCAGGATACCGGAAGCCAGTTTGACGATTTCCGGGGCCATGGTGGCAGAGAAAAACAGCGACTGGCGTTTGGCCGGCAGTTTGGCCAGCACGCGGCGCACGTCGTGTACGAAGCCCATGTCGAGCATCCGGTCGGCTTCATCCAGCACAAAGATTTCGATGTGGGACAGGGAGACATAGCCCTGTTGCATAAGGTCGAGCAAGCGGCCGGGCGTAGCAACGAGGATATCTACCCCGCGAGAAAGGGCATCAGTTTGTTGTTTCTGGCCTACACCGCCAAAAATGACCATGTTACGCAGGTTCGTGTACTTGCCATACGCCGTAAAACTCTCGCCGATCTGGAGGGCCAGTTCGCGGGTGGGCGTCAGTACGAGACAGCGGATACGGCGTGGCGTAGCAGCCGGGCGCCCATCAAGCAGTTGGAGGATAGGCAGGCCGAATGCAGCGGTTTTGCCGGTGCCGGTCTGGGCGCAGCCCATCAAATCTTTACCTTCAAGAACGAGTGGAATGGATTGTACCTGGATGGGCGTAGGGGTGTCATAACCCTCGGCTTTCACGGCGCGAAGGAGGGGCTGGGAAAGCCCAAGTTGATCAAAATTCATGTTGAAAAATTACGTGTAAAACTAAAGAAGGGTCTTACACGTCGCAATAAACGGGGCGGTTTCGGGGTGCAAAACTGCATGTTTCGAGTGCAAAAGCATCTTCTGTTGTGAATAAAGCACAAAGGTAGGGGAAAAAAGCGAGGTTTTGTGTTTTGCTACCCGGCGCACCTAAAAAAGCGAAAGCGGGTGCGATGCATCGTCTTGCGGAAAAGGCCGCCAAATGATGTTCGTTTCCTTAGGTACAAACCTGCCAGGTTTTGCAAACCTGGCAGGTTTACGTCTTTCGTAACGAAACGATCTATCGAGCCAATTCCATTTATTTGATTTAGGATACACCCGCTTTCACAGCTTGTCCGAAAGAAACCACTACGCCCGTACGACCATTACCTTACCACTTTGTACCTGCCCGTCCTTCCAGATTCGGAGGGTATAATAACCTGGCGGCAGTGTGTTAACCGCAATCGTATGCGTACCCGCTTGCACTTGCGCCATGGTGTGCACGGCCTTGCCCTCGGCATCGTACAGGGTTACCTTTTCGGCGTCGAAGGGTAACTCCAGATTGAACCGCGAGACGGCAGGATTGGGGTAGTACAGCACAGGCTTCAGCGGCGGCGTGTTGCTCTGTGGGTCTTGTCGGTCGACAAACAAGATGCTCGATTTGCCTTCGCAGGTAGGTACGGCAGTGTATTCGGTGATGAGGCGCACGAGCAAGTCGTTGAGCAGTTCCACCTTGTACTCGTCGGTCGTGGGCTCCAGGTGTTTGCCGCCGATGCCGGAGTGGTCGGTGAGGAACGTGTAGCTGCCATTAGTGGCCAAACCAAAGAATTTCATCAAAAACTCGGTGTCTTTCTGGATACCGCTGGCGCTCACCGGCACGATGCGGATGCCGCGTTTGGCGGCTTCGCGGATACTTTTTTGCAGACTTTCGAGTACCTCCGGGCGTTGGTGCGGGCTGGCATCAAGTACCAGAAAACAGATGCGCGCAACGGCCTCGCGGCTCCAGGGTTGGCGCAGGGTTTCCTCCAGCGCCGTGTGCACGGCCTCGGGGTAGTCGCCGCCGCCGCCCGCCGATTGTTTGCGGATATAGTCCACTGTCTTGGCGATATCGTGGTTGAGTGCGCTGCTTTTTACTAAGTATTCATCGCCTTCGTCGCGGTAAAACACCGAACCCATGCGCACGGCCAGGTCGGGGTTGGCTGCCTGTACCCGCCCGATGACATCAAGCAGTTCTGTTTTCAGGTACTCCAGTTCATCGCCCATACTGCCGGTAGCATCCACCGTCCACACGATATCCACGGTTTTGGAGTGCCGGCACTCCCGTTTGATTTTGTGGCGGTTGAGACCTTCGGAGAACGTTTTGGCGTTGCCGAGGGCATGGCGTTTGCCGTCCACTTCCGCTACCAGCGTCAGGGCTGTGGTGTTTGTTTTTTCTTCAAAAAGAGCCGACCACAGTTCGGCGGAACCAGTGTTGCTGGTGCGGGCCTCCCAAATGGTTTGTCCCGAGCGATTTAGCAATTGTACGGCGGCATCGCTGATGGGCAGCCCCTCCTCGGTTTGCAGGAGTACGGTGTAGCGGTTCCTGGGAAAAAACTGGTACGTTTTCTGAAAAGCGTCGGTTTCGCCGTCTTTGAGCAGGTCGGCCCAGTGGGTGTTCCAGTTGTGCAGATCGTTCCATTCGCCGGCAGTGAGCAGGCCCGCGCGGGGCTTGGGCGGGCTCGGTACGCCGGGGCGCCGGAGCGGTTCCGGAGCGGCCGGAGTTTCTTCGTATGTTTCCGAAGAATACGATGCCGGTTTTGTTTCCATAGCAGGAGCCTCCCGGACACCATCTATATGGTATTCTGTGGCTTTTTCCTCCTTTTTAATAGCTCCAGACTCCCTGGTTATCGGCGCTGATTTGGCGCCAAGCGGCGCAAAACGTTTTTCTTTCCCCGCCGCACGGCCCTCTAACTTGCGCGCCTTGCCGAGGTCGTCTGTTGAACGCAGCGTCATGGCGCCGGCAGCCTTGTCCTGCTCTATCAGCGGCACGCGATAACTTGTTACTACCACCTCGTCCAATACAACACCGCCGGAAAGAGAGATGTCCAGCGTATTGGGTTTGTCGGCCAGCACCGGCACGCTCAAGGTGCGCCAGGTTTCATAACCCGTGTAGGAAACTTCCACGTCGTAGGTGCCCGGCTCCAGTTGGAGGCGGTAGTCGCCGTTGAAGTCGGTAATGGTCCCACGGACGAGGCTGGTATCTTTCAGTACCCGGACGGTAGCGCCGATCAACGGTTCGCCACTTTCATCGGTTACTTTTCCGGCAAGTATCGCCGTATTTTGGTGTGAAAAAGCTGCAATGCCAAGAAGGGCGGCAAACAAGAGAGCAAGTAAGTGTTTCATGCGAAAAGGTGTTTTTTGTAAAAAACGATTTGTCGGGGGGACGGATGTACGGTGGGATCAGAATTGCACAAAAGGGAGAAAAAAATGTGCCGGCGTTCTATTTACCGCAGCGCCCATTTCCCCATTTTCCACACCCAGGACCATTCTTTTTTTACCCGAAAATAGGGTTTGGGCTCGGCTCCAAACTGCCGGCGCACACGCTCAATGGGCTTGATCATACTGCCTGCAAAATCGAATATTTTCAGGTTGAGCGTTTCCTGGGCATAACGAATAGCCTCCCAGGCGAGCAGGATGCCGGCGCCGGAACTGCGCAGGGCCGGGTCGTCGCCGGCCAGCAGATAGTAGGCCGAATGCTGATCCCAGGCGAGGTACGCCACGGAATGTACAGCGCCGGTTTTGGTGTCGGTCGCCCAGAAAATTTCGCGCGCACGACGCGCGACCAGTGCCTGATCAAGCCGTTGTAACAGTTCGAAAGGTACGGGGGCTTCGAGGCCCTGGCGTTGGAAACTGCGGTTGTGCACCTGAAAAAACAGGTTCAGGTCGTCGCCAGTCTGTACACGCACTTTGGCGGCAGCTTTGGGTAATTTGTTGTTGCGGTAGTCTGGTGCGAGGTTGGCACGCAGGGTTTTCAGGTCGGTGAGTTGCAGCAGATACGAGTAGCGCGTGGTTTGCTGGAAACCGCGCCAATAGAACGGCAGCCAGTTGGTGGCCGTGTAGTTAAAATCCTGTTCAAAAGCTGCCAGTGGGGGCAATTGCCCGATGAGTTCCCGGAGTAACGGCATTTCCCGGCGCGGGGTTCGTTGCTCCGGCAGCAAGTACGGCCCCATCATCCGGCACAGCGACGGCATAGCCACATACTGCCACAGGAGCTTTTTTTTCAAAAAATAGGGAAAAACGCCCACCACCTTGTCACCCTTGCGAACCAATGCGGCCGACCACTGCCCTTCGCCGCAGACGGCATCAAGGTACCAGTCCTGCATAAATAGCGGCAGGTCGGGCGCTCCGGAACAGAACCTTTGATAATCCCCCAATGCGTCATTCGTCATTAGATCCCCGTATTGATGTTCAAATAAAAACCGCTGCCGCCGGCACCTTTCCAGCTCCATTCGAACCGCACCACCTTGTTGTAGTAGGCCACTACGTCAAGACCAACGCCATAGCCGTACAAGACGCGGTTAGTCAGCGGGTTTCCGGCTGCATAATACGGGTCATTGGCATACCCGAGGTCGTTGTTGAGCGACAAATAGATTTTCAGGGGCATGATTTGGAGCGATTTCAGGGGCATGAGTTTGCCAAAAAGTATGGTTCGGTCAAGCAGGCCAATATGGATCGAAGAGCGGAACAGGCCGAAGTCCAGGCCGTCCATGACAAAAAACTCATACCCGCGCACGAGGTCGCTGCCATAGCCGAGGGCCTGATTGTTGAAAACCGGCAACTTCCGGCGCGGAAGGCCTATACGCCCTTTCACTACAGTTTCCAGGCTAAGGCGGGGCGCAAACAGGAAATATTTTTTTAGTTCGGCACTCGCCCGAAAGAGGTGCAGGTCGTCGGAGGGCAAGAGGCCGTTTTGTCTGATTTCAAGGGTACCCAGCCATCCGCTGAGCGGATACGGGCGGATGTCGCGCTTGTCCCGCACAAGCCGATAGACGAGGCTAAAGTGCCGCTGCCGGGTACGGCCGTGCAGAAAAAAATCGGGATTGATCTCCGTGGCCAGGGAATCGCCTATTTCATTGCGGTGGTATTCCAGAACAAACGCGTGGTTGGTCAGCAATTTGGGGCGCCAGTTGAGGGTCAGGTTGGCATACAGCCGTTTGCGCTGCCAGATGTCGGGATTTACGGAAAACAGTTGCTTATTGTCCAGGGTTCGGTAATTTACCTCGTGGTTTCGGCTGTATCCGATTGCGGTGCGGAAGCCGAGCGTTTGGCGACGGTTAAACCAGGGGCGTTCGTACACGGCCTCGTAGCGGTTGGTGTAGCCGAAGTTCAGGTTTAGTTTCAGGATATCGGCACGGCCGCTCAGGTTGAGGTGCGTACCGCTGATACCGTAATTGACGCGCTTGAACGAGCGGTTGAACTCCGACCACCAGACGTTGAAATTTCTGTCCGCCAGCTCAAAGAGCGGGATCGGGAAGATGTACCACGCCTCTACCAATTGGAACCGCACAGCGATTCGGTTGCCCGGTTCGATGGGTTCCAGGGTGACGATAGATCGGGCAAACAGGTTGAGATTCATCACCCGCTGGCGGTTGCGCTCCAGCGTTTGATCCAGGTCCAGCAGGGACAAGGAGTCGCCTGCGGCAAATTCCAGTTCGCGCAGGATGAGGGCCGGGCGGGTCTTGCGATTACCTTCCAGAATGATAGTGTCAATACGGACAAAAACGGAAATATCGGTGGCGACTTGTGCCGGTGCAGGGTGTACAAAAAATGCCAAACAAGCCGACCAGATCAGGCATGAAAGGGGTTTCCAACAAAACAAAGATCGGCTCGTACAGTACGTCATGGGCAGGTATTCGGGCTACTTTTCAACACACAAAGGGCAAAATAACGTCAAAACAAGCAAAAATTTGTTGTAGTAGATTGATTATCTTCAATTTGCGCTACCTTTGAATCGAAATCCTTCGGTTATTCATGTTTGACGATTTAATCATACTTAGCCTGTTCTGGACGATTGTCGTGCTCGCAGGTGTATTGTTCGGCTGGAATCTGCGGGCAGCATACCCGGAACGGGCACTTGCCCGCCTGCTGGAACGCACGACCCAGGAGCGCAATTCTTTGGCGCGCCTGTACACTCAGGTCAAACACTATTATGATCTTCGGGAGGTAGATTTGCGCAAAACGACCATCGAACTGGGCAGCCTGCGCGAACAAGCTGAACTATACGAATCCGAACGAACCCTGCTGTTGGCAGCGGCCCAGGCCAACACCATCCGAATGGAACAGGCCGAGACGAATGCCGTGCGCTGGTCCGAACGCCTGCCCGAACTGGAAGCCGAAACCCTGCGTCTGCAAGCCGAAAACGCCCAACTCGAAGCCGAACTGGCCCAAATCAACAGCCAGATCGGCGCCTGGAAAACCCTGCACGCAGATTTTGCGGCCATGCAGCGCCAACTCCACGACCTGGAAGAAAAAAATATGCTGCTCGAACAGGAACGCCGGCAACTCCGCGAACAACTCGAAATCGCCCGTGCCCGTATCGAGCAGCAAGTGCGCGAACTGGAACGCTACGCTATTCAAGTCCGCCAATTCTCCGAAAGCGCCTCCTCCAGCGACGGCGACTCCGGTCCCACCCAAACACCCGCCCGCCCCGATGACTTGCTCCGCATCCGCGGTATCAGCACCGAACACGCCGGCCGCCTGCGCGATATGGGGGTCATCAGCTTCGTTCAAATCAGTGAATGGGAAGATGACGACATCCTTCAGGTAGCCAAAATATTAGGCATCTCGTTCACCAAAATCGTTCAGGACGACTGGGTAGGACAAGCGCAAATGCTGGTGGCCGGGTCGCAGAATTGATCAGGGCTTTTTACCATCCAGTGCAAATTTGATCGGAAGCGTCATCTGGGCTTTCACCGGCGCCCCCCCGACCTCCGCCGGCATCCATTTCGGCATGGACTTGATTACCCGCACAGCCTCCCGCACAAAATCTTTCCGCGGATTACTGCTCCCTTCGGAAACGGTCTTGATGCCCGACAGTGACCCGTTTTCATTTACGGTGAACCGAACCAGCACCATCCCTGTCGCCTGTTCCTTCCTGGCCGCCTCCGGGTAAGTGATGTTTTTCATCATGAACTCCATCAGAGCCGCCGTACCGCCGGGGTACTCGGGCTGCTTGTCAAATTTGGCTGCCTCTTTTTGCGCCGCCAGGGGCGACACCAGGAACAGCGCGAAGGCTGCGCCGAGCAGCCAGGTAAAACGGATACTGTGTTTTGTTTGCATAGCTGTACTGTATTTAGGTGGTGAAAAAATATTGGTTTCGGATATGCGATTGGCCGGCACCGGCAAAGAACTGCCGGCACGACGTGGATGTCTCGTGTAATTGAATACCTGAAATGTTCCGGGACGACAAACCGACATTGGAGAGATCGGACTCCCCCGCTTCCTCAACTGTTCTTGATGGTTATTCCAGCTTGAAACGGATCGGCAGGGTCATCGCGCAGCGAACCGCGCGGCCCTTGCTCCGGCCCGGCGTCCACCGGGGCATTTGCCGGATAATGCGGACCGCCTCGGCAGCCATTTCCGGGTTGGCCGACGACATCTTCTGTTTCGCCTGCAGCGCCGCTGCCTGCGAAACGGCGCCTGTTTCGTCAACGACGAATTGCACCACCACGATTCCTTCCATTTTCTGCTGCCGGGCCGCCGCCGGATACTGGATATTTTTGGATAAATAGTCCACCAAAGCCGGGATGCCGCCCGGGTATTCCGGCTGTTTTTCAATTTGGCCGGGCGCAAAAACAGGGGTTTCTTCGCTGACAATTGGCTCCCGTGCAGGCGTGTTTTTTTGAATATAAAAAACCAGCAGCACAAGTACGGGCAACGCCATCCCGTATTTCCAGCCCCGAATGGCCGGCGATGTTTTTCGGGCAAGCATCAGCAAACGCTGCTTGAGCGGAGCCTGAAAAAAGTGGTTGGCGAATGCCAGGGCGTGCACGGGTTGTGCTTGCCGGAGCAGCAACAGCCCGTACTGGCGGCGATCCGTGCACCGGGAAGCCTGTTCATCGGCCAGATATTCGTGGACGGTACGCAACGAGTGCCGATACCAGTGCGCCAACGGGTGCAACCAGAAAATTGCGCACAAGCACTCTGCCAGCAGCACATCCACGCTGTGCAGGCCCCGAACGTGGGCCTGCTCGTGCGCCAGCATTTTTTCAAAATCGCTGTCGTCCTCGAAATGAACCGGGATAAAAATCCAGCGAAAAAACGAAAAGGGTAGTTTGGCCCGGGAGGTGCGCACCAGCAGGGCGCCATCGGGCAGACGCTGTCGTTGGCCTGCGGCGGCCATACAGCACAACGCCACTACACCCCAGAGTACACGCGCAGCGGCGAGGGCTGCACCGGCAAAATAGGCCCACCACAGGTACGGCAGCACCGCCCATAGGTCGGCGGCTTGTTCCGCTTGCCTGAGGCCAATGTTCAGTATTGGCAAGTCCATGCGCAAGGATTCCGGGGTGGGCAGCACTGCCAAAAACCAGTGCCCGGCCAGCGGTAGCGTCAGGCCCAGCACCGCCGTGAGCAGCAGGTAGAGCCGGTTTGCCCGAAAAAATGTTTCCTGCTTCAAAAGCAGCACATACAACAGGGCAAACAAGCCCCAGCAGATCGTGACGAGAAGGAGGTATGCCGGCATGGTCAGGCTTTTTTATCCAGGTTGTCCAAAATTTCTTGCACATCGTCGGCGCTCAGTTTTTTGTCTTCCACGAGGTGCGATACCAGCCTCGAAACCGAGCCATCAAAGTAATTGCGCAGCACATCGGTCAGCGAGCGTCGCCCGTAATCCTCTTTAGCCACGATCGGGAAATATTCATGGGTTTTGCCGTAGGCTTTGTGGTCCACGTATCCCTTTTTTTCCAAAATCCGCACCACGCTGGAAACCGTGCTGTGGGGCGGGCGCGGTTCTTCTATGCGTTCCAGCAAATCGCTCACAGTACCCCGCCCCAGGTCCCAGATGAGCTGCATGATATCCTCTTCCGCTTTGGTCAGCTTTTGCATAACAACAGGTTTGTGTTTCTGTACGCCACAAAGGTAAACGTATTTTTTGGCTGATCAACTTATTTTTTAGTTTAAAAACGTAAAAATACGTTGAATGGGTGTTTAATGTTGATTATCAATTTTTTGCAAGGGATGTCAGAGCGGGGTGGTGGATACTGCCGACGCCGGAGGCACCGCGGGGTACTGTCACGTAGATGCATATCTGCTGCGCAACTCGGATTGTCGCGGATTTTCCCGCGCGGCAACAATACCACGGCAGATGAGGCCAATGTAATATTCACGTATTTGCCCAAAATAGCCTTGGCAACGCACGTCAGGAGCAGTACATTTGGCATATTCTTTCACACTCAAAATCTTTCATGCATGAAAATGAACTTTAACTTCGCCGCACCGCCGCACCGCCGCACCGCCGCACAAATCGCATGTAATATATTCGTGCTGATGGCGACTGTAATTTTAACAGCAAATACCGGCTTGGCGCAACGATTGTCCGATTTGCCGGCATTACCCAAAGCAGACCATATTGCGAACAAACGTTCGGTCGAACACAAGGTCTCTTTCTTTCCCGAAACACAGGAAAACTCCGACGATCCAGAGGAGCAAGCGGCATGCACGTCGCCTGTCAGTGTCGAACTTGGCCTTCAGATAGACAAATCGCTCGTAGATGCATTTGACGGCGATGTAGATATGGCCAGATCATTTGCTTCATCCGCGTTTAGTACTGCACGCAGTATTTGGTTTGATATTGGGTTGACTCAGATGGACTACACTATTCTTGTTAATCCCATCTGGTTTCCAATGCCTTATCTTGATAGTAACCAAGACCTGTTTTACCCGAAGGAGGACACGTGGGCCCGCAGAATTATTGGCGACTGGTCAGCTAACAGACCATGCATCAAAAAGGACGGGATTGTATATGTGACCGGCCGGCCAAATTTGCCTTCGCAGCCAACAGCAAGAGGGTACAATTTGAATTCAGAGGATTGGCTCTGTAAACAGTATGATCAAAATAGGGGACGGCGTGCAGCTATTGTCTGTCTTCAAAGGAATGCTAATGGTGATCCGGATGCTTATCTGACCGGACGCACCATGGCGCATGAAATCGGCCACCAGTTCGGTCTTGATCACGAAGACGATTTCGATGGCTGCAACACCCCTTGTTTGCCTCAATTGCCTCAAAACGAGTATTTAATGTGCTCCTCTTCCAGTGGAGAAACCCTTTCGAGTTGTATGATAGGAGTACTGAATACTAATTTCAGGAATTTGGTGGGCAACCCCAGGTGTCTGTGTCTGGCTGAAGTATTTCCAACACCGGCAGAAGAGTCCTGCGAGATATGCAATTCCGCTCCGGTTTCCCTTGAAACCGACAACCTGAACCCCGCAAAAGGATGTGGAACAAGCCGTGAAGAAATTAATTTTGTCAGTGTGATAAAGGGCGGATGCATCCCAAAATCCGATGCCATTATCCGTTTCCGGTATCATCCATCTCTATTCAAAGCCAAAAAGGATATTACCGGTAAAGTCGTCGGCAACTATTTCACCCACGAAGAAAATGTGCTCTCATCAGGCGGAGCGGTAATATGGAAAGAATTGGTGGCGCGAAATACCGATGGAAGCGAAAAGAAAATTGATTTGTCCTTAGGGGACGAGATAACCATTGATTTTGCCATTGAATATGACCCGCAACCGAACCTGCCCGAGCTACCACTGGTAAATGTTCAAATTTATGTGGATCAGCCAGATGAACCTACGAGTTCAATTATCCTTGGTACGAGACCTTTTTTTCCAATAGAGGTACAACCCGGACAAACGATCCATGACATTTTGCCAAAGCATATCGCAAATCGTTTGTTTCTAATTAAGGGCGATCTGATCATCCCGGAACTGGACGTCAGTATTCCGCTCAATAATTATGTCACAAATAGACCGGATTACCTGCTAAAAGGTTATCAACTTATTATGGACAGCGGCAAAAAAGTCGTGCTGGAATCGGGCGCAAGGGTTCGTTTAGTGGAGTCGTCCGTCACCGGATGCGCTCAAATGTGGGAAGGCTTTACGCTGCAAGGCAACTCCCTGTTGAGTATGAGCAACAGCATCATTGAGGATGCTCAAATTGCGGTAAATGCCAACAATAGCACGCTGCGCGCACAGGGATCGGAATTCCGTAACAACAACCTGAGTGTACGCACCGCACCCGGCGGCGCCAACGTCACCCTGCTCGGGAACCGCTACGCGACCACCGGGACGGGTCTCAAACCGGCCTATTCCGGTCAATCCCCCGCACCTTTGGGCAAGGGCTTTGCCGGTCTTTACCTGACGGATGCGGGCAGTATCAGCCTTGCCGCCGATCCAATTTCCGGCAAGACCAACACCTTCTCCAACCTCAAATACGGCATCATTGCCAAAAATACGCAATTGAACGTGCGCAATGCCCTCTTCGAGGACATCACCCAGGTGCCCAAAGGCGATGGGTACGAAACCTTCATCGGAGGCCCGGCGGGCAAGGCAATCTACACCGAAAAAGGGCTGACATGGGTCAACAATGAAGATGGCCAGCCAATTACCTTCCGCAACTGCCATACCGGCGTAGAAACCTTCGGCGCCACCGCTTATGTGTGGAACACCGTTATGACCGACATGACCAATGGTATCATCACGACGAACGGCAACTATGCTGTTCATTCGCTCAACACCATTGAGGCTGTTGACCGGGGCATCGAACTGCGGTATGCAGCTCCGTTGGGGGTGCCTTCACCCAACTATCCGGCTATGGAAATAGGCGGGGTGTACGCCAACACCATCATGCTTTCCGGCAACCCCAATGGCGTGGGCATCAACACCGCCGGCAGTAAACTTATCGGCGTGGATCCCAGCGGCGGCACCACCGGTCCGCCCCAGTTTACCGGCGGCAACATCGCCGGCAACAATATTACCGTACAAGAAGGCGCCAATGCGATACAGGTGAACACCGCCCGGAAGCTGTCGGTGTGGAACAACACCATCGCGCTCGAAAACACGCAAGGCCAAAGCCGGGGTATTGCCCTGAACGGGGGCGACCAAAACACCGCGACCTGCAACACCATTGCCGGCAGCACGGGCGGCCACACGGGCCTGTTTGCCCTGCACGCCGACCGGGCCAAACTGTACTGCAACCGCTCTGCCGGCTCCGGTACGGGCCTGCGCGTGGAAGGCATGTTGGTAGGCAAAGCCAAAGCCGACATCGCCGGCAATACCCTGAACAACAACATAACCGGCATGCTGTATGGCACGGATGCCATCTCGGGCACACAGCTGCACCGGGGAAACCTGTGGACGGGGAGTGGAACGGTGGCGGTGCATCAGGGGATTGTCGCTGTAGCAAACCAATCTCAATATGTTGTAGATGCAACGGAAGACCCTGAGTTTTTACCGAACTCGAGTATGCCTCAAAACTGGTTTCTTGATGTATCCGAGCAAGAACCTTCTTTCACCTGTCCGACACCTACCAGCGCTTGTATCTGGATCGAAGGGCTGACAGCTCTCTCTTCGGAACTGCACTTTGAACAAACGATAGCGCAGGGCACTTTGCCTGGCAGCGTTTTTACAACTACCATCAACTGGCTGGCCCAACGCCGCCTGCACGAGCGCATACAGGAAGAGGGAAACCCTTACCCGGGTGATACGATTATTGCCAATTTCCTGACTGCCGCCCAAATCAACGGAATCGCCGACTATGCCGCCATGCAGGTCGGTATCCGGGCGGCCATGGCTGTAGGCCAAAATGATCAGGAAACCTTGCAAGGGTATGAAGCGGCCCTCATTCAAGGATTGGATACCCTGGCTGTGTTGGACAGTATTTTGAATGCCCGGCATCTCAGCCAGCAAGACAGCGCCGAGCTGACCGCACAACGCCTTGATTTACTGGATTCCATGCAGGCGTATGCTTCTGCCAAGTACCTGCTGACGACACATTTAGACTCTCTGCGGTCCGTAACCGCCGGCGTGCTGCTGGCACAGAACAATAACCTGTCCGATCTGGAGGAGCCTGCTGCCGTACACGAAAAAACAGTCAATGGTATTTTCCTCCGCACGGTCTTGCGCAACAACTTCACGTTTTCGACACAAGACAGTACAACGCTTGAAAGCATAGCGGCGCTTTGTCCCTTGTCCGACGGCGAAGCGGTGCTGTGGGCGCGGTCGTTGTTGACGCTGATGACGGAAGCGCCGAGGGCATACCCGGACGATACCACCTGCGCTGTTCAGGAGCGCAGCCGCCCTGCGGCCAATACTGCCGGCAAGGGCATTCGGATATATCCCAACCCCGCTATGGATTGGCTGGTGGTAGAATACGAACCTCTACAAGGGATAGCGCAGACCTTCCAGCTATTCAACGCACTGGGGCAACTGATTCAAGCAGTTGCTCTTCCAGTCGACGGCAACCAAGCCCGAATTGAATTGACAAAAACTCATTCGGGCATCTACTGGTATCAGATTTCAAACGCAGCGACCGGCTGCACTTCCGGGAAGGTAATTATCAATCACTAATCAATTCACCTCTAACAAGGTCGCTTTGTGCTGAAATGGCACAGAGCGACCTGCTTTTTTATGCCATGAAACATTTACTTTTTTGCCTGGCAATTTCCTCTTTCTCGCTGTATGGACAAAAACATGACCACATTTGGGTGGCCGGCGATGATAACACTACTGCGACCAACACACATGGAGGAATAATAATTGACTACAATAAAAAACCAGTGACGGCTTCCTACAACTACCGGAAAACCAACCTGTTTGTTTGCAATGCCAGTATTTGCGACAGTAATGGCAACTTACGCTGTTATTCCAACGGATGTGTCATAGCCGGCACGGACGATGAAATTTTAGAAAATGGTGACGACATTAATCCTGGCGGCGCACATCAATTCCGCTGTATCGAACAAAATCGAGGTTATGCTTCCGGCATACAAAGCGCTTTGTTTTTGCCTTTGCCGGACTCGGCTGACCGCTATGTCCTCTTTCACAAGAGTTACGAGATTAAAAATAATCCGGTGGATGTAGTTACCGATAAATTATTGTTTTCTTCGGTTCGATTTATCAATGATAAAGGCGTTGTTTACAATAAAAACACCCAAATTATCAACGACGAACTGGCTTATGGTGAACTTATCGCAGTGAAACACAGCAATGGTAACGGCTGGTGGATTCTAACTCCTAAAAGAAACAGCAACACTTTTTATATATTCAAATTCACCAAAGACGGCATCGTGGACACCATCCAGCAGGCCATCGGAATAAAACCAGTTCCTCAAGGAGAAGGCTACGGCCAAATCGTTTTTTCGCCCGACGGTACTAAAATTTATCGCACAAACCCCTTTAATCCGATTATGGTGTACGATTTCGACCGTGAAACGGGAATGCTCACTGGATTTGATACCATATCGTATACCTATGGGAATACGCCTGTTGGAGAAATTGGCTGCGCCGTATCGCCTAATGGGCGATTTCTGTATCTTGGAGCAAGAAAAAATCTGTATCAACTGGATTTACATGCACCCGATATAAGCGCTTCCCAAATACTTGTTGCGGAATGGGATGGATTTGCCAATCCTTTCTCCACACTTTTTCAGCAACTCCAACTCGGCCCGGACTGCAAAATTTACGGGCTTGCTGGCGGCGACACCCGATACTTCCACGTCATCCACAATCCCGATGCGCCGGGGCTGGCCTGCAATGTGGAGCAGCGCGGGCTGCCGCTGCCCACGCCCAGCGGGGCCTCTATGCCGTCGTTCCCCAACTTCCGCCTCGGCACGCCCGACAACCCCGGCCTGCCCTGCTCGCCGGTGGTGTCCACCACTAATCCGCCCACGCCGCTGCCGGCGTTTTCAGTATTTCCGAATCCGGTGCGTACCGTACTCAAGGTAGTGCCCAACCAGCAGTACGGCGGCCCGGCACTGCTACGGTTGCACGACCTCACGGGGCGGCTGGTGCTGGAGCGGGCTTTTGACCCGCTCGCGCCGGCTACGGAAGTGGATGTGTCGGCGCTGGCACAGGGCGTGTATGTGTACGAAGTATGGTGCGAGGGGGCGGTGCAGCGGGTCGGGAAGGTGGTGAAATGGGAGTGAG
>JBGSKO010000207.1:0-53504 GCA_041741155.1 Saprospiraceae bacterium | reverse complement strand
GCCCCGTGGCCCGGCACGCCTGGCGCGGCGACTTCGGGCAATGGCGTCTGGATGGCCTGCCGCCAGGGGTGTACGTGTACCGCGTGCGCAGCGAGCGCGGGGGCGTGGGCGTGGGGAGGGTGGTGAAGGAGTGAAAACGGGCCGACCAACGCAGCCTAAGTGCTCCGGCGTTCAATCCTCTAAACGAATACCTCCGGAGTGCTTAGGCATAAAAAAACAACCACATCGTATTAAAAACAATCGGAGGGGCTTACTTAAAAATCTTCTTCAACCGATCCAGTTGCCGCTTGTCGTCGCGCTGTTTGATGGACTCCCGTTTATCAAACAACTTTTTACCGGTTGCTAAGGCGATGTGTATTTTGACAAAGCCGCGATCGCTAAAATATACCTGATAAGGGACGATGGTGAATCCTTTTTCGCGGGTGCGGCGCTCAAGTTTGCGGAGTTCGGCTTTGCGCACGAGCAACTTGCGGGTGCGGCGCGGTTCGTCGATTTCGCTAGTGTTGTACACGTACTCGGCGATGTACATATTTCGAATCCAGAGTTCGCCGTTTTCGAGCGTACAATAGGCGTCGTTGATATTGACATTGCCCGCGCGAATACTCTTGATCTCCGATCCGGTCAATACCATCCCGGCATCGTACTCTTGTACGAAACTGTACTCGAACTTGGCCTTGCGGTTGGTAATTTCGAGTTTGGACGCCTTGGATGTTTTTTTTGCCATGACAATTAGCTTTTCAACGTAGGCAGCCCGACGATTTCGCGGACTTCCTTCAGCGTTTGTTGTGCGCGCTTGCGAATAACGGCGCTGCTGTCCTGAACTTGTGCCTTCACGGCTTTTTTATCGGATTGAAGCGTATGCAGGCGTTCGCGGAAGGCTGTGGTAAGGGCGGCGATGGCATCAGCCACGCTTTCCTTCAGGTCGCTATAGCGCAACGCGCCGCTTTTATAATCGGTCATCAGGGCGTTGTGGGCGTCTATTTGGCCACAAGCACGCAGGATCTCGAACAGATTGGCTACTCCAGGGCTCATCTCGCCGGCAGGAGTATCGCCGGTGTCAGTCACCGCCGATTTGATTTGTTTGCGAATACGATCCTCTTCGCCAAAAAGATTCACGTAGTGTTTTTCGCCAAGGCTCTTGCTCATCTTCCGGGATGGGTCGGCGAGGGACAATATTTTCGGGGTTTCGGTAAACAGCGGCTCCGGGTGGCGGAAATACTCCTTGCCGAATTGGTGGTTGAAACGCTGTGCAATATTGCGCGAAAGTTCCAGGTGTTGCTCCTGGTCTTTGCCTACCGGCACATAGTCGGCGTGGTAAATCAAAATATCCGCAGCCTGCAGCACCGGGTATGTAAACAAGCCCGTGCTCACAAACGCATCCTTGTCCGATTCCTTGAGTTGGTCCGTCTTGTCCTTGAATTGGGTCATGCGCGCCAGCTCGCCGTAGGAAGCCACGCAGCCAAGCACCCATGCGAGTTCGACGTGCTCGGGCACGAGGCTTTGCAGGAAAAGGCTCTCCGGTTTGACGCCACAAGCCAGCAGGTAAAACACCATTTTCCAGGTATTTTCCCGCAACAGGTCGGCCTTGTAGGGCATCGTCATGGAGTGGTAGTCCACTACGCAGTACAGGCAACGGTAGTCGTCCTGCAGGCGCACCCAGTTTTGCACAGCGCCAAAGTAGTTGCCGATATGGAGGTCGCCCGTGGGCTGTATGCCGGAGAGGATGTTTTTCATGCGCAATCAAGTAGCAGCGGGTTGTAACCCGCTGAATAAAAGTAACAGCGGGTTTTAACCCGCCGATTCAAAGCAGCGGGTTTTAACCCGCCGAATATCACAGTGCCGCGATGACGGAGATTTCAATATTAACGAATTTTGGCAACTCGGATACCTGAACGAGTTCGCGGGCCGGAGCAAATTCGGGTTTAAAGTACTCGCCGTACACTACGTTGATGCGGCCAAATTGGTTCATGTCTTTGACAAATACCGTGGCTTTCAACACTTTTTCGAGGCTGGAGCCGGCGGCTTCGAGAATGGCGCGCAGGTTTTTCAGTACCTGGTGCGTTTCGGCTTCAATGTTGTCGAGTACCAGATCGCCCGATGGCGGATCAATGGCTATTTGGCCCGAGACGAACAACATGCCGTTGAAAGCCACCGATTGGTTGTACGGGCCAATAGGCGCCGGGGCATTGGGAGTATTGATGATTTGTTTCATGGTAAGAGTTGATTGGTGATTGATCGAGGGAACAATGTGCCCGGCGAAACCATCAGCCTAACATGGTCAATAGTATAAATAGAAAAAGCCCCACAACATCCCGACCACATAGGTACGAGACTGGAGCCTCCTCAAAAATCGCTGCAAATTGGGCGTTTAGCCCCCTACTTCCTCACCGGAAAACTTTCCGGGTATGAGCACCTGACCGCGGTAGTACAGGTCGCCATTGACCATGTATGCGTGGTGGAACAGGTGTTGCTCACCCGTGGTCGGGCAGGTAGCGATTTGCGGAACTTCCGTCTTGTAGTGTGTGCGGCGTGCGCGTGTGCGGCGCTTAGAGTGCCGCCATTTAGGATTTGGCATGACTGTATGTCCTGTTTCGTGTTAGCAGATTGTTATTTCAAGCCGTCGAGCGCATCCCAGATTGGATTGGATTCGCTTGTATCGGCACTTGTATTCAAGAACTTCAGTATTTCAAAATTGCAGGGCGGATTTGGGTCGTCCTGACAATCGTACGTATTCGTGATCGGTAGCGACAGTATGGCAAATTCGTACAGGTACGGTGCGAGTTGGAATGCCGAGGCTTCCCGTGAAATAAATACCACCTCGTCATCGTCGTCGTCCCCCTCTGAATCGCCGTATTTCACCACTAATTGCCGCGCATCTTCATGAAGCGGCAGTTGGATAGGAGCGGTACAGCGGTCGCAAATTGCGTCGGTATAGCCTTCCAGAGAAAAGTCAAATACCAGAATGGTTTCACGTTTGTCCAGCACTACTTCTACCTCCACGTTCCCATTCTCAATCGGAGAATCCTCAAAGTGGCGGAAAAACGCGTGATCCAGCGTGTATTTAAATTGATGTATTCCGACTTTTAGTCCTTTGATCGGAATGGAATACGCTACAAACGGGTCCATTGCCACTACTTTTTGAAAATTGGGCTGCAAAGGTAGTTCGCCATTCGGAAACGACCAAGCAAGATTTTATTACGAACGGCTTTTTACTGTTCGTTTCAAACGAGCAGTAAAAAACGGGTTACTTGAAAAACTCGTCATAGTTGTTTCCGGGTTTGGGTTGTTCCTTGTGTTCCGGTGCGGGTTTTATCGGCTCCGGCAACGGCTCGATTTCTACATCCTCCACTACAGGGGGCGTATGTCTGGAACGGCTTTCCAGTTCCTCAAACTCGACAAACTCTTCTTCGGGCACTCCATGACCCTCGCGCATGGTGCTATTGAACTGTGCCATCTGCTTGTAGCCCAATGCCCGCAAAAACAGATATAGCGCCAAAACAGGGAATCCAACCACGGCTAAGGCGCCAAGCAACAGCCCGCCCAAAGGGTTGCGCTGCAGGATGCTCAGGAAGTCGCGGCCGGTGTCGGCTACAGCCCGCCAGTTGATGACCAATGCCAATACAAAAAGCACAGGGGATGCCACATACAGCACATAAAACAGCCCTTTCAGAATGTAGTACAAGGCAACGAGCGACAGGATGCCCAGAATCAGGCAGCCCCACCCGCCTCCGCTACGACCATATTTTACAAATACCATCGGTGAAAAAAGTTAGAAGGTTGGAGGGTTAGAAGGTTAGAAGGTTGGAGGGTTAGAAGGTTTCTGGTTAGAAGGTTTCTGGTTCGAGGGTTGCTGGTTAGAAGGTTGCTGGTTCGAGGGTTGGCAGCGCCCCTCCAACCAGCAACCTTCTAACCCTCCAACCTTCTAACCTTCCAACCTTCTAACCCCTTCAATCATTTTTTCTCAAAGTTCGGTTTTGCTGAGGGTAAGCAGGGTAAAAAATTCGTCGGAGGTGGCAGGCATTACCGACAAGCGGGGATTTCGCACCAGTCCGAACTGTTGCAACGCGGGATGCGCTTTTATTTCGGCAAGGGACACTGCGCGGTTCAGTGGCTTGAATGGCTCCAGGTCCACGGCGGACCAGTCTCCTTTTTCCGCCGTAGGGTCGGGATAGTATGCTGTGCGCACGCGGGCGATGCCGACGATCTCCAGACCGATATTGCTGTGATAATAGAGGCACAGGTCGCCGACCTGCATGGCGCGCAGGTTGTTGCGGGCCTGGTAATTGCGCACCCCATCCCAGCGGGTGCTGCCGTCGGTGAGGAGTTGATCGAAACTGAAGACGTCGGGTTCGGATTTTACGAGCCAGTAGTTCATGGTGTGTTTTAGTGCTTGGGTGTTTGGGTGTTTAGAATTTCATTCTCGGGTGATAAAGGTAAATGGTCTCTTTGAGGTACTCGGTATCCAAATGCGTGTAAATTTCCGTGGTGGTGATGCTCTCGTGCCCGAGCATGTCCTGCACGGCCTTGAGGTCGGCGCCGCCCTCCACCAGGTGGGTGGCGAAGGAATGGCGGAAGGTGTGCGGACTGATATTTTTTTGGATACCGGCTTTTTGCGCCAGGTCTTTGATGATATAAAACACCATGACCCGACTCAAATGGGCGCCCCGACGGTTGAGAAAAACATAGTTTTCTTGTCCGGATTTGATGCTTTGATGCGCGTCCACAACATACTGCAGGTACTGTTCAATGTACTTGCCGGCCTCCGGGCCGATGGGTACGAGCCGCTCCTTGTTGCCCTTTCCCGTTACTTTGATAAAACCGGCGGCCAAAAACAGATTGGTGCGGCGCAGGCCGACCAGCTCGCTCACGCGCAGGCCGCAGGCGTACAGCGTTTCGAGCATAGCGCGGTTGCGCAGACCCAGCGGGTCGCTTAAATCAATAGCCCCTAACATGCGCTGGATTTCATGAACCGAAAGTACTTCGGGCATCTTGCGGCGCAAGCGCGGGGTTTCGAGCATCTCCGTCGGATCTTCGTCGAGCAAATCCTCGAGCAATAAAAACTTGTAAAATGCCCGCAGGCCGGAAATGAGGCGTGCCTGCGACGTGGCTTCCAGCCCGAGGTCGTTCACCCAATATACGAACTGCTCCAGATCGTCGGGTTTGACGTCCAGCGGCGACCGCTCGATGCTGTTGATTTCGAGGTAACGAACAAATTTTTGCACATCGCTGAGGTACGCATCGAGGGTGTTGCCGCTCAGGGAGCGCTCCAGCAAAAGGTGCGTGCGAAATTGTTGCAAGGCGGCGGGCCAGTTCATGCGGCAAAGGTAGAACAGAAATAGCCCGTCCTGCTTTGCTGAAATTAGCCGTCCGACGCCTACTTTCGCCTTCTGTAAAAACAAACGATATGTCCACCTCCACAGCACCCAATATTGCCGCCTTGCGGCGAAACTACACCCAGGAATCCCTCTCCGAAACCGATGTAAAAACAGACCCTTTCGAACAGTTCGATCACTGGTTCCGGGAGGCGTTGAGCAGCGAACTGCCCGAACCCAACGCCATGGCGCTCGCTACCGCTACCCGCGCCGGGCATCCCAGCGCCCGCACGGTATTGCTCAAGGGTTTTGACCACCAGGGTTTTGTTTTTTACACCAATTATGAAAGCCGCAAAGGGGAACAATTAGACGAAAACCCGCGCGCTGCCCTGCTTTTTACCTGGCTCGAGCTGGAGCGCCAGATACGCATCGAAGGCACGGTGGAACGGGTGTCGGCGGAAGAGTCGCAGGCGTATTTTCAAAGCCGGCCCAAGGAGAGTCAGATTGGCGCCTGGGCCAGCCCGCAAAGTCGGGTGATTGAAGGCCGCAATTTTTTGGAAGACAATATGCAGGAGCTGACCACGACCTTCAAGCACGACGAAGTGCTCCCGCTGCCGCCGTTTTGGGGCGGCTACCGGGTGCGGCCCGAGCAAATGGAGTTTTGGCAGGGCCGCGAAAGCCGCTTGCACGACCGGATTTTGTACTCCCGGACGGATGGAGGGTGGAAGGTGGAGCGGCTGGCGCCATGAGAATTGCGGGTTACTTCCGCCCCCACACCTCCAGTACCGTACCATTTTGTATCAGCAACCGGCCGGGCGCGGCCCATACCTGCGCACCTTCCGATTTGACTGATGCCGGCAACGGAATTAACTGAGAAAAAAACGCCTGCAAATGCTCGATATGCAGCGCATGCTCGTCGAGATACGCCAATCGGTTTTGCGCCAGCACAAAAGTTGAAATGCCTTTCCAGGGCAAAATGCGCTGAAACTGGCCGTACACATCGAAGCACAGCACTCCGCGATCGGGATCGGAGGCCAGCACCTGCGTGCCGTCGTCGCGGATCGTTGTTATTGCGATGCGCTCGGACTGGATCAGGTTCAGTGCCGGACTTTCAAAAAGCACGGCACCTTCCGGGGTTGTTTTTTTGAGCTGAAAGGCGACCTCGTCGTACAGCCAGAGATTGCCGTCGGCCGCTGCAGCCAATGTACGCACTTCGGGGTACCCGGCGCTGAACAGGTTTAACTCGCCCAGTACGGTCAGGCTCCGGTCCAGAAAAACCACTGTTCGGAAATCGGCGTACCAAACCAGCACTTTCAGCGGGTTGGCCACATCAAGCATAGCTGCCCGACCAAGGCGGTTGTTGGTGTATCGGGTGAGCAGGCGGCCGTCTGGGGCGTACTTTTCCACAGCGTTTTGAGGGGTGATCAAATAGGTATTACCCAGGTTGTCGGCCGTGGCGAAACGCGCCTGGACGGGCAGGGTTTGCTGCAAGATAAAGGTGTCGGCGTCCGCCTGAGCCGCCAGTGGCAACCGAAGGAGCAGCAGCAGCGCCGATACCCAAAACCATCTACCCCAAAAAAGGGGTTTGTGCATTTTTGCTTGTTGTTTCACCGCTGTCGTTGTGCGCTTTGACAAAATGTGGTCCCGTCATTATTTCTCAACCCTCTCAACCCTCTCAACTTTCTCAACCCACCCCCTCAACGCCCCTCATATTGCCAAATATCGCCCCAAAGCCGTGCTCCGCCGTCCATATAAATAGTTTCGCCGGTCATGTACGCCGCCATGGGGCTGGCGAGAAAAAGCACCAGCGCGGCCACTTCTTCTGTGCTGCCGAGGCGTTTCATCGGAATGTGTTTCGCGATACCCGTTACCAATTCGGCAGGATAGTTTTCCAGGCCGCTGCTCTGGATGATGCCTGGCGCCACGCAATTGATGCGCACGCCCTTTAGTGCCCATTCCACTGCCAGCGATTGGGTCAGGTTGCTAACGCCCGCCCGTGCAGCGCCGGTATGCGCCATGCCCGGCAGTCCCCGAAAATTATTGACCACGATATTGATCACAATGCCCTGGTTTTGCGGAAAGAAAAATCGCTTGGCCATGGCCTGAGTCATGTACCAGGTGCCATTCAGGTTGGTATTGATGACTGCTTGCCACCCTTTAGGACTGATGTCCTCGGCCAGGCTGGGAAATTGTCCGCCCGCGTTGTTTACCAGGATGTCCAGTTTGCCGCTTTTTTCAGCAATCAGATCGGCCAGGCCCACAATCTGCTCCGGCTCCCGAATATCGAGCTGGTAACTGTGTACGGTGCCGAGGGCCTGCAACTCGGCCATGCCCTGTTCGAGGCGTTCCGGTTTGCGCGAAGCGATATATACCTCCGCGCCGAGTTGCAACAACTGCCGCGCGATTTCGAGGCCAATGCCGCTGCCGCCGCCGGTCACGAGGGCTGTTTTTCCCTGAAATAAGTTTGATTGAAACATAATGGTAGCGATTTGTGATTAGTGGGTGAAAAGATACGCCGCTTCTACTTTTCAAGTTTTAAAACCTGAAAAGCTTTGCATTAAATGACATTTTGGCGTATTTCAAATTAATTAGCGCCATTTTGTCATACAGTGTTTGATTTTCACTGTCAAAAACTCCTTAAAAATGGTATGGTATGCAAATTGAAAAGAGGGATGAATACGTAATTTTCATAAAAAATCAACAACTGTCAAATCTGTCAAGCTATGGCTAACATTGCAAAAATTCGCACGTACCCTACAACCAATTACTACCCGGGCGGTTTATTGAATGACTTTTTCAACCGCTCCATCGCCGACTTTGTCGGTTCTGATGGAGCAGCAAGTCAACCGGCAGTAAACGTACTGGAAACGCCTACCGATTTTCGAGTGGACGTAGCCGCTCCGGGGTTTGAAAAGCAGGATTTCACGCTGAGCGTCGAGAACGACCAACTGACCATCAGCGCGAAGCACGAGGAAAAGCAAGCAACCAGCGAGGAGCGGTTCACACGCCGGGAGTTCCGCTTCGAGTCCTTCCAGCGTACCTTCAAACTTCCGCAAACCGTGAACCAGGATGCCGTGAAGGCTGTTTACGAAAACGGTATTTTGAAAGTGACTTTGCCGAAAAAAGAAGAAGCAAAAGCAGTAACCAAAACCATCGAGATCGGTTAAGCTACCTCGAATAGGCGACCCCAAGAAGTAGAGTTGTTTTCATAAGGTTAGTTAATAGGGTTTTAGGTGTTTTCATGGAGCCGGGGCAGTAATGTCCTGGCTCTTTTTCGTTTCGGGCGGGAAGCCCTACATTTACGCTCAGAAACCCTATTCCACACACAAGTAAACCACCGCGTGACATATCTAACCGGACAATTCCCGAACGAGACGTATCTCAACGGACTGCGCGACAACCCGGAGTCGAGCATCGCCGTACTGTACGACGAATTTCGTCTCCCGATCCTCCGGGACCTTGCAGCCCTTGGCGAAGGCGAGGAGCATGCCGCGTTTTACTTCCAAATGGCGGTGAATGATGCCGCTCGACTGGCTCGCACCGGGGCTATTCCGCGGGATGTCCCGTTCCCCGCGTATCTCCAGGCCCTAAGTTTGGCACATTCCCGAGCCGGTGCGGCCAATCTTCCGCAGGACTTGCCGGCCACCGATACGAACGAACCGGCCTTTGACCTGCCCGCACCCGATACCCTGCGCGAAACACAAGACAAAGCTCTCGTATGGAATCGTTTGCACGATTCGGATCCGGAGTGCCAGGAAATATTGCTAACCGCTCCGGACGCATCAAATGCCGACGATACCTTTTTAGAAAAAAAAGCCTCCTGTACGGAGCAACTGCTCCAGGCGCTGCAAACCGAGGACTCGCCCGCGACGGAGTTGTCAGCTTCGGCTTTAGCCGCATTGCGCGACAAGGATGGCTACGCAGTATGGCGCCGCACACAGGCATTGGAACAAAATCTGGGTGCTGAAAAACCGTCGCCCCCGCCAGAGTCCAACCAAATATGGCGCTGGGCGGTGGCCGCATTTCTGGTGGTGATCATTGGGTACGGCGCCTTTCAGTTTTTCTACCGGCCAATGACCGCTGCGGAGGTTTTTGCCGACAATTTTACCCCGCCGGGCAGCTTGATGGCGGATATGGAGACGCGCTACGGCGCTGAAATGGGGAACGATTCGGTCAGTGCCCGCCCCAGCGAGTGTATGCTGCTCTTGCGCGAGGCCGATGCATACTACCAGGCCAGCAACTATCAGGCAGCCATGGATCCCCTGCTGCTGATCGTTTTGGATTCAACATCCATTTGCCAATCCGACGCCTGGTATTTTCTGGGTATTCTGCAGTTGCAACTGGAGGATCCCTCCACGGCCATCCAGTGTTTTTCAAAAATAGAAGATCTTGAGCGCTACGGAGAGGACCTGTACTGGTATCAGGCCCTTGCTTTTGTACAAATGGCGAAAGGCAACCCGCTGCTGCGCGACCGGGCCAAGCGCGCTATCGAGCGCACCCTGCACAACACCCGCGACCCGAGGCGAAAAGCACAAGCCGAAGGTATGCTGAAAAACCTGTCCAAATAACCCGACTGCCATGCTTCTACTGGAACAATACTTCCCCAACCTGACCCCTGAACAAACCGCGCACTTTGCGCAATTGCCTGATTTGTACCGCGAATGGAACACGAAAGTCAATGTCATTTCCCGGCAGGATATTGAAAACCTCGAAGTGCGGCACATCCTGCACTCCCTGGCAATAGCGCGGGTTTTTACCTTCAAGCCGGGCGCCAACGTGCTTGATCTCGGTACCGGCGGCGGGTTTCCCGGCATTCCGCTGGCTATTTTGTTCCCGGAAGTAACATTTACGCTGATTGACGGCACCGGTAAGAAAATAGCCGTTGTTCAGGAAATTATCCAGGCACTGGGACTGACCAACGCCTCGGCGCTGCATGTGCGTGCCGAGGAACTAAAAATGCGCGGGGCGTTCGATTTTGTCGTGACCCGCGCCGTGGCTCCTCTGGACAAACTTCTCGCCTGGAGTACACCATTGTTACAGCAAAAAAAGCACCAGCATTCCTACCCGAATGGCGTCATCGCGCTGAAAGGAGGCGACCTCAAGACAGAAATGGCTGCGCTACCAGGCAAAGCAAAAGACTACACCGAAGTATTTCCGGTGCAGTCTTTTTTTGCAGACCCCTGGTTTGCAGGGAAATGGGTGGTGTACGTGCAGGGATAGTCCGGATTACCGGTTTGCGCGCAAGTTCAGGAAGAACTTAAACCCGATGTTTGCGGAGATAACCTTGGCCTGTGTGTGGTAATTGCCGGACATCACAAATTCCATGTTGCGGAATACATCCCGAATGTAGAAATAGCCCAGTTCAACGCCAAGGGTAAAGTCCAGCTGGTTGGGATCCACACCCACTTCATCCACTTGCACGGCCTCGGAGTTGAAGTCGTAGCGCATACCTACTTTGCCCATGGCCGTAAAGGCGCTTTGTCGTTCCTTGGCGCACTGGTTGCCGTTTGAGCGGTACAAGCCTGCACCAGCTTCCAAAAAGGCGTAAGGTCCCCACAGTGTGGTTTCGTTAAATTCTTCTGATTGCGGATCGAAGGTGAACGTAGTACCCACACCTAAGCGGCTCACACCCCAGTGTGTACCGACGTTCATGGCAAAATCGAGGCCGGCGCCGAGGCGGCGCCCGGCATTTTCTACATTAGGCGTGTGGGCATAAAAAGAAGGTACGTCCAAAAATAGACGCGGGCCACCGTATTGCGCCTGAAGCGCGAAGGCAATGCACAGAAACGAGGCGAGAAAAAATGATTTCATGTTAGAAAACGATTGAATGAATAAGTGAAATTGCTACTGGCGATGGAGATACGGTTGGCATAATATGCGCTGCTTCGAGTGGGGGCTCCACTTCGCCCATTGCATAAATCTTCTCAACCGCACAAACCCCTTACATTTGCCGCCGCAAAAGAGCAACATAAATGGCAAAACGAGCAACAAAAAAAGTCGCCCCACCCCAAACCAACAAACCACCCACCCGACAAAGTGATCCGGAGCAGTGGATGCCTTGGGTAGCTGCGGGCCTTGCCTTTCTCCTGTTTAGCACAGGATTTGGCAATCCGATGGTGGCGATAGACGACCATTCGGCGACGATCAACAACCCGGCCGTGCGGGATTTTTCCCTGGAAGTTTTTACACACTTCAACCTCGGCATGTACGCACCGGTCACCTGGATCGGCTACGCCCTGGCCTATATGCTGGGCAAAGACAATGCGGTTTGGTACCATTTGCTGAGCGCTGCCGCTCATGCGACCAGTGTATTTCTGGTATTCCGGCTGTTTCAGCGGCTGGAAGGCAAAACCATGGTTGCTTTTTTAATTGCGCTATTTTTTGCAGTACACCCGCTTCAGGTAGAAGCAGTATCCTGGATTGCCGGGTTCAGCACGCCGTTGTTTGCAATGTTCACGTTGCTGGCACTGAACGCCTACGTCCGCCACACCACTGAGGCGGCGCCATGGGGGCGCCAATACCTGTTAGCTCTTGGCTTCTTTTTATTGGCCTGCCTGTCCAAGTCGGTTGCTGTAGCCTTGCCGCTGACGTTACTGGTTGTTGATTTGTGGCTGAAGCGCGCGCCCTTGAGCCGCCAGTCGCTTCTGGAGAAAGCACCTTTTTTTGTTTTGTCGCTTGGATTTGGCTGGCTCACGTTTTATTCCCGGGCAGATGCCGGCTATCCTTCACCGTTGTTGGGTGGAGATTTTTCCGCATTCGACCGTGTGCTCATGGCTTGCCATACCGTGCTTTTTTATTGGACAAAAATTCTGTTGCCTACGGGCTTGAGCATCTGGTACCCCTTTGAAAAAACGGTATCCGGCGGGTGGCACTGGACATACTATGCTGCTCCGGTGGCATTGTCCGCGATCCTGTTTTGGGTGTGGCGGGTGCGCAATACCGCTCCGTTTGTCTTCCGCGGCGTGTTGTTTTACCTGGCAAACATTGCACTCACCCTGCCGTTTTTTACCATCAGCACGTTCGAACTGCGGGCCGATCGCTACAACTACCTGGCTATCCTGGGCATTTTCGCCGTGCTGGCAGGCCTGCCGGAGTTTTACCGGGAAAAACGCCCGCAACTGGCTGAGCGGCTTGGGGTGTTGCTTTTTGGTGTTGCACTATTGTGGCTGGTCGCCGCTGCGGTCCGTATCCGCGACTGGCGCGACACGATCGTGCTAATCAACAAATCCATCGAACGCCAGGGCGACAACTTCGGCAAGGCATACTTGTGGCGGGGAATGAAATATGGCGACAGCGGAAAACTCAAGCCGGCACTGGAAGATTTTAGCAAAGCCTTGCAAGCCGACCCCGATCTCGTGGATGCGTACAAGTACCGCGGTGGTCTGCTCGGTATGGCCAAACAGTACGACCGGTCTCTGGAGGACTTCAATAAATTTCTGGAGAAAAAACCGGACGATCCGGAAATCCTCTACAACCGCGCTCTGACGCTGGTCAACCTGAGCCGCTTTCAGGAAGCCCTGGCCGACCTGAGCAAGGCACTCGAACTGGCGCCGGACTTCACCCGCGCCTACCGCGCCCGCGGCAACGTGCGCATGCAACTTGGCGATACAAAAGGCGGAGAAGCCGACTTGCAGGAGTACGAGCGCAGGGGCGGACAGTAACGGCGGGATTTAATCCCGCCGCCAGCTTGCAAGAGGTTAGACGCAGGGACAAACAGTAGCGGCGGGATTTATCCCGCCGCCATTTTGAATAGTCTCTTGTTTCTACCAGGTTGCTTTTTCTGCTTAGGGCACCTTCACCGTGCTGCCCACTTTTCGCACTTTCACTTCAAGGCGGTTGTTGATATTGTGCTCGGCTTCGGGGCATTGCACGCCGTCGGTACAGCGGTTACGGATCTGCGTTTCACCTTTGCCCAGGGCATTGATCCGGTCGGCCGCTATGCCTTTATACACCAGATATGTTTTGGCGTTTTTGGCCCGTTCGTCCGTCAGATCGAGGTTGGCCTTGGCATCGCCACGGCTGTCGGTGTGCATGGTCAGGTCAATTTCCATTTCCGGGTAGCGCAGCATCAGATCCATGATGGCATCGAGGTGGCGCACGGCGCTCTGGTTGAGCGTGGCTTTGCCCGGTTCAAAGTTGATCTTGTCCATGGTGATGACATACCCGTCCTGAAGCGGGCGCGCGAGCATCGCTTCGGCTTTGGCGGCATCGGTGCCGGCAACGGCTGCCAGTTCCACGGGTTCCAGGCGGATGGAGTTGTTGATGGACTTGTTTCGGATTGCCGAAGTCGTAATCGTTTGTGTACGGAAGCCCTCGCGTTTTACCTGAAGGAGATACTCTCCTTCAAGAGGCAGGCAAATATTGTACTCGCCGTTCAGGTCGGTATGGGCGATGGTCTGTTTGTTGCTCTCTTTATGGGTAAAAATCAGGGTGACGTTGGGTATACGGGTGTTGAACTTGTCGGTGGAAACCATGCCGGTCATGCGGTGGCAAACAGCCTCTTCGAAAAGTGACAAGGTCAGTTCGCCACTCTTGTTCGGTTCCATGGTGTACAGCCGTTCCGTGGTTTGGTAGCCATCGAAACTGGCCAGGATGAGGTAGCTCCGATACAGGACAAAATCGGCGTAAGCCTTGCCGCTGCCGTTGGTGTAGTTATCCGGCTGCCCGAGTTCGTTGGCATCCTTGCGCACGAGGCGCAGGCTGAGGGAGTTGGGGGATTCCGGTGTGGGCGCCAGTTCAGTGTAATAGAAATCGTTTTGCGCCGAAATAAATCCGTCATCCGAAGATTGCAAGACACGCACCTCTGCCTTGGGGATTGGTTGGCCGGTACGACCGTCGGTGACTACGATAGTCACGCGATTCGATAGCGGTTTCTCTACACCCTGGATACCATTGTCGGCCCGAAAGGTGTACACATCGGCCTTTCCGTAGCTTCGAGTCCCGTCAGGGCCTTCCGGGCGGTCACTGGTAAAAAAACCACGGGTACCATCCTCGTTGAGGATCATGCCCATGTCGTCGTTTGGCGAGTTGTAGGGTTCGTTCAGGTTGACGACGCCGTCGGCGATATTGTCAAGGTTGACACTAAATATGTCCAGCCCGCCGAGGGTATTGTGGCCGCTGGAAGCAAAAAACAGTGTTTTTTCCCCAAACGTGATGAAGGGGAAGAGCTCGTTTTTATCGGTATTGATCTCTGCTCCCAGGTTGACGGGGGCACCCCATGCTCCATCCGCTGAACGGGTACTGACGTACAGATCGAAGCCGCCCTGTCCGCCGGGCATATCGGAGGCGAAGTAGAGCCGTTTCCCGTCCACGCTCAGACTGGGGTGCATGCAGGAATAGCTGTTGTCGTTGAAGGGCAGTTCATCCACGTTTTCCCAGTCGTATTTGCCCAGGCGGGCCTGGTAGATTTTCATGCGCACCCGGCCGCTCTCATCGGCTTTTTGCACGCCCTTGTACATATTGTTTCGGGTAAAATAGATGGTGCGCCCGTCGCGGCTGAACGTGGCTTGGCCCTCATTGAGTTTGGAATTCATCTCAACCGAGAATGGCTCGCGCAGCATAGGCTCCTGATTGGCATCCAGCAGAGCGAAATACATATCAAACGAAGGACGATCCAGATACCGCCGATCGGTGGGGCCTACCCTGCTGCTATTGGAAATGAACACGATGCCGTCGCGGTGGTAGATCGGGCTGAAATCGGCGCCGGGGCCGTTGATCTCGGCTGCATTGCGGATAAACGGCGGGCGCACCACATCTTTTTCCCGAAAACGGTCTTTGGATTTGCTTTTTCCGGATTGCTGGGCGAATGCGCCGGGCAGCATCAGGAGCAAGAAGAAGGGGGAGAGGAGGATTAGGAACTTGTTTGTCATGGTAAAAAACTGTTTTTTTTGAACGCTGCCAAAACGATGCGCGTCGCAGGAAATTGCCTCAATAGCCCAGCCCGGAATCAATAATGGCCCCTTCGGGCGGGTTGATCCACCAGCGTACGGTAGCCTCGATGGAGCCATTGTTGAACTTGCGCAAGCGGGTGAGGCCCACATCGTAAGACAATGCCAGAAAGAGACTTTTGGTCGCTTGTATGCCTGCCAGCACATCCACGCTTTCGCCGTATCCGGTATCGCCGCCGGCCCGGTACGTAAGCCCGCCGTAGAGTTTTTGGCGCAGGCCGGCCATGACATTCAATTCGGCGTCTATCGGTGCGTTGGCCACAAACTTGATCAGCAGTTGCGGCATGAATTCCAGTTCGTCGCCGGCATGCAGGGTAAATCCACCCATCGCGTTCAGGTGGCGCTCCTCGCGGGTGAAATCCACGCCGAATTCCGAAAAATCTATGTTGTTTTTCAGGAAACGCGGCATAGCAGCGCCTACATACCAGCCTTTTTCGCTGTTGGAGTAGTACGCGCCGAACCCGAAGTTGACGATCCATTTGCTGCGCGCGTCCATTGGTATAGCGACATCGGTACCGGCGGGGGTGGGGCTGTACAGGCGATCATCGCTCCAGTTTTGCCAAAAATTGCGCACGCTGGGCTGCAATCCGATGCCCAGGTGGCCGCGTCGCATGGGGATACGGTAGCTATATACAAGGTCCACCGTGAACGTGCGGTTGATGCCAATGCTGTGGCGCGAGAGGTTGGCGCCGATGCCGAGGCGCTCGTTGAGCATGGGTTGGTTGAACGATATGATTTGTGTGTTGGGGGCGCCGTCAATGCCCATCCACTGGTTTCGATAGATGGCCGTGAACGCGGGCGACACAAAACTACCCGCATAGCCGGGGTTGTACGCCAGTTTGTTGAACATAAACTGGGTGTACTGCGGTTCTTGCTGGGCCGATGCCGTATGGGCCAGGCAGGCGAACAAGAAGACGAGTATCCAGAATCGGTGCTGTAAGGAATAATCGGTTTTGGTAAAAAAAATCATAAGCGTGGGATTGGGTTCTGCTTTGTTGTTTACTGCTGGTTAGAGATACCTGGCGTCGCGTTTCCTCACCGTTGAATAATTAAAAATCCCGTCCGCGGCTGGCTCTCGCCGGGCAATTTTACCACAAAGAAATAGGTAGCGGGCGGCAAGGGCTGGCCATTGAAGGTTCCCTCCCAGTCGTTTTGGTAGGGGTTGGCATAAAATACCTGGTCGCCCCACTGGTTGAAAATCGTCACTTCGTTGTCCAACTCGCCCTCGCCGCCGATCAGGCAGTAGAACGGGATGACAAAAATGTCGTTTACCCCGTCGTTGTTGGGCGTGATAATGGTAGGGATGCGGCACTCACCGGCCTGCTGCACATCGAAAAACAGGGTAGCCATGCTGCACGGGCAGGCGGGATTGAGGTTGCAAAGTTCGTAGATGAGCTTGTCCCTGCCCGTAAAAGTCAGGTCAGGTAAATAGGTGAACGAGCCTCTGCTGGGTTCCGACCAGATGCCATGCTTGGGCTCTTCCAGTACCCGTACGGTAAACTGGGGTGGCACAATGTCGTTTTGCAGGGCATTGGCGGTTACCTGCTGCCCAAAACCCACCAGCACGCTGTCTTCGTAGGCTGTCGGTTCCAGATCGTAATAAACCACTACGGTATCGCGGGAGCGGTCGCCACATAAGCCGCCATTGGTTTCCCAAAGGAAGCGGTTAGGGCCAATTTCGAGGTCGCACACGATAGTTGTGGGCGCGGTGGGGGCGTTGACGATGATTTCCGGGTTTTGCAGGGCATCCAGATAGGTCCATTTCCCGGTCTCAAACGGGTCCAGGCTGGTCGCCTGCAGCAGTGTGCAGGAGTCGGCAATGCACAGGCTTTGATCCAGTCCGGCAAAGGGCTGTTTGCTGATTGTGTGTACGGTAACGATCGCAGTATCCGCCGGGCATCCCGCTACTTTGAGAATCCAGTAGAAAAAGAAGGTATTGGAGTTGGCGGGCAGGTTGCGCACCAGCGTGTTGGGGTTGTTCGGATCGTCGAAGGTTATGGGCGGCTGGAAAAGTGCCTGTCCGGGGGGCTGTCTCCATACGCCGGGTATGGTTTGTCCTTGCAGGGCGTTGAGTTGCACGGTGTCCGAAAAACAGGTCACGATCAGGTCGTTTGCCACCCGGGCTTCTTCAAACTGGTTGACGGTTACCCGCACGGTATCCCGGCTGAAATTTTTGCAAGAGCCGTTCGAAAGCACCCATTCAAACTGATAAATATTTCCCGCAGTAGCGCCCAGTACCTGCGAGTTGGGCAAGGGTTGATTAATAATGGAAACGGGCGGGCCACTCACGGGTGCCCACAATCCGGCAGCCAATCCCGCCGGCGGCGCTGTGGCATTTAACTCGATTGGGTACGCGTCGCACGCATTGAAGTCCAGACCCGCAAATGCAGAAACGCCACCAGGAATGGTATCCAATTGTACCTGCACTGGGGCAGAGGGCAGTGAAGTGCAACCATTCAGCAAGGTTCGAACAAAAAAACTGTTTATACCCGGCTGCAGCCCGGTCAGATCATTCAACAAAAAGCTCAGGGGGAACCCCGGCAGACCGAGTGGCGCCTGGGTAGCGCTGTTGTACCAGATGTACTGTGCGCCCGGCGTGGCAGTGGCCGGCGCAATTTGGAGCGTCAGGCTGGATCCAGCCTGGCTCAAACAAGCCGCACCGGTCGGAAGAATGGTCGGAGCCGGCGGTCGGGAGCGTATTTCCACACAAATATTCTCGCTTGCGGGCGATACACAACCGTTCACCGTGGCGGTTGCGAAATAGCAGCCCTGGTGTGTGTTTTTGTTTACCTGCGCAATGATCGGGTCACGCACCCCGGCAGTGAAACCACTCGGTCCCGTCCAGCTGTATGATGCTCCGGGCATAAGCGCGGCGGACAGGCGCAGGGTGTCGCCCTCGCACACGGGGCTGTTGGAGCTGACACTTGGCGCCGGTGGAATGGGGTGTACGGTTATGGTTACGGTTTCCGAAGGCGCAGACGAGCACGTGCCGGCAGTTACCACAAGCCAATAGTCGCCGTTGTTTTGTAGCCCTGTGGCCGGAATAATAAGGTTTGCCTGGGATTGCGTGATAATGCCATTCGGGGTATGCCACTCAAAAAGCACATTGCTGCCGTAGACGTTGACATTCGAGACGGCGATGGTCAACGGGCTGCCGATGCAGAGCGCCTGGCCGGCCCCAAGCAGCGGGCGCTCCGGCTGGCGCTGCACGTTGATGGTCGTGGAGCCTTGGGTAGACATACAGCCGCTGGCATCTTGCACGAGCAGGTTGTAGGTGCCATTGTCATCGGTACACACTTGAGGAATAACCGGTTGCGGGAACGACGAGGAAAATCCGTTCGGCCCGGTCCACATATACGTCAGAGGGCCATTTTGAGTAAAAATCGTGGCTTGCAGCAAGGCATCGGTGCTGCAATCCACACAGACCGGCGCAGTATGGGTAACGGATGTAACCTCCGGCGGAGCGATGACATTGACGGGAGTGGTAGCCACATTGGTACAGCCGTTTGCCGTGCTGACCGTAACCATGTAGAGCCCCGTAGTGGGCATATTGGTGCCGGCGTTGGCACCTATGGTCATGAAGCCGTTCGGTCCGGACCATACGAACGTCACGTTCTGCATGGTCGAGTTCGCACTCAGTTGCAGGGAGCCGCCCTGGCAAACCGGTGAATTGGACGTGGCCGATACGTTGGGAAAACTCTGTACCTGCACGTTGTAGGGGTCCGACAGATCGGACTGGCAGTTGTTTTGCATGACCTGCAGCCGCCAATCGCCCGAGTGCATTGTTGGCGAAGCGTTTTGGATGAGCAGGGTATTGATGCTGGTATTGGTAGCCACAACTTGCGGAGGCGGCGAAATCCACTGATACTGCCCGGCAGTCGGGATGTTGTTGCAAATCAACTGGATAGTGTCGCCTGCACAGGCAGAATTATCGCCGCTGATTTGTGGCTTGGCTGGCTTGGGCCGCACCTCTACGTTGACGGTGACCGGCAGCGACGCACAACCATTAGCAGATACGACCAAGGTGTAGATACCTGCGTGAAAACTCTGCGCGCAAGAGGTCACCAGTGGAGATTGCGCGGTACTGCCAAAACCTCCCGGGCCACTCCAGGCATACGTTATGCCCGGTCCCTGAAGATTTGTGCTGAGTGAAACGGCCTCGCACGTGCAAACAGACACCATCGGGTTTACGACCGTAGCTACCGGGCGTGCCTGCACCGTTACTTCCCGGACATCAGAGGGCAACGACACGCAACCATCCGACGTGACTTTGGCGTGGTATTGATATATGCCAGGAGCCGGATTCGGTATCTGGTACATGGGGATTGTAGTCGTTCCCAGTAAGATCGGGTTGGCGGGCGTACCCGAAAACCAGGAATACACCACCGTCGTGCCGCCGAAAGTTTGTGTTTGCAGGGTCAGCGGCGTACCCGCACAGATCAGGCTCGGTGCAGTAAGCATTGGTTGCATAGGCAGGTTGGTCAAGTCCAGCAGCACACTGCCAGAGGAACTACAGCCGGAGTTGCCGGTTACGGTCACTACATACGTGCCCGCGTTGGCGTTGGAAGTTGTCGGGATAATCGGATTGGGGTTCATGGATATGAAACCGGCAGGACCATTCCACAGGTAGGTATAGCCCGTCCCGGGTGCCGGCGGGTTGGCCATTAACTGCACTGGTCCACCTTCACACACCCCGGGCGTTACCGTCGGTAGCGGCGCCACGATTTCCACGCGCACAGTGGTGGTACATTTGGAGAAATTACCCGATGTATCCGTGACAGTCAGGGTCACCGGGTAGATGTTGTTTGGCGGCGTCGCCATGTTGCAGGTGAAATTGGTCTGCGACAACGCAAAACTGAGGTTTGTGCCGGAGCAATTATCTATGCTGCCATTGTTGACATCCTGTGGCTGCAACATGTAGTCCGATCCGGAAGGATTGGCAAAAATGGTGATGGGCTGGCAAATAGCCACCGGCTGAATCGTGTCGCGCACCGTGATGGAATAGGTCGCTGTACCCGTGTTACCGCTCTTGTCGGCCACCTGATAATGCACCGTATGGATGCCGGGTGTGAGCGTTACTGTTGTCTGATTGCCGGTCAGTTGACCTGTCTGCAAGGTCTGCGGACCTTTGGTGATGCGATATTCCACCGCCGCGTAGTTGTACTCCAGCACAACCTCCAACATGCTGACACCGTCAAAATTGCCCGCATTGAGAGGACCACAGGGATTGATAAAGTCGGTGTAATTCACCACATCGCGATTCGCCTGTAGCAGGAAATTGGCAGTGCCATTGGTTGCCCACGAATTGATTTGGGCGGCAGAAACAGTAATAGTCGTATCATGTATTCCCGAACATTCCCCCGAGGTGGCAATACTGGTAGTCGTGAGAAAAACGCCATTCTCATCCAGCACGCGGAAAAACTCACCGGCATTGCCGTTGTCGCCCTTGTGGCGGATGGTTAGGGTGCCGCCCGAAACGGCGTTGGATAACAAGCCCGGTACGCTCAGTATGGTGTTTTTTGGAACCCAACCGGCATTTGGGTCGGCTTCAAACTGAACCGGTACCGCGCCGGAGGTTTTTATTAAATCCTCCGAAAAAGTACAGTTTTCCTGAAGTCCTGGAAAAGGTAACGCGAGCGTAACCGTGCAGATGGACGCCCCGACAAAGGCTGTAATGGGCGCCGGAGGCGTGACAATGGGCGCTTCGAGGTCCTCTATGTGTACGATGGTGGTAGCGGTGGTAGTATTTCCGGCGCAATCCGTGGCATTGTACAGCACGATGTGCTCGCCGGCATCCAGGACAACTCCAGTTACAGCCGGGTAGGATAAAGCTGGGCCACCATCCACCGAATAGGTAACCGAAACCGGCAACTGCGGCGTAGCAATGCTGTACGTGAGTGCGGCGCGGGCACGACCGCCGGAGCAATACGCATTGCAGGCCTCCGCGCCCGTACCGTTCGGGGTCAGGGTAATATCCAGTTGACCATCGGCAAGCCAGGCGTTGAGCAGACCGGCCGGCAAGGTAAATGTAGTGTCGCTAAAGCCGCAGGGAACATTGGTTTGCTTGGTCCGACCGATCAGGAAACCATTCTCGCCATACACCTGAAACGTCTCGCTAAGTAGTTCCGAATCGGCGTTGTCGAGCGAGACCGTCAACGTCCCGGTTCCAATTACCGGCAAAACGGGCGGCGTATTGGGCGAAATCCAGGAAAAAACGACCGGGTTTGCCGGTGTCTGGTCAATGGGTATGCCGCTGGCCGTGAGTACGACGGTGTCGTGCAGCGTCAAGGAACTGAGCTGTGCAGTACAGTCGTCGAAAATGGACAAAAGCGCGGGTACCATGACGTTGGCGCTGCAAAGGCCGGGCGCAGTCGGAATGTGCATGGTATCTAATGCCGCAACCGCCGGCCCGGTTTTGTCTTGCACCGCAATGTTCTGGGTGTAGGTGCGGCTGTTGCTGCAATTGTCTTCAACCGTCCATTCCCGCCGGACGATATAATTCGCCCAATGTGCACAATTGGCCGGGTTTGGGTCGCGGATGACTGTTTCAGAAAATGTGATGTCTACAGCCTCGTCACAGTTGTCGGTGCCTGTGATGGCGCCGGGCGCCGGCGGCAAAGGCACTTGATTACATTCCACGGTAGCGTCTGCGGGTACGCCGGCGAGGGTCGGCGGTACCGTATCCACTACATGAACACTTTGCGATAACTGGCCAATGTTGCCGCATACATCCGTGCTTTCCCAGAGCAAAATTTTCGTGTACGTATCGCCGCAGCCGGGGTTGTCTATGATTTCGCTGACCAATACCGGCACGGAGGCTATTCCCGTGCAAACGTCCGCAGCGGTAGGTGGCGGTGTGATCGGCAACACCTCACAGACGAGCGTAGTGTCCAAAAATCCGGTCAGAACAGGTGGTATATTGTCCACTACACGAATGAGCTGCTGGGTAGTGGTGCTGTTGCCGCAGTCGTCTGTGACCATGAAGGTTCGGGTAATCGTGTAATCAAAATGCCCGCAAGTTGCCGGGTTTGGGTTTTGGTTGGATGCATCGCTGAACGTCAGGCCGACGACCATGCCACAGTTGTCCACGGCCATCAGTCCCTGGCCGAGCACGGGTGCGGGTGGCAATGCGAAGGTGTCGCATCGCATAGTAACATTAGCCGGCGCCAGCGTGATGACCGGTTTGGTCGTGTCGCGCACGACAACGGTTTGCATCGCTGTGGCTGTATTGCCACAGTCGTCGGTAGCCTGCCAGGTGACCAGCAAGGTGTACGAACCGGGGCAGAGTTGGTTTGTCGGTACAAAGGTGTAGGTAAGCGCCACCGCATTGTCGCAATTGTCTGTCACAAAAGCGGTGGGCGGGGCGGGGGTCAGGTTGGGGCAGTACATCGTGTCGTTCGGCAGGGTCACAAACACGGGTTTGGTGGTATCCGTGATTTGGAACCGGAATGTACCATTGCCGATATTGCCGCACTCGTCGGTAGCGCGGAAGGTTATGTCCGCATACCAACTACAGTCGTGGGCTTCGATGGGCGGGTACGGCCCGGCGCCAAACAGTCCGTTCCCGGAGTAACCCGTAGAGGTCGTCCAGGAAAAACTCGTCCAGGTATAGTTCGAACAATCGTCTGTAGCGGTGGCATTTCCGTGTGCGTTGATCCAGTTGACGAGCGCCGTACTGTCATTGTTTCCGCCGCACTCTTCAGTGAATGTGGCGCCGGTAAGAACGGGTGGTACGGTGTCTATGGCGCCAAACCTGGCGTTTCCGAGCAGCGTGGTATTCCCGCAGGCATCCCGGGCTAAAAAATCAACGGCTACCATGCCGCGTACTTTTTGATAGGTCTGGTTGCCGAATTCTTGCGGGCCGCAGCCATTGGCCAAAGAGGCCACAAAGGCAGCCGTAACCTCGGCGGAATCGCGCAGCACGCCGTTAATTTCCATGGTATGGACAATGCCGGCATCGGGTGTGCAGGAATCCTTGGTGATAAGACCCGCGCGGCGGTGGATCCAGTCGGCAAGGGCGGCGAGGTGGTTGTCGTTGGGCGGCGAGCACGCGGCTACGCTGTCCTGTGGCGCCCGGATAATATCCGGTCCGGTGGTATCCACCGACGTGAAAGTCGCGGTGCGGGTGACGGAGTATCCGCAGCTGTCCGTAGCCTGAAAGGTTACAACCAGGGGTGTGGGGCAGCTGCCGATGAGGGTTGGCGGGGCGTTGTTCGTGTACGACGCGATGCCGGATGGGTCGGCCGCCTGAAAATTGGCCATTTGAGCAGCCAGCCACGCGGGGTAGGCTGTGGCTGCCTGGGTACAAGGCGACGAGCCGTTTTGGGGTAATGATGTTACCGTTGGCGGCAGGGTATCCACCAGGATGGTAATGGTTTGAGTGAAAACGCCGGTGTTGCCGGAGTCGTCAGTCGCCAGCCAGGTACGGGTAAATACGCCGGCGCTGCAAAGTGGTGGCGGCGTACTTTGGCTGAACGTGACGACCGGAGTGCCGCAACTATCCGTAGCCGTCAGGTTCGGTGGTAGTGGCACCTGGCTGATGGATGCGTAGGTCACGGCGGGCGGTGTACCGGCAGTGACAATGATCGGCTTCGTTGTGTCAACGAAGTTGATAAAAATTTCGAAGGAAGCGTTGTGCCCCTGGTCATCCGCTACTTGCCAAATGACTTTGGCTATGTTGTTGTACGACCATGGGTCGGTCAACAGAAAACCGGATGCTGCCGGATCGAAAGCAGACAGCGTGATATTGGCGCCGACGGTAGAGGTCACGGAAGGGGTTCCAATGTTGCCTGCCAACGTGTTGGAACACGTTGGGTTGGGTATAACAACGATGACATTGGGGCCTGGATAGTTGAAATTGAAAAAACCCTGCTGGGCGTTAACACCGCCGGGCAGAGCAATCCAGGTAAAAACGGAGCAAAAGCCAAGCATCACCTGCCAGGTCATGCGTAACCGGTTTATCATACTTTGTTGTTTCAAATTCGGGCAAGCCATGGCCGCCGAGATATGTCAAGGGATAAAATGCACCTTTCATGGATTAACCTGGATTAGTTTGGATTATGTGGGGTATGAGGGATTATGTGGGGTTGTCGGCGTCAAGCGGTCGGTCATCATTGCCGAATTTTTTGTCTTTCACGTTTTTGTCGAGAAAGGCATTGATGTCGTCAATGTTATAGTCCTTGATGATTTCGCCGAACGCATTGATCCGGATATCTATGTTCCCCAAGTCCGTATGTACGGAAGGATTAGAGGGTTCGGTTTTTGGTTTGGATTTTTTCGTCATGACTAAAGCGTTTCAAAAGTATGGAATATGGTGCGAACGCCCGGCATTTATGCTGGTTTGTGTTCTTTTATGACGGTTTGTAGCATAGCGGGTTTATTTCCCCAAAAAATACGCCAATGCCGTTTGCAGGCGTCGAACGGTTTCTGTTTTGCCCAATACAGCCGCCATATCGAACACAGCAGGGCCTTTCATGGTACCGGCGAGGGCAAGACGGAGCAGAGGCAACACATCACCGGGTTTCAGGCTGCTGTCGTGCATAAATTGTTTTACTTCCTCCTCCAAAATAGCGGCCTCGAACGGGGCGGATGCGCCTACTTTTTCGATCAGGGCCTCAAAAGCGGGCTGCAGGGCCGGATTCCATTTTTTGCGGATCATTTCGTCATCATAAGCGCGCACAGGCTCGAAGAGGTAGTATCCTTGTTCCACAAAATCGGGCAAAAACGTGGCACGTTCTTTCATCAGGACAGCCACTTGCTCGAGGAACGGCGCGTCGGTTCTGTACCCCTTTGCCCCCGCCAGCGGACGGATGTGCTCTGCCAGCGCAGCATTGTCGGCAGCCATGATGTAGCGCTGGTTGAACCATTTGGCTTTTTCGTAATCAAACCGCGCACCGCTTTTGCCGATGTGTTCTACCGAGAAAGCTTCTGCCAGTTCCTCCAAATTGAAAATCTCCTGTTCGCCGCCGGGGTGCCACCCGAGCAACGCCAAAAAATTAATGGTTGCTTCTGGTAAAAAACCGGTTTCCCGAAATCCCGGAAAACTATCCTCGGGTGTTTTTGCCACCCAGGCAAGCGGGAATACCGGCATGCCGAATTTGGAGCCGTCGCGTTTGCTCAATTTGCCATTGCCCTCCGGCTTGAGGATCAAGGGCAGGTGCGCAAACTGCGGCATGGTGTCTTCCCAGCCAAATCCCCGGTATAGCAGGACGTGGTGTGCGGTGCTGGGCAGCCACTCTTCGCCGCGAATGACATGAGTGATGCCCATGAGGTGATCGTCCACGATATTCGCCAAATGGTACGTCGGCATACCATCTGCTTTAAGGAGTACCTTGTCGTCCAATTCGCTGCCCTGGAAAACAACCTCGCCGCGAATCAGGTCCTGAACGTGAATCTCTTGTTCCGGTTCCACTTTCAGGCGGATGACACAGGCGGCGCCGGCATCCAGGAGTGCCCGGGTTGCCTCTGCGGGCATGGTTAGGCTGTTGTTCAGGCTGGTGCGGGTGCGGAAGTTGCAGGTAAAGTTGTCCTCTGCCTGGCGCCGGGCATCCAACTCTTCCGGGGTATCAAACGCGTAATAAGCATGGCCGAAGGCGACCAGTTCGTGGGCATATTTTTCATAAATTTCCTTGCGGTCGCTCTGCCGGTAAGGGCCCTGGTCGCCGCCAAAACCTACGCCTTCATCGGGGATAAGCCCCGTCCATTTCAGCGCTTCGATGATGTACTCCTCGGCGCCGGGAACAAATCGGTTTTGGTCAGTATCTTCAATGCGCAGGATAAATGTCCCGCCATGTTTTCGGGCAAAAAGGTAATTGTATAATGCAGTGCGGATACCACCGATATGCAGGGCGCCGGTGGGGGATGGGGCAAAACGTACTCGTACGGACATTCGCTTGGCAGGTTATTTTCGGACGTACTCTTGGCAGTCCGATGTTTTTTAACGTATCAATAGATTTCTGAGCATGCTTTGGTTGTTTGTATAAAACCGCCAAAGCGCAATAATTTCGATCGGAAGAAGCGACATAACACACATCCATGTACTCTAATCGGATATTTGCCGGTACTTTGCTTTTTCTTATGGCAAAAGTATGGCTTTTGAGGGTATAATCCGCACTACGATCAAACATCACGTATTCTACGCATGTATTTAGTAAAAACGCCCAAGTTGGTACAGACGCTTTGGCCCGCTTACCTGTGGCACATACCCACACGCGAAAAAGTCCTTTACCTCACCTTTGACGACGGACCTATCCCCGAAGTCACTCCCTGGGTATTGGATACGCTTGCTGCCTATGGCGCCAAGGCTACCTTTTTTTGTGTCGGCGAAAACGCCACCCGCCACTCGGGTATTTTTCGTCGGGTACTCGCCGAGGGGCATACGGTGGGCAATCATACGCACAATCACCTCAATGGCTGGGACACCGACACTACAGCCTATCTGCACAATGTGCGCCACTGTGCCCGCGTGGTAAAGAGCGACTTGTTCCGCCCGCCATACGGACGGTTACTTCCCCAACAACGGGCATTTTTGGAGCGCCACTTCAAAATTGTTTTATGGGATGTACTCAGCGGAGACTTTGACCCGCACCTCAATGCGGAACAATGTCTGAATAATGTGCTCGAAAATGCCCGCCCCGGCTCCATTATCGTTTTGCATGACAGCCTGAAAACCGTGGACAAACTTCGTCAAGTGCTGCCGGCGGTACTCGAACATTTCACTGCGAAAGGCTTCCGGTTTGAGGCTATTCCTGCGACAAAAAATAGTGCAACGCCTCCTGCCGCATCCGCCCCAATCCGATAGATTCGCCCAAACATGCAAGATCAGTATATATTGAGGTTAAAAGAACAAGACCAGTCGGTAATCGGCGATCTGTATGATGCATACGGTGGGGCCTTGCACGGCGTAGTGCTGCGCATCGTGCAATCGCCCGAACTGGCCCAGCAGGTTTTGCAAGATACCTTTTTGAAGGTTTGGCGCAATGCCGCAACGTACGATTCGGCTAAGGGCCGCTTGTTCACCTGGCTGGTCAATATCGCCAGAAACACCGCCATTGACGCGACGCGGTCGGCTCAATTCCGGCAACAACGGAAAACCGATTCCGTAGATGCGCTCGTACATAGTCCTGGCGGACACGCGCTGAACCCCGACCACATCGGTATTCGGGATTTGGTTGGCCGCCTCGACGAAAAATACCGGCTCCTTATAGACCTGATGTATTTCCAGGGATATACCCAGGAGGAAGCTGCCGAAGAAACCGGCATACCGCTTGGCACCATCAAAACGCGCTTGCGGTTTGCCATTGGGGAGTTGCGTCGCTTGTTTGGCGAGGGGCTACCGGTGCTTTTGGCGGCTTTAGTCACAGCCTTGTTTCGTTTGTTTTTTTAAAAAAATGTTCCACATTAGCCACGCTACCACGCAATGGACATCCAATCCTTCTTACAATCCGGCCTGCTGGAATCCTACGTACTAAACCAGTGTACACCCGAAGAACGCGTCGAGGTGGAGCGCATGGCGGCTGCACACCCGGAGGTGCGGACCGAACTCCAAGCCATTGAACGTACGCTGGAGCAAGTGGCGTTTGCAAATGCGGTGCCCCCGCCAGCGGGTCTCAAGGAGCAAATCCTGCAACGCGTTCGGGCAGAATCGGGTGCTCCTACAATCGGGACGCCACGTTCCCGGCTGCTAAATGTCTTGCCGTGGGCCACGGCGGCCCTGCTGGCCCTGACTCTGGTGGTGCAGGTGCGAGAGAAAAACAAACTGAACGAACAAGTAGCTGTCCTGCAAACACGATTAACGGACTGCGAAAGCCAAACGCAACAGCAAGCCAGGATGCAGGAAATTATCGCTCTGCTGCGCGACCGCGATACCCGCACCATTATACTGAATGATGCCCGCGGCGTAGACGCAAAAGTAGCTGCCTCGGTTTGGCACAATCCTGCCCGCGCCAAAACCCTGCTCGATATCAACAGCCTGCCCTTTCCTCCGGGCGGCAAACACTTCCAGGTTTGGGCTATTGTGGACGGCAAGCCCGTCAGCATGGGTATGGTGAACGTGCGCGGCAACGACGGTTCCTGGCAGGAACTCCCCTTTATTCAAAATGCACAGGCGTTCGCAATTTCTGCGGAAGATAACCCGAACGGGAACCCGACGCCGACGGTAGTGGTGTTGGTGGGTAAGGTGTGATCATTCTTTTAACGCATAATCACACCGTACCACCACCCGTATCGGTGCAAACTGCACCGTACCGCCAATGCGCCCTACATCGTCGCCGAACGTGTCGGTTGCTATCTGGGCACGGCGGATGATCCCTTGCCCCTTGTACCAGCGGTAGCCGCGCGCACCGATATTTGGCCCGGCCACAGTTCCCTGGATATCCGCCAGCGATACCTCGCACAGACGACATTTTTCCAATGCACCCACTTCGATTCGGCGCTGAAACGTTCCCGTGATCGTGGTGAAATCATTTGACTTTTCTGAAAAAATAATTTCCCCGTCAAGTTGCAGGAAGGTGCTGTCCAGCGAAACCCGAAAGGTGCAACGCCAGTCGCCCAGGCCGTAAGTGTCTGCGTCGCCCCGCACGAGTTTGTCAGCGGTAATCTGGACGTCGGGCAAATCAATTTGAAAAGATTGCTGGGCGTAGGTGTGCCGGGTAGCAGAAAAAACCAGCAGGCAAATAAGGCATGGACGGAGACGAATGGGCATCATTAAGTGTAGTTTAAACAGTAGACGGGTTCTGTAAATCCTTTTCAAAGGCGGTGGTTTAGAGTCCGCCGATCTGAAGTGTAGGAATGTGTTTGCCTGGACAAGTACGAGTTGACAGCCATTCTCGGATTTTAAAAAAAAAACATCAAATCCAAAAACCGACTGGCGGGCAGGCTTCGTAGGTGGAGGTTGTAAGGCTTTACCAACACATTCTACTCACTGTACAAAATTGATTTGACTATGCAATCCAATCGTCTTTTAAGCGCTCTGGCGCTCTTCTGCCTGCCTGTTCTGGCATTGGCTCAAAGCCCCGTGAGCGGGTTTATGAACGGCAAGGGACATGGCGCCGTCGCGCTGTCTTACACCGCCGAACAGTACGACAATGTTTTTTTAGTGCCTAATGAGGCCCAGGGCGTACCTGTGTTCAATGAGGTTAACCTGAACAGTGTTTCACTGTACGCTTCCTACGGTATTTCCAATCGCCTTGACGTAGTGCTTGGCCTCCCGTACATTCAGGCCAAAGGGAATGCTAACGAAACAGTACTGCAAGAACTGGGTTTTGAGAACGAGCGCAGCGGTATTCAGGACGTTTCTATTTTTCTCAAGTACAACCCCTACAGCCTCGACGGTGCTATCGGTAAACTCGATTTCATCCTCGCTGCCGGTCTGAAAACTCCGCTTGGAAACTACAAAGCGGATGAGGGGCTACAGTCCATCATTGCTATCGGCAACCGCGCTACGAGCGCCAACGGGCTGGCCATCGCCCAGTTTCGCACACCTTCGGGGTTCTTCGCTGCTACCCAGATCGGTTACAGCCTGCGCAACGGCGAGGTACCCAATGCGCTCGTCGGCGAGATTAAAGCCGGCTATGGCAACCGGTATTTTTATGTGGATGCGTGGTACGCCGGCCAGGTATCGGACGGTGGCGTGAATATCCTCGGCGAAGGGTTTGAAGGCTTTTTCCCGGCCACAGACGTGACGTTCACCCGGGCTGGACTGAGCGTATTCGTTCCAGTGGCAGGCGGCTTCGGCGTTTCTGCCGGGGTAAATAAATACCTGACTGGTCGCAACATCGGCGAGGCCACAGGCTTCTCTGCTGCGTTGGTCTATTCGTTCTAAACCTGTTTTTTACAACCAATTCAATACACAAAATCATGCGATTTATATCCAAATTTTTGCTGCCTGCCGTGTTTGCTACGGCGCTTGTCTCCCTCATTTCCTGCAAAAAAGACGATGAGGTGCTGCCAACTATTGCATCCATCGCTGTCACCAACGCCGACTTTAGCACCCTGGAGGACGCGGCCGTGCAGGGCGGTGTGGCGGTCGTGCTCTCCAACCCCAATCCCGGCGATCCCTCCGGCGACTATACGGTGTTTGCTCCCAACAATGCCGCCTTCGCCAGGCTGGGCCTTAACAGCGGGGCCGACCTCGCCGTGTTGCAGGATGCTTTCCTGACCAGCACGTTGTTGTACCATGTTTCCAATGGCAACCTCGCCGGCAGCAGCATTACAAACGCCGGCACATCGTCCTCCGCGCTGGGGCCCGTGCGGCGCTTCATTACGCGCGGCAGTGACCAGTATATTAACGGTTCCAGGATTTTGGCTACGGACGTGTCAGCATCCAACGGCACGGTGCACGTTATAGATAAAGTGCTGTTGGCTACGGGTGTAGATATTGTACAATCCGCTCTGGCCCTCCAAAGTGCCCAGGTGTTTATCGCACCGGAACTGTCTTTTTTGGTGGAAGCTGTTTTGTATGCCGAACTGGCAGGAGCACTCACCGCTTCGCCCGGGAGCCCGTCTTTTACGGTATTTGCGCCGACCGACGCGGCGTTTAAGCAGTTGGGCGTTGATTTGGGCGTATCCCTGATTGTGCCTTCCGATATCCGGCAGTTGCCGAAAGAGGTGGTGACGGCGGTGCTGCTAAACCACGTCGTGGCCGATGGGGGGAAGTTCACTTCGGAAATGAACGGCGGCATGGTAGCCCCGTTGGGTGGTACGGCGCTTACAATGGGCGCGTTCACCAACGGCACGTTGACGGTGCAGGGCAAAAGCAACACGATGCCGGCGAATATGGTCATCCCCGATGTACTGACGACGAATGGAGTGGTACACGTGATTGACCGGGTGCTGCTACCCTGATTGTAATTTCATCATAAATAACGCAGGTTTTTGAGGGTATTTGCCCTCAAAAACCTGCGTTATCTGTAGTGGAAAAATTATCGGGCTTATCTGGCGGGCATTTTTAAAAACAGTTTGCACCACTTCCCGGCAGATAAAATAGTCATTTAGGAAAACGCCTTATTCGCGGCTGCCCATGAACCGCAGCAGCAGGTACAGAAACTGCAAAAGTGCTGCCAACGCAGCGGACACATACGTCATCGCTGCCCAGAACAGGGCATCTTTGGCACCGGAATACTGTTCGCCGCGGGCTACGCCGCTATTGTCGAGCCATGCAAGCGCCCGACGGCTGGCGTCGAATTCCACCGGCAACGTAATCAGGCTAAACAGGCAGGTGAGGCCGAATGCGACCAGTACGACCATCATGATAATCGGGCTTTTCAGAAACGACATGCTAACCAGGCCGAACATCAATAAGTATTGCTGCAAGGATGCGGCGATGTTTACTACCGGTACCAATGCCGAGCGCATTTGGAGCATGCTGTATGCCGTGGCGTGCTGCACGGCATGTCCGCACTCGTGTGCGGCTACGGCGGCGGCGGCTACATTGCGGCCGTGATACACATCATGACTGAGGTTCACGGTTTTGTTCGCCGGGTTGTAGTGGTCGGTCAGTTGGCCTTCTACGGCTGTAATGTTAACATCGTGGATGCCATAGTGCCGGAGCATGGTGGCCGCCACCTCGGCGCCATTCATGCCATTTAGTAGCGGCACTTCGCTGTATTTTTTGAATTTGCTGCGCAACGTACCGCTCAGGATCATACCGATCACGGTAAACAGGACGCTGATAATTATGATACCCATTTTTAAAAGTTTTGAGTTTTGAGTTTTGAGTTTTTTTAGAACAGAAATCCTCGAAAATGAACGGGAAATAAAACGATTGGTTTTAAAAAAAGTTTGTGCGGGAGGGCGCCTAACTGATCGTTTTGAATCCCGTGTACTTGTGCAAGGCCTTCGGGATGCGGATTCCCTCGGCTGTTTGGTTGTTTTCCAGCATAGCAGCTACGATGCGCGGCAAGGCGAGCGACGAGCCGTTGAGGGTATGGGCCAGTTGAATACGGTTATCGGCGTCGCGGTAGCGCAGTTGCATGCGGTTGCTCTGGAAGGTTTCAAAATTGGATACGGAGCTGACCTCCAGCCAGCGCTGTTGTGCGCCCGACCATACCTCGAAATCGAAGGTTTTGGCCGAAGCAAAGCCCATGTCGCCGCCACAAAGCAGGAGGATGCGGTAGGGCAATTCTAGTTTGGTCAGCAAACGCTGCACATGCCGGAGCATTTGCATGAGGGCGGGGTAAGAGTTCTCGGGGTGCTCCACGCGCACAATTTCCACTTTATCAAACTGGTGTAAGCGGTTGAGACCGCGTACGTGCGCACCCCAGGCGCCGGCTTCCCGACGGAAGCATGGGGTATAGGCCGTCATACAAATCGGCAAGTCCTTTTCGGGGATAATCGCGTCGCGCAGGATATTGGTTACCGGCACTTCGGCAGTAGGGATGAGGTAAAGGTTGTCGCGCTCGCAGGTGTACATCTGAGCCTCCTTGTCGGGCAGTTGACCGGTACCGCGGGCACTGTCTTCGTTGACCAAAAGTGGTGGTTGTATTTCCTCATACCCGGCTTTGGTGTTTTCGTCGAGGAAAAACTGGATGAGCGCGCGTTGGAGTTTGGCGCCCTGGCCGCGATAAACGGGAAAGCCGGCTCCGGTCAGTTTGACCCCGAGATCGAAATCAATAAGGTTGTATTTTTTGATCAATTCCCAGTGAGGGACAGCATCTGGTGGCAGGGCAGGGAAAGGCTTGTCCCAGGCACGGTGTACCTTGTTGTCGTCGGCGCCAGCCCCTTTGGGCACGGATTTGTGCGGACAGTTTGGCACGGAGTAAAGCAGCTCATCCAGGGCTTTTTTTGCGCTGTCGAATTGCTCTTCCATTTGCCTGGTTTGGTCTTTCATGGCAGTTACCTGGGCCTTTAGCGCTTCGGCTTCTTCCTTTTTTCCCTGACCCATCAGTTGGCCGATTTGGTTGGACAAACGTTTGTTTTCGGCCAGCAGATCGTCGAGCTTTTTTTGCGCAGCACGGCGTTCGTCATCCGTTTGTAATATCTGATCTACCACTTTCGTCTGCTGTGCGGCCCAGTTTCGCTTGCGCAAACCATTGACAATGCGCTGCTTGTCTTCTCGAATATTTTTTACTTGGAGCATTTTCTAACAAGAATTTTTCTTGGGCGCAAGATAGCGTGAATTTCAAAATACGTTTACCTTTGCGGCGTTCATTTCTAAAACGGTCTGTCTCAACCGTCCTTTCGTCGGCACGCCCTCCACAATTTTTCCGCTCTGTTTTGGTCTGATTTTTGGCAACTTGCGACAAGGAACGGTCAGTTTGTTCAAAAGGCATGATCCCCGTTTATACCAATTTTTCTCAATCAGATTTCCAGCCTGCCGCACCGCATCTTTCAGGAGGTATGGATTTTGTTCCGACTGACACCAACGTATCCGCATTATCGTCCTGAACTATTCTTTCCACTACTTCTTGGGTTTCCGTCCGTGTTGAATGTTTTCAACCCCGCTTCGTTTTCTGAGATTCACATTCAAATTCTATTCCCTCTATTCCTGCCATGTACGATATTTTGCAGCTGAATGACATGCTGGTTCCCGAACTCAAAGAGATCGCTGGTCAACTAGGAATCAAAGGTATCCACAAGTATACCAAGCAAGACCTTATTTATAAGATACTGGACGAGCAAGCGCTCTCCCTCAAAAAAACCGGTGGAGATAAAGTCCCCGTAGTCGAAGAACCCGCTCCAGGTCGCAAGATTGTGGTGCGGAGTGAACCTGCTCCTAAAAAAGAAGCCGATAGTCCGGTCCTTGCTAAACGTCCGCGCCAAAAGGAAGAAAAGCCCGCTCCCAAGCCCGCTCAAAAGTCCCAGCAAGTGCCCCCTCCAGAACCTGCACCGGCAGAACGAAAGCCAAACGCAGACAACAGGGTTCAGCAGCCGCGTACCCGCGATGACCGAAATCAGCCCAATCGCGAGCAGCAACCACGTACCCGCGACGACCGAAATCAACAAAACCGCGAGCAGCAACCACGCACCCGCGACGACCGCGAGCAACAACCGCGCACCCGTGACGACCAACCACGCACCCGTGACGACCGCGACCGCCGCGATCGTCCACGCGACGACCGCGACCGCAATCAACGGCCGGGAAATTCTAATCTGGTAGATCCCGAAGCCAACAAACTGAATACAGCGGAGGAGGATTTTGTGGCGCCACCCATAGCGGATGAAGATGATGAAATGACCATGCGGCCGGTTTCCCAAGTTCCGGACAATATTGGTCAGCGCGGCCAAAACCGCCAGGAAGAACAGGTTGTCATGCCTGTCATCGAGCGTTTTGACGTAGAACTTGACGGAGTCATCGAAGGAGAAGGAACGCTTGAAATGATGCCGGATGGCTATGGTTTCCTGCGTTCTGCCGATTATAATTATATGACCAGCCCGGACGATATTTATGTGTCGCCTTCTCAGGTCAAACTCTTCGGCTTGCGTACGGGGGATACCGTAAACGGGGCCATCCGCCCGCCCAAAGAAGGCGAAAAATACTTTGCACTCCTCAAAGTCAGCCGCATCAATGGCCTTGACCCTAAAGATGTGCGCGACCGCGTACCGTTCGACTACCTGACCCCGCTGTTCCCTACCAAAAAATTCAACCTGTTGACCAGCCCTACCGGGCGCGACTTCGGCAACCGAATCATCGAGCTGTTTACGCCCCTCGGCAAGGGTCAGCGCGGTCTTATCGTAGCACAACCCAAAACAGGTAAAACCTTCTTGCTGAAGGACATCGCCAATGCCATTACGAAAAACCACCCGGAATGCTACGTAATCGTTCTGCTCATTGACGAACGCCCGGAGGAGGTGACCGATATGCGCCGCAGTGTAAAAGCAGAAGTGGTTGCCTCTACGTTCGACGAAGCCGCAGACAACCACGTACGATTGGCCAATATCGTGCTGGAAAAAGCCAAACGTATGGTAGAGTGCGGTCACCATGTGGTGATACTACTGGACTCCATCACCCGTATGGCTCGCGCATACAATACGGTGGCGCCAGCCTCAGGCAAGGTGCTTTCGGGTGGTGTGGAAGCTACCGCCCTGCAAAAACCCAAGAAGTTCTTCGGCGCGGCGCGCGCTATCGAAAACGGTGGCTCGCTCACCATCCTCGCTACCGCCCTCATTGACACCGGTTCCAAAATGGACCAGGTTATCTTCGAGGAATTCAAGGGCACCGGCAATATGGAGCTCCAACTCGACCGCAACCTGGCCAACCGCCGCCTCTACCCGAGTATTGACCTTACCAAGTCAAGCACCCGGCGCGAAGAGCTGCTGCTGGACAAGGATACGCTCCAACGCATGTTCATCATACGCAACCACCTCGCCGACATGAAGCCGGAAGAGGCGATGGAGTTCATGAAAAAACAAATGATGCACTCGTCCAGCAACGAAGAGTTTTTGGAATCTATGAACCGTTAATCGGAACACGAGTGCTTTTTATTAAAAAAAACAGGAGCCATTTCCAGCCGGAGTGGCTCCTGTTTTTTTTACCCACTCCACTGCGTAGGGCAGCGGGAAAACCGAATATTTGTCTCATTTCGACCAATGGTAAAAACAAACAAGTGGACATTGGAAAATACGGCACTATTTTCGCCGCCTGAATACAGTACTGCCTCCGGGCACCGACCGATTGCGCATCTTCTCGCTTCCTTAAATCAGCAGCTGCTATGCGTCTACTTTCTCTCGTGCTATTTATGCTTGCGCCGCTCTGGGGCGCGAAGATGACAGGCTCCCTGGATATTCCGGCGGCCATGCTGCTGGGTATTGACGTGTCTCATCACCAAAAACGAATTGACTGGCATACGGTAGCGCAAACAAACGATCTGCAATTTGCCTTTGTAAAGGCTACGGAGGGTAGTGATTTTCAGGACAGCCTGTTTGTTGAAAATTGGGAGATGCTACAGCAACTGGGCATCCGCCGCGGCGCCTACCATTTCTTTCGGTCGTATGGCTGCGGGGAGGATCAAGCCCGACACTTTTTACAAACAGTAGAACTAGCCCCCGGTGATCTCGCCCCTGTGCTCGACCTGGAAACAACCGATAAAATGCCCGTGGAGGTAATGCTGGCAGAAGCCCTTGTATGGCTGGAAACCGTCGAAAGCACACTCAATGTGCGGCCCATCATCTACACCAATCAAAATTTTTACGAAAAACACCTCGCCGGTGTTTTCGACGACTACCCGCTCTGGATCGCGCGTTATTCCAAAAGCGCGCCGCGTTTGAAGGGCGCCGCAACCTGGAATTTCTGGCAATATTCCGAGAAGGGGCAACTGTCCGGGATTTCACAGAAGGTTGATCTGAACCTTTTCCGCGGAACGCCCGGAATGCTCGATCGCCTGTGCTGGTTCCCAAACGAGAGCCTGCCCACACCGCATGATACGACGACCGCGCCTTAGCCCACGTTTTGGATTTTGACTCAAAAATGGCCGGAGCATACGAATTCGGCCTCTACCTTTGCGCAAAATTCAAACTCGACGATGATGCGTATTTTGATTGCTTCCCTCCTCCTTTCGTTCTTCGCGCCAGCCCAACAGGCGTTCGCTCAAACGACCATCTCCGAAACCAACCTTCGAAACCACGTCACTTTTCTGGCCTCCGACAAACTGAAAGGCCGCGGGACTGCCACCAAAGAAGAACAAAAAGCGGCCAAATACCTGGCGAAGCAGTTTAAAAAAGCCGGTCTGCAACCCAAAGGCGATAATGGCAGCTGGTTTCACGAGTTTTCGTTTAAAAAACCGCAAGACCCACACGGCACGGTATCGGCGGATGCACCCGTACTCAAAAGCCGTAATGTCGCCGCTTACCTCGACAACGGTGCGCCGAATACCATCATCATTGGCGCCCACTACGACCACCTCGGCCTCGGACACGACCGCAACTCGCTGGAGGCCAACTCGGTTGGGAAAATTCATAATGGCGCCGACGACAATGCATCCGGTACTGCCGGTGTACTCGAACTGGCCCGTTACTTCGCTCAAAACGGCGTGCGGGAGCAGCATAACTTCCTGTTCCTCTGCTTTTCCGGCGAAGAACTGGGGCTGCTGGGCTCCAAAAAATATGTCGAAACCCCTACGGTTGATTTGTCCAAAGTACATTTCATGCTCAACATGGACATGATCGGGCGCCTCAACGAAGACAATCGTATGGTAGTGGGCGGCGTCGGCACGGCGCCCAATTTCGTGCCCTTGCTCAACAGCCTGAACACACCGGAACTAAGCATCAAACAGGATAGCGCCGGTATCGGCCCGAGTGATCACACGTCGTTTTACCTGAAAAATATTCCCGTGTTATTTTTCTTCACCGGTCAGCATACCGATTACCACAAGCCATCCGATGATGTCGAAAAAGTCAACTTCACCGGGCAAAAAGCTATCCTGAATTATGCTGTACGCCTGATTGATGCGCTCGATAAAGCGCCTAAACTCGTTTTCCAGGAAACCAAATCCAAGCCCGAGGACACGCCGCGCTTCAAGGTTACGCTGGGCATCATGCCTGACTATACCTACGAGGGCGAAGGCGTACACGTAGATGGCATAACCGACGGCAAGCCTGCCGCAAAGGCCGGCTTACAGCGCGGCGACCGCATTATCGGGCTGGGCGATACCGAAATACACACCATCCGCGACTACATGCAGGCGCTATCCAAATTCCAAAAAGGCGAAACCGCCAAAGTGAAAGTGGCGCGTGGCAGCGAGACCAAAGAGATGGAAGTTACTTTCTGACCACCAATGCTTTGGGCAGGCAGTTGCTGTTGACATCGTGCAGCCAGTACAGTCCCGGTGCAAGCCCATCTGTATCAAGTTCAACGCGGTTAAGGCCGGCAAAAAGCGCTACCTGTTTTTCCAGAACGAGGCGCCCCTGTCCGTCCCACATCCGAATATGGCCCATCCGGTCTGCTTCGAGGGTCATCTCGGCTGTTATCCGCGTATCTGCCGTGCGTTGCAAGAGCCGAATACCTTCAGCATTTGCGCGCTGGATGGGGCCGGATGGCGTCGGGGCACTCATCGAGAGTTCATTATCGGCTGATCTGTAGTAATAGGTGTCAATACCGCCGGTGAGAATTGCGCCGGTCATCACATAGCGGCCCGCATCTTTGATCAGGACGACGTTGTACATCTCGCCGGGGGCATTGATCACGTTTTCTTCCAGTATTTTGCCTTTGAGATCGGTTCGGGTGACAACGGCTTTCCCCTGATCGGTGCCGGCAAACAGGATGCTCGTGGAATTTGGCAGGTAAAAAATCGAAGTGCCCTCGTTTTGATCGTACCCTGTCGCGCGGTCGCGCAGGAATTTTTGCCAGATTGGCACCCCTGTTTCGCTCCAAACGGCGGCAAAATGGCCGGTATAGAGTTCTGTTGGAAGTTCGGTGTACGCAGAGCCAATAATCGCAAAGCGGCCATTTCCGGCCGGAGCGATGGCGCTCAGCGCAAAAAACTCTGTTTGGCCGGTCGGTCCGAATGCTGGCGGCGCCACGGATTGTTCCCACTGCAACAGTTTGGAAACCAGGTGTACCTTCCATATATTTTTGCTGCCCAGCACGACGCAGGCATTTCCTCCTGCCGTAATGTACAAGTCCCGGCCCTCCCCGGGTGTGTAGTTTTGCTGCCAAACCACGGAACCGTCGTCGGCCAGTTTCATCAAAAACATTCTGCCGCCGGAAGTCTGGCCGGTCGCGAGCACCCCACCGCCGGGCAATACTGCGATCTGGTTGATTTTGCTGGTTCCAGGCACTTCTTTCGACCACAGTACATCGCCCGCAGCATTGAGCCGCAGCAACCAACCGATGGAGCTAATCACTGTTTTGGAACCCGCCAGCAACCAGCCATTGGGCATAGCCACAACACCTTTGCTCATAGACTCGGAGGCATTGTCATCGCCATATTTCTTATAAGCCAATTGATTTCCATCGGCGTCCACGCGCAAGAAAAATACATCGGTCCTGGCTCCCGGCGCCGCTGCCTGCCGACCGAAGATGGCATAGCCGCCGCTGGTTGGTAACAGCACCTGCCCCGCATCGTAGCCGGGCGAGAGTGCAAGCGCTTTTTGGATGGATGTTTGTGCGCCGGTCAGTACGGGAAGGAGCATCAAAAGGGTAACGAGAATGTTCTTCATACAATGGATTTTAGTTGGTGAAAAAACAAGACGAAGTTAGCGCCGATCCAGTCGGCTTTGAGAAAAAAAACCTCCCTGTCGGCTGAATAGCATAATTTTCGGCCGATTGGAATTATTCGCCGCCCAAACAAGTTTGTGAGCCAGCTGTGCGCGAAGTACGGCGTTTTTCAAAAATTATGGAAACTACAATTAGTGCCACTTTTTCTATTGACAAACAGCGCATCCGGGAACGCAAGGAAATGCTGGAGCGCGTAAAGGCCCAGCTCAAGCGCGACTTCGTCGGTATTGACGCCGTGATTGACAACTTGTTGGACTATATCCAAATCTGGTACCTGATGCCGGAAATCCTGTCGCGCCCAATTATCGTATGCCTTTGGGGTATGACCGGTGTGGGAAAAACGGACCTGGTACGGCGCTTGATCAAGTACCTGGAATTTCAGGATCGGTTTACAGAAATGGAGCTGGGTAATAACGACGACACATCGTTTGTCAAAAACGTGTCCTCGATACTCACGCAAGAAGGCTTCGACGACGGCCAACCTGCCATTATCCTGTTTGACGAAATACAGCGGTTCAACACCATTGAACCTGACGGAACGCCGGTATCCAAAACCCAGTTCACCGATTTTTGGCAGTTACTTTCTGATGGCAGGCTGCCCAAGCGCGACAAGGATGATGTGGAAGATTACATTACGCAGTACATGTATGCCCAACGCAAGAAAAAGCGCGAAGAAGGAAAGAAAAAAGAAAGTGATACCGAAGACTATTATGCGCGCGAAGTCGGCGTGTGGGAGGCGCGTAATCTGAAAAAACTGCTTGGTTTGGACAAAGATGTGGTGGAGATCGCTGAAATGAGCCACTATCAGGTGCTGGAACTGGTGAGCGAGGCAAAGGGCCACAAAACCATGTACGAACCGGTGGACTACTCCAAGTTGCTCATCATCATTTCCGGTAACCTGGACGAAGCGTTTCGTATGGCTACACAAACCGGCGAGAGCGATATTGATGCGGATATTTTTCATGCCTTCACCCAGAAAATCACCCAGGTTGATATCAAACATGCCCTTACGAAACGCTTCCGTCCGGAGCAAGTCGCCCGTTTTGGCAATATCCACTTGATTTACGCCTCACTACGCCGGGCCGACTTCAAGCGCCTGATTGCCTTGGAAATCAATAAACTCGTGGTCAAAACCCGCGAGCGTTTCGGCGTGCATCTGGAAATACGGCCCAATATCCACCGCCTGATCTACCGCAATGGTGTGTTCCCGGTGCAAGGTGTACGGCCGGTATTTTCGAGCATTGTGGATATTTTGGAGACCAACCTGTCTAAATTCCTTTTCGAGGCATTGCTGGAGGACGTACGAAAAATAGCCCTGGATTACGACGATCAGCGCGAGGAGGTAGTGGCTGTGTTCGATGCCCACCACGAGATTCGCCTTCCTTTTGTGGGCCGAATGGACAAGATTCGGGAAAGCGCCAAGCCCGATGCCGTGCTCAATGTCAGCGTGCATGAGGCCGGCCACGCGGTAGCCTATATTGCTTTGTTTGGGCTGGCGCCGTTGCAACTGAAGTCCAAACTGGCAAATAGCTATGCGGAAGGCTTCACGTTTCCCCATGAAATTTACGCCACGAAGGAAAATATGGTCAAAAAAATCATGGTCTATCTGGCGGGAGGATTGGCAGAGGAAGTAGTTTTTGGTGCGGACAATGCAACGATCGGTCGTTCGCACGACCGGGAGCAGGCTACCCGTTTGGCTATGGACTACATCCGCGGATACGGGTTCAACGAACAGTATCAGGCAAGCTACCTGTTGCCGGATGATGAATATGCCATGGACCGCAAAGTTACCGATGCCGCCATCGAAGGCATGATAACGGATCTGGTACAGCGCACGCGCCAGATGCTGCTGGATAACCAGTCGTTTTTGCTCCATTTAACCAACGCCTTGGCTTCGTCGGGCAGTTTGGGACCGGCTGAAGTTGCTGAAATTGCCGTACAGCATCATCTGCGGGCAGAGGTGCGCGAGGAAGGCTACTTGCATTTGCCCGACTACTCGGGTATACTGCGCAAGGATGCCGGGAACTAGAAATGGAGGGTCGGGTATTTGCCCCAATCAACCCCGAACCCCAATTTGTGGTCAACTCAAAATTTTTACTTTTTTCAGGGCCAAAAACCTACCTTTGCGCTTGCCTTTTTTCAAGGCGGTCTTTTTTGGCTTTAAAAATATGATTTTCAACTAATTACGGCAATATGGCTTTAATCGGAACGATTCGGAAAAACGGGTGGATCCTTATTGTGCTCATGGTAATGGCACTGGGTGGATTTATTCTGATGGACGTTATCTCGAATGCACAACGTTACCGCTCCGGCGATGTAAACATGCTGGGCAAAGTAAATGGCACCGAGATCAAACGCACAGAGTTTGACAATTATGAAAAGTTGATCTATTCCAACCCCCAACCGGGTACCGGCTATCAAGTTCGGGAACAGGTATGGAACTACTTTGTCGAAAGCGGCTTGATTTCTCAGGAAGCTGAAGCGCTTGGACTTGGTGTTGGCAAAGACGAGTTGAATGATTTGCAATTCGGCACCAATCTCAGTAAGGTAATTCTGGAGCGCTTTACCGGGCAAGACGGACAACCTAACCGGGCTACCCTGTCGAGCATCAAAGCAGCAATCGAACAAGGCTCCTTCACCGATCCGGTGAACCGCTCGTACTGGGCTGTTCAGGAAAAGGAAATCATTACCGAGCGTTTGCAGGAAAAGATATCCAATCTGGTATTGAAAGGCATTTTCGCACCCACTTGGCAAGCTGAAATGACCTTCAAAGAAAATAACCAGCGACTCAACTTTACGTATGTACGTGTCCCGTATGACAAAATACCGGACAACGAGGCCAAACTGACGGATGACGACTATGCGTCCTTTTTGAAGGAAAATCCGCGTACGTATGACCAACCGGACGAAACGCGCGTGGTTGAATATGTAGCCTTCGACGTTTTTCCGACTTCCCGCGATAGCGCTACTGCCTACGATGCGATCGTACGCATGTTGGAAGGTTTGCGTGAAGCTGCCAATGATTCGGCTTATGTAGTCTCTAACAGCGGCGTCGTAGATGCCAGTTATATTAAAAAAGATGGGCTGCCCTCGGGTGTAGCGGACTCGCTCCTATCCATGCCGCTCGGTTCCATCGTGGGCCCCTATCAGGACAAAGGCGCTTGGACGGTGGCTAAAATTCTGAGCCGCCGGGTAACGCCTGACTCTGTTAAGGCACGCCATATTTTGATCAAGGATGCTACTCCGGCTAATGAAGCAAAACTTGACAGCCTCATGGCCATCTTGAATGCAAAGACGGTACCATTTGAGGAATTGGCTACGCAAAATAGCCAGGACCAGGGTTCGGCCGCCAAGGGTGGCGATCTGGGTTGGTTTCCGGAAGGTGCTATGGTGCCGGAGTTCAACAAGGTTTGCTTTTATGAAGCAGAACAAGGCAAATACTACAAGGTCTCCACGCAGTTCGGCTGGCACTTGATTGAAGTAACCGGCAAGAAATTTATCAAAAACGAATCGGGCGTACGCGCGGCTTACCTGCGCCAACTCATCGAGCCCAGCACAGAAACGCAGCAGGTTGTCAAAGACAAAGCGCTTGCGATGATACAGCAGGCGAAAAAACGCGCTGCTTTGCTTGAGCAAGCTGACAAGCAAAATATTGCCGTGCAAGCAACCCAGGCCCTTCGGGCAAATGATTACAGCATTGGCGCTTTTGGGTCTGGTGATGAAGCGCGCGAAGTGATCCGCTGGGCTTTTGATGAAAAAACGGATGTGGATGCTGTTAGCCAGGAAATATTCTCTTTCCGCGACCCGAACGGTGGTTATTTCGATAGCAAGTACCTGGTAGCTGCCCTCAAAAGCATGGTTCCGAAAGGTCCTGCTACTGTGGCAACCATTAAGGCCACTCCGCGTGCACAAACAGAGGTGCTAAACCGCAAAAAAGCGGAAATCATCAAAGGCAAACTGAAAAATGCAGGTGACCTGAATGCATTGGCTAACCAGTGGAGTGTGGCAGTAGATACCGCCAATAACAGTACCCTGCTTCAGCCATTCCTGCCCATCGGAGGCGCCGAGCCGCGTTTGATCGGTGCTGTGTTTGGATTGGGCAAAGCTGGTGTCACAAAGCCTATTGCAGGTACTTCCGGAGTTTACGTTGCTAAAACGACTTCAGAAATTCCGGAAATTCCTATGCCTCCAGACCTGACGATGTTCCGTCGGCAAATCACATCTGCCGCCTCCACAGGGCTTCGTATGAATCTGCTGAGTGCTTGGAAAAAACAAACAGAGATCGAAGATAACCGGAGCCGGTTCTTCTAATACGAACCGGTCTTAGAAGTAGTAAATGACAAAGGGTAAGGGGCATTATGATGCCTCTTGCCCTTTGTCATTTACTACTTGCTCTTTCCCCTCAGAGCCAGCGGACGAGCCAATTCAAGATCATTCGCATCAGGCGCGAGCCGTATGGCGGCAAGAAAAAGTTGGTTGTCGGGTAGGGACTGTGCTGTCGGGCAATGCTCCGCGCATGGCTGAATTCCAGAAACCCGCTTTCGCCGTGATAATGGCCAATCCCGCTGTCGTTGTGCCCGCCAAAGGGTAGCTCCGGGTTGAAAAACTGCAATGCACACTCGTTGACACAAACACCGCCGCCGCGGGTATCCTGAATCACCTGCTGTATCGTGCGCTCCCGATTGCTGAAGATGTACATTGCAAGTGGCTTGGGGCGCGCGTTGATATACTCCAGCACCTCACCGAAGGCGCTATAGCGGAGCAACGGAAGTATGGTGCCAAAAATTTCGTGCTCCCAGATAGCGGCATCCGCAGGCACATCCGTCAATACCGTAGGTTCCAGGTACCTGTGGGTAGCATCAAAACTGCCTCCCACGGCAACTTGTCCGCCCCGCTGGACGGCATCGTCGAACAGCCCCTTGAGGAACAAAAACTGACGATCATGCACGACACGACTCAAGTCCGGCGAGTCCCGGCGTGCCGCTTTGGTATTGCCGTAATATTTTTCAATCCAGTGCTGGAGTTTTTGTACCAAGGCATCATGCACAGATTCGTGTACCAGCACATAATCCGGCGCAATACATGTCTGTCCGCCGTTCATACACTTCAGCCACACAATTCGCGAAGCGGCACGGTCAAGGTCTGCGGTTTCATCCACAATGACCGGGCTCTTTCCGCCAAGTTCCAGCGTAACCGATGCCAAATGTTTGGCGGCGGCACCCATCACAATCTTGCCCACAGCCGTGCTTCCTGTAAAAAAAATATGATTGAACGGCAACTCCAGTAGTTCTTTTGATGCTTCCACATCGCCTTCCACTACAGCTACTTCCTCCTCCGAAAAACAGGCGGACACGATTTTTTTGAGTACGCTGGAACTATGGGGTGCATGTTCAGACGGTTTGATGATAATGCAGTTGCCTGCAGCCACTGCGGCAACCAACGGGATCAGAGTGAGGTTAAACGGGAAATTCCAGGGCCCAATGATCAGACAAACACCTTTCGGTTCGTAGTGTATTCGAGCGGAGGAGCCAAGGAGGGGCAGCCGCACTTGTACCCGGCGCGTAGTCATCCACGAACCCACATGCCGCAGCGCATACCGGATTTCGCTGTTCACCGTAGCAATTTCCGAGATATCCACTTCGTATGGCGACTTGCGAAAATCGGCCCACAAGGCGGCTTTGATTTCCTCCCGGTGGTGTAATATGGCCGCATGCAGGCGCCGTAATTTGTCTTTGCGCTGCCGTGCCGTCGAATGCGCTACGGAATATTGGTGTTGCTGCTGGTGGCGAAATAGCTCCACAATTGACTTGTCGCTATTACTAATACTGGTTCGTATTTCGTACATATTTTTTACCGTTTGGCTATGTCATTGCAAACTTGCCAAGTTTTTGTTCGAGACGCGCACGCAAAGTACGGCAGCCCGGCGTTCTGGTAAGGTAGTTTTTTGATCCCCCGTTTTTTTTAAAAAAACGCCTAAAAAGTGGTGTTTCCAGGACGGTAAATAAAAAACACAGAATAAGTTTGCACAGAATAGATTCTTGCTGTAAAATTGACTTTTCAAAAAACAAACCATTGTTATAAATTAAAAATTAGCATTTATAGCCAACCAAATCCATATTATTCACCATTAAATTTTTAGTGCGTATGAATATTAGTGTGAAATCTGTTCATTTCCATGCCGACTCCAAATTGGTGAGTCATGTCGAGAAAAAACTGAGCCGTTTAGGCCGAATTTATGACCGAATCGTTGATGTCGAAGTCCATTTAAAACTTCAAGATACCGGAAGCAAAGTGCAAGAAAAAATCGCAGAAGTCCGCATGCATGTCCCCGGAGGATGGTTACTGGATAAAAAAACCGGAAAAACCTTCGAGTCGGCTATCAATGCTTCCGCAGAAACCCTACGGCGCCAACTTTCTCGGTACAAAGACAAACAGTACAGCTACGAGCCTGAAAAAATAGCCGACCGCAGTCCACACGCCTGAATTTCATAGGCGACCCAATAAAAAGGCCCGGGCAGATCGCTGACCGGGCCTTCTTTGCGCCCGGGTTAAAAAAGCCAAAACCTTTCCTACATTTGCATGTTCCCGTAGCGGAAAAAGATATGCAGCAAGCACAATCACGGATCAATACGGCCTTGTTGGCGCTGGTTTTTCTGATGTCTCTGACACTGAAGACCGGGCACTTGCTGTTGCTGCACCACGACCACCACGACGCCCCGACTTGCGAGGTAGGACATGACAGTAACACGGCGCACTTGCACGATGAGCGCTACAATCCCGACGATTGCTCTATTTGTGCTTTTCTGTTTGCCACGCCCGAACTGTCGGTATGTTTAGTATCCCTGGAAGCCCCGCAACGCTTTTCCAACCAATCCCCTTCCTCCTCCGACATTAGTCATCACCTGTCGGCGCAATACTCGACGCAATTGCGCGGTCCCCCCGCCTCCTGCCCCAGTTGTTAAGAGCGCACTTCGTTCAAACGATACGAACAGCTCCAGTTCCTTCTTCCCATCCTTAAATTTTAGAAAATGACTGCCGGCAAAGTGCGCCTCCTTGGCGCTTGCTGGCTCGCCTGTACGGCCATTTCCTTGTCTGCGCAAGACTGCCATTTGGCGCTGCGCGGCAGGGCTGTGGATGCCGACACGCGCGAGCCATTAGCTTTCGCAACCGTGACAGTAGTGGGTACCGGTCGCGGCGCCGTCGCAGATGCCAATGGTGCATTTGTGATTCCCGATCTCTGCGAGGGTACCACCTATACCGTGACGGTAAGCCACGTGGAATGCGAACACGAGACGAAAATTATTCAGCTGACCGAAAATACGGAACTGAACTTTTTTCTGCACCACCACCTGCTCGACGAGGTGTTGGTGATCGAAAAAGCCGTGGCGCCGACGCCGGCGCAGTCAGCTGTTTCTACAACAGGGAGTGCGCTGGCCGCTGCGCAGGGCGTCAATCTCGGAGAAGCGCTCAAGCGATTGCCGGGCGTATCTATTTTGAATACGGGCGCCACCATCGCCAAACCTGTCATCCAGGGGTTGCACTCCAACCGCATTGCAATCGTAGCCAATAATGTAGCCCTCGAAGGCCAGCAATGGGGCGCAGAACACGCGCCGGAAATAGACCCGTTTACCGCTCAGCGCATCACTGTGGTGAAAGGTGCTGCGGGGGTGCGCTACGGCGTGGGGGCCATGGCCGGCGCCATTGTGCTGGAACCGGCGCCCCTGCGCGAACCGGATGGTATTGGCGGCTGGATTAGTCTGGCCGGGTATTCCAACGGACGGGCCGGCGTAGCAGCGGGTGCGATGGACTGGAAAGTGCCCGGCACGACGCTGGCCATCCGCGTGCAAGGCACCGCCAAGCGCAGCGGCAATCTGCATGCGCCCGACTATTTCCTCGGCAACACCGGTGCAGCAGAACTCAACTTTTCAGCCCTCGCCGGCTGGAAAACCGGACGGTGGACACACGAGGTAGCAGCCACCCGATTCAGCCAGCGCATCGGAATTTTACGCGCCGCCCACATCGGCAACCTGACCGACTTGCAACAGGCCATTGACAGCCCCGTGCCGCTGAACAATAAGGATACGTTTTCGTACAACATTGATCGCCCTTACCAGCAGGTGCAGCACCATCTGGCGCGTTACCGGGCGTCTTTTCGGATTTCAGAAAAATGGAAATTCTCCAGCCAGTACGCCTTTCAGTTCAACAACCGCCAGGAGTACGATGTGGTGCGCCAAAGTGGCAGCGCTGCCGATAAGCCCCAGCTTTCTTTCCGGTTGTGGACCAACGCGCTGGACCTTGCGCTGGAGCATTTTCCCATACGGCACTGGGAGGGCGGCATCGGCGTGCAGGGTATCCAGCAGTTGAATGATGTGGGCAAGGGCGGCCTTATTCCCGATTATACCACCCTCGGTGGCTCCGTTTGGCTACTGGAACGCTGGCGGCGTTTTCCGCACCCGTGGGAATACGAGGTCGGTTTGCGCTATGACTACCGCCAGACCAACGCCACCACATCGGGTAGCCTGAACACCGTGGATACCCTCGTACATTTCGGAAGCCTGTCGGGCACTGCGGGTATAATTTACCATATTCACAAAAACCTCACGGCTACCCTGAATACCGGCTATGCCTGGCGACCGCCCCACGTCAACGAGCTCTTTGCCCGGGGGGTACACCACGGCGCCGGCACCTACGAGGAGGGGCGCCCGGACTTGCTCCCGGAAAAGGCGTGGAACTCCAATCTGACTTTGCAGTACCAACGCAACCACACCAACCTGACCCTGACGGCGTACCGAAACCAGATCAATGATTTCATTTACCTCGATCCCCAGCGCGCTTTCGTACTGACCTCGCGGGGTGCATTCCCGGCCTATTTTTATGCGCAGGCCGATGCCGTATTGCACGGGCTGGATGCCGGCGCCAGCGTACCCGTTGCCTGGGGAATAGCTGCCGAAGGCCGCGCATCCATCGTGCGTGGCTACCGCCTCGCCCGCGATTCGGGAGAAACGACCACCCACCGCGACTGGTTGCCCCTCCTGCCGACCGACCGACTCCAGTATGGACTAAAATGGACGTTGAACCGGGTCCTTCGGGCGCCGGACCGAGGGTGGGAAACAGCAGACGGACAAGAGACATTCGTTCGCTTGCTGGCAACGACCGCGCTGCACCAAACCCGTATTCCGGAGTCGGGCCTGCTCAAAGATGCCCCTGCGGCCTTTACGCTTTGGAGTTTGGAGGCAGGGCACACGTTCGCGTTGGGAAAGGACAAAAAACAACTGCTGGATGTGGGGCTGACCATTCAAAACATCGGCAACACCCGCTACCGCGAATACCTCAACTTCTTCCGATTTTTCACCGACGAACCCGGCACAAACCTGGGGGTACGGGCGAAATGGATATTTTAACATTCTAAACACTTTTTATCATGCAAACAAACACCGTAAAATTTGGAGTACTGGCCGCCCTGTTGCTGGCCTTCACGTTTGGCGCCTGCAAAAAGGACGATGACACCGAGCAGGAACTTATCACCACTGTGGTTGTGCATTTGACGGCCACCGATGGCAGTTTTGATCAGGAATACACCTGGGACGACCGCGACGGCGATGGCGGCAACGCACCGACGATTGAGGAAATCGCGCTGCCAGCAAACAAAACGATCAATTGCCACGTCCATTTTTATGACCGCAGCAAGACGCCGGAAGAAGACATTACGGAGGAGGTAGAAGCAGAGAGCGCCGAACACCTGTTGGTTTATGCCGTCACCGGCGCCAACCTGACTATTGCCGCTGCCGATACGGACTCGAACGGCAAGGCTTTCCGGCTGAAAACGACCTGGACAACGGGTGCGGCATCTACAGGTTCGTTGAAAGTGAGCCTGCGCCACGAACCGAATAAGGATGCTGCCAACCCGGACGTGACCGGTGAAGTGGATGCTGAGGTGGATTTTCCGGTGAAAATCCAATAAAAAAAGTAAGCAACAGAATTGTTTGATGCTTCCCCCGTGTCGCCTGTTTGGGGTGGCGCGGGGGATTTTATTTGTTCTGCTTAGGGGTTATTGCCTTGCGTTAGAAACCTGACTTATGCTGGAAAACAGGTTTCTGCTCCCGGGTATTATTGCGTTCATTTGTGGTCAATCTACTGTTATGAAAAAAATACACGCACTCACTGCCCTCTTTTTACTGCATTTAGCCCCTGCTTTTACACAATCTGTTTGGCAAAAAAATCTGCCGATGTCCATTATCGTCCCGCCTATGAGCGGTCTGTTTGTTGACGGTGAGGATTATTTTGTACAAGCCAGCGATGGCTTTGCGCAATTAGATGCCAGAGGATATGTTTCCGGATTGGTAAAGATTGAAACCTCCCAGGGTTTGCGAGTTGCCTCGTTAGTAAAAAAATATGATCAGACAAGCGGGCATCCGTACTTCCTTATTACCCGCCGGGTATTCATCGCCGGGACATCGTACAGTTTGTCTGAATATAGGCCAGGAACAGGAATTGTACATGAACGAATTATACCCGACAGCCTTCCATCAAGTTCAAACACAAACCTGCTTCTACTGGAATTGCCAGACGGCGCTTTCTTGTCTATTGGTCAACAATCGTATCGCAAGTTAACCTATTCGCAAGCAACGGGGTTTAGTGAGGAATGGGTTCGGCCGCTCAATAGAGCGGTTATTTCAGCCTTGTGGCATTCCGGCAAACTCATTATAGGGGAGGCGAATGGTTCTGTAACCGCTCTTGATGCAGATGGTAATTTGGTATGGTCGGTTTCGCACGCCTTCACGTTGCGCGGGCTGGCTTTGGCGACCGACGGCGGCTTTATTGCTTGTGGCCGCTCGAATAATAGCAAAGGCATTGTCCTTCGAATGGATGCCGCGGGGACTCAAGTTTGGAAAAAAGAAACAAACGACCTGGAATACAGGGCCATTGCCGGCACCACCGATGGCGGTTTTGCTGTTAGCGGGCAGTCCGAAAACTCCCGGATAGTTTTGACCCGGCTGGACGAAGCAGGTGATCTGCTTTGGAAAAAAGAATACCAGGCAGGCATTGGTGTTCGGGTTGTGGAGGCGCCAACCGGAGGGTTTGTCCTGTTGGCCAGAAGTACAGGTGTTGGTGTAACCAATGCTTGGCTCATTAAAACCGATCAGGATGGGGTAACCGGCCAACCCGAACAAGCGTTCGATTCCAATCGCCGTATTCAAACATCGGGTATTCAAGCCGTATTCCAACCGTCACCGGTGCTCTTCTCGGGCGATTTTTCCCCGGTAGCATCCACATTCAATCCGCTTTTTTCCACCTTGCCGGATAGTGTTCCGACAATCACTGCTTTCGCACCTTGGCTATGTGCCCGAAATGCCGCAAACGACCTGCTTCTCACTGCGGCCACCTATCCGTATTTTACCAATAAATCAGATTATCGCTCCGGCATAATGCAGGGCGCTTCACATGATTTCCAGCGTGTTTGGGCTACTACACGCGCCGAGATAAACCGTCTGCGCCTTGACTTTGGTACCGATAAAACGCTCACCGAGTCTGTTCCTTTTGACTTGCTCACCTGGCCCGGGAAAGGCAATCCCCACCTGCGCTACAACCTCGATTTCTCTCCTGTGGAAACAAACCCCGATCTGTTTCCCGCCCCATTTGTGGACTTCAACAACGACGGGATCTATAATGTCTATGATGGCGACTATCCCAAAATGAAAGGAGATGCAATGGCGTGGTGGGTGCTTACTGACAGTACAACGCACACGACGACCAACGGCAAAATGCTGGGTGTGGACCTGTTGGTGACCGCTTATGCCTTCGATTGTCCTCAAAATGGAACGATAGACCAATCCATTTTTGCAGACTACACGATTATCAATCGCAGCCAGTCAGACTTGCACGATACATACCTCGGTTTTTTTGTGGATCCCGATTTGGGCTGCTACGACGACGACTACATAGGTACCATGCCCAATACCTCCGCTGTGTATGTTTACAATGCCGATGATTTAGACGCCGGATGTAATGTACCTGGGTTCGGGGGTAATATCCCGGTGGAAACAGTCTTGTTTCTGAATAAAACCCTCGACCACACCATCGCATTTAACAATCCGTCGGTGGGGCAGCATCCCGCCGCAATGTCTGACCCACAACTCCCCAATGAGTACTACAACTACCTGACCGGGAAATGGCGCGACGGCTCCCCGCTTACCACGGGCGGCACCGGATATAATCCTGGCAGCACCGATTCGACCTCCTATATTTTTCCAGATAATCCTGCCGATTTTCAGGGCTGGACAATGTGCAACGCCAATCTGGTGTATGCTGATCGCCGGATTATTCCGTCACATGGCCCGTTCAATTTTACAGCCGGTGATACCTTCCTCATCCAGATTGCCTTCACCATTCACCCGGACATTCCGCACCCTTGTCCCAACATCGCTACCACGGTACAGCCTGCTACATCCCGGTTGCTCCATTGGCAAAATGCGGGTATTCTGGATGCCGACCCCAACCTTGGTCAGGTGATTAACCTGCCACCTGGGCAAAGTGTGGCGTTGGACGCTGGGGTGCCCGGCAGCGCCACCTACTTGTGGTCTACGGGAGCCACTTCGCCGAATATTAGTGTGGGCGCACCCGGTCAATATACCGTTACCATCACATCCGAGGCTGGTTGCCGGCTGGTTGAAAACGTACTAGTGCAGTTAGGCTCTGGTCTGAAAGTACCCGGAGAAACAACTGTCTGGACGGTGAACCCCAATCCGGCGCGCGGATTTGTTATGGTGGAATGTCCCGATTGCCTCGGTGGAAATGTCATGATTCAATCCGTATTGCACAACCTACAGGGCGCCACAGTACATAAAGGAAATCATGCCGGGCCGGTCTTTCGATTGGAAATACCGAATCTGTCACCCGGTGTTTACTGGCTGGAACTATGGCAAGGCGAACAGTTTTTAGGCATTAAAAAAGTGGTTTTTCTGGGAAGATAATCGTTTGAGCCGGCCTTTCGGGTAAAAAAACGCTCCGTCGTTTGGGTTTTTGGTAGTTCACAATTTCCCAAGCAACCACTCCCGCTCGGCCAAATACAGCTCCGCCCGAATCCGCTCCGCTAAGGTTTTGGCTTTGCGGAGCGTGAGCAACCCGGTAATCAATTTTCGAGTAAATTTGACACGAGAAGGTAAGCGGAGCGACCGAATTCAGTTGGAACTAATCTGTACCATTTTGACAAAGTCCCAACGCCCATCCACGAGTACTCCCACGGAATATATACCTGCAGGGCAATTGGAGATATCCAGTCGGAAAAGTGTTAAATTGTCAACTACAGGCGTGTCTATACTCCGTCCGGTCAAATCAAAAATCCGTACATCTTGCAGTTGTCCTGTACCAAGGAGTTCGATGTTTACCCAGCCCGTCGCCGGGTTGGGAAACACTCGGAAACGAACGTCGGGCGAAGACGCCGTGTGTTCGCCAAGCGTTTCGTCCAACACAAGCACGATGGTGCTGTCGCAACTATTCGATGCGGTCAGATCAATGGTGTACGTTCCCGGTGCTGTGAATTGGAAATTGCCTACTGTATAGGTTTCGCCCGGTTGAATGGTAGCCAGCAGAGTGTCGCGGTATTCGGGCAAATACATCAGTTGGACATAGAGGTAAAAACTGTCGCAGCCATTCGAGTAGGGGTAGATTTCCACTCCTGTCGGGTGTTGAGCATTGTATTCCGTGCCGTTTACGATCAAATTTTCTCCCGGACACAGATCATACACCAAGGCGCCGGCATCCACGTGCCAAAAGGCAAGTTGTACCTGCACGGTGCTGTCGCAGCCGTTCGCGGCGGGCAAAGTTTCCGTACCGACGGGGTTTTGCGCGTCGTACAGCGTGCCGTTCACCAGCAGGTTTTCTCCCACGCACAGGGTTGGGTTCAGGGTGGTTTCGATGGGCGGCAGGAACTGCAGGGCGATTTGCACGGTACTGTCGCAGCCGTTCGCGGCGGTTAACGTTTCCGTACCGACGGGGTTTTGCGCGTCGTACAGCGTGCCGTTCACCAGCAGGTTTTCTCCCACGCACAGGGTTGGGTTCAGGGTGGTTTCGATGGGCGGCAGGAACTGCAGGGCG
>JBGSKO010000206.1:0-18922 GCA_041741155.1 Saprospiraceae bacterium | reverse complement strand
TACTTGCCAGGCGACCGGTAGTTCCAGTTCGGAATACCAGATGAACGGGCTGACGATTGGGGAAACCTACTACATCCGGTTTTACACGTATGACAACCTGGTTTATACAAACTTTACTATTTGTATTGGTACTCCTCCTCCGCCGCCGCCGAATGACGAATGTGCAAATGCTACGCTGTTAGCAGTAAATCCAGATTTGAACTGTACCTTATTTGCCAATGCGACTACTGCCGGCGGGTTACAATCCCAACCCGGCTGTACGGCTACCGCCGACGACGATGTGTGGTTCAAGTTTGTTGCGACGGCGCCCAGCCACCGGGTGCGCGTGACCGGTATATCTGTCTGGTCCGTTTTGCAGACATTTTCCGGGACTTGTGGAAATTTAACCTCTATTTCTTGCCAGGCGACCGGTAGTTCCAGTTCGGAATACCAGATGAATGGGCTGACGATAGGCCAAACCTATTACATCCGGTTTTACACGTATGACAACCTGGTTTATACAAACTTCACCATCTGCATCGGCACTCCTGTGCCCGCACCCACCAACGACAACTGCTCCGGCGCCATAGCCCTGACGGTCAACCCGAACTTGAACTGTGGCGCTGTGCTAAACTCGACTACATCCGGCGCGACACCGTCGCAGACCGGGTGCAGCGGTACTGCCGACGACGACGTTTGGTTCAAGTTTGTGGCGACCAATCCAAGCCACCGCGTGAAAGTCAGTGGCGGGTCCGAATGGCTGGTGCTACAAACTTTTTCCGGAGTTTGCAATAACCTAACATCTCTGGCTTGTACGAATGGATACGGTGGGGCTGCCGAGCACCAATTAAGTGGTCTTATTGTAGGCCAAACGTACTCGGTACGGGTTTATACCGGCGGCACACTGGTTTCCAGCAATTTTGCCATTTGCATCGGTACACCGCCTCCAGCGCCCGCAAACGACAATTGCGCCGCCTCCGTCCTGCTGGCGGTATCGCCCAACGCGAACTGCTCCACAAAACTAAGCGGCACTACGACAGGGGCCACGCGTTCTATGGCCGACTGCTCCGGTGTATCTGACGACGATGTTTGGTACCGTTTCGTCGCCACCACAACAGCGCATACGATCACCGTGAATGCCGCCGGCGGCGCGCAGGCACTGAGCGATGTTGCGTTTCAACTTTTTAGCGGCACTTGCGCGGCGCTCACCAGTATTCGCTGCGAAAACAGCCAGTGGGGGCAAAACACGGAGAGCTGGCAGGCGCAAGGTTTGACCGCCGGACAAACGTACTATGTTCGGGTATTCGGGGCTTCCGGCGACCTCGACACCTGGGGACAATTTGAAATTTGTGTCAATACGCCGGCGGTACCTGGAAATAACGAGTGTGCTTCAGCCGAGAATCTCACGGTGTCTGCTTCCGCTACCTGCACCAGCCTGGCGCAGGGAACCACGGTGGATGCTACCCGTTCTGCGGATGTCGCCTGTGGCAGCGGAACAGATGTTTGGTACACATTCACGGCCATCGAAACGGCACATACCGTTCGGGTATCGCCATTCGGCCCTGCCGCTACGGCACTTGATAATCCGGCTTTTGAATTTTATAGTGGTACGTGTTCCAACCGTGTGTCTATTGGCTGTGTAAACGACTATTCGAGCAATGATCCCGAGTCCCGAATTTTTAAAAATCTGAGCATTGGCGCCACGTATTGGGTGCGCGTATATGCACAATCGGGGGCGTCGGATGCGCGCGGCAATTTTGAAATATGCATCACCACCCCGGACATTCCGGCCAACGACGATTGCCAGGGTGCTGTTCGTATTGCCGTAGGAACCGGTGGGGCGTGCCAAACACCGCTCATGGGCACGACCAGCGATGCTACAACCTCTGCTGTTTCCACTTGCCAAAATGGCGCCGACGATGATGTGTGGTACAAATTCACGGCCACCAGTGATGCCCTTACCATTCAAGTCAAGCCGACTGGGATAGCATCCGAGGATTTAAACAACCCTGTTTTTGAAATATATTCGGGAGCTTGTGGGAGCCTGACCCGCATCCAGTGCATCAATGCATCTTGGAATCAGGACCCGGAAAGTGTTATCGCGGTGGGTTTGTCCACCGGTCAGGAATATTTCGTGCGCGTGTACAGTAGCGGGTTTGGCCCGGCAAACAGCGGTACTTTTGAAGTATGTGTATTTACCGCCTTCAATCTGGTACTCGACCTGGCCATGGAGGCTGTGGAGTTGCCCCTCTCGGGATGCAGCCGGCAGGCTAACGAAACGGTACGGGTGAAGATCAAAAACAACGGAAACGCCGACCGTACGGGCATGGAGGTGGCGTTTTCGCTGGATGGTGGACAACCGGTTGTAGAAAGCGTTGGCGGCTTGATCATTCCGGCGCTTGGTTCGGCAACGTTTACATTTTCCACAACAGCGGACATCAGTCCGGTGGGGCCGCACACCCTGAAAGTATTCCCGGTCGTACCTTCGGATATTAACCGCTCCAACGATACGTTGCTCTATACCCTGGAACATTTTTCGGGACTGGGGATACCCGGTTCGTTGCAGCCCGCTAATGCCGCCGCCGATTTGGACCTGCCCACGGTATTGTCGTGGTCGGCCGTGCCGCATGCGCAATCCTACGAAATCTTTGTCTGGCCCGATGGTGCACCGGCGCCGGCATCGCCATTGGCGACCACCGCTGCCACTTCCTGGACGTTTAACCGCTCAACGCTGAATTTTGGGGAAACCTACCGCTGGCGTGTAGCCGCCAAAGCGCCCGGTTGCGCAGCAGGAAACAGTATTGAGCAGGTATTTTCGATAAAAGAACTGCCTGATTTGAGCCTAAGTAACGTGAATGCGCCGGCAAACGCAGTGTCCGGCCAATTGATCGGAGTACAGTTTACCGTAACCAATATTGGGCCGGGCGAAACGGGACGTTACCCGTGGTACGACCACGTCTATCTATCTTCCGACCCCGATATTAATGTTGCGGGTACGTTGATCGCTTTGAATACGGCGGATAATGTGAGTGCACTGGCACCTGGCGCCTTTTATGCGCCAAACGTCCAGGTACAATTGCCCAATAACCTGTTTGGTAACTACTACATCGTGGTTTCCACCAATAATCAGTGGGGCAGCATGGAGGAGGTCACCAAAACCAACAATACCGCAGCGTTACCGATTGCCATACAGCCGGCGCCGGCGCCGGATTTGATGCCGCAATCCGTACAATACAGTCCCGCCACAGCTTTTTCCGAGGATACAATCACTGTTTCCTACAGCACCCTGAATGCGGGTGCTGCGCCGTTTACGACCAATCGGGTTGACCGCATATACCTCTCAAACGACCAGACATTTTCGCCTGCGACGGATTATTTGCTGGGCAGTTTTACGGAAACCACGGCACTCCTGGAGGGGCAATCGGCCAACGCAACGCGCATGGCACCTTTGCCGGTGGGGATTTCCGGAAACTGGTATGTTTTTGTGCAGGTGGATGCGACGAATGTGGTGCCGGAAGGCTTGAGTGAAAACAACAATACCGCATTTGCGGCCTTGCCATTGAATGTAATCCTGAAACCACCGGTGGACCTGATTGTTGCCAATGTTGTTCATCCCGCCATTGTAAAGCCCAACGAAACGGTGCTGGTCAATTGGCAGGTGGTCAATCAAGGGGCTTCGGCTACAACCGGCAGCTGGACAACCAGGGTGTATTTGGCTCCTGCGGGGAATGGTCAGAACGGAACCTTGCTGGCCACCAGGACTTTTGCACCCGTGCTTGCGCCTGACGGTACGGCTACTTTCAGCGCCGGCATAACCATTCCGGCCATAGAAGAAAATACGACGTGGTACTGGGTTATTGAGGCTGATAGCGACAACAGCCAGTTCGAATTTGTTTTTGAAAACAACAACCAGTTCATCGGACCGGTAGAAGTGCGTGTGCCCGATTTGGTGCCCGGTGTTCCCGTTGTACCCGCACTGGTGTCGGGTCAAATGCAGCCGTTTATGCTTCCTGTGGTCAATGCCGGCACCGGCGATCTGCACGGTTATGCGGTGTCATACGACTTGTATCTGGATGTCTCGCCGAACTTTAATCCAGTGACGGCTGTCCGGGTAGGCAACGGCACACAAACCATCCCGCTGCTGTTATCCGGCGATACAATAGTGATACCGGCAATGTTGCAACTGCCCGACGGGATAGCGGGCGCTTTCAAGTTGTTTGTTGTTTTGGATGAGTACAACACTGTGCCGGAGTCTGATAACGGCAATAATCGTATTGCGACAGATGTCAGTGTGACGTTGGCAAATTACCCGAATCTGATTGTACAAAACCTCACAGCACCGTCTGCGGCTAATGCCGGCGATACGCTGACGGTCGTCTGTCAGATTCGAAACACCGGTGCAGGCCCTGTTGTCAATAGTGCGTGGAAGGATCGGGTCTATCTGTCCGATTCGCCTGTTTTTGGCTCGGGGAACCTCCAGCTGCTGCGTACCCTGGATCGGGTTGGCCAATCGGTAGCCGTGAATGCGCAGATACCTTTTTCTGTAGCCGTTGTATTGCCCGAAGATTTGCCTGCCGGCGAGTATTACGTTGTGGTGCTGGCTGATGCTACAAATGCTGTTTATGAGTATAACAATGAAAACGACAATCATCAGGTTGGTGCACTGCTTCTGGTGGATGCCTATCCGAACACGGATTTATTGGTCAGTGCAGCATCCGTGGATAAAACAACCCTGACCTCAGGGCAAAATTTGACCGTCAACTGGACGGTACAAAATGCCTCGGCTGCGCCAACACCCGCTTCGCGCCTGGTAGAAGATGCCATATTCCTGTCAACAGACACCCAGCTAAATCCTGGCGATATTCGCATCGGGACGTTGACGCGGACGGCGCGTATTCCTGGAAATAGCAGTACCGCGCATTCGTTGGACCTGATTACACCGCCGGGACTGTCCGGTTTTTATTATGTTTTGACAAATACGGATTTTACTCAAAGTACCTACGACAACAATCGTAGTAATAATACGCGCACAGCCGACCTTCCGGGCGGGGTTCAGCCGCCAACGGTCAATTTCATGGTGCCACCGCTGGTAGATTTACAATTGACAGGCTTTTTGGCTCCTGTGGAAGGAACCGCCGGGCAGCCGATAGACATTCCGTACACAGTGCGCAACAACGGTCCCGCGTCCACCACTGCCCCGCGTTGGGTGGATGTGTTGTATTTGTCGCAGAATCAATTCGTGGATTTTGGCGACACGAGATTAGGGAGCAGTGAGGTCATCCATACGTTGGCTCCCCAAGCCATTTACGACACCGTGCTGACCGTCTTTTTGCCGATGAATGCCTCCGGCAATTACCAACTGATCCTGCGCACCGATGATACCCAACAGCAATACGAGCATTTGGCGGAATCCAACAACATCAGCACACGCTCCATTTTGGTAAATCCGGCTCTGCCGTGCGACCTGCTGCCAGTTTCTGTGAGTGCGCCGGCCACAGCGGTGGTGGGCGACATGGTTGCCGTGAGCTGGCAATTGGCCAATCAGGGGGCAAATCCGGTGAAGGGCTATGTGCGCGAGGCTGTTTATTGGTCGCAGGACACGATCTGGGATTCCGGAGATGTATTGGCTGGCATTTTGACAACCACGAATCTCAACCTGCCGCCCGGCAACACGTTGAATCGCGTGCTGAATGTAGCAGTCAACGGTCTTGTACCGGGTATTTGGCACGCTCTCGTGCGAGCGGATGTGCAGAATAACTTTATGGAAAGCGACGAGGACAACAACAGCCGCGCTGCTGCTGCACCTACACAAATAGATATGCCGGAACTGCTGTTTGATATCGTCAGTACGGTCGCATCTCAGCCACAGCAGCAAACTTTTTTTAAATTGGTCGTACCCGGCAGCGCGCATGGCGAGACCATTCGGATTGAACTAAACGGCCCACCGGCCAATACATCCGGCAACGAGGTGTATGCCAGTTGGGGGATATTGCCGAACCTGGCATTGGCTCAATACAGTGCCAATACGCCGTTCAATCCCGACCAGCAGTTGTACATTCCGGCTGCTGATTCCGGTGTGTATTACATCCTGGTTCGCGACGGGCGAACAGGCTCCGGGCAACAAGATATTGAAGTATTGGCCTCCGTGTTGCCCTTCCAGATTCAATCGGTGGATGCCAATCAGGGTGGCAACACAGGCAAGGTCACCATTCGGCTGGTTGGATCCAAATTTTCGGAAGATATGACCGTGGTACTGCAGTCGGCTACGTTGGGTAACCGGACGGCAGAAAAGTTGTATTACATCAATCCCAATGTTGTTTTTGCAACCTTCAACCTGAACGGCGTTGCGACGGGCATGTATGACGTGACTGCGTCCAAACCCGATTTGCAGAGCACAACCTTGTCCCTGGCGTTTGAGGTGGTGCCCGGTACACCGCCCAGCGATGGAAGTGGGTCTGCGGAATCGGTAGTTTGCACGGTTTCCTTTTCCGAGGGCGACGATGCATTGGCCGTTTTACTCAACACGCCGGCTGCTGTACGGCAGCGCAGGGCATTTTTGATTGGTGTAGCGTATCAAAACACATCGAATATTGACTTGCCTGCGCAAAAACGGTTGTTTCTGATCCAGGAGAATGCCGGCCAGCTTTCGTTTGATCCGGAAGATTTTCGCAACGACAAAGGAACTACCAGTTTGTTTCTCGACTTCATCGAGACGAATGGTCCGCCCGGTATTATTCGCCCTGGCGCCGGTGGGCTGATCAGTTTTTATGCTATCGTGGAACGCGGTGTTACAATGCTTGACTATTTCTTGTCGCAATAGTTATTACTATTTTTTTCATAACATTTTATAATACCTGGCGAGTCTGTATTCGCTGATCAACGCACCTGATATGCGCACAAAATTTATCTGGAATATACTTCTTGCGATGGGCATTGTTTGTAGTGCTTACGCCCAAAATATGCCCCGTCCGATGATAGACGGTCCTTATGGCCTTTCTGTGAACAGCTATACCGGTAGCGTGCTATACCAGCGCACCGATATGGAAGTTCCCGGCAGAGGGATGCCCACTGTGATCGGTTTTTCGTACAGTACGGCCAACGATACCGTCAACCGGGGCTTTGGCAAGGGCTGGACGTTCGATTACCATTACGCGTATGAAGTCAAGGGCGATTCTCTTTGGATCATGCATCCAGATGGTAAATTAGACTTGTATCGAGGTCCTGTCGGAAACATATACACGCCTCCGGTGGGTGTTTTTGATTCGCTGAAACAGGAAGGCGGCAGTTTGGTGCTGCGCAAAAAAAACGGCATGCGGTATTTTTTTGAAAACGCGACACACAAGCGCCTGACCAAAATCAGCGATCTGAACGGAAACACCGTTGTCCTGACCTATGCCGGCAATTACCCCGTACAAATCACCAACGCCTCCGGACGTAGTGTGGCCCTGAACTGGTCGAACGGTTTTTTGCAATCCGTATCCGATGCCTCTTATGCGCCGCCTCGAACCGTACAGTTGTCGTATGACGACCAGGTGCGCCTGATTTCTGTAACGAACCCGCTCGGGGAAGCCACTACATTTGGATATGCAGGGGACGGCTATATGTTAAGCAGTATGACCGACCCCAAGGGCAATCCGGTGCAAATCACCTACGGCCCCGACTTTCGTGTGCGGGAGATCAATACCTGTGTGCATAGCCTGGTGTTCAATTTCCAGAATGATTTTGGCCGCTCTTTTTTTATTCAGAAAGTAGGTGGAAAGGATTTAGTTCGTGTTTATCAGTTTGATACCCTGGGCCGGTTTGCCGCCCTGGATAACCCCTCCGGGGCACGAAAAACGTATGCGTACGACGATCAAAACAGGCTGGTAGAACAAACGGATTTCAACGGAAACAAAACCCGCTACACATACAATGAACACGGCAATGTGCTCACCGAAACTGACGCCCTGAACAATACAGCGACGTACACCTACAACAACTCCTGCACCTGCGGCAAACCTGCTACGTTTACCGATAAACGCGGCAACACGGTCTCTTTTGCATACGACGCTTCGGGTAATCTTACCGGGATAACCAACCCGGCGGGTACTGCGACGATGACGTATAACGGCTTCGGCGAACTAACCGGCATCACCGACCCCCGGAGCAAAAGCACTGCATTGGTGTACGACGCGCAGGGCAATCTCACGCAGGTAAACAGCCCTATCGGCTCCACTGCCTTGCAGTATGATGCAGCAGGTAACCTGACAGGGATAACGGATGCCAACAACCTGGCGGTGACATTTGTATATGACCGGCTGGGTCGGGTAATTTCCTCAACGGATGCCAAAGGTTTCCGGACGCACTATACGTACGATGCGGCAGGAAATTTGGCTAAAATAATCAACCCGCGTGGGCGGGAACGTATTTTTTCATACGACCCGCTCAACCGTCTGACCGGAGTGCAGTACGGCGTAGAACAGATCAGTTATGTGTACGACGAAGCCGGTAACCTGGTGGAGATGTCCAATCCGAGAGGGCAAAAGACGCGTTTTGCGTACGACCTCAACAACCGTATGGTCGCGGAGACCGACCCTTTGGGTAATAAAACCACGTTTGTGTATGACGCGAATGGCAACCTGCTCCAAAAGGTAAATCCGGACGGGAGTCTCGTACAGTTCCAGTATGATATGCTCAACCGACTGGTCGCACGCACCTATGGCGGCACAGAAACGGATACCTACGGATATGATGCGCAGGGTAATTTGACCTCGGCCGTGAACAGCGTGGCGGCCTATTTGATGGAATACGATGCCTTGGCACGACTCGTCAAGGTAACCAATGCCAGCTGGGGGAAAACGGTGCAATACCAATACGACGCAGCCGGTAATCGCACCCGTATGACCGACCCAAATGGCGGCCAGCACCAGTATGCGTATGATGACAACAACCGGTTACTGTCGCTGACCGATCCGTTGGGCCAACAGTATGCGTTTCAGTACGATGCCGGCGGGCGACTGTCCCGAAAGGATAATCCGAACAATACCCATACTACCTACCAATACGACGCGGGCAATAACCTGGTTGATATTACCAACTTCGGGCCTGGCAATACGGAACATTCGTTCTTTCGATATACGCTTGATTCACTGGGTTTCCGCGCCAGCATGGAAGACCAGACCGGCCTGCACCGCTACTACTACGACGCGAATGACCGGCTGAAGAAAGTGATCTATTCTAATGCGGACACCGTGGAGTACGTCTTTGATGCGTTTGGCAATGTCATCGAGCGCAAGAAAAATGGTCTCCCGGAGCCGTTTTCCTACAATGTATACGACCAATTGGTTAGCGGCGGCGGCGCATCATACCAGTTTGACCTAAATGGAAACCTGGCGGCACGGAGCGGGGGTAATCAGCCTGTGCTGGATTATCAGTTCGATGCCCTGAACCGGTTCCGGGGTGGGCAGTTTGCCAACGGCAAGCGCGTCGAATACTTCTACGATCCGTTGGGCAATCTGGTGCAGCGCCGGGATACCTCGAGCAACATGGAACGATACATGTTTGACGGATTGAACCTGCTGGCCAACCTGGATGGCGCCAATACGGTAAATACTATTTTTACCCACTTTCCGCTCCTGGATGGCTGGTTGGGCAAGATCGAAAACGGTAACCAAAGTCGGGTTTTCCTGCGCGATGGCTTGGGGTCGGTAACTGGAGTGCTTGACGGTAGTGGGCAGGACGTGAATGCCTACCAGTACGATGTGTATGGCAGTATTCGGAACGCAACCGGAAATGAAGAAAACAAGGTGCTTTTTTCGGGGAGATTATGGGATGGAGAATTGGGATTGTATGATTACCGGGCGCGTTTTATTGATCCTGCGGTAGGGCGGTTTATTTCGGAGGATAAGTTTTTTGGTTATTCACATATCCCCGTAAGCAGGAATAAATACCTTAGTTTTAATGCCAATCCCGTTGTTTATACGGACGCCAACGGAGAGTATGTACACATAATAGCTGCAGTTGGCCTTGGTGCTGCTTTAGGGGCACTTGGTGAAGCTGCCAGCCAAGCTATACAGAACCCTGGAAAAGATATGAATTGGTGTAAAGTGGGTGTAGCTGCCGCAGCAGGTGGGTTAGGCGGGTTGTTAGGCGCTATTGGACCATTTGGAGGTTCATTGGTGGGTAGTATCGGGAATAATGTTATTGGTAGTGCCTATTCGGAAGCATTGACCCAAGTTGTCAATAATGAATACAGTGCTGTCGGAGCTGTATCAAGTGTCGTTTTAGGAGGTATTGGGGGGGGCGCCATTGCGAAAGGTTCTTCTGTCGCTTTTGGAGATGGGTTACAAGGTTTGATGGGGCAAGCCGCAGGCGGAACGATAACAGCGACGGTTGATGGTGCTATAAAAGGGGCAAACAGCGGCGGCGGCGGTGGTGGCGGATTATGTGATCCGCCACAAAACCCCAACGATCCCAATGGCCCCAATGGCGATCCCAACCCATCCGGCGAACCGGGAACTTCGGGTGGGCAGTCGGGCCAAATACCGGCGCCTGCTGCCGTGGACCCCAACGAAATCATTGCCCCCAAGGGCTACGGCCCGGAGCGCTGGGTGGCTGACAAAGACCGCATGCCGTTTACGATTCTGTTTGAAAACGACCCCGAACTCGGCGCTACCGCACCGGCCAAGCGTGTGTACATCCGCCATCCGTTGCCGGTAAAAATCAATTCCAATTCCTTCCGGGTGGGCGACTTTGGTTTCGGCCCTTTTGTGTTCGACGTCCCGGAAAATAGAGCCAGTTATACCACGAGACTTGATTTACGCGACAGTATTGGTCTCTATGTGGATGTTACAGCAGGTTTGGATATTCAAAAAAATGAAGCGTTTTGGGTTTTTCAATCCATTGACCCGGCTACCGGACTGGAAAGTACCGTGGGCGCTTTGGATGGTTTCCTGCCCGTCAACGATTCGCTGTTGCAAAACGGCGAGGGTTTTGTGACGTTTTCGGTGGCACCGAAAAATTCGGTCCAGACGCGGGACACCGTGGTTGCGCAGGCCACCATTTTCTTTGACGACCAAGACCCCGTGGAAACCAATGTGGAACGAAACCTGCTGGATGCGGGCAAGCCCACCAGCATGGTCCAGGCGCCTGCTGCGGCACTCAAGGACAGTATTGTGCTCACGTTCAGCGGCAATGATGATCCCAATGGGGTAGGGGTGGGATCCTACTCGTTGTACGTTTCCAAAAACAACGGGCCGTTTCAATTGCACCAGAAGGATATTCCCGGGCCAGAGTTTGTTTTTAAAGGACAAGCAGATACCCTGTACGGATTTTATGCTCTGGCCAAGGACCATGTGGGCAATGAAGAGGATCCAAAATTCGGCGCAGAGGCTACTACACTGGCCTCGAACGGGGCCATCCAGATCAGCGCCCGCGTTCTCCTGCAAGGCCCCTACGTCGCGGCCGCCAACCTCATGCACGACAGCTTGCGCGTACAAAACCGCATCCCGCTGACGGAGCCATACACGGTACTGAATACTTTTGTCCATACCGGCGGCGGTGGCGGCGAACAGACCACGCCAGCCGTACTGGCCGTCACCGGCCCCAACGCTATTGTGGACTGGGTGTTTCTCGAATTGCGCAGCGCTACCAGTGCAGCGCAGGTGGTCGCTACCCGCGCTGCGCTGCTCCAGCGCAACGGCGATGTGGTGGATGTGGACGGCGTATCGCCGGTAACATTTGCAACATCCGTCAATGCGGCGAACTACTACCTGACCGTGCGCCACCGCAACCACTTGGGCGTACAACTCGGAGCGAGTAAATTCTATGCTCGCGGCTCGGTGGTAGCAACAGATTTTACCATAGTACCCCCCGAAGGTTTCTATTCCCACAACGGTCTCAGCCAGCCGCAGCGCCTTGTAAGTGGGAAATATACGCTCTGGGCTGCAAACGGCCGCATAGACCCCCAACTCAAATACAACGGCAGCAACAACGACCGAGCCGCCCTTCTTATGGTTGTGGGTTTGACTACGCCCAACGCTATCGTACCGGGCTATTTGCAGGCCGACTACAATCTGGACGGGGTGGTGAAATACAACGGGACCGCGAATGACCGAAATGTGCTGCTGGGAAATGTGGGGATAGCGACGCCGAGTGCGGTGGTGGAGGAGCAGGTAGCGCGGTAGTGAATCACTTCACGAATAAGTAACATAAAAATTTTATGTTCCTATGTTGTACAGGTGAATTGCTTTGCGCACCTTTGACTCTTGTTTGGTTTTAATCTGCTCCATTTGCTTTTTGGAAAGCATTGTTCGCTTGAGTGCGACCCTGCTCCGCAATCGTATTCAAGGTCTTATGAAACAGTCTTCTTGCTCGCACGTCGGGAGCACTCCATGTTTTCTTGCCTCCTTTATTTGTACTGTTCATGCTCGGCCCTTAGGGCTGTGTCGTGCAAAACTTGCCGGAACCAATCACGATATCCGCCACGGGCGGCAACAGGAGCGACAACTACACCACGTTGAAGTCTGCTATCACTACAGTAAATAATGGAGTCCACACGGGCGCCATCACAAAAGCCCGTATCCAGTTTGATTCATTTCTTAACTTCTCATCTTATACTTCCTCTTATGAAAATCATTACCCTTACATGTCTCTTGTTGCTCGCCGCTAACGCCCGGGCGGCCATCGTTACCCTCAACAACAACACCCCCACACCGGGGCAGTATACCACCTTCGCTGCCGCCCATACTGCTGCGGGTATAGGGGATACGATATTGGTGCATGGGTCGCCGACAAGCTATGGGATTGCCACCATTAGTAAACGATTAACGGTGATTGGGCCGGGGCATAAACCAAATACGGCATCTGGTCTTGGAGCGACGTTTGATAATATTCTAATTGACAATAACGTGACCGGAGTGCGCATATATAGTATAAAAACGGGTGGTCTACTAGGCCAAGGGACGAGTCCTTTAAATAACGTTGATTCTTTAGTTGTCGAAAATGTATTTTTTACTGGTGGTATTATCGCGGGTGCTGGTTGTAATCACCTCGTAATTCGAGGTTCCGTTTTTCAAGGTGTGGCTATTGATTTAAGCAACTCTAATATAGATGATGTTATCGTGGAAAACAACTATTTTTCTTACGTATTAGCGTTGTATGATTGGGGAGGCACAGGAAATAAGTTGGTATCGAACAATATTTTTGCTTGGAGTGGCGATGGTGTTTTGGTAGATGGCAGTGGTGTACGCAATACTATTTTCCAAAACAACATCTTCTACGGTCTGACAGCCAATTCCGGTACGCAATCGGATTGTTTGTACGCCAATAACCTGTCATTCGGGCATAACAGCAACAACAACCTGCCCCCCGCCGGCCAGGCCGGTTCCAACAACTTAGTCAATGTGAATCCACAGTTCATCAACGCACAGGCACCCAGTGAGGGCTCCGCCTTTAGCTATACAAGAAATTACCGTCTCCAGCCCGCATCCCCGGCGAAGGGGGCCGGTGAGGGCGGCACAGACATCGGCCTGTACGAGCCGGTTTTTGAATTCTCCATGACGGGAGAGCCGGCCCGACCGCAGGCCTTGAGTATCACGCCCAACCCGGTAGTGGTTCCCTCGGGCGGCACGACCACGGTAAATTTCACGATTCGGAAATCCACGGTGAATGCGCAGTAAGCGCGCGCCTTTTTTATTCATCCCTTTGATTTTTCCGATCATGAACAGGATACTTCTACTCCTACTGCTTGTCGCGTTTGGGGGCGTTAGCCGCTTATCGGCGCAAAACGTCACCGCCGCCGAGTATTTCGTGGATACCGATCCCGGCGTGGGCAACGGCACGCCTATTTCGGTGATGCCCGGCGATACGGCAACAGGCTCTTTTCCACTCAATGTGACGGGCCTTACACCGGGTTTCCACAACCTCTACATCCGCGGCCGCGATGCCGCCGGACAGTGGGGATTTACACACCGCCAGAATTTTTATGTGAACCCGCCACCCGTACCGGCGCCGCCGCCCTTAGCGGAGAGCATTGCTGCTGCCGAGTATTTCGTGGATACCGATCCCGGCGTGGGCAACGGCACGCCCATTTCGGTGGCACCCGGCGATACGGTAACAGGCTCTTTTCCACTCAATGTGACGGGCCTCACACCGGGTTTCCACAACCTATACATCCGCGGCCGCGATGCCGCCGGGGCGTGGGGCTTTACGCACCGCCAGAATTTTTATGTGTCTCCTCCGCCTACACCGGCGCCTCCCCCCTTAGCGGAGAGCATTGCTGCTGCCGAGTATTTCGTGGATACCGATCCCGGCGTGGGCAACGGCACGCCCATTTCGGTGGCACCCGGCGATACGGTAACAGGCTCTTTTCCACTAAATGTGACGGGCCTCACACAGGGTTTCCACAACCTGTACATCCGCGGCCGCAATACCGCCGGGGCGTGGGGCTTTACGCACCGCCAGAATTTTTATGTGAACCCGCCACCCACACCGGCGCCGCCACCCCAGTTGTCAAACATCATTGCTGCGGAATTTTTTATTGACACCGACCCCGGTGTGGGTAACGGCACACCGGTGCCGATTCCAGTACCGGGCGATACGGTGAACGGCCTGAATATCCCGGTCACCGTCACCCAGTGTTTGAACCCCGGTACCTACCGGCTTTATTTGCGCGGCCGCGACGCCGCCGGGCAGTGGGGCTTTTACGCGTCCACGGCTGTCACCATCCAGGATGTCGAGGCGGAAATCGCGAGCGTGGTACACCAGCCGGTATCCAATTGCAGCATAACAGATGTTGAAGATTTCCAGATTACGGTAAACAATACCGGGGCGAATATTTTGCCCGCGGGTTTGATTCAGGTTTATATCGGCGTTACGGGCGCCAACACCGGAACCTTTGGGCCGTTTACGAACGTCCATCCCGTTCCGGTCGGCGGTCAAGGCCAGATTACGGCCACCGGTATTAATCTGGCACTTGCCGGAACGAATACGGTGACGGCTTCTTTCGCGCTTTGCAACGACACTCCGACCGGCAATTCCTTGTCCATAGAGGTCGTGGGTGTGGTCAATCCCCGGCCCGTGGCCTCCATTGGGGGCAACCAGCCCTTTTGCGTGGGCAACAGTACGCTGCTCACTGCTTCCGGCGGCGGCACGTACGCCTGGAGTACCGGCGCCAATACAGCAGCTATTTCCGTAAACGCAGCAGGCCCTTACACCGTAACGGTAACGAACGCCAACAACTGCACGGACACTGCCTCGGTGACGGCGATCCAGTTTTTGGAGTTGGCTTTGTCCCTCAAAGTTTTCCTGCAAGGGCCTTACGTCGCTGCGGCACAACTCATGCACGACAGTTTGCGGGTCAACAACCTGATTCCATTTACGGAACCCTACACCGCTCTGACCGGCTTTACGCACACAGGCGGCGGCGGTGGCGAGACGACTACGCCGGCCGTGTTGGCCGTGACAGGCGCCAATGCCATCGTGGACTGGGTATTCCTCGAACTGCGCAGCGCCGCCAACCCGGCGGTCGTATTAGACACGCGCTCGGCCCTGGTGCAGCGCGACGGCGACGTGGTGGAGGTGGATGGCAGCGCTCCGGTTAGTTTTGCCCTTCCCGCCGATGCGTCGTATTTCCCCGTCGTTCGGCATCGGAACCACTTGGGGGTGCAATTGGGCGAAGAGGTGTTGTATTCGGAATGCGTGGTATCCCAAACGGATTTTCGCAGCCTCCCACCGGAGGGCTTTTACGCTTTCAACGGCCTGAACCCGGCCCAGCGCCTGATCAGCGGCGCTTATGTTTTATGGGCAGGCAATGGCCGGACGGATCCCCAACTCAAATACAACGGCAGCAACAACGACCGCAACGCTATCCTCAGCGTGGTGGGGCTGGCGACGCCCAACGCCTCAATACCCGGCTACCGGCTCCAGGACTACAACCTGGACGGGGTGGTGAAGTACAACGGCTCGGCGAACGACCGGAATGTGCTGCTGGGAAATGTGGGGGTTTTGACGCCGAGTGCGGTGTTGGAGGATCAGGTGGCGCGGTGAACGTTGATGCCCAAAATGGCTTTTTTTTCATGTTCGGGAGGCAGAATAGCAAATAAATAGCATATATCTTGTGCCCCGTAATACCACACCTGAGTTTTTTCCCAGGTGTGGTATTCGTTTTGCGCCCTGTTACATTCACGTATTCATTTCCCGAATTTCATGAAAAAAGCACTACGTTTTTCGGTCTCTATTTTTCTGTTTGTCAGCGTCTTGTGCGCTACCCAGGTCCTGGCCCATGCGCCTGCTGAAGTTGAGGCAGCGCCTCCGGCAAACGATGCCTGCGCCAATGCCATCGCTCTGACGGTGAACCCGGATTTGGCATGCTCGGTAGCACTAAATGCAACGACGGTGGATGCTACGGCCTCTGTTCCCGCTATTTTCGGCTGCAGCGGCACCGCTGACGACGATGTGTGGTTCACATTTATAGCCACGGGACCAAGCCACCGGGTAAAGATCACGGGCGGCACGCAATCATTAGTGTTGCAAGTTTTTTCTGGAACATGCGGGAGTTTGGTGTCCCTGGTATGCAATGACGCATTCAGCGGCAATCTGGAGCAGCAGATAAACAACCTGACTGCCGGCACAACGTACCATCTTCGGGTGTACACCCGGAGCAACCTGGTGTACAGCAATTTCACTATTTGCATCGGTACGCCGCCGCCGCCGCCAGTGAACGACGAGTGCGCAGGGGCCATCGCCCTGACAGTGAACCCGGATCTGAACTGCAGTGTCGTATTGAACACTACCACCTCCGGAGGCTTACAGTCCCAGGCTGGTTGCGCCGGCACCGCCGACGACGATGTGTGGTTCACATTTGTAGCCACTGGTCCGAGCCACCGGGTAAAGATCACGGGCGGAACGGAGTCGCTGGTGTTGCAGGCATTTTCCGGGACATGTGCGGGTTTGACATCGCTGGTGTGCAACAACCCGTTTAGTGGTAATGTGGAACAACAGTTGAATAATCTGACTGCCGGGCAGACGTACTACCTGCGCGTGTACACGCTTAGCAACCTGGTATATAGCGATTTTACCATCTGCGTTGGCGCCCCGCCGCTGGCCCCTTCGAACGACGAGTGCGCGGGCGCGACATTACTGACAGTAAATGCAAATCTGGGTTGTGCCGTCGTGTTGAACACGACGACCTCCGGTGGTTTACAATCTCAGACAGGGTGCGCGGGTACGGCCGATGACGATGTCTGGTACAAATTTGTGGCTACAGGCCCAAGCCACCGAATCAAAATCACGGGCGGAACGGAGTCGCTGGTGTTGCAGGCATTTTCCGGGACATGTGCGGGTTTGACATCGCTGGTGTGCAACAACCCGTTCAGCGGCAATGTGGAACAACAGTTAAACAACCTGACTACCGGTCAGACATACTACCTGCGTGTGTACACGCTTAGTAACCTGCTTTACAGCGACTTCACTATTTGCATCGGCACACCGCCTGCCGCGCCAGCGAACGATGAGTGTGCAGGGGCAATACTTCTGACGGTAAATGCAAACCTGAACTGTGGAGCCATACTCCATTCGTCCACCTCCGGGGGTACACCGTCCAATGTTTCCACGTCAGGTTGTAGCGGCTCGGCCGATGATGATGTCTGGTACAAGTTCGTGGCTACCCAGACAAGCCATTGGGTTTTTGTGGAAGGCGAAAGTGAAATCATGACTGTGCAGACCCTGACGGGCACCTGCGGTGCTCTGACCGCAGTAGTATGCTCGTCGCCCTTGAGTAATTTTGTCCTGCAACAATTGAACAGCCTAACCATCGGCCAAACCTACTATGTGCGGGTATTTACCCGATCCAATCTGGTGTACGAGAGTTTTTCGATTTGCATCGGCACACCTTCCGCTGCACCGGCAAACGACCTCTGTGCCAACGCCATTTTGCTGAATGTCAATGCCGGATCTGACTGTTTGGATACCTTGGATGCTACCACCTCCGGCGCTACGGCCTCTGCGCCGGCCATTAGCGGGTGCAGTGGTACTGCCGACGATGATGTGTGGTTCAAGTTCATCGCCACAGGAGTAAGCCATCGTATTCAGGTGTCCAATGCTTCTCGGGCTATGACGGTACAGGCTTTCTCCGGGAATTGTGGTAGCCAAACTTCGTTAGGCTGCACGAGTAATTCCGGCTTAGTTCCGACCGAACTGCTTTTAATAAATCTAACGGTGGGCCAAACCTATCTGGCTCGAGTATATACCACAAATAATCAAGTATTTAGTGATTTCACTATTTGTGTTAGCGCGCCGCCGCCGCCGCCGGTTAATGACCTGTGCGCCAATGCTACTGCTTTAGTCGTGAATCCGGATCTAACGTGTTCCCAGGTGCTAAATGCTACTACACTTAGCGCTACGCCATCCAGCCCTGCCATCAGCGGTTGCGGTGGTACCGCCGACGACGATGTGTGGTTCAGTTTTGTGGCCACGGGGCCGAGTCACCGGATCAAGGTCACCAATACGTCTGCAAGTATGGCCGTTCAGGCGTTTTCGGGTATCTGCGGAACTTTGACTACGTTGTCGTGTACCGAAGTTTTAGGGGGAGATTTGGAATTGCAACTGAACAACCTGACCGCCGATACGACCTATTTGTTCCGGGTGTACACCCGCAGCAATCTGGTATTCAGCGGATTCACCGTCTGTGTGGGCACGCCGTCACCACCACCCGCAAACGATTTGTGTGTAAATGCAACCGCCTTGGTCGTGAACCCGGATTTGGCGTGTTCCGATGTACTGAATGCGACGACTTTAGGCAGTACGCCATCCAGCCCTGCCATCAGTGGTTGCGGTGGTACCGCCGACGACGATGTATGGTTCAGTTTCGTGGCCACGGGGCCGAGTCACCGGATCAAAGTCACTAATACAACCGAAAGTATGGCCGTTCAGGCGTTTTCGGGCATCTGCGGCAGTTTGACCGCTT
>JBGSKO010000205.1:0-7282 GCA_041741155.1 Saprospiraceae bacterium | reverse complement strand
TCACCTTGACAAACACTCGCTTGTCTTTGTGCGCCCGTTGTAGAACCCGAAGCCGCTTTACCGTGCCGTCATCAAGGTGAATCATCATGCAAAATTAAACTATGCTAACTTTTCGCAAACCACTTTCCGCTGGGTATAAGTGACTTTGTGTCGTTTAAAGCCACTCTATTTTCAATTTCAACATTGTTAACCCCATCAATATTTCCATTAGTCGTCTCCAACTTTTGGTTTAATTTTTCACCATACACTTTCAACCAGTTTTTAAAATTAGGCGAGTTCTTCGCCATGAGATACAAGGTGCTATTTTGATACTTGTGAAACGTCCCGTTTTTATTGCCAAACAATTTGTTTAAATATGCATTTTTAACTTCATCTCCTTTTTCGTCCAGAATTTCATCTTCATCACCATTTGTTGCCATGAAGAATAAAAATTTCATCTGTGACTTCAGAAGCCACTCAGGAAACAAATCATATCCCCTGATATGCGCGGGCAAAATATTGATATCTCCATTGGTTCGCCCAATGGCATCTTGTCCCCCATTCGGATTGGCAGGTGATCCACCAAGAAGCCGCCCGGCTGGAGGCGGAGACGGAGACGGTGCCTGGATTATGTACTCTATTTCTATTCCATTATTTATTTCATCTTCGGACTCTGTGTTAGCTTCCAGATAATTTATCACAGGGTCAAAATTATCAAAAAAGTTATACTGACTCAAGTCCGTATTGCTCGGAATGGAGGGGTCGGTGCGCAATTCTTGGATGACATACTCCGCAAAAACTTTCGCGGGATCATTTCCTGCATGCCCCTGCAAAAAATTGGTAATCTGGGCCACCAATGACGGTTGGGCAATCAGAAAACCTACATCGCTTTGATTCAGATTCAGTCCCTCTGCCAGCGCCTTCACTTGCCCAAACAACACCCTATTCAGCAGCAATGTTTGGAATTGCCCTGATGTGAGGTTATACTGTAAGGCAAAATCAAAGACAGAGTTTATAGAAACGGGGTCAAGCGGGTTGGCGCTCCCGGAGTTTGTTAAAAGAAAATCAGCAAGGACATTCATCATTTGCGGTTTTGCCAGGAGCAAATCCAAATCGTTGCCTGAAAGTCCTATCGCGAAATGCAAGGTCAGCAGCTGGTTCATCACCTCTTCCGATATCAGACCATTGTTGTACAGATTCATGATATTGGTACCCATGTCGCCATTCGTAGCGCCGCCCGGATTTGTGTTCGAGCTACCGCCGCCGCCGCCTACTCCATTGGCCTCCAAGTTGCCAAGCATATAGTCGCAAACCCAAACGAAGTTTTCGTTCAGCGCACAATTACCGGCCCCACTGCCGGCTGAGGACCCTGCGCATGGGGTGTTGAACGTCCAACAGAAAATCGTACGGTCGAGTACCGGCTTGTCGGTAAGTGGAAAGACAACCCCCAATACATCTATGCACCATGAAATGATTCCACAGCGGTCTTGCGCCGCAGGCGAAAGGTTTGATCCGGCGAGCACGTCTGTCAGCCAATCAACCAGCGGTTGCGCGGTCGTTCCAAACAATTTGTGATCCAAAAAGACAAACGAGGTCACTTTGAAGCCCAAACCATTAGAGTCCAGAACCGAGGCAGAAGCAAGCGAGTCTATCTGCTTCCGGGTGTAGAGGGTCGTGTACCATCCGGTAGAATCCGAAAGTGGCCTGGCAAGGAGTACGGCTTCCACGGAGTCCGAATCCAAGTGGGCAAAAGGCAGCAACACCACCGGCCCACCGCCATTTCCATCGTTAAAAATTTCGGAGCGACTCCAATATGGAAAGCCGACCCTTGAGATCATAGCAGGGACAATATTGTAGGCCTGGTTCAGCCGCAGCAGTTCATAAACCACCCCGTTGAGCAATTCTGTCTCGTCGTTGCGGTCCGACGGCAAGGGCTTTACATTCGGATTGGCACCTACAGCATACCCAAAATCAAAAAATTTAATGGCGAGCGGATCGCGTAACCCCTGTTTGGCCTGCTCGAGTACGGTGCTTTTTACATAAACTGCCGGATTATCATCTTGGAGAGTGACCATTCGATCCTTACTGCATGCGAACAAAAGCAAAAACACCAGAGATAGCCCGATACGCATAAAATTATTGTATCGTACCGATGGGGGGGGGGGCAGGATTTAAGTTCGAATTTTTGTCAAATGAATGCTTTTTCATTTTTTTCCATTTTTGTTGTGTGTGAAAATTGGTTGAAGCGCCCTTCAATCACGGAAAAGGCTGCCGAGTATTTCCGTGAAAGACGCTGCCAAGATGCAGGCACGCCTTGAACCGGCACAAGCGGGGTGATACATTTATAGAAATTTAATACGAGCACAAGTTTATGACAATCAGTAAATTGTAGTAAAAAAACTGCTAAACTGTTTGTTTTTTGTTGCAATCAGGAGCGATGCCCCCATCCCTCAGTGCCATCAACGCCGGACCTGTTTTCAAACGCGCGGCGTTTTCAAGTTTTCATCAGCCCGTGCTTCGCAGATAACACGGTGAAAGCGCACCTTTGCGCCTGTTATGGAAAACAGAACGGACCCCTATTCCGCCCTCCGCGTACCCGATTACCGGCGCTATTTATCCATGCGGCTGTGTACAACGCTCGCGGTCCAGATCATGTCCGTATCCGTTGGGTACTATGTGTACGACCTGACGGGCGACCCGCTCATGTTGGGTTTTGTCGGCCTGACGGAAGCGCTGCCGGCTATCGGGATCAGCCTTTGGGCAGGCCACATTGCCGACAAGTACAACCGGCGCAATATCCTCGTTGGCTGTTTATCCTTGCTGGTATTGTGCGCCACGGCGCTGACGGTCCTCGCCGGGCAAAGTACCCTGCTGCCCAAAGAGCTCGTACTCGGCGGCATTTATGTCGTCATTTTTATCACCGGTATCGCGCGCGGGTTTTTCAGCCCCACCAACTTCGCCTTTTTGCCCCAGTTGGTGGACGCCTGGACGCTGCCCAATGCCATCTCCTGGAACAGCAGTACCTGGCAGGTAGCCAGTATTTCGGGATTGGGACTGGGTGGCTTGCTGTACGGTTTTGCCGGTGTAGGCTGGGCATTTGGCACCATGACCGCGCTCCTGGTTGTGGCCCTGCTGATTTTGTTTCAAATCGCGCCGAGGCCCGTGCCGCCGGTGGCGTTTATGGAGCCGGCACTCGTGCGCATCCGGGAAGGGTTGCGCTTTGTCTTTCAAGACAAGATCATTCTTGGGGCAGTAGCGCTGGATTTGTTCGCGGTGCTCTTCGGCGGGGCGGTGGCGTTGCTGCCGGTGTATGCCAAGGATATTCTGCACGTTGGCCCCGAGGGACTGGGAATCTTGCGGGCAGCCATGTCGCTGGGCGCCATTTTGATGGCATTTTACCTGGCACACCGGCCGATGCGGCGCCATGCCGGCCGGATCATGCTGGCGTGCGTGGCCGGTTTCGGGCTGTGTATCATCGGGTTCGGACTGTCCAGGATGTTCTGGCTGTCGTTCGCGTTTCTGTTTCTGTGTGGCGTGTTCGACGAGGTGAGCGTATTCGTGCGCGCGTCGTTGATTCAGCGCGGAACGCCCGATCACCTGAAGGGACGCGTGTCGTCGGTGAATTCGATGTTCATCACGTCGTCCAATGAAATCGGCGCCTTCGAGAGTGGCCTGACGGCCAAATTATTCGGCACCGTGCCCGCGGTGGTGCTGGGCGGTATGCTGACGATCGCCGTAGTGGGCGTGGCGTGGTGGGGTGCGCCGAAGTTGCGGGAGATGGATTTGGAGGCGTAGCGTGGTTTTTTCACCGCAACCTTGTTTGTCATTTTGAAAAAATATATCCGCTCTACAGTATTTGAAGCGAGCATAAATCTCCACCGTAGAGTGGACAGATTTTTTCAAAATGACAAATAGAAACGCCTGGGGAACGATCTACGCGACGTGCGCCTGATAAGCTGCGGCATCCATCAGCCCGTCCAGATCAGCCGGGTTGGCGAGTTCGATTTTCACGATCCAGCCTTTGCCGTACGGGTCTTCGTTGATGAGCGCCGGGTTGCCGCCTTTGGAATCGTCGAGCCCCGGGTTAAATTCCAGCACTTTGCCTGTTACGGGCATGAACAAATCGGACGTGGTTTTTACGGCTTCTACGGTGCCGAACACGGCGTGTGCCGCCACACTTTTACCCACGGTTTCAACTTCGATATAGACCAGCTCGCCCAATTCGCTTTGGGCAAAATCGGTGATGCCGACGTAGGCAACGTTGCCATTTTCGACGCGGACCCACTCGTGATCTTCGGTGTATTTGCAATTGTCAGGAAAACCCATGTTGAAGTATAATTTTACGATTTACGAATGTTTAATGCCGGGCCAAAAGTAGTTGTTTGTTGAAAATGGTTTGCACAAAGTCCTGTGAATCCCACAACCTTCAAAATCTCAACCCCCTCAACTCTCCTCAACTCTCCTCAACCCCCTCAACTCTCCTCAACTCCTCTCAACCAGAAAAATCAACCAGCTCGATTTCAAATACCAGCACAGCGTTTGCGCGTACGCCCGGGGGCGGAGTGCTGCCGTATCCCAGCGCAGAGGGAATAAAAAACGTGCCTTTGCCGCCTTTTTGCAGGAGCGGAATGGCGATTTTCCAGCCTTCGATGAGGTTGCGGAGGGGAAATGTAGCGGTGTTACTACCGGTAGTTTGGTCAAATACCACGCCGTCGAGGTAGTATCCTTTGTATTTGACGGTCACAGTAGAGTTCAGCGTGGGACTGCCGCCGGTACCGGGCACGGAAATGATGTGAAAAATGCCGGAATCGTGTTCGGTGGCGGACAGGCTGTTGTCGGTCAGGTATTTTTCGATGGCTTCGCGGTCAAGTTTAGCCTGGTCTTCCTTTTTACAGGCGCCGGCGAATGTGAGGAAAAAAAGTACGGCCAAAGCAAATGGGATGTTCTTCATCAAAACAGGTCTGTTTTTGTTTGTTTCAAAAAGCGCCCGCGTTGGAGCGGGCCAAAGGTAAGACGCCGTTCGGGAATGTCAATAATTCCTAAATTGGTTTCCCCGACCCGGCTTACGGCGCTATTTTTGCCGCCCTTGCTGGTGGCCGTTGCCTGATTCCACGTACGAGCGCACCGATTGAGACACAAAATATCCACATACACCATGCGTCACATCCAAATTCTACCCATTCTATTTCTGGTTTTGGCATCCGTTGCCCCGAATAACGCCGAAGGATACTCCGCTGCGCAAGGCGGACCGGACAGCACCCGCATTGAGGTTTTCATCGAAGGTATGCAAGCGGGTACGGTGCGCCTTGTTGGCACGTACGGCGACCAGAATTACATCGCCGATACTGCCGTAGCGGATGCCAATGGCCATTTCGTGCTGCGCCGGGAACAGCCACTGCAGTCCGGTTTTTATTACTTCCTGCTGCCGGGACAGAAAAATTTTTCCATGCTCATTGACCAGGAAGATCAGTTTATGACCCTGCGAGCCAATGTGATCAACATCGTCGGCACCATGCAGGTGAAAGGCTCCATCAACAACGAACTGCTGTACCGGAACACGCGTTTCCAGAGCATGCAAGACCCGGAGCTGAACCAGTTGGGACAAATTATCCGCAACAACCAGGCATCCTCGCCGGAGTATCAGATGGCTAAAACACGCCAAAATAAATTGATCGCCGACCGCAAGGCACACCTCGACACCATATTCCGCGAACACCCGAATGTTTTTTTTACGAAGTTTAAAACTGCCGGACAAAACCCCGACTGGCCGGAATTCCGCAAGCCCAACGGCGACCTGGATACCCTGCGAAACCTCTCCTACTTCCGCGAACACTTCTGGGACGGCGTGGATTTCACCGACAACCGTATGCTCAACACGCCGGTGATTTTTAATAAATTGAAACGCTACATCGTCGAACTCACGCCCCAGAACCCCGACTCCATCATAAAAGTAGCCGATCCGCTCATCCAGCGCGTGCTGCCGTACAAGGAATACTTCAAGTTCATGGTCAACTGGATCGGCCTGAACTACGAAAACGGCAAAACCAAAGTTATGGACGGCGAGGCTGTTATGGTTTATCTGATTGACAAATACGTCACCCCCGAAAATGCATTCTGGGATACCCCGGAGAACGTGAACAAGCTGCGCAAAAAAGTAGATGAAATGAAAGCCAGCCTGCTCGGCCGCAAAGGTCCCGATGTGCGCGCAAACGACATCAATGGGCAGTCCAAGAGCATCTATGAGATGACGGCGCCGCTCATCGTGATCTTCATGTTCAGTCCCGACTGCGAGCACTGCCAGGAGCAGGCACCCGAAATACAGCGCCTGTACGAAAAATGGAAAACCCGCGGCGTGGACTTCTACGGCATCGCCGTAAACACCAAAGAGGACGAATGGCGCAGCTTTATTAAAAAGAGCGGCTTCACGTTCACCAACGTGTACGACCCCACCAACCGGGCCATTTATGCCAAGTACTTCGTGGACATCACACCCGAGCTGTACATCCTGGACAAAAACCGCACGATCATTGCCAAAAATCTGGCGGCCTCGCAGCTGGAGTTGATTTTTGAGCGGGAGTTGAAGAAGTAGTTCTACTCATTCAACCCCCAATCATACTCCCCGAAACCAACAACCGCATCTGCAGGCAAAGACACAGTGCTGTAGCGGTTCAGGTATGTGCGCAGGTCGCCGAAATCGGTCGCATACCACTCAAAAATCTTGCTCACCTGGGCCTTTTCCGCCGAAAGGGTATTGTATTTCGGGTCGTTGATAAACTGACGCGTACGCTGCTCCAGCGTGCGCGTCAGATTTTCGGGGGTATAGGCCCGGTTCAGCAGTGGCGGACAGGACCTGGCGGCGCAGTTTACGGCGAAGTGGATGCGCGCGTCCTGGAACTGGGGCCGCAGGATATCGTTTTCGATCTGGTTCAGACTGTATTTTTTTCCGCCGAGTACTATGCGCTGCACCTCCCAGGTTTTCCCGCCGTCGAGGTTCATGATGCTGGTTACAGGGTAGTTGTCCACGATCAGATCAATGGTGAACGCGTTGTAGGCATTGATCCAGTACGCCATTTTTTCAGCGCGGCTCCAGGTGTCTGCCGGCGGGTTGTCGGATAAGGCCTTCAGGTAAGCATCCAGTTCGGCCTTGTCGGCGTTGAAACCCTTATAGTGTACTTTGCCGGTAGCACTGACGTGCTTTTTCAAGAGATTGTCCCAGGCATCGTGGAGGGTTGAGGGAGTTGAGGGAGTTGAGGTTGTTGAGGGAGTTGAGGGGGTTGAGGGAGTTGAGGGGGTTGAGGGGGTT
>JBGSKO010000204.1:0-36760 GCA_041741155.1 Saprospiraceae bacterium | reverse complement strand
GATCTAAGGCGCCACCGACACACACCTGCCCGAACAAACGAAAACTGTTTTTTAACGTGAATAAATATGCTCTCAACCTTCTCAACTTCCTCAACCCCTCTCAACCTTCTCAACTTCTCTCAACCCTTCTCAACCAACCCGAACCACTTTTTTAAAGTACTCGTACGTCAGTTTCAATCCCGAGGCACGGTCGTATTTGGGTTCCCAGCCGAGCAGGGTTTGAGCCTTGGTGATATCGGGACGGCGTTGTTTGGGGTCATCTACGGGCAGTGGGCGGTAATCAATGTAAGCCTTGGGATTTTGCACGAGATCAAGCACCTCTTTGGCGAACTGCATGACCGTAATTTCCGAAGGGTTTCCGATATTGACGGGCAGGTGGTATTCGCTCAGGAGGAGGCGGTAGATACCTTCTACGAGGTCGTCCACATAGCAGAACGAACGGGTTTGCGAACCGTCGCCGAACACCGTGAGTCCTTCGCCGCGGATTGCCTGACTAAAAAACGCCGGCAGCACGCGCCCGTCGTTGACACGCATACGAGGGCCGTAGGTGTTAAAAATGCGGATGATCCGGGTATCCACGCCGTGGTAATTGTGGTATGCCATCGTGATGGCTTCCATAAAACGTTTGGCCTCGTCGTACACGCCGCGCGGGCCAACGGGGTTCACATTGCCCCAGTATTCTTCCGTTTGGGGGTGGACAAGCGGGTCACCGTACACTTCCGAAGTAGAGGCCACGAGGATGCGCGCGCCCTTTTCCTTGGCGAGGCCGAGGCAGTTGTGCGTACCGTGGGCACCCACTTTCAGCGTCTGGATAGGCATCTGCAGGTAGTCTATCGGACTGGCGGGGGAGGCGAAGTGCAGGATGTAATCCAACTTGCCCGGGATGTGGATAAACTTGGTGACATCGTGGTGGTAGTACTCGAAGTCCTTTTCCTTGAACAGGTGCTCGATGTTGTCGAGGCTTCCCGTGAGCAGGTTGTCCATGCCAATAACCTGAAAGCCTTCGGCGAGAAAGCGGTCGCTGAGGTGCGAGCCGAGAAATCCGGCAGCGCCGGTAATGAGTATGCGTTTTTTTGTCATGATGTGTAGTATGCGGTAAAAGCGCGGGCAAAGATAGGGGATTGGGGTTCTGGAAATTTCGTGAAAAACGAAAGGACAGCAAAAGAAAACAGTTGACATCTATTTTGGTCGGCCGACAAACAAAAGAAGAAATTAATCACACGGCAGCGTTGCCTTTCTGACCATTATACATATATTTGTAAATCTTTTTAATCAAGTCTTTTACACTGTCATTAACCGATTTTTCACGCACTTGGCTTAACTGACGTACTCTTTTGTTGCGTTAGTGTCCTGCTACAGCTACTACTTTAGCTGTTTCAGGATCAACTGGTAAAACACGTCCAGCGACCATTTCCCCATCCACCCTTTCATTAAATTTAGATTAACCCCTATGTTCTGGGGGATAAAGCGCTCTGCTGTTACAAACAGCAGAACCGTCTATTTTCCATGGCATGCCAGAGTGTATTTTATTTTTAAATCCTAATCCGCTGATTCAAAAGTATCTATATGAAAACACTTGTTTTAGAAGCTATTCCACTATTGCGGGAAGCTATTGTCGGCCATTTAACCCTCCATCCAACCATCACCGATGTTCAATGCGCTGCGGATATTCCGCAAGCACTTGTCTTGTGTACTGATTTTCAACCCGATCTTGTTTGGCTCGACGGGGAGTTATTGGACGTTAAACCGGAAGTAACTATTCGGAACTTCAAAAAAGTAGTACCCGAGGCCAAATTGTTATTGTTTGGAAGCGGTGATGATTCTATTCCGGAAATAAAAAAGTATTTCAAACTGGGAATCCTGGCCTATCTCCCAAAAACAACGGCAGAGGAAGACCTGAACGAAGCGCTGGACGCATTGGCAGCGGGTCATTTGTACGTCCCGACTTCCCTTCAGCACACCTTTACCTCCTGGCTCACCGACCCTGTGCGAAAAACGAAAAGTTGGCAAAAATTGACGCCGCGCGAAAAGGAGGTACTCAATCTCATTGTAGAGGAACATACGGCCCACGAAATTGCCATCAAACTATTTATCAGCCAGTGTACCGTGGAGACACACCGCGTGAACCTGATCCAGAAACTGGGCGTAAAAAACACGGCTGGATTGGTGCGGGTAGCCTTTGAAGCCGGTTTGTACCAGCGGAGGCTAATTTGACTATTTAGAAATCAAACGATTTTTCCTTCCTTCACAAATTCCCGAAGAATACCAGCTTCCAGTCTTTGCAGGCTCAGGGTGCTGGAACCTTCTGCCAGCATTTCTATGGCGCACCATTGTGCAATGTTCAGGATATTGGCTCCGGTCAGTTCATATTGGCCGGCAAGTTGCACCCAGTCCACGCTCTCGTCCGGAACGATCTGCGGCGGAAACGTGCGCTGCCAGATTGCCGTCCGCTCGGCAGGACTTGGCATAGGGAAATAGACAATGGAATGAAATCGGCGGGTGAAAGCATCGTCAATATTGGCGCGTTGATTAGACGCCAGAATCACCAAACCATTGAAAGCCTCAACGCGTTGCAACAGATATGCCACCTCCTGGTTGGCGTAGCGGTCGTGTGCATCGCGTACGCCGGTGCGTTTCCCGAAGAGTGCATCTGCCTCATCAAAGAACAAAATCCAGTTTTTGTGCTCGGCTTTATCGAACAGTCTGGAGAGGTTTTTTTCCGTCTCGCCGATGTATTTTGAAACAACCCGGGAGAGGTCCACCCGGAACACATCCTTTCCGGCTTTTTTTCCCAACAAGGCTACCGTCAGCGTTTTTCCGGTGCCGGGCGGACCAAAAAACAATGCGCGGTAGCCCGGTTTGATTTTTTTCTTCATGCCCCACTCGTGCAGGATCGTGTCGTTGTGCAAGGTCCAACGCTCAATTTCCCGGATTTGTCGGAGGGTAGCCTGCGGCAACACCAGGTCGTCCCAATCCATTTCGGTGGAAATGCGCTCCGCCGGAAAATCCATGCTGAAGCGGGGTTTGCTGACCTGTCCGAGTGTGAGCAGTTCGACTACTTCGGGGTCGAGCACGAGTCTTCCGCTCATGGCGGGTTCGCCTTCGCGGACCGGCTCGAGCCAGAGGATACCTTTTTGTGCCAGCCAGTGTTCGTTGCCAAGTAGGCGCTGCACCTCAAGCCGGCGCTGCAGGTCGTTGCCCGCCAGCACAAATTGCGCGGTCTCGCCGGTCGGCAGGATACCGCGGTGATTGGCTCCTTTCACGCCGCCGAATTCGGGCAGATCGCCGCCCTCGGGCAGGTGTTCGGCCATGATTTGGTTAAAGAAATTGGGTTGAAGGTGGGGGGCGAGGGCGAGGAGGAGGAGGATGTATTCCTCGAAGGCAGGCTCCAGCGTCTGGAAAAAACGAGAGAAAGCGCTGTCGTCTTCGTAGTACGCCGTGCCGTTGAGCACGATTTTATCTTCTTTACCGGTATGTACTTTCAGCCGCCCGACAATGGCGGAATGGAGGAAGGCGAGGGCGGTGGAGAGGGAGTGGGGCACTCCACTTGGATGATTAAGCATATTTTTCTAATAAACTTATAGCTTGAGGAAAACCAATCTCATATGCGAAGTCAAGAGGAGATTTCCCAACCTTATTCTTCATGGTAGGCTTAGCGCCGTTTTCCAATAATTTTTGTAAAGTATCTATCTTGCCTTTAGAGGAGTACACAGCATCCCAAAGCGGAGTATTCCCATAAATATTCTGGATGTCAGCTTTAGCACCACTTCTTATGAGCAATTCAATATTTTCTGTCAATGATTCGCTGGCTGCATAGTGCAAAGGGGTATTCCCTTGATCATCTTGCATATTGGGATTGAAACCCTTAGCAAGTAAAGTAGATAAAAATTTAACATCTGGATTGGCGGATGCAATATGTAGTACTGTTCTCTTATATTCATCAATTTCATCAATATTAATTGCATCTAAAATATTGTAAAATTGATCTAATTTATTGTACTGAACAAAAGAGAATAGTTTTTTAAGCTCGTTCATATTAAAATTATTTAGTAACGATTACTTCTGTTAGATGATGGATGTTCTGGACGATATGAAGATGCCGATTGGTAGTCTTTTAAAAATTCCTCTTCTGAAATTGTCCCTACTAACATTGCATCAACCATATCACTATATTTTTTCTTAGGAACATGGCCCATATCCCAGACCCCAAGTCTGGGAGCGCCAATAGTCCAATGTATTTCCCCACCTACATTGGGGTCAATAACTTTTCCATTAACCAACGCATTTTTCCAAACTTGTTCTACTAGGCTTGCACGATAGGCGGGGCGATTATTCATCCAATATTCACGAGTCTCATTTACCTTTTCAATCTCTCCAGACTTAAGTTTTTGATTAAATTGAGTAAATGTATTTTGCTGCTCTGGATTATTAAATTTTTGTGCCTTAAAGCGATGGGTAATGTTTTCAGTGTCTATTTTGATAGAAATTACTATTGCACGGAACTTACCAATCTTATAACGAGCCTTGAGCATATCATTAACTTCAACATTAGGTTTTTCTTCTTTTAAGATTTTCGGCCCCTTCTTCTTACCCTTCGGATTAATTTGATAATCAAATTGCCAAAAACCATCCTTCAGTTCAACCTCAATAGACTTGAATTTAAACTTCCGGCGCACGGACTTCACCGCTGCTGTCATTTCCTCTTTTGTAGCCCCTTTGCTGGCATACCCTGCCGTCACCTGGTCCAAAGCATCCAGACCTTTTTGGACTTCCTCGGAGACCGCCCCCTCATTTTTCAACGCCAATATAATGCTTCCTGCTTTCTTCTTCTTTCCATCGCTGTTCGGCGTAACCACCCATTTGTCTTTTTCGCCCTTGACGGTGAAGCTCACTCCTTTCACCTTGCCTTTTATTGCCCCCAATGCCTTATCTAATTCGACTTTCGAATAGGGCTGCTTATTTTTTAACGCATCCAAACTGGCTTTCAATGTTTTATTGGCACCTTGGTCAGCGACAGCCTTATTATCAGGTTGCCCCGACTTCCCGCCCGCCGGCGCACTTCCCTTCTTCCCGCCCTTCGGTTCGCCCTTTGTGGGTGCTGCTTTTTTCGGAGGAACCACCGGCTTCGGCACCGAACCGTCCTCTTTGAACGCACCTTTCCCGTCCGCTTTGCCACCCGACTTGGCAGGCAGTTTGTCGTCCACCATGCTCGTCATGAATTTGGAGGGGTCAAATTCCGGTCGTTTCATCTCGACATCAGGTACTTTGCCCGAACCCAGCACATAATCTTTGATCGTGGCGCTCAGGCCAATCGGGTCGCTCAGCGGCCATTCTTTGGAGAATAACGGCCATTTCCAGGTTTTGTCCGGCGCAGGCGACCACCACGGGCTGTCCAGTTGAATGAAGAAGTCCCCGCCGAGCCCGAGCATGGGTTGCGCCACCATTTCCAGGGTGCCGCTTATGTAAAATTCGCCCGGGTCACGGTATCCAATGGTTGGGCGGGCATCAGCGTAGGCTTTAACCCCGATATCGGCATTCAGGCCAATGCCAAATTTGAGTTCGTGTCCGACAAGTTCTATGCCCGCACCGCCTTCGGCCCGCAAACGCAAGCCCGCGTAGGCAGAAATATTGATGGAACCTGCGATTTGAATGTTTTTCTGCACCGTTGGGTCGGTGGAGTAGGTGCCCAGAATCTCGATGTTGTAAATTTTGGCAGGGCCTAATTTTGCCAATGCGTACAGGCCAATGTTGGCAAACAGGTTCAGGTTGCCAACCAGCGGAATGCCGTAATAGGCTTTTGCCTCAAACTTGATGAGTTGTTTTTCCCAGTCTTTCTGTTGGAACAAGATGATCTCTGCCGGTGGCGCAATTTTCCCGATCACCGTTACATGCCCGTTGCCATCCACGACCACCGTCACCGCACCGGCAAACCACTTGGTCAGGTTGAACGCCAATTGGCCACTGGCGGCAAGCGCACGTTTTTTGCTGCTGGGCTTGGGCGCGGGCACGGGGCCCGGTGGGCCGGCATTGGCCACATTCTCTTTGCCTCCAGCGGCGGCTATGGCATCCTTGCCAAACTTGTTGGCCGTCTCCAGATCGGTGGCGACGAACTGAATTTCACCCGACAACTTGTCGCTCGCGTAGCCTGCCTTGCCACCGATGTCCACCGTGCCGTCCGGGTTGTATTTCACTTTGCCCATTCCGGTGAACGATTTGAGGCTGACCGTTAAAGTCACCTCGCCGGCCAACGCACCTTTTGTGTTGTCCAATTTCAGTTCGCCTTGCGCAAGGCCCTTTACATCAATCTTGGCTGTAGCCTCAATGACCGGCTTGTTCAGGTTTTCGAGGGTCAAATTCACCTGACTGCTCAAAAATCCGCCTATTTCCACACTCAATCCAGTGACGCCGAGGGTCAGTTTGCCACCTTCAAATTTATTGACCGGCGTAGGTAATTTATCCACTTTCAGCCCTACGCCGCCCAGTACGGCGGCATTTTTTTTCACTGAAGCCAGCCAGTCATTACTGTCGCCGCCACCCGGTTTCATCGAAGCGTAGCCGCCCTTGATTTCGCTGTTTTTGATGGTAAAATTGAGGTGCATCCCACCCAGCTGCTTCGTCCATTCGTTGAGCAAGGGCATGGAGCCTTTACCCATAGAGTCGTACGTTTTCTGGCTGTCCAACCGCACTTTCACCCGCCCTTCTCCGGTCAACCCCTTGATGATGACGCGCACCTCCAGGCCCTTGGAGCCCTGTGCTTCTATCTCTTCCTTGATTTTGGCCGACGGGCTGAATGTATTGCCGGTGATATCTACCACTCCCGAACTGACGAGGCCTCCTCCCGCTGGGGCAGGCTGCCGTTGGATGCCCGGCACCGAACTTCGCTGCACGGAAGCCTCCGGGGCGTGTCCCTGCTGTATCGTATGCGTCAGCTCGTGCGCAAGCAACTGTTTGCCTTCGCTGGTGCCCGGCTGATATTGGTCCTGCCCGAAAAAAACATTGTTTTGGTACGTGAAAGCCCTTGCGCCGAGTTGGTTGTTCAGGCGGGCCGCTTCAGGGTCGTTGTGCATGCGAACATTGCTGAAATCCGCTCCGAAACGCGGTTCCATATAACTGCGCGCATCAGCTGGCAAGGGTTGACCGCCGCCGGATTTATTCTGGATAGCCGACTGGGTATTAGCCGCCACCGCAGAAGTACTGTCGTTGCCTTTGCGCTGAATTTTTTCTTCGTCTTTCTTCTGCACCCGCTCATCCTTTGCCTCTGCCTTCTGCACCTTTTCCTCCTTCCACTCCGCTTTCTGTAGCTGCTCCTCCTTCGCACCCATCTTCATCACCTTGTCGTCTTCTTTCTTCTGCACCTTCTCCTCCGGTGCGCGCTGAATCTTCACTTCCTTACCCGGAGCCGGCATGCGCATCACCTTGTCGGCCATCTTGTCGGCCTCTTGCTCGAATTTGTCGCCCGGCTTGTTCACCGTCATTTTGGCCTGCACCGCCCCACCCGCTTTTTCAAAAAACGGCTTCTCCGGCGTCTGCGGGGCAGTCGTCGAAGTCGTACTCGTGGATGTTTTTTCTGCCGAGGATTTCAAGTGCCTATATGATAATTTAATAATGTGCCAATTTGATATTGCTTACCCCTTGTCATGTCCAATTCATCATTTATCATTCATCATTACCCCCATTCCACCCGCAACAGCGCCGGCATCCAGGGGAGTTGAATCATACCGTATCCCCAAGGCAACTGTTGCAGCAAAATATCGTGGGTGCGGGTTTCCAGAAACAACTGCCAGCCACCGTCGCCGGAAACAACCAGTTTCCCCGGACGGTGAAGAAAGGTTTCGCGAAGCCCCTCCGGAGAAGTATCCCGGAGGGCATCCCAGTAGCGAACCACTGTTTGCAACAGGTTGATAGCCTCCGCCTGTTCGTTGCCCGTCAGTTCGATCTGCGCTTCGACCGGCTGCCCGAGCGGGATACCACACAGGATTTTGGCAAATGTCTGTTCGTACTCCGGGGCGGCGGTTTTACCAGAAGCCAGGAAATGCAACAGGTGGAGCGCCCGGTCCGGCTGCGTCAGTGTTGCATCGTCGGCAACACCCAGCGCCCGAAAAAACTGCGGCAAAAATGGATGCAACAAGACCAATCCTGCATAATCGAGGATCAAGCCCTGCATCGGCAAAGCGCTGTCGGATGCTGTTTGCGCGGGTGGTTTTGCATCGGATACCGGCGCCGGTTTACGTAGTGTTTTTATCCAGGATTCAGCCGGCCCCTGCCGGGCGTCCGCACGCAATCGGGTCGTAATGCCCGGCTGCTGTCGCTCCATTTCATGCAGGCTTTGGGCCAAAATGCGCAGCACCGATTCGGAAATGCCGGCAACCACCGGGCGCCCACTGCGCACAACCGGCGTACCGATTCCGGCCAGTTGCTCCAGCCCCTTTTCCCAAACCACCCGTTCCGCAAAAGCGAATGCCTCGCGCGGAATGTGCGGGTGCAACGCCGCTAACGCCTGCCGAACATCCGCCGCCATTTCCGGAGCAACGCGTTCAGCCAGTTCGTTCAAAAATGCCGGACTGAACTGCCGAACCAAGCGGCTGCGTGCCGCCTCAAGCGCAATCTTTGTTTTCAACTCAACAAAAAGGCGCCGGGTATCGGGCCAATCCGACAACACCTGCACCACCTTTTCCCCCAGGGATACGCCCGCCGGCAAACGGTACGCCCACGGCAAACGCCCCGTTTCGAGGAAATATAAAAACGCTTCCCAGGTTGCCTGCACTTCCGATTTGAAATCGGCCGATTGCGCTCCGGCAGGTGCGGTATCCGAGCCGGGCATAGCCGTCCATTTTTCCCGGATAGCTGTTTCCACAGCGTTGCGCACCAATTCCGGAAACGCCTGTTCCAACCGCTCGAGCGGCAACGCACCGATATCAACTTCCAGATACTCCATCACCAGGTGCCCATCCACTGGCGCGTACCGCTCCAACGCACGCTCAATCACCTGCGGAAGCCAATCGCGACACAACGCGGAGAGGCGATTTTGCAGGGCAAAACCGTCCGACTCCGAGCCGTTGAGCGCCACTTCGATGCGCTGAAGCTGTATGATATGGGTTGCGGCGGCAGACATCGTTACTGCGGATTTAAGTCTATGACATCTTCAACCGTCGTCGAGCACCCCCCGGCAGCAAATGCCGTCACGCGGATTTTTATCGGGAAGGTGAATGGTTCCACCACCGTCATTTCCACAGCAGCACCATTGGCCAGCGAAGGTTTGGCAGCCGAAACTTCCCACACAAATAGCGTCGGCTTGATTGTCCCGGATGTAGTGGCGCGCAACGTGACAAACGGGAATTTGAAATCCTTCTCCACGATATTCACCTTGAACGGTTCTGTTGTGCAGACCGGGTTCCATTTCTTTTCGCCTTTGCACTTATTCAGCTTTTCGCAACCAATAGGCGGAACAAGTACAGGGGCACTATTGGCGCCCGGGACTACCATGCTGAAACCCTCTTCGGAAGAATAGGTCAGGTGGTAGCTTTCCGGCACCTCGGGGTGTTTATAGTTCACATGGAAACTGAATACAAATTTCAAACATTCAAACCGTTCTATCCGAAGCATTCCAAATTGCTCCTTATCATCCTGGAGATACTCCAGCCGGAACCAGTTATCGTCTTTAGTCTTGTCGGCAATGAGTTTGTTAATCAGGTCAATCCACCTGCTTTGTACCAAATCCCGGAAATTTTCATTGAATGCTGCCGGATCGAACTTGCCAATAATGTCCTGTACTTCTGCCGTGAGGTCAATTTCTACACCACCCGGTCCTTCGAAGGCGAACTTGCTCATGTCAATGTTGTACTCCAGAACCGGTTTTTGTTCTTTGAAACTGCCAATCGGTATCCAGAACCGATAGCCGCAGCGAATCGCCGCACCGCCACAGGGCAAATCGCAAGGCGCAACACAGGTGTGTATAAATCGTTGGCTCGCTTCACAACCTGCGCTGTCGGTGACTTCCACCGTAACCGCATTGCCACTCGCCACGGGTGCGCTGGTAAACTGCGCGCCGGAGAAACTACCTTGCGGAGAGGTAAACGGCGGACGCCCGCCGGCCATCGCGAACTTGACAACAAACTGCCCGGCAGCATCGCACTCGAACGTTGCAGCCCCGAATACCAGAGCGCCCTGCACGGTCACTTTTTGCTGGAGCGACTGGATACCCGCCGAATCCCGAATCGTCACTTCATGGTCACCGGCAAAGAGCAACACCTTGCCGGTCAGCGGGACGAAGTCGTTCCCGTCCACTTTTATGCTGTACGGTGCTACCCCACCCGACGGCGTGATCGTCACTTCAGCCTGGTTTTTTGCGTCGGTACACCCTACCTCAAAGGCGAAGGTTGGCGGGATAGCCGGCAAACTAAATTGTACGGGCGAACAGTCGGAACAACACAGGTAAGGCAGGTAAAAGTCGGCAATCACGGTGCCGTCGCTCAAGCCCTCTACCGTCTCGGAAATGATTTGTTCAACGGCGGCATCCAACGGATTACCTCTGGCGCCGGCCAGGGCTACCTCGGCATCAGGCCTGCCCAATGCGCTGATGATGACTTTTTTATCATTCTCCGACAACGTGTTCAGAGACAAGATGCGATTCGCAACACTGTCTTTTTGTTTGGTCGTAGCCACCGACACGACGTTTCCTTTGGTAATGACGGAGCCGGCGCCTTGTGTTATCGTAGCAACCAGGTCGCCCGGGCGAAAAACATTGATTTCCTTATCAATCACCGGTTCAATATCGTCGTGATAGACCAGAATGAAAGTGCCCCCCATCGGCACACCGGCTTTGTGCTGAATGCCCGGATTGCGCTGCAAGAAGAAACTGAGAAACTGCTTTTGTTTCACTTCGATGATACGCCGGGCGTACTCGTCGAGGATGGACTTGAATTTTTCAGGCAGACACGTGTTCAGCAGGTCCTCCAGGCGGTCGTCAATTTCTTCCCATTTCAGGATATTGGCGGTGCCTTGCAGGTTGCCGGTCATTTCCTCGCGGCGAGCCTCCTGCGCGGCAGCTACTTTGTGCAAAGCGTCAAACTGTGCTTTCAGCTTGCTGTAATCCAGTTTTTGGAGGTCTGCCTGGAGAATATCATACGTGATAAAAATGGAGAAAAAGGTGTACAGCACGAAGTAGTCATTGGGTGGAAAACCTTTGATAATGTCCACCAATAAATCCGGTGACACATCGGGCACCTGGCCGCCAACTCCTTTGACGTAATCTTCAAACGATTGCCCGTAAGTACCACTGCTAACCAGAAAACCAGGGGCGTACTTTTTAATGAACTCGAATTGCGAAGTACTCTTTTTGGCGTCCACACCTATCGTGGGCAAGTCATACAGGTACACGACGATCTTCGCCAAAAAGCAAAACCATTCCTCCCGCGTCACGTCATACAGCGTATCCAGATCCTGAAAGCGGCAGGTTTCCTGACTCAAATCCACCGAAATATTTTCATCGAAAGCGCCCGTGCGCAGCGCAATGATCTCGATGGGCAGGCGAAACGTTTCCTTCATCTGGAGCAGGGCTTCCAGCGCATCCTGGTAGTTCTGACTCAAGTGGCCTTCGATGCGGAGGAAATTGTACGGTTCCAGATCGTAGCGCAGCGGCTCCGACACAAAAAGCGGCGGCGCCGGCGTGTACTGGTACGAGCGATAACTCAGGTTTTGGTTGGCCCGACCACGCCGGGTGCGCCGGGCGTTCCACTGCTGGAAAAGCGGCGGCGTGCCGTTCTGCGCGTAATAGTACGGAATGGCTTTGTCGGAAAGCGGAACATCGGCCAGCTTGCTCGGCGTGATGCGGATGTGCGGGATCGTTTTATTCTTGACTTTCAGGGTAGGTACCTGCGGACTCTCCGTAAAACTCCGCACCATTTCCACGAGGCGCCGGAAAAGCAACTGCACTTCTTCGGTACGTTCTTCGCAGCCACTGATCGCAGAGGACGCCAGGAACGGGTGGCGGAAAATACCCGGTTGCTGCACCAAATCCGGCCGCAACACGCCCAGCATCAAGTGCCGGGGAAACAACCCGCCGGGCGGGCAACAGGCACACATCAGTTCTGCACCCTTCCACCGAAACTCATCGTAGGCCTTCAACAGGTCGTCAAACAGGTCGTAGTAGTATTGCAAAAAACGCACCTGTCCGGTGGATGTCGGTGCGGTGTCGAGAAAACCGAACTTGTTTGAAAAATCGGCCGCAAACGGGTCGGCAGGAAAGTCCTCCAGTAGCAGTGGCTCAAACGCCTTGTAGGCTTCTGACAGCGCCGCACCGGTAGCCGACACCACTTGATACGCGCGAAAAACATCCAGAAATCCGCCGTACACATCCTCCGACGTAGCAGGCTCGGTATTGGGCACATTGTACCGGGGCAGCCGGATATCGGGCAATTTGAGCCGGGCGAGCAGCACCGATTCGAGGTCGGCAGGCGTGAGCGCCGTGCCCTGCCCGTTTGCGGCAGCGATAATTTTCGTCAAATCCGCCACCCGCACCAGCAAACGCCGCACCGTCGCCGTCACCTCCGCGCCTTTGTCGTCGCAGTTGTTAGGACTGCAATTGCGCAGGCCGTCTTTTTTCAATTCCAGAAAAAGCAGCACCGCTTTGTCGTTCAGAAAATTAGCCGGCGCGGCGTTCAGTTTGGTAGAATTGGGCTCCCCGGCTTCGAACAACTCCCACAGGTCGTATTGCTTCCGGATGGTTTTAGTATTGTCGTTCGGGTCAGGCGCGTCGTATTTGAACGGGAGATACTCGGCCACCTCATCGGGCAGGGTGTAGGTTTTGTATTCCACCAGCGCGACTTCTTCCGCCGGCTCCACGATCAGGTAACCCTCCGAGGTCACGCCGCAGCCTTTAGAAAGCAGCACGGACGCGTTGCCGGTGGTCAGTTTGATCTCCAGTCCGCACACGATGCCAATCCCGATCAGGTTGGCCCGCGTCAGGCGCTCCTGCTCGTCCAAATAATCAAAAACCTGATTCAGGTGGCGGTTGGTGAGCACCTGATTGGCTTCGAAGACCGGGTAAGTATCTTGCTTTGGTTGCATGACGTGACTGTTTTGTCAGTTGAGAAATGGTTAGTTTTCTTTTTTCTTCGGTTTACGCGCCGACTTGGCTTTCTGGGCAGGCGGCGGCGGCACGGCAACAGGCGGCGGCACGGTTTTTCCTTTCGCCGGTTTGACGGCAGGTGTTGGGCCGGCCGTACTCTTGGCTACCGGGGTCGCGGGCGACTTCGCCTTGGGCGCAACCGTTTTTTTCTGCGTTGCAACCGGCTTGGCCGGCGCGGCTTTGGCAGCCGGCGTTATCACAATTTTCGCTTGTACCCGACGGCGGCCGAGCGCGGTGCTGCCGAGACGCACGGGGTTATCGTCGCTGCCGTCGTCGCAGTCGTGCAGCGTAGCACCCGGGTATGCGTTTCGGAGTTTGCTGAGCAGATCGAGCACGATCCAGAGGCGGTACGAGACTTCCTTGTACGCCTCGTAACGCGCTTTCAGAAATGCCTCGATTGCCGCTGCCGTACCGGGTTTGAACAGAAAACCTGCCGGCAATACGATGCCTGCCGGGTCGGGAATGACCCAGGTATTGTTGTCGAAAGCCGCGCCTGCATCGAATTTGGCTTTCATCCATTCGAAAAATTGCATGCCGTAGTGCGTCAGGATTTGTACCGCCCATTGGCAGGGTGCTTCCTTCGGCGGGGTGTTGGATTTGGGCGCCAGCCCGGCAACCAACATCGCCTCCACACGGTCCGCCAGACGCTCCTCTGTCCAGTCAAACACCTTGTTGGCATCGAGCCACTGCTTCCAGGCTTCCTCAAACCGCTCAAATTGCCAACCGTAGTAGGCGATTTCCGTGAAATGCGCGAGCAGCGTCGCCTGTATTTTATCCCACGTGGTGGTATCCACCGCCGCCGAACACGGGAAATCTGCGGCTACAATCGGGGCAAATTCTACTTTCAGCAGCGACTCCCAGCCGGTTTTGAGCAAGTGCGCCGTTTTTTTCGGATCAAAAAATGCCTTAAAAACCGTGTTGTATTGATTCAAAATCAGCACCGCACAAACGCAGGCATCGGCGGGCGTGATGTCGGTGGCATGGTCCTCGGTCAGCAAATCGGCCACTTTGGTCAGCACCGGATCGCAGGGGTCGGGCGTGAAACCATCGTTGCCCACCCAACAGATTTTGGGCAGCAGGTGCGCGGGCGTTTCCTGCCGAATGGTGCGGTCGGCAAAATGCCGCATTTCGAGGTCGGTATCGAACGGCGCCACCCAGCCCGTCATGACGTAAGTGAGGCGAAACGAGTATGGGTCTTCTGCATCGCCGCAGGTGCTGCACCCGCCGTCCACACAAGCGGGATAGAGCGCATCGCCGTGAAATTTGGGTCGCAACAGCAGGTGCTCCACGATGATAAACCGCGCCGCATCGTCGGCCGGTGCAATGCCGAGCAAGGCGCGCAGGCGCAAGCGCAAACCCGGTACGTTGGCCGGATTGGTCGGATCGTTGTGGTAGTCGAATGCCTTGCCCCGGTCGTGGCTGACCTTGTCGGCCATGGTCAAAAAAGCCAGTTTGTCCGCGATCAGTTCTTGCTGCGCCGTAACGGCGTCCGCGCGGGCCGTGAGCAACAAGGCGTACTCGCCAAACTGCTCGCCGAAACGCGACAAGAGGTGGTTCAGAAAACGGTTGCGGCGTTCGAGGAACTCGTCGGTTGTTTCCGCCAACTCCTGTAAACCGGTGGCTGTAAGCCCGTTGAGCAGGTCGTTTGCACCCTCAATGGCGCTCCCGTCGAGCAAGCGGGTGAAATACGTGTGCAGCGGCGGGATGGTATCAATGGAAAACAACTGGGCGGTATTGGCGATTTGGGCCGTCGCGTTCACCAGCAGCTGCTCGAACACCATCAGATAACCTTTCAACTGGCGTGCCTGTGCGCGACGCAGCACGGTTGCATTGCCCGGCAAACCTTCCGAACTCACGCCGTACGTACGCGGCAGGCTGTACTGTACCGGGAAATAATCCTCCGGGTCGCGGAAGGTGCCGGCAGGAATGAGCAAATCCTTGGGCGCATTCGGCACCTTTGGCCGGTCGGCCGCGCCACGCAACTGGGTCAGGGTTTCCAGCGCTTCGGCAGCACGCGCCTGAAACGGGAGGCCGTTTTTGTAAAACAGGAACCGCGACAGGTGGAAATACAGGCGGGGCTGGTGCAAGGGCGTGACAGCCAATGTCCAGTTCGCGCTGATTTGGTTGAGGTTCACCTTTTCGCCATGCAAGTCGGCAGCTCCCCGTACCGGCAAACCCTCCGCGTCGTACTTGGTCAGTTGCAGGTTGTTCACGGCCCGCACGCCCTCAATGTCCATGAGCAGGTTGATGAGGTCGGACACCCGCAACTCCGTTTTCAACCCCGAAGCAGCCAGCTCGTCGGCTTTCAGGAAGCCGCTTTCCTGCTCGGGGCCATTGAAAATATCCTCGGTTGGTATGCCGGCATCCTGCAGTTCGGGCAAGGTGTAAAATGGTACCGGTGGATTGAAATACCGCTCGATGGCAAACCAGATATCGGCCTGCACCCGCTCAATGTCGGCTTCGGGCGTCACCTCTACATCAGCGCACACGGCTACATCTTCCACATCGGCGCGGCGCACCCGGCAGTAGTCTTCGTCGAGGTTGCGGTGGCTGTGCAGCGAGGCTTTGGCGCTGTCCACCGCATCGGTGGCTTTCCGCAGTTTCCAGCGGTACTGCTGGATGAATCCCGTGGCCGATTTGCCGTCGGCGGAGCCAGGTTTGGTTTCCAGCAGTTCTTTCAGCACAAACCCGAGCACATCGGCCGGCGGCAGCACGTTCAGCGCTTTTTTGGCGGTGTCGCCGCCAAAAAAACGCATCGCAACATTATCCAGCACGAGCGGATCGCCCGCGTCGAACGTAATGTTGAAGGATACATAAAACACCTCGCGCCAGTACCGGCGGAGTTCGGCGTCTTTCACTTCCAGGTCGAACGGGTCGGTATCCGTTTGTTCGCTGGCGTTGCTGCGCGAGAACCGAAACGCCTGGATGCCGGTAATTTTTCGCAAAAACGCCGCTTTCGTACTGGCGTCTTCGTATCGTAGAAAGCTGTCCTGCTGCTGCTGGTTGAGCAGCTCCCAGGCAGGAAAACGCAATTCGAGGGTGAGCGCGTGGGGCTGATGTTCGGCGTCGTAAGCGAATACGGTCTGCTCGATTTTCCGGTTGTTCAGGTCGCCGAGTACGGGGTCGGATTCGAGTTCGAGCAAGGCTTCGTACAAGCCGAGGGGTTCAATTTTTTTGGGAGAAAAGCGCTGGTCGGTTGTTTTTTTGAACGACAACTGGAGTTGTTTGAACTCGTCGCACCAGGCAAAGTAGTGCAAGTCGCAGGCGCATTTTTTACAAAAAACCCAGGCATTGCGCACATGCGCAAGGTCAATCAGCAGGCGGCGAAAATCATCGGTCGTCCACGGGTTGATGGTCAAGATCTTCCGGGCGGTGTAAAAAGCCTGGTCGGGCGCCGTCTTACCCGGAGCGGGCGCCAGAAGGTCTTCGATTTCCCAGCCGGTGCGGTACGCCAGATCGGTGATGGCATACGCGAGGGCTTCGAGCATCGTGATGCCGGGGTCGTGAAGGTTGTAATCCGTCCACAAGCGGCTTCCCATTTGCTCGATGAAGCCAATACCCTCCCGGCGGAGGCGGTAGAAGTCCTCGGCCGGCCGTAGCACGGGTTGTTTCGGTATGGTGACGGGCGGCTGGCTCATGCTTGGCAAGGGCATTTTTCGCGGGCATCTTCTGCTTCCGCTTCGGTGATCACAGTGATGAGGTGGCGCTTTTCGGGTACGGAAACCAATATGGAAACCGCCTTGGATGGCTCGACCTCCGACAGGTCGCCCGTGGTGACGCTTTTGTTTTCAGCTTCGGAGAAATACGTGTGGCGTAGGACAAAATCGGTCACGAAGTCCACGTACGGGCGCTCTTCCACAAAATTGATGAGCACGGATTTGTACATTTTTCCGCCGAAAGCAGGGTTTACGCCATCAGAGTATGCCCATGGCGACAGGAAGCGGGTGATTTCCTGTTGCAATTTTTTCACGTAGTACGTCTCGTCGTACCCCGGCAGCAGCCGCACGCGGAATTCCGTATTGACCTCCTCGAATTGCGGGTTACGCACGTGGAGCGTGGCAAAACAGGTCGTGCGCGCGCGCAGGAATGCCTCAATCTCGGTCAGCAACCCGAGGCTGGCGTACGGTTTCAGCGGGTCGCGCAGGTTGTGCTGCTGTTGGTTGGGCACCACCACGAGGGTGACATGGCCCGGCGCGAGTTCGCGGTATTTCGCCGGTTCGGCGGGTTGCGCGGGATGGTTCGGCGTAGCCGGTTTCGCAGCTTTTGCGGGTTGGAACCGGGTGTGCGGCAGGCATTTCACGCGGTACACCTGAGGGAATGCTTCGAGCACGAGCCGCTCGTAGTCCCAAAGCGCCACCGAGCGGTCTTTATGCCGCAGCCGTTCGCTGATGCGGGTGTAAAATGCAGCCGCCGCTTCCTGCCCGCGCCCGCCGAAGGTTTCGAACGGCTGCACCATAGCTTTGACCGCCGCATCGGGCTGGTCGAGCTGACTAATGGTTCCCGCAGGCAATGTTTTGGCCGGAAAGGCAGGGTCGTTACCGGCATCGGCGAAGGTGGCTTGCAGTGCCTGGGCGGCTACCAGCCGGAGGCGACACGTGGCGTCGCTGTTGGAGCCGACTGCCAGGCGTATCCAGTGCGAACCGGAGGGCAGCAGGGTGTTGTCGGCGGTGGCATCGCGCGGCACGGCGAGGGTGACGATGCCCGAACGGAGCAGGCCGCCGGTACCGTCGTTCACGTCGTTTTGCTCGAAGGGTATCCATTGGTTGTTCCGCAGAAAACTCCAGTGGAGGTGTTGCGGGGGTTTTTCGCTGAGCGGATTGGCGGTACCGTCGGCAACCTGGAACAGCAGCGCCAGGTTTTGTGGCGGCGCCAGGCCGGCAACGCCGATGTAAAATTCGGCTTCGGTTTCCTGTTTGGCGCCATCACGGGAAAACTCGAACTGGGGCAGCAGGCAAACATTGGGTTTGCCCGTCAGCACCGGGTGCTGCTCGGTGTGGCCAAAGGGATGGAGGTGAAAAAATCTGGCGTTGCGGCGGTTGAAATCCGCCGCGTTGGCCGAGCTGAGCGCAATGATTTGGCTGGCTTCGTAGTCCAGCGTGATCGCTGTGGCAAACGGGCCGATGGGCGGTGTCGGCGCTTGTGTCGGGGGACTTGCCGTAGGCAGCCCTTTGATGTAGTTGAAAAGCGCCGTTTGGAATGCCGCCTGTCCAAAATCAGTGGAGAGCGCTAACCGCACAAATCCGTGTCGGGCACCGGTGTTGTACTGCTCGTTTACCGCCAGGTCAGGCTCGTCCAGAACGGTACTACCGGCGGAGCCCAGCGAAATAAGGGTTTCCGGATTCGTGAAGGCTATTGCTCCGGCAGGCGGGTTCCATTTTCCTGAAATCAGATATGAAACCTGTATCCTGGGGGATACGGAGTATGGCGCCGGCGCATTTTGCCAGGTCAATTTCACCGAAGCACTGGTCAGGTTTTTTTGAAAAATTTCCTTCGAACCAATGATCAGGCTGCTGTTGGCCAGCGGTTGTGCTCCGAATGGCTGGAACGGTTTGGACGTGTCCACCGGTCCAAAATCGTTGGAAACCGCAAGTGTTTTCAGGTCGGTAACCGTCGTCAGCAGCGTGATTTTGGTCAGCATCGCGTCCTGAAGTGCAGGATACAGGTACGTCAAGGCGCTGTCTTGCTTCAACTGCACCAGCAGCACCGGCAGGTTGGTATCGAACCCGTAGCCGTGCACTTTTGGAGCATACGGGATCACCGGCGGAAAGCTGCCGTTCAGCGTGACCGTCAAATCGGTTCCCTGGAACGACGTCGCTGCCGCTTCCAGCCACCCTTCTTCCGTAGAAAACAGGCACCGGATGCGGCTTTTCTCTTCGCCAGTTACGTTCAGCCCCTCAAAACGCAATGTCACGGTGCGCTCGCCGCCGGCCAAAAAAAGGTGGTGCGAAGCCACGGCAAAACCGACTTCGGCCGGCGGCATGTTGATCGCCGACAACAGGCCATCGGTGTAGGTTTTGTTGAAAAACGGATGCCACGACTGATCTGCCGAAGTCAACTCGGCGCCGAGGCCATCGGCGGAATTCGATATAGGTGCAGCAAAGATTCGGCCCGTCGGGTTGGTGGCGCCAACCGAACTGGTAGCGGATTCGGAAGGATGCCGATAGACGGTTTTCACAGCCGTCACCTTGGCTTTGTTGGCTACGAAGTCGCGGTCATTCTTGAAAAATGCGTCGCGTCCGAGGTCGTCTTTGCCGGCAGTAAATTTTTCTCCTGCCGGAAATTCGCGCACCGAGGCGTGTTTGGCAAGTTCTGCCAACAGGTGCGCCTGGCCGGGTACGGCGGGTTTTTCGCGCAGGCGCAGCACTTTTTTGTAGTAAAAATCGAGGTGCCGTCCCGTGAGGGTATTGGCTTCGTCGCGGGCATGTTCGAACAGGCGCAGGAATGCGATGAACAGTGCATAGTGCGGCGCGTGGTTGTCGTACCGGGTGAACGAATCCTCCAGCGCTGCTTTGGCTTCCGCCACCGTGCGGGCATAGCCACGCAGAAACTGGTCGAAGATAGCGGTGAAGCGGTTATGCGTCGAGAGGCGGTTGATCCGGGTAAATACGCTGCCGCCCGTGCCGTAGCCGTTTTCAGCAGGAATACTGCCAAAAAAGGTGGTCCATTCGGTTTGCGGGGCGCCTGCCGGAATCCAGTTTTTCGAAAAAGTTCGAGTTGAAACGGCTGCTGCCGAAAGTGCCGGGCTGCCCAGTATGCGTAGCACCGTAGGGCTGCCCGCGGGGCCAATGGTAGCCGGGACGTTGGCTACCAGCCGGTTGGCGCCGAGCGTATCGTCGTGTTTGTAGTACGCCCAAAACTGTTGAAAATGCGGAGCCAACTGGGTTTGCACCATATTGTCCAAAACGCCCCGAAGGCGGTTGTCGGACGGCAGTGTTTCTTTCAGTTCATCCAGGCGGGCAGCCAGGGATGCCACGCAACTGAACAGATAGCCCAGGCGGTTTTTGCAATCCGTTTCGGCTGCGGGTACATCGTGGGCGAGGTCGTTCAGGAAATCAAAATACCGTTTCACTTCCTGCCGGTAGGCGTCCACGTTTTGCACGGCGGCAATGGCGAGTTGCACCGAAACGTCCTCGGAAAACAGTTTTTGCCACGAGTCTGCGGGCAGGTTTTGGTCGTTGTAAAACCGGAGAAATGCCGTGTATTGCCGCACGAATACCATCCCGTGCGCCACGGTGCGCTCGTTCACCGGCGCATAGCCCGGATCGAGCGCCTGAAAATTGCGCTGTTCCTGACTCGTACCGTCGCGGACGAGTTTCAGGGAGTCTCGGTTGTCGTTGCAAGGATCGGTCATGGCGTAGAGGCTATCCGTTGGAATTGTCCGGCAAGAGGTTGATACTGGTGGTCAGGTTGAGGTCGGTGCCTTCGTTTTTATAGAAGGGGAATACAAAATTGAACCGCGAATTGGTGGTGCGCACGCGAAAGACGATTTCGATCAGAATCACGCCTTCCCACTCGCGGCTGTCGTCGAGGCGCACGGTTTCCAGATCAATACGCGGCTCGAAATAGAGGATCGCGTTTTCGATTTTATCGGCTACCAGGGTTTTGGTGGTGGTGTCCACATTTTCAAATACCAACTCTTCCATGTCGCAACCGTATTCCGGCTGCAGCACGCGCTCACCCGGAGCCGTCGTGAGCAGAATTTCGAGACTCGACAAAATGTCGGCCTCTTCTGCCAGCATCTCCACTCCCGGCAGGTTCCGGTTGAAGGTAGGCGGGAAAGACCAGCCACGACCAAGGAAAGGAAGGTTCATTTTTGTAATGATGAATGATAAATGATGAATGATAAATGTATTCGATTAGCCGCCGATGAGGACGGTTGGGCAACCGGGGGGCATGATGGCCCCGCCGCCGCCGCTGAGATCGCCCACTCGGGCTGCAGGCATACCGCCGATCAGGACGGTAGCCGATCCTTTTGCGATGACGTCGGCGCCACAACTATCGCCTAAGCGAGCTGCGGGCATGCCGCCGATGAGGACCGTCGGGGCGCCGGGCGGAATAATGGGCGTTGGCACTCCCGAAGTCAGGGTGCTGACGATCATGTCGGTGACGCGGGCTGCTGGAAGCATTTTTTAGCGACTTTTCAATTTATCTGCACCACTCCGCCTTTGATGACGGTGTTAGCGCTGCCTTTTACACTGGTACTGGCTCCTGAAATTTCGGCGCTGGCGGTGCCTTCGGCTTTGAAGCCGGTTTGCGCTTTCAATTCGATGTTCATACCCTCGGCTTTCAGGTCTTTCGATGCTTTGAGGATAATGTCTTTGGCACTTTCGATGGTGATGCCTTTGTCGTCGAGGGTGATTTTGTTGCCGTTTTGGTCTTCGAGCTGGATGCCTTTGGCGTCGTCGGAGAGGGTTAGTTTGTTGCCGCCGGGAGTTTCGAATACGATGATTTTTTTGTCGTCGTCGAAGGTCATTTTCAGTTTTTCCCGGCTGACATATCCCTTGAGGTGGTTGTCGTCTTTGGCGGGTTCGGGCGCGGGTTTGGCACTGCTGTGGCACGCGCCGAGCACAATGGGGCAGCGCGGATCATCGCTGATGAAGCCAACCACTACTTCGTCGCCGATTTCGGGTCGGAAGTAGGTGCCGCGACCGCTGCCGGCATCGAGCGTTGCGATACGCGCCCAGATGCCGTCATCCTGCGCGCTTACCAGCGGCAGACGCACCTGGATGCGGTCCTCGCCGTCGGGGTCAGACTCCAGTTGCGTGACCACGCCGATCTGCAAGCCACTCACGCCGGGCAACAACCCGGCGGCAGGCATGGGACGCAAGTTGTAGGTTTCGGCGACGGGTTCGGGGTTCAGGCCGAATTGCACGTCGGTTTCCCAGTTGCCCGCAGCTACCGCATGGCGCACACCCGCTACCAGTACATTCCCTTCAAAACGGTCGCCGATGCCTTTGATCTCCAGAATATTGCCCGGCAGTATGGCTGCAAATCCCTGAAACCGTACCCTGCCACGCACTTTTGCGTAGCGGTTTTTCAACAGCCGGCCGTCGGCCCAGGCCTGAAGTTCCGGGGTGGTGAGGTGCCCGCCGTGCCGGAGTTCGCGGTCGCTCCCGCCCAATACGCCGGAGAGTGTGCTTGGGCTGAGGTTGCCGTTGTTGGTCGTGGTCGGCTCCCTGGCGTTGGCCTCCGCAATAGCCTGGTCGGCCATGGCCCATGCCTTGACTTTGAGGCCGGGATACTGGTCGCGGGCGTCCATTTCGGCGTCCAGTTCCATGATTACGGCGCCGTATTGCACCGTCAGCACAGGCGACCGGGAAGCGTCAGGTTTGATGACGCGCACCTTGCCGTCTTCTACCGCCACGAGCAACCCGTTGGCTTCGGCCCGACAGAGCAAAAAATCCCAGTCGGTCGAGTCGTATTGCACCACTTCTTTCAGCGCGACCGTGGTGGCGGTCACCTCTTTTTGCAACCCGTGGCGGCCCACGATTTCCTCCATGATGGCGCTGTCTTTTTTGTTCACATAGTACTTGCTCTGCAAGGCGCTGGTCATTTTCACGGCTTCGTCGCGGCATTCCACGATGAGGAAACTGCCGTTGGGCCGTATTTTGATGCTGTTTTTGACGACGATGCCCTTGAAAACCGAATCTTCCTGTGCGTTGTAGCCCAACTTGATTTCCACTTTTTTCCCGGGAATAAAATGCGCCGAATTGCTTGCCTCGAATGTTGCCGCAGCGGCCTCTCCGTCTTGCAAATGGATCGTGGCAGCGGGTATCCGGTTCAGTTCGCGCGTTACCGAAATCGCCACAACGTGAAAAGTCCCGGGAATTTCCGCGCCGTCAATCAGGATTTTCACCGTGCACACGTCGGGCGTGGCGGGAGTCGGTATGCTGGACTGGCTGCTTTGCGGCATGGCGGATCAGGATTTTAAGTCGGTCTTGGCGATGGGCGGGAAGGTCACAACCCTGCCGGGTTCGAGTTTGCGGAAATTGGTGATGCCGTTGATTTTTGCTACTTGCAGGTAATACTTCGAATGGCCGTAAATGCGGTGACACATCAGGGGCAGCGTATCGCCGGCCTTTACCGTGCGGATGTGCGTAAGGTCGGGCGAGCGCCGGTTTTCCCTGGCGGTTCGTTTTTCTTCTTCGGTGCTTTTTTTGAACTTGACTTTGACTACTGCGCGCAGCGGTTTGCCATCGGCGGAAAACAGCTTGTAAGTAATATTCACTTCGATGGCAACGCCTACAAAAATGTCGTTGGCGCCCCATGCTAACTTGAGACACATCGGTTTGTGCGCATCGCCTTTGTAGCCAATGAGCAGGTCGCGGAATTTCTTCACTTCCTCGCCGATGCCGTCCTTGCGCGGGCTGTCGTCAATGATCCCGCTGCTGTCGAACAAAAACTCGAAACTGATTTCTTCCGGTTCGATGCGCTCGAATTTCTGCTGTTTGCTGCTGGTGCCTTGCCCCTGCCCCGATTCGGCGTACTTCACCTTGTAGTCAAGGCTGTACGTTTCGGGGTTGATGAGTACCTCGATCTTTTCCTTTGCATTGCCCGGTCCCCCGCTTTCGGCTTTTTTGTTATCCTCAAAGCCGAGGATGAGCATTTTCTCCAATTTGCCGGTCGTTGCCATGGTCAGGTTTTAAAATAGTTGACGCCTACCGTTCGCGTTGTGCCCGAAGGATTTGCAGTACCTGCTCGACACATTCAGCCACCATGGCCTCTTTGTCGGCAGCAGGTGGCGCCGAAGGCGAAGCAGGTGCAGCAGGCGTATTGCCGGGCTGCCCGTTGCTGCCGGGAGCATTCACCGTGACTTTGATGTGCAGTTCCTTAATTTCGATGGGCATTTTTTGAATGATGAAGAAAGAAAAGAAGAGCGTGGGTTATTTGACCGTGAAATACTGGTAGGTCAGTTCGAGGGTTTCGATGACGAGGGCATTTTCGTTGGCATTCAGGTCGCTCACGGTCCATTTTTTGGGGATGGCACGCGTGATGCTCCAGGTACGCAGTGGGTCGCCTTTTTCATTCATCAGAATGATGTCAATGTCGGATGGCTTAAAATCGCGGTCGCGGAAGGCGGCGAGGCACCATTTGATGACCTCGGAGTCGGTGAGCATCCCGCGTTTGAGCACGAGGTCGGCGTATTTGGTGCGCACGGGGAGTTTGTGGACGAAGCGGTTTTCGCCGCCTTCTTTGTACTCCTCGTACTCGTACTCCACCGAAAGGCCCGACACACTCTGAAAGCGCACATCGTTTTTGTTCTTGCCGACGCTGAATTCGACTTTGTAGTAGAATCCCCAGGGTGGATAGTAGTCTATCATGATGCCTAGATTTTCATCAGTTTAAGTCCTTCGTGCGCCAGTTCGATGCTTTCAATAGCAATCTCGTTGGCATCGGATTTCAGGTCGGGCGCGGTCACTTTGACCGGAAAGCACCGGGTGGCCGACCAGGCTGCTACGGGGGTGTGTTTCTCGTTGAGCAAGCGGATGGTCACATCGCGGCGGCCGTTGACGCGCTCGTTGCCGATTTCATCGAGCCACGCATTGTAATCGAAGTCGTTCTCGAATTTGCCGCGTTTCATAGTGATGTTGCTGAACTTGCGCATACCCGGCATCTTGATTTTGTTGAAATCCTTGCTGTCGCTGTGCCGGTATTCGATCACCTCCACCTGCATATCGAGGCCGGTGATTTCCGTGAAACTGATCTTCGCGCCCCCCCAGTCAACCTGGAAATGGAAGCGGGGAATGGGATATTCTTGTAGTGCCATGATTTTTTATGATGAATGATGAATGATGAGTGATTGGCTGTTTTCACCGTCTATCTTCTACCGTTAGGACTCGGCCATTTTGTGCGAGAACCGGAGGATGATAAACTCGGCGGGCCGCACGGCTGCCATACCGATCTCGACGATCATACGTCCTTCGAGAATATCGAGCGGCGTCATGGTTTTACCCAGGCCAACAGCGACGTAAAACGCGTGTTCGGGTTTCACGCCTTGGAGGGCGCCTTGCCGCCAGAGGGTAGTGAGGAAATTTTCGATCATGGCCTGCACGCGCACCCAGGTATTGGCGTCGTTCGGCTCGAATACAAACTGCTCGGTGGCTTTTTTGACGGACTCTTCCACGAAGTTGAAGAAGCGGCGGACGCTCACGTAGCGCCACTCGTTGTCGTTGCCGGCGAGGGTGCGGGCACCCCAAACGAGGGTGCCTTTGCCGGTGAAAGCGCGGATGATATTGATAGACTTGCCGGCGTTCACATCCACGTTGTATTCGCCTTGTTGTTCGTGGGAAATGCGCACAGCGGGGCCGTTCACGGCACTCAGACTGACATTTGCCGGCGCTTTCCAAACGCCGCGTTCGTTGTCCACTTTGGCATAAATGCCCGCAATGGCGCCACTGGGCGGGATGAGATTGAGCGCTTCAGCACCTTTCTCAGCCAGTTCTTTGAATTTGCCGAAGGCGGCATTCAACGCATCGTTGAGCGTTTTTTCAAAACTATTGATGCTGGCATGGACCGATTTGAAGCAAGCGATTGCCTCTGACAGTGCGGAATAGGCGGCCGAAAAGGCGACCATGCCACGGCTTTTTGCATCCGTGGCAGCAGCATATTCAGCAGCCACAGCGGGCAAGGTGCCGTCAGCAAGAAGCGCAGCGCCGTCGGCATAACCAAACAGAGCGGAAGCGCTATTGAAAATGGGCCCGGCCGTAATAATAATCATATCATTGGGCGCGGCAAGTTTGCTGTGGGCGGCAAGCCGTTTCACGGAATCCTTTAACGTGGGACTGCCGAGATAGTCAGAAATTGCTTTTACCAACTCGAACCTGGTACCCACTGGAAAGCCTGCTGCTGCTACTTTCAGTACCTGTACCTCGTTCAAAATTGCCATGGACAGGTCGGTAAATTGCTGTAACGCAGCCTGAACGTTTGCCTTCGTCGGGGCGCCCGGCGTGATCACCTGGGTGCGCCAGTTATCCAGAGCAGCCGTGAGGGCATCTTCCAGCTTTTTACCAGCACCGCCACTCAGGGTTTCCTCTTTCGTTTTGACAGATTTTTCCGTCGTTTCAGCCAGCCGCGTATCGGCTATGAGCGCCAGTATTTTGGTGTCGGAGGTCAGGCTTTCCAGCTGGACGTCGGTATTAGGACCGAAGCGTTTGAGCGCCAGATTGCGAAGCCACACTTGCCGAGGCAGCGCTGCATGGACCCAGGGACCGTACGCGACGCCGTATTTCAGGTCGTTGATGCCAATGCCGTTTTTGAAACTGTCGGCCTTGGTCTTAAACACCGTCGTATCCAAACTTTTTTCGAGATCGCATACGGCGACCCGATCCATCAGTTTGGCACACTGGGCGAGTGCTTTTTGTTGCACAATATATGGCCCGGCGGAGAGCGATACGGCATCGGGGAGCAGGATAATAGTGGGCTCGTCTTCTTTTTCCAGTTCTGCCAAACCACTGGAGATATTGACATCCGATACGGCATCCGTGTATTTTCCTACTGAAACGATGTAGCATTTGCCGCCACCGTTTGCATAAAACAACCGCAGGCCATCGTACAGAAATCGCGCATTTTTCCCTTGGCCCTGTACGAAGTTGTTGTTGTTATCCAAATAGATTTCAACATCCTGCGCCGGGCCACCTCCGAACAAGGCTTCGTATTCGGCAATAGACTCGATACGGGTCGGTTTGAGATTCAAACTTTCTCCATTGCGTTCCGCTTTTTCCGTGTACCCGATAAACGCCGGTATGGCCGTCTCTACCGGCGCAACAGAAGGCGGAAATTTGGGGATTTCCTCGATGTAAACCCCCGGTGTTTTATACAGTCCTGACATGTTGTGAAGTGTTTTTAAATGGTGTACGATATGGTTGTGCTGTCGTCAGACGATGTCGGTTAGTTGGGATACGTTCGCGTACATTTTCAGCAGGTCGCCCGTAGCATTGGTATCCACCTCTATGGCTACGGGGTAAGGTTTCTTTGGGTTCGTCAAGCCGTTGTTTACGGTGTTCATGGCGTTGCCAAAGGCCGTCAAACCACGCGGCGGACTGAAAGGGAGTTCGGTGTATTTATTCTGAATTTTGCTGAAGTACCGCCAGTAGGTCGCCCGGTTTTTGAAATGAATATCGAATACCGGATGGGGCGTGCGCAACTGCCCACCGTTCAGCAACTGGAAATCTGCCAGCGGAGGCATGGTTTCGATTTGAATCAAGGCAAGAATATCGTCGGGCAGATCGTCGGTCAGGAGGATCCCTTTGGCCGGCACGCCCGAGGCGCCGGGCGGCGGCACGATGTCGGGGATATCGTTTTGCGTCACGTATCCGGGGAGCCGGGCGTAGGTAAACGAAGCGTCGGCCGGGTCCGACAGGACTGCGGATATATTGATTTTTTGCCACTGATCGGAGGGCGGCGCATTCGGTTTGTCGCGCATGGCGCGAAAAAGATCGTTGTTTCGCTTGACGAGCGATTCGGTCAGGTACGTAGCGGCTGCATCGTAGTCCGGAATTTCCTTAGTGAGAAAAAACCGTTTTTGCAGAACGCTGCCATTCGGGTTGCGGATGGTCGCCTGTGTCCCCTGATTGTTATGGAATACAAATACGTTCGGTTTGTAGCGGTACACCTGATCGTCGTGCCGGATTTCCACGATTTTCTGGTTTCGGAATATTTTGTCGGAGCTGTTTTTATAAAATGGCAATCCGGTGTACTGGAAAAAATTGCTGTCTTCCACCGTTACGACAAAATCAAACCGCGCCGAAGCGGGCACCACCGTCGCGGGCGGCACTGCCACTAAAAACCCCGTGGCCGTTTGGCGGAAAACCCCGTTCAATCGTTTGATCAGAACGTCAGTAGCAGCGGTTGGCTTTATACGTAGCACCGGGCGCAGGTCGTAGCGGTTCCAGCGTTTTTCGCGGCCTTGCAGTTTCAATGCCCGGACTTGTGTGGAATCGTTGGGATTGAAGGGCGCCTGAAAATCGTCGGCGCCGTCATCCAGAAAATAATGCTGCACGATGCGCACCTCGACGAGGCGTTTGTAACCGGTGATGATGAATTCGGCCATTGCGGTGCGGGGTTATTTGTGACGGAATTCGTGAAAAATTTCGCTGATCAGCGGGCCTTCCTGTGGCAAACCTTTGTACTTCAGGTCCAGCATGCGCAGGGTGTACAGCACAAACGGGTACTGTTTGCCGCCCAGCGTCCCCCACAGGTGGTTGACCTCCTCCAGGGTGGGCGAGTATAAGTCCAGAATCAGTTTGAATTCTTCCAGCCGGTCGGCCTCCAGCACCACCCCGCCGGTAAGCAAATTGGGGAGCACGTTGTCTTGTGTAAATACATTTTTGTATTGAAAAAAGCGAATAACCCGCGACAACGCAGACAATGCCGGAATATAGGCGGTGTGAATCACGCTGAACAGCAGCAGGAAATTGGCAAAGACGGGCGGGTTTTCGTAAGCAGCTTTCATGGTCACATCGTTGCGCACGTATGTGGGAACATTTTTGAGCGACTTGTCTTCCCGGATATTGACCAGTGTAATCAGGATGTCGGTTTGGTTATTGGGTTCATTCGCCGGCAGCACCGAAGTGACGGCGATATTGTTTAGCCCACACGTAAATCCACTGCCCGGAGCGGCTACCGGATAGGCATCCAGATTGGCCTGCAATTCCTTTTGGATAATGTCCAGGGCGTGCGAAATCATGTCTTCCGTGTGTTTTTTCTGCCACAAAAATATCTGCAAGCTCATTAGGCGGGTTCCACAGAAAGTACACCTTTCGAAATATCCATGTTTTTTAGGAGTGGATGGTTAGCGACATTCCGGCAACAAAAACTACCGGTTTCTCCGTGTTGGAATTCCATACTTTTGCCACTCCCCTACTCGAAACTCAAAACTCAAAACCGTCATGTTCAATCTCATCTCTATCGTCATCGGGATCGTTTTCGTACTCTTGCTGTTCAGCTTGCTGGCCACCACCATCATGGAAATCATCGCCGGACTGCTGACGCTGCGCGGCAAAAGTCTTATCAACGTGTTCAAAAGTATGCTCGGCGACGAGCAGGCGGGCGCGTTCACCAACCACGTTTATTTCAAACAAATGGGTGAAAAAGCGTCTTTTTTGCGCTTCCTACGCAAAAAACCGCTGCCCCCGTCGTACATCCGCCCGAACACGTTTTCCGGTATCCTTCTGGATGTAGCCGGGATCAATTCTAACGGCGATGTCCGGGACTCCATTGACCGGCTTCCGGACGGACGACTGAAAGAAGTCCTCGACTTCCTGTACCGCGAGTCGCACGGCGACCTCGTAGTGTTTCGCCAAAAAGTGGAAGAATGGTACAACGAGGTCATGGAACGCGCTTCGGAGTGGTACGTGAGCAATGTCCGCAGCTGGCTCATGGCCGTGGGATTTGTTATTGCGATCGTATTTAATGTGGACGTGATCAATATTTACTCCAGCCTCAGTACCAATGCCGCCCTGCGCGATTACGTCGCCGACGCCGCCACGCAATACGTGCAAACCCAACCCGCACCGCTGGTGGTGGACAGTGTGGTCGTCAACCCCGATCTCTATGGCGCCAAGGCCCGCATGGATACCTTGCTCAACGAAAATATCGCAGCCATCCGCTCCCCGCTCGGCATCGGCTGGGAAAATGTGGAGTGGCCCACCGAAGACAAAAACCGCTGGTGGATGTACAAACTCATTGGCTGGATCACAACAGCTTTCGCTATTTCGCTCGGCGCCAAATTCTGGTACGACCTGCTGCGCCAACTGGTGAATTTCCGCGGTTCAAAGCCCACCACCGCATCGGCGCCCACCGCCACCGTGACGACCACCACCACCTCGGCGCCCATCCTGACCAGACCCGAATCGGGCCTGTTCGAGAGTACCCGACGCAAGGCGCCGGAGAAAAAAGAAGAAGACGACGTAAAAGGCTAAACCGTGAAAATAGCACTCGCACAACTCGACTACCACATCGGTAACTTCGAAGCCAACCTCCACAAAATGCTGCTGGCGGTGGAGCAAGCCAAGGCGCTCGACGCCGACCTCGTCTGCTTCGGCGAACTCGCCGTGTGCGGCTACCCGCCCCGCGATTTCCTGGAGTTCGACGACTTTATCCGCCGGTGCTATACTTCCGTGGAAGCCTTGCGCGACGCCAGTACCGGTATCGGTATTGTGGTTGGCGCACCCGCGCGCAACCCGGTGGTGGAAGGCAAAGACTTGCACAATTCGGCCTACTTCTTGTACGACGGCGAAATCCTCGGCGTGCAGCACAAAGCCCTGCTGCCCACCTACGATATCTTCGACGAGTATCGCTACTTCGAACCGGGCCGGGAATTCCGCACCGTGGCCTTCAAAGGCAAAAAAATAGCGCTCTCCGTGTGCGAGGACATCTGGAATGTGGGGAACAACAACCCGCTGTACACGATATGCCCGCTTGACGAGATGCTGCACGAGCACCCCGATTTTATCCTGAACCTCTCGGCCTCGCCGTTCAGCTACACACAAGCCGGGGAGCGCATCCACGTCGTGCAGTCCAACGTGGCGCGGTACGGTATTCCGTTGTTTTACACCAACCACGTCGGCGCACAAACTGATCTTATTTTCGACGGCGGCAGCCTCGTGGTGTCGCCCGACGGACTGGTTTTTGACGAAATGCCCTACTTCGAGGAAAGCCTGCGGGTGTACGACCTGGAAGCAGTACAGCAAGGCGGTCAATCGAACGAGCAGCCAAAGGACAAAATCAAACTCATCCACGATGCGCTCGTAGTGGGTATCCGCGACTACTTCCGGAAATTGGGTTTCAAACACGCTATTCTCGGCCTTTCGGGCGGTATTGACTCGGCAGTGACCTGCGTGCTGGCCGTGGAAGCGCTCGGCGCCGAAAACGTGCGCGTGCTGCTCCTGCCCAGCCAGTTCAGCAGCGACCACTCCGTGGACGACGCCCGCCAGTTGGCAGAGAACCTGGGCATCCGATACGATATCCTGCCCATCCTGCCCATGTTCGAGGCATTTGAAACGGCTCTGCTTGCACAGTTTGCCGGGCAGCCGTTCAACGTCACCGAAGAAAATATCCAGGCCCGCATCCGCGGTACGCTGCTCATGGCCATGAGCAACAAATTCGGGAACATCCTGCTCAACACCACCAACAAAAGCGAAATGGCCGTGGGCTACGGCACCCTCTACGGCGATATGTGCGGCGGCATTTCCGTGCTCGGCGACGTGTACAAAACCGACGTGTATGCCCTGGCCCGCTACCTGAATCGAAGCGCCGGGGTTATTCCTGAAAACTCCATCGAAAAACCGCCCAGCGCCGAACTTCGTCCCAACCAAAAGGACAGCGACAGCCTGCCGGACTACGACATCCTCGATCAGGTGTTGTACCAGTATATCGAGTGCCGCCAGGGTCCGCGCGAACTCGTGCAGATGGGTTTCGACGAAGCGCTCGTGGCGCGGGTACTGCGCTTGGTGAATATCAACGAGTTCAAACGCGAGCAAGCCGCGCCCGTGCTGCGGGTGAGCCGCAAGAGTTTCGGGATGGGGCGGCGGATGCCTATTGTGGGAAAATATCTGTCTTAAACCGTAAAATTTCAAACCCAAAAAGGGACACAACCTGTACTTTTGGGCAAAAGCAACAACTATGACCGCCGCAGCAACAGCACCCGTTGCCCCGAAGAAGAAAAAGCCCCTCCTGCCGAAAACCCTGCAAGAGCGCCTCAAGCTGGATGAAATCCTGGAGGTGCCCGCGACTTTGGACGAGTACTTCGAGCTGCTGCCCGATTGCGAATATCGCCTCGACTACTCCGACGGAAAAATCATTGCCATGGGATATGCCTCCTTGACCCACGAAGCCCTTGTTGGGCGCATCATTTATTTGCTGTCCGGCCTCTTCGGTGTTGACGGCCCTTACCAGGTACTGGGCAGCAATGTCAGCACCTTCATTCCTGCTGCGCAGGCGGTACACAACGCCGACGTGCTGGTGCTGCACGGCAAGCCACTGTACCATGTTCACCAGGGGAAAAAACAAAAAATCAGCACCCTCCTTAACCCGTATCTGATCGTAGAAGTGCTATCCAAAAGTACTACCCGGTACGATTTGGGCGTAAAACTCCCGCGCTACAAAACGTTGCCGAGTGTGCAGCATATCCTCATCGTCAGTCAGCACACCCGGGCCGTATCGCTCTATTCCCGCACCGGCCGCCCCAACCAATGGCTCAATGTAGAGGTAACCGATGCCGAAAACGGATTTGTTACCATAGAGCGAAAAAAACTGCGCCTGGCGGACATCTACCAAAACATCGAAGCCGGATAATTCCCCACTGCCTCCATGCCGCCCATCGCACGCTACCTCTTTGACCACCAGCGCACACACCGCACACTGAATCTGGTCGCTTTCCTGCTGATCCTGGCCGCCATCGCTGCGCTCAAGTTCGGCTACCACGAACTTTGGAAAGACGAATGGCAGGCCTGGCTGCTCGTCCGCGACCTCGGCTGGCGGGATATGCTGGCGTTTTTGGACTACGAAGGGCACCCCGCGCTCTGGTACGTTTACCTGAAAACCGTACACCAGCTTACCGCCGGCACAGGATGGACAGAGGCCTCCATCCTACAGGGCGCGCACCTGCTGACCGTAGCCGGGATGTACTATTTTCTATTCTTCCGACTGCGTTTTTCGCTATGGTTACGGCTGGTGCTGGGCCTTGGTTTCTTTTTATTTTTTGAATACGGCATGGTCAGTCGCGGCTATGCACTGGCGACTATGCTGGCCTTTTGGGCCGTGGACCTGGCCGGCAGGGAAACGCCGCCTGCCGGGCAGCGGGTGTCTGGCTTACTGACCGCGCTGGTATTTTTCCTGTTGTTTCAAACCGAGGTGCAAGGCGGTATCATTGGTGCAGCGTGGTGTTTTTACCTGCTGCTGCAACCGGCAGGCGGACGCCCGCTTGCGCGCCTGCGCACCACACTCCGGCAGCCGGCTGCACTCGGCTGGCTGCTCGGGTTGCTGGTGTTTGTCTGGACGGTCTATCCCCAAAATCACGGCGATATCACCCGTCCGTACAATGCCAATATGGGTACGCTGGGAACGTCGGCGCTCACCGCATTTCAGGGTGTTTTTTCCAACACGTTCCTCATCGGCATACTGCCCGACACCCAGACGTTCGGGATTTCGGCGCTGGGGTTGGTACTGAGCGGACTGGTACTATCGGCGCTGCTCGGGTTGTTTTGGCCCGTACGCCGGGTGTGGGCGGTGTTTGCCGTGGGCATGCTGGCGTTTATGCTTTTTCACAGCCTGATTTACGTGGGCGGGGTACGCCAATGGGGCATGGTGTTCGTCTTTTTTATCGGCTGCCTGCACCTGTGGTCGCTGCAACAGCCGCAGGTCGGGTGGTTAGCGTTGGCGATACTGGCGGGTATCCTGGTGGCGCAGTTGGGGTACAGTTACCGGGGCGTTACCAAAGACATTCGGCATCCGTACAGCAATGCCCGGTCTGCCGGCGAATTTATCCGGGCAAATGTGCCGGACAAGGTGCCCGTAGTGGCCGCCAACCCGTTCGACGCCGCACCGGTATCGGGTTATGCCGGCCGAAAATTTTTCGCGTTGCCCAGTGGTGAGCCGGTTTCCTACTTCCGTTGGCTCGACAAAGTATACGTAGCTCCGGAGGCTGAAATAGCACTGTTTGCGCAGTACAAACGTGTTGGAGGACTGGTCGTACTCTCCGGCAAGCCGCTCGATGCCGCGCGCTATCCCAATGCCAAACTTTGGAAAACATTCAACATGTACAACATCAAAGACGAGAACTATTACCTCTATACCCTTGCCGCGCCATAGATTCCCGAAGAAATGTGTCGCCAAACCCCGTCCGACGCACTACTTTTACGCCATGAAAAACGCCCTGTGCATTGCGCTTTTTATGTCCATCGGTCTCCCGGCGACTGCCCAGGACATACCCGACAAAGCAAAAAAAGTATTGGGAAAATATACGTGCGGCAGTTGTCACAGCTACGAGATGCGTTTGATTGGCCCCAGTTGGAAAGAACTTGCTCAAAAGAACTACTCGGCCAAAAAACTGGCCAACCTCCTGCGCAACCCCGAACCGGCCAACTGGCCCGACTACCCGCCCATGGCGCCCATCCCCAATATCACTAATGACGACGTGAAAATTTTATCCGCATGGCTGAAGGATTTAAAAAATTGATTCGATTTTTCGATTGATTCGATTTTTCGATTGATTCGATTAGGCCGATTGTTTCGATTGATTCGATTACCAGTTTAGAGTATCCCCCGATTTACTCCAATCGAATCAATCGGTCTAATCGAAACAATCGAAAAATCGAAACAATCGGCCTAATCGAATCAATCAAAACAATCGAATCAATCGGTCTAATCGAAAAATCGAACCAATCAAAACATGGCAAATAAAGAAGCATTTATTGCAGAACTCGAAAAAGGCTACGGCTTTTCCGGCCCTTCATTCGTAATCGGTGGCGCCATACTTGACGGCGAATCGGTGCCGGGTCTCCAGATCAAGGTGCCCCTGCGCACCATGAACCGCCACGGACTCATCGCCGGCGCTACCGGTACCGGCAAAACCAAAACCTTGCAGGTCATTGCCGAACAATTAGCGGCCAACGGGGTGCCGACCCTGCTCATGGACATCAAGGGCGACCTCTCCGGCGTAGCCATGCCGGGTACCGACAACCCAAAAATCGTGGATCGGGCCGCCAAAATTGGCATCACCTGGCGCCCGACCACCAACAGCGTGGAGTTCCTCACCCTCTCCGGCGAGAAGGGCGCGCGCCTGCGTGCTACCGTAAGCGAATTCGGCCCGGTGCTGTTCAGCCGTATCCTCGGCCTCAACGACACCCAGGGCGGCGTGGTAGCCGTGGTGTTCAAATACTGCGACGACCGCAACCTGCCCTTGCTCGACCTCAAGGATTTCAAAAAGGTGCTCCAGTTCCTCGGCAACGAGGGCAAAGCCGAAATTGAAGCCGAATACGGCCAGTTCAGCGCCGCTACCGCCGCTACCATCCTGCGCAAAGTGGTCGAACTGGAACAACAGGGCGCCGAACTGTTCTTCGGAGAAGTTTCCTTCGACGTGCAGGACCTGTGCCGCATAGACGAAAACGGCCGAGGAATCATCAGCATCGTACGCCTGACCGATATCCAGGACCGCCCCAAACTGTTCAGCACATTTATGCTCCAGATGCTCGCCGAGATATATGCCTCCTTCCCGGAGGAGGGCGACGTGGAGCAACCCAAGCTCTGTATTTTTATAGACGAGGCACACCTCGTTTTCCAGGAAGCCACCCCGGCGCTTATGCAACAACTGGAAGCGATTATCAAACTGATCCGCTCTAAGGGCGTGGGCATCTTTTTTATTACCCAAAACCCGGTGGACATCCCCGACAGCATTCTCGCGCAGTTGGGCCTGAAGGTGCAGCACGCTCTGCGCGCTTTCACCGCCAAAGACCGCAAGGCCATTAAACTCGCCGCCGAAAACTACCCGATCACCCAGTGGTACAAAACCGAGGACGTACTCACCCACCTCGGTATCGGCGAAGCGTTCGTGAGTGTGCTCAATGAAAAGGGCATTCCCACGCCGCTGGCCCACACCCTTGTGCGCGCACCGGAAACCCGAATGGATGTGCTGACACCCAGCGAGATAGATCAAATTCTGTCTCGATCCGCCCTGGTGCGCAAGTATAACCAGGAAGTGGACCGGGACAGCGCCTACGAGATGTTGAACGAAAAAATCCAGGAAGCACAAGAGAAGGCCTCCCAGGAAGCCCCTGAAGAAAAACCAGGCGGCCGAACCAGCCAGCGGCAGGAAAAAGGTGTGTTTGAACAAGTAATCAATAACCCTACCACCCGCCAAATCGGCCGGGCCGTAGCCCGCGAACTGACCCGCGGCCTGCTCGGCGTGCTCGGTATCGGTGGCAGCAGTAGCAGCCGCCGGAAAAAAACGGGCTGGTTTTAGGGATTGGTTTGATTCAGCCGATGGGTTCAGGGCAAACGCATCAAAATAGAACCGTCAAAGCCGACGAATTCAACATTATATAGAATACATGAGTGCAGAATACATGAGTGCAGATTGTAGAAGTATCCGCGACGTACACCTATGCTCTTAATCAAGAGCGCGTGGTCAACTCTACGCAACTTCTACAATCTGCACTCATGTATTCTGCACTCATGTATTCTATTTGGTTATTAATGATTTATGCCTTTCGTTTGGGCTGTCTTGTCCTGAAAAAGCCGGAGCAGGACTATCTCTCAACCTGTAAAGTTATTTTAGGACGAGACAACCTATCAATACTTCAACATCAACTCTGCTCCGAGGCTTATTGGGGTTACCTTTGTAATGCCAACGCAGGACGTCATTTTAGCCTGTAAAGCCGGAGCAGGACTATCTCTCAACCTGTAAAGTTATTTTAGGACGAGACAAGCGGTTGATGTCTCAAAAAAATCTCCCCTCTTCCCCCACTCAAAACCCAAAACTCAAAACTGTACCACCACCTTCTCCCACGCCCTTGTCCCGTCCGCAAAAACCACCTCCACGGCATAATACCCTGCGCGCAGGCCGGCGATGCCGAAGCCCCAGGAGCGAACGCTGTCGGGGTGCTCGCGCTCCAGGGCGAGGCGGCCTTGCGCGTCGAA
>JBGSKO010000203.1:0-5786 GCA_041741155.1 Saprospiraceae bacterium | reverse complement strand
GGAGAGGTTGGGCAGGTCTGCGGCGCTGATATTCAGGTTGGAGCAGCCCTGAAATGCGTAAGCCATGGTCGTCCAGGCGATGTTCCCCCACTGGCTGATGTCAAGTAACTTTTGACGGTCGCCCGAGCCGGCAAAATAGATACGTGGAAAAGCGCCCCGGATCCGAATGGTGTAGGTACCGGCTACGCCGAAATTATGGGTCACCGACCCGGTAAGACCTGTTTGGTCGTACACGCCGTCGTTGTTCCAGTCCACGTCGTAATTGTACCCGCCGGCGAAGGTCGGAATGGTGAAAGAGGTACTGTTGGACAGGCCGGGGTTATCGGTTTTCCAGGTGGTGATGAAGGCGGTACAATCTGTACCCGTGGGGCTGTCACCCGTGATGGTCCAGCCTTTAACTGTCGTCAGGTTGGTTCGGGCTGCCTCAGCACTGGTGCCGTACTGCAGGCCTTCCGCGCCCAGATCGCGGCTATCGGGTGTAGCGGGGTTGTTGTTCCAGCTGTTCAGCGTGCCGGAGTAGTTGACGCAACTCATGCCGGAAAAATCCAGCATGCTGGTCAGTTCTACATCCTGATGCAGAAGCCATCCACCAAGGTCCTGATTGAACGACGTGGCATTGTAAAACATGTAACTCATATTGGTTACCGCTGCGGTATTCCAGTTTCCGATGGGCTGGTCGAAAGCAAGAGCTTCCTCAAACATTCCGCCCATATCGGTTACTGCTTCGGTGTTCCAGCTACCAAGAGGCTGATTGAAGGCAGGGGTATTTTGGAACATGCCACTCATACTGGTCACCGCCCCGGTGTTCCAACTGCCCAGAGGCTTGTTGAACGCAAAAGCACCGTTAAACATGCCGCCCATATCCGTCACCGCCGCTGTATTCCACCCATCAATGGGCTGATTGAAAGCATCGGTACTTTGGAACATGCTACTCATATCGGTTACCGATTGGGTATTCCAGCCGCCAATGGGTTGATTGAAGGCTGTGGCATCTGAAAACATGTAACTCATATCGGTTACGGCCGCCGTATTCCAGGTACCGATAGCCCCATTGAATGCGATAGCGTTCCAGAACATCCAACTCATGTCGGTTACGGCACCGGTATTCCAGCTGCCGATATCCTGATTAAAAGCACCGGCAAAAACAAACATGTCGCTCATGTTGGTCACGGCTGCGGTGTTCCAGCTGCCTATGGGCCGATTGAAGGCAGTTGCTCCTGAAAACATATTGTTCATACTGGTCACGGATCCGGTATTCCAGCTGCCTATGGGTTGATTGAAGGCGAAGGCATTTGAAAAAAGACTGTTCATATTGGTCACGGCTCCGGTATTCCAGCCGCCAATGGGCTGGTCAAAAGCAAGGGCCTGGGAAAACATGCCGGCCATATTGGTTACCGCCCCGGTATTCCAACTGCCTATGGGCTGATTGAAGACCGTGGCGCCGCCGAACATAAAACTCATATCGGTTACCGCTGCGGTATTCCAGCCATTTATGTCTTGATTAAAGATCGAATTGTTCAAAAACAGAGAGCGCATATCCATCACCGTTTCGGTGTTCCATGTGCCGATATTCGCCGGGCCGTTCAGGTTGTTACAATCCACAAACATGAGGGACATATCGGTTACGCCGCTCAGGTTGGGCACATCCGTGGCGCTGATATTCATGTTTCTGCAGCCCCAAAAAGACCAGGCCATGGATGTCCAGGCGATATCGCCCCATTGGCTGATGTCCAGGAGTTTCAGGCAGTCGCCCAGACCGGAAAAATAAATACGCGGGAAATCACCCCGTATCCGAATGGTGTAGGTACCGGCGGCTCCAAAATCGTGGGTCACGTTACCCGTGATGCCCGACTGGTCGTACACGCCGTCGTCGTCCCAGTCCACCTCATAGTTGTAGCCCCCGCCCGTGGTCGGGATGGTGAAAGAGGTGCTGTTGGATGAGCCGGGGTTGTCCGTTTTGACGGTGATGATGAACGGTTCGTTCAGGGAAACCGGTTCCACTGGATCTCCAGTACTACCCGGGGTAGCCGCACCGGCAAAATACCCAATGGCCAAAACCAGTGTGGCGGCAATGATTAAACCTGACTTCTGCGGTGCAGATATGTTTATATTTCGCATAAGCTATACGGGAGACTGATTCGAGACAACAGATTAAAGGATTTCCCAACAACTTAGCGAATCAGGAAAATCAAAGAAGCATGGTATTGGGGCGTTTCAGGAAACTGCAGGATTTTTTACAAGATGTCGGTCAAAGGTAGCGTTTGGCCATGTAGCATTTTCCGTCAATTTCTTGCCGTCGCCGGCTTGTCGGCGTCCTACGATCGCTCCCGGAAAAACGCCCCGGAACGACAGCACGAAGGACGTACCCATCCGCCTCTGACGACCCGCACACATATTGCAATTGGTAGCACGCAGATTGCACAGGGCAAAAAATGATCAACACGTAGCTTGGGTGCATGTACATCAAATCGTTTTCCAAAAAATTGAAATTCAATTAGTTGCGCACTTCTCTGGGCGTATTGCCGTATTCTTTCTGAAAAGCGCGCGAAAAATAGTTGGGGTCATTGAAGCCGACCCGGTAAGCTACTTCCGATACGTTGAGGTTGGTGGTTTGCAGCAGTTCCAAAGCCCGGCTGAGGCGCAGTCTAGTGATGTACTGCGTGGGGTTTTCGCCCGTCAGGGCTTTCAATTTTCGGAACACCTGGGCGTACGAGAGGTGGGTTGCCTGACACAGGTAGGCCATGTCTAATTCGGGATCGTCTAATTTTTCCAGCACTGCATGGTGGAGTTTTTGCAGGAAAAGGTCGTCCAATGAAGGCGCCGATGGGCCGGCAACGGCAACAGATGCAACGGGAGGAAGGGCTGCATATCGCGCCTGCAAGGTGGCTCGCAACTCCACTAATTTTTGCAGCCGCACGAACAGTTCTTCCTTGTGGAACGGTTTTTCTAAGTAGGCATCTGCACCGGTGCGCAGGCCCGCCAGTTTGTCGGCCTGGGTGGCTTTGGCGGTGAGCAGGATGATGGGGATGTGGCTCGTGCGCTCGTCGTTTTTGAGGGTATGGCATACCTCGTAGCCGTCTTTTTCGGGCATCATCACGTCGCTAATGATGATGTCGGGCACCCATTCGAGTGCGCATTCGATGCCTGCCTGCCCGTCGGGCGCCCATTCGATCTGGTAGTCGGTTTGCAGCAGGCTGCGCAGGTACGTAGCCACGTCGGCATTGTCCTCGATGATCAGGAGCAAGGGGAGGGTACCGGGGGTTTCTCGTTTCTGGTTTCTGGTTTCGGAGGTTATCGGTTGCCGGATGGGTGCCGGATTCGGGCCTGACATGATTTCTACAGGCGCACCTGCTTCCGCGGTTGTTTTTTCCATCTTGCCTTTCAATGGGAAAAGTAGGGTAAACATGGTGCCTTTGTCCACCGTACTCTCCACCGCAATGCTGCCGCCGAGCAGGGTGGTCAGTTCTTTGATGTATGCCAGCCCGATGCCCGTGCCTTCGCCCCGGCGGGTGCTCGAATCGTCCACCTGGTAAAAACGGTCGAAGATGTGGGGCAGTTCGGCTTCGGAGATGCCTTTGCCGGTGTCTTGCACAACCAATTGCAGGTATTCCACCGTTTTTCCCCCTGCTGCGGGATCGGGTACAGGATTGGCGCGCAACACGATTTTCCCGCCGCGAGGGGTAAATTTGAGTGCGTTGGACAGCAGGTTGGCGACGATGGCCTGCATTTTTTCTGCGTCATAATCCATTTCCAGGTCGGGTACTTCGGGATAAAAATCCAGGACCACCTCCTGCTCCTGCGCCACAGCGTAAAACGATTCGGTCAGGTAATGCAGGTAGGCCACGATGTCGCTGCGCTGCCATTGCACCTGGAGCAGTCCACTGTCTAATTTGGCGAGATCGAGGATTTGGTTGATGAGCCACAGTAAGTTTTGGCCGTTGCGTTGGATGAGTTCGAGGCTCGTGGCAGTGTCGGCGCGGCTTAGGGGCACGCCGGCATTGTTTTTCAACCGATCGGTCATGCCGAGGATAACCGTCAGCGGGGTGCGGAATTCGTGGGAGATGTTGGTGAAAAAGCGCGACTTGGCAACATCGAGGTTTTGCAGGGCCTCGGCTTGTTCGCGGTTTTTTTCGTTTGCCTTCCCCAATTTAAAATAGTAGAAAAGTAGCATCCCCGAAAAAAGCAGGCTAATCAAAATGGCTCCCCAAAGCCAGTTGCTTTGCTCGGCAGCTACATTAATTTCCCGCTTTTGTGCTTCGATTTCCGCGTTCTTTTGCGCGACCTGGTACTTTTTGTCCACCTCCCTCAAATGCTGCTTGTTCTCCTCCAAGAGGTTATTATTAGAGATGGCGTATGCTTTTTCTATGTACAGAAAAGCCGAATCCAGCAGGCCCATTTTTCGATAAATCTGTCCTCTGGTTTGATAGGAACTTGAAAGACTGGACGATCGAACACTATATCTTGCCATATTCTTATTGCTCAAAACAGTCAGGGCAGTGTCGTTGTGGGCAAGCGCGGCGGCAAATTCGTTGTCTTCAAGGCAGATTCTGGACAAGGATATATGAACGGCCGCAAGGGTCGAAAAGGCTTCTATTTTCCGGTAGTTGTATGCCGCTGCTTTCAAATACTGAACCGCTTTCGGCCTGTTATTTTGTGATTTGGAAATCAGGCCCAATATCAGGTTGGCTTCTGCCTCCTCGAAAGTTTGCCCCCATTTTTGGGCATAAATCATGGCTTGTTGGGCGTAAAAAACGGCAGAATCCGGTTCGTTGAAGACTCGGAAATGCGAAGCAAGGCGCACGGCAAAAGGTGCATAGATGGTGTCCAGGCCGTGTTTTTGGATAGTCGTTTGCGCCATTCGGAGGTTCGCAATGCTCGCTTGCCGGTCACCGAGATACTCTTCGACGAGGCCAATGGCCCGGCAGGTTTCCGCAAAAATTTTCCATTGCCCTTGTCGCTCGCTTTTAGTTTTGAGCTCAAGCAAAAGCGAAAGCGATGTTTGGTTGGAGTCGTTGTGGATAAGCGCCTCGCTGTGTACCAATTGCACTTGCAGGCCGAAGGGGGTGTCCAGCAATTTTTTGGCGCGCAGGCGGTCAAGCAGCCGGGTCGTTACGATGAGCGCGCTGTCATTTTTCGAACCGGCGAACCGGGCGGCGCGGGCATATTCGCGTTGCCATTCGGCAGCTTCAGCGGAAAGCCCCTGCCCCTGCACGCGCCCTGCAGCCAGAAAACAACAAAGAAAAAAAATACGGTTCACGAACAAAGCGGACATTGTAAAATGGAGCGCGGTTTCGCGGCCCTGCCTGGGCCGTGACTTCTGTTTATTCAAAATTGGTAAGAACTTAGCAATGCCTGTGGCGAAGCATTATTCACCACAAATTTCACAGATTCAAACAGATTTTCCGCGGATGAATCTGTGGTGAAATCATACGCTACGGGGGGCAGCCTAAGGAAGGCGATCGAAACGTTGCGAGACAGTACGCACAACAAGGATGCGTTCGTAAAGTTGCATGTGCTGGTCATACGGAACGACTCCTTTTGGAAAAATCCGATCGCTCTCATAGATTGGACGGGTTTGTCGAGCAATGACAAACAGAGGTCGGACAATCGCACCGACATAAAAAAATGCGGGGGCGACTACCGTCCCCCCCCAGGGCAGACGCATCGCGGATTTTCGTCATGTAACTGATCGTCATTAAACCCTATTAGCCATGTACCTTTGAAGTTCAAAGGTAAAAAATGGAATCAAAAAACGGTTGTCATCTGCTACTTGAATCATTTGAATC
>JBGSKO010000202.1:0-11067 GCA_041741155.1 Saprospiraceae bacterium | reverse complement strand
TTGGCTAAAGCCAGAGGACTACATCAGCAGTCAATCGCTATTTTTGGCAACAGTACTGGCTTTGGGGGCCGTCGGTAAAGACCTGTTTATTCAATTCAGTGAATTTAATTTTATTAAATAATTTTGTCCACGTACTTAATTATAAATAATTAAAACATGGAAAACAAAAAAGGAATAAACCTGTTTTTTGTCTTTATAGCAGTTATATTAGGATCAACACTTTTTAAGGATTTCGACTTTGAAAATTTCAAATTTCAAGACCCTGCTTTGGATATCCTTTTCCTCATTGTATTTGTAGTATCAATTATATTATTAATTAAAGACTATAGAAAACGCTCTGAAAAATAAAAACTGATACGCACTTCGGAGCAGTCAACCACCTCACAAAGTCGCCGTAATTTTGTGCGATGATCATACCCGCTACCCGCATGTTACCAATCAGCAATCTCCCCGTTCGGGCTGCAATGAGCCTGTTTTTACTGCTGCTCTGTGTCGGACAGTGCCAGTCGCAGTTTCGTCCGCCCAAAGTGGAGCTTACCGAGGAGGACACCGTTGGCTACCCGTTTTTCCAACAGGAATCCAACGAAATCGGAAACGCCGCGTACCTGGAGCCGCTTTTCCGGAAAATGTTCCTGCAACGCGTGGGGGGCGGGCGCAAAATCGTCATCGCGCACATTGGCGACTCACATGTCCTGGGCAATTTTATGACCCAGGAAGTGCGGCAACGCCTGCAAAATGCCTTCGGTGATGCCGGGCGCGGCCTGATTTTTCCCTACAAATTAGCCAACTCAAATGGTCCCAGAGACTACCTGATCGAGACCAACAACCGCTGGCACGGCTCCAACTGCCAACGCGACCTTGACGGCGCCACACCGTTTGGCGCCAGCGGTTTTTTGCTCGAAACCCAGGGCGAAAACAGCGCCCTGACCGTCCGCTTGCGCGACACCTCCACCGCAGAAACACGCCTGTTTACCAAAGTCACCGTCCTGCACCGCCAGGACGAAGGCCCCGTGCAAATCACCGTGCAGGACGACGTGACCAACCAAAAAGCCGTGCTGTACCTGCAAGACGAGTTTTTTAAATCCTTTTTCTTCGACCGGCCGGTATCGCAGGCGACCATCCGATGTTCCAGGATACCGACCGAAAAGGCCGACGGGCGGTTTGCCCTCGACGGGATTTTACTGGAGAACGAAATGGCGGGAGTCATTTACCATTCTATCGGAGTGAACGGCGCCAAGTTTTCCGATTTCGTGCGCGCCCGGTACTTTGCCCGCCAAATGGCCGACCTGAATCCCGATTTGATCGTACTCTCCTTCGGCACCAACGAGGCCCAGGGAAAACTCACCCCCAACCATGTTTACCAGCAAATGGGCGAGTTGGTGAGCCAACTCAAAAAATATGCCCCCAACGCCTATTTCCTGTTCACCACCCCTGCAGATTCTTACCTGCGCGGGCGGGGCTTCAACCCCTACATGGGGCCGATCAGCAGCGAAATCAAACGATTTACACAAGAAAACGGCTACGCACTGTGGGACCTGTATAACCTGTCCGGCGGTGAACGCTCGGCACAGAACTGGAAATCCTCCGGTCTGATGTCGTCCGATTCGGTGCATTACTCCAAAGCGGGTTATGTGGTGCAAGGCAAACTTTTTTACCAATCGCTCATGCGGGCATACAATGCCTTTGCACAAACCGTGACGGAAGAGTAAACGGTTTGGAGCGCTGAAATGCCTTAGTTTTGCCCCCCAATCGAACCAATCGAATCATTCCACACCATGCTGGCTGACAATTTCCCGTTTTACAAACAACTTGACGCTTCGGACTGTGGCGCCACCTGCCTGCGTATGGTGGCGCGGCACCACGGCCGGCACTACTCGTTGGAGTATCTGCGGGAGCTGTCTTACCTCGATCGGGAAGGCGCCTCGCTCATGGGTATCGCCGATGCTGCTGAAAAAATCGGCCTGCGCACCCTGGGGGTAAAAACCAATTTTGGCCGACTGCAAAACGAGCTTCCCCTGCCCTGCATCGCCCACTGGAAACAAAACCACTTTCTGGTGGTCTATCGAATTGCCAACGGCAAAGTGTATGTAGCCGACCCGGCGGTAGGCAAAGTACAACTGACGGAGCAAGAATTTCTCGACAACTGGATCAGCGACGTGTACCACACGGAGCCGCAAGGCATCCTGTTGCTGCTGGAAACCTCGCCGGAGTTTTTTCAACGGGAAGGCGAAACGACCAACCGCTCGGGTCTCGGGATCCTGCGGCAATACCTGGTACCGCACAGACGCCTGATTTGGCAACTTGCCCTGGGGCTGCTCCTCGGCAGCATCATCCAGTTGATTTTTCCCTTCCTGATGCAGGCCCTCGTGGACAAGGGGGTGCAGATCAAAAACCTCAGCTTTGTTTACCTCATCCTTGCTGCACAAGCCATGCTCTTTTTCAGCCAGGTGGCCGTGGAGTTTATCCGGGGGTGGATACTGCTGCACATCGGTACCCGGGTGAACATCAACCTGGTATCGGATTTTTTGATCAAACTGATGCGCCTGCCCATGGCGTTTTTCGACTCCAAAATGACCGGCGACCTGCTCCAGCGCATCTACGACAACGAACGGGTGGAACGGTTTCTCACGTCGTCGTCTCTGGTCACGTTGTTTTCCGTGGTAAGCCTGCTGGTTTTCGGCATCGTGCTGTTGTTTTACAACATCTGGATATTCGCCATTTTCTTTATCGCCGCCCTACTCTATTTTGGTTGGGTAGCCATTTTCCTGCAACGCCGCCGCGCACTCGACTACCGCCGTTTTGAACAAATGGCCGACAACCAGAACGCCCTCATCCAGTTGGTCAACGGTATGCAGGAAATCAAACTGCACAACGCCGAGCGCCAAAAACGCTGGGCTTGGGAGCGTATCCAGGCCAAACTGTTTCGCATCAATGTGGATTATCTGGCTACCGACCAGATGCAGCGCGCCGGGGCTGCCTTCATCAACGAGGGCAAAAACATCCTGATTTCCATCACCGCCGCTACCGCCGTTATCAATGGCGACATGACACTCGGCATGATGCTGGCCGTGCAGTACATCATCGGCCATACCAACGCTCCGCTGGAATCGCTCGTACAATTCATCCTCGCGGCCCAGGAAGCCAAGATCAGCCTGGAACGTATGAACGAAATCCACCTCAAGCCCGACGAGGAGCCCAGGGATGTTGCCAAAGTGACGGTACTGCCGGACAACGGCGACCTGTCGGTAGAAAACCTGTCGTTCCGCTACGGGGGGCCGCACGAGCCGTGGGTGCTGCGCAACATTAGCCTGCCGATCCCGGAGGGCAAAGTCACGGCTATCGTGGGTAGCAGCGGCAGCGGAAAGACGACGCTGGTCAAATTGCTCCTGCATTTTTATGTGCCTACGGAGGGCGCCATTCGACTCGGCGATATCAGTTTGTCCAATATTGACCACCATTTGTGGCGCGACCGCTGCGGCGTGGTCATGCAGGACGGGTTCATTTTTTCCGATACCATCGCCCGCAACATCGCCCTTGGCACAGACAGTATCAACCGGCAGCAATTGCTATACGCCGCCAAAGCAGCTAATATCCAGACCTTTATCGAGTCCCTGCCGTTGGGCTACAACACCAAGATCGGCCCCGATGGAGTCGGCCTGAGCCAGGGGCAGCGGCAGCGAATTCTCATTGCCCGGGCGATTTACAAAAGCCCGGACTATGTGTTTTTCGATGAGGCCACCAACGCCCTGGATGCCTACAACGAGCGGGTCATCATGCACAACCTGGAACAAGTGTTTCAAAATAAAACCGTTGTCATTGTAGCCCACCGGTTAAGCACGGTCCGCAACGCCGACAACATCATTGTGCTGGAAAAAGGTGAATTGGTTGAACAAGGCACCCACGAAGATCTGACCTACAAACGCGGGATTTATTATAACTTGGTCAAAAACCAGTTGGAGCTGGGACTATAAAAAATGGAAGAACGCGAGTACGTCGAATTGCGCTCGGAGGAAGTACAGGAAATCCTCGGCACGCCTCCCGGATGGCTCGTCCGCTGGGGCACATTTGTCGTGTTTGCCTGCGTGGCAGCTCTTTTGAGCGTGGCAGCCATCATCAGTTACCCCGATATCGTGGATGCCCGCATCACGATTACGCCCTCGGCGCCACCCGTGGACGTCATTGCCCGTACAGACGGACATATTGCCGCTTTTTTTGCTCGCGACAGCCAGATTGTTTCGGAAGGCTTTGTACTCGCCCTTTTACAAAACACGGCGAATTATGAAGATATCCAGCGCCTGGAAAGGGACCTGGAGTACTGGCTGCGGTGCATTCCCGACTCGCTGAACAACATACAGCCCTGGGAAGGGCTGCAACTCGGCGAATTACAAACGGAGTACGCCGCTTTGGTGCAAGCGGTGGACAACTACCGCTTTGGCCGGCAAGACAAAAGCTCCTCCGTACAGCGCGGGGCAGGGGCGATCAAGCAACAAACCGACAAACTGGAACAAAGCATCGCTGCGGACCAAAAGGCCATACGCCGCGCACAAGCCCAGTTGAGTACGGCCAAAGAAATGTACCAGCGCCAGCGCGACCTCTTTGACGCGGGCGCAATCTCCCGGATCGAACTGGAAAAAGAACGCCAGCGCCTCGATGATCTGGAACGACAATACGATATACTGGAGGACAATATCATCCGGAAACAAAACGAAATTTCCAGCCTGAACAAAAGTCGGGACGATGCCGCATTTAGCGAAGTGGAGGGCGCACAGTCGGCTACAGGCAATTTGCGCCAAAACCTGAGCAACCTCAAAGCCGCCCTGGACCGCTGGAAACAGAACTATCTGATCACGGCGCCCGTCAAGGGTCGGATAGCGCTCAACGCGAATTTTTTTCTTGAAAAACAATACGTTCGGCAGGGGCAGCAGCTTCTGGTAATTATCCCGCCTCAAAGCAAACAGGTTATCGGGCATCTGCTCCTGCCCATAGCCAACAGCGGAAAAGTGCGTTCCAAACAGCGGGTCATCATCAAACTGGACAGTTACCCGTACGCGGAGTTCGGCACCCTACGCGGCTATATTTATTCCAAATCCCTGGTACCCAAAGACGACAAGTACGCCGTGATTGTCCTGTTACCCGATGGTCTGAACACCGTTTATGGAAAACCGATTGCTTTTGAGCAACAACTCGAGGGTGCAGCAGAAATCATTACGGATGAGAAGCGTTTTTTGCAACGCATTTACGAGCAGGTTTTTGCTTCCAGGCGCTGATTTTGGCCATTTTTCCCGCCCTTCGAAAAGGGTTTGATTTTGTTTGGACATCGTTAACAGCGCACCCCTTTGGTGGCTATGCAGGTCGCCCTACTTTTGTCCCGTCATAGAAACACAAACAGAATTTTTTCCTTCACAAACTATTTCTACTTCCGATGAAAAAAGTACTCGCTATCCTCGCTTTCGCTCTTGTAGGCACTTTCTACGCTTCCGCACAATCCCAGAACGGTCCGGTTATGACTTTTGAAAATACAACGGTTGACTACGGCACGGTTGACAAAGGTGCTGAGCCGCTCCGCAAGTTCAAATTTACCAACACCGGCAACGAGCCGCTCATTATCAAAACTGCTAAAGGCTCCTGCGGCTGCACCGTTCCGACCTACCCGAAAGAACCCATCATGCCCGGCGAAAGCAACGTGATTGAAGTACGCTACGATACCCAACGCCCAGGCGCCTTCACGAAAACGATCACCCTGACCACCAACGAGGCTACCGAAACCCGGATGCTGACGATCAAAGGTGACGTAAAGGCTCCACCTACCCAGGAAAGCGTTCCTGCTGGTAACGGCGGTCTGAAACAGTAATTTGAATTGATTTTTGGTTTGACGATACGAGCCTGGCCGGTGCAATACCGCCCAGGCTCACTTTTTTTTAAAAAAATCGGCCCTGCCAGCAACCTTTTTTGTCAGTTGTTTGTCAGTAATCGTCTAAACACCGCAATGTTTTTTCGATTTTTACCAAACGTAAAGCCATACCTTCGTGCACCTAAATTTCAGGCTATGAAACAAAAACAACTTTCCAGGTACATCATCGCCGGTATTCTTGCCTTTAGCCTATTCTCGGCCATTTATGTAAATTTGGATGCCGCACAGCCCGAAAGCGCGAAGAACGCCACCAATACCCAACAAGCCACCGAAGCCGTAATCGTAGAAGAGGAAAATCAGGATCGAAACCTACCAATTCCGGACGTCACGGCTATTGGTCGCATCCTGGATTTGGCGCAGCGGCTTGTTTCGCATACTCCTTGATCGTTTCGATCAGTTTAACCACCCGCGTCGCCGAAACGTCGTCACGACCCACCACCCGATCCCCGCTCCCAGCAAGGCTCCGCCGAGTACATCACCCGGATAGTGTACGCCTACATATACCTGCGAATAGGCTATTGCGCCCGCCCAAACCAACAAGGGAACGCGCACTCTGGGAATCCACGTCCCCAATGTCAGGCTCAAAAAAATTGCCGCGGCAAAATGGTTGGCCGCATGCGAAGACGTAAAACTATACCCGCTCCCACACGATACCCGTTGCACCACCAGTTCCCGAACCTCCGGATCGTTGCAAGGCCGCAGCCGCTGCACATTTTTTTTAACCAGGGTGCTGCTCGTGAAGTCGGCCAGACCCGTGGCCAATACCAATCCCAACACGACAATCATTCCCCTGCGTCTGCCCAAATTTTGCAAAGAAAAAGCCAGTACGAAAAGGTACAGCGGCGCCCAAAACCACTTCTCTCGAAATAACGGCAATAGAAAATCAAACACCGGATTGCTACCGGCAGAATTGATCCAGTACAAAACAGTCGTGTCCAGTGTTTGCCACCAAGCCATATCAAAACGGTTTTTTCGCGATCAGGATAAGTCGTTTGGAGTGTGTAGGATCGAACGGACTTAAGTCATAATCTCCATACGTTTGTTCGATCTCCAGTCCGGCAGCGCGGAACATGTTCTGAAAGTCGGCATACGTAAATAACCGCACCCGCTCCCGGAACACAAACGCTCGCCCACCGGTCTCAAACTTGACGCGTTTGTAAATCCGACCGGATCGTATGGACTTGTGCAGATGAAACGTAACTCCATCCAGGGTTTTCGTGTCGTGCCGCACGATGTGGCGCCTTACCCATTCCGAGTTGAAAAAATCCAGCAGAAAGAGTCCGCCCGGCTTCAGCCCCCCGGATACATTCAATAAAGAGCGCAGATGATCCCGGTCTGTGTCGAAATAACCAAAACTGGTAAACATATTGACGATCCCGTCGAAATAGTTGATCCGAAACGGCAGCCGCATATCGTGCTGGTAAAATGTCAACCGTTCGTGTTCAAAATTACGGGCAAAGGTGATACTGGCGCGGGAGATATCCAGTCCGGTTACATCAAAACCTTTTTCAGCCAAATAGCGGGCGTGTCGGCCTTTGCCGCAGGCCAGATCAAGAATATGCGCGTCGGTGGGCAAATTCAGCGCCTGTAGCAGCCGGTCAATGAAGTGCTGTGCCTCCCTGTCGTCGTGGCTTTGGTACAGGATGTGGTAGTAGGGCGAGTCGAACCAGGTGGCGAACCATTCGCTAGACATGTGTAGTGGTGTTTTTCAGGCGGGCAAGGTAGTGCGATTTTAGGCGTATGTCCGGCGCATCTTGTACTTTCACCGGAAAAATAACGCATGGACATATTGCTCGTCGCAGCCACCCCATTCGAGATAGCGCCAACCCTGGCGTTTCTGGAGCAGGATTTCAAAAAACAGGAGGGCGCATCGTTTGAAAAAAATGGCCTGCAAGTGCACGTGCTGATTACCGGCGTCGGCATGGCGGCAACCGCCTGGCACCTGGGCAGGATTATGGCCCGGTATCGGCCCGATTGGGCGCTGAATGCAGGAGTCGCCGGAGCATTCGACCGCTCGCTCCACCTGGGCGACACCGTGCAGATCATCACCGACCGATTCGGCGACCTCGGCGTAGAAGAGGCGGACGGCAAATTCACGGATCTCTTCGAACTCGGTTTGACCGCATCCGATGAGCCCCCTTTCGAGCAAGGCCGGCTGCGCAACCCCGGCGCCGAAGCGTCCGGTTTTTTGCCGACCGTTCACGGACTGACCGTCAACCGCGTACACGGCTCAGCCTCCTCCATCGAAGCCATCCGCAATAAGTATCCGGATACCCAAGTGGAAACCATGGAGAGCGCAGCGTTTTTTCACGCTTGCCTCCTGGCAAATGTGCCGTTTGCTGCTATCCGCAGCATTTCCAACTATGTGGAACCCCGAAACCGGGATGCCTGGAAATTAGGTTTGGCAATCGAGCAGTTGAATGAAGCGGTAATGGATATGCTGGACGTTTTTGCCAAGGCAGATACATAAGCCAATCACTCCCCCACCTCCACAAACTTTACTCCGTACTCCTCCAACTCGGCCATCACCGGCTCGTATACCTCCGGCATCGTGGGGATATTGACCCCTGTGGTAGAAATCTTGCCCAGCAGAAGTAGTTTTACAAAAATGCCGAGGGGCAGGCCGACCAGGCGGGACATGGCAGTATCCACACCGTCTTTGCCCTTCATGATCAGGGTGGACGTCAGTTTTCGGGCGTGGCCGTCGAGTTCGTACTCGAAAACGTGCTGCATGATGACCATGTCCTTGTCAGCCGGTTTGAGCGCCCATTTTTGCAGCAGCAGCTGCTCCAGAATGAGCGCGGGCGTAGCATTTTGCACCTTGATACGGCGTTTGCTGAACAGCCCCAGCCATTCCAGTTTTTGCATTACCGGGCTGTCCGGTTCAGTTTCGAGTAGCTGGGCCATGCGGTCTTTCACCGATCCGGTGTGCTGACTGATACCGAGGAACGCTTCCATCAAATCGTGATAGGTCAGCTGGTCGGAATCTACGATGGGGAATGTGGCGTCAGTGAGGCCAATCCGCACGAGCGCGTTCCAGGCATCGCAAAATCCCCGGTGCCGGACGGTGCCGCGGAACAGCGTCTGGATATCCGTCAGACCGTATGCCTCCCGGTACAGCAGGGAGTCGCGGTTGGCATACACTTCCCAATCGCCCATGCCGGGTATCTCAACCAGCCGGTATTGGCGAAACAGCCGGCGATAGGGTATATATTTCAACTTGCCGTCCTCCAAAAACTGTGCAGTACCCTGGCCCGCCAGCACCACATTTCGGGGGTTCCAGCTGAACTTGTAATGCCACGGGTTATCGTCGCTTTCCGGTGCTACCAGGCCACCGGTATAGGAATAAAATGCCGTGATTTTGCCGCCTTTGTCTCGGATATCATGGATACGCTGCATGGCGCTCATGTGATCAATGCCAGGGTCAAGGCCGAGTTCGTTCATAAATACCAAGGCGCGCTGGCGCACCTCATCGCCCAAACGGAATACCTGAGCGGACACATAACTCGCCGTGACCAAATGTTTGCCAAACGCAATACAATCCTGGGCCACTTCAATGTGCATCTGCGGCGGAAGCATGGACACCACCACATCGTGCCGGTTGATGACCTCGCGGCGATCATTGGGTTTGGAGGCGTCCAGCCAGGTCGCGCGGCCATTGGGGTGGTTGCCCACTTTTTGCTGCGCCAGAGCGACATCCGCGTCGGCCACGGTAACGAAAAAATTGTGCTGGCGGGCCTGCTCCAGGATGTAGCTGATGAGTACGGTAGCCGAGCGCCCGGCGCCAATGATGAGGAGATTTTTCATCGTTGAGAGAAGTTTTGGAGAGTTGAGAGGGGTTGAGAAAAAAGTTGAGAGGGGTTGAGAAGAGTTGAGAGGGTTGAGAAAAATAAGGGCGCAAAAATAGAAAAGTTTACTGCTGTGGAAGCCTACCTTGCGCCACGAACTTTATCGTTCAATTTGGGCGTCAGGCTGCTCTACGCTCTACCCCTCCGCCACATTACACCACCCAATATGCAGATTGCACAACGCATACACCGCGTCACGGCACAAACGGTAACACCGGACGGGATCGAGGAATGGCCCGATCAGCTGGTAGCGGAGGAACCGCTGGAAATCCGCATCGGACACGGTGCAGGAACCCATCGGCGCCAGTTATCCATTGCGGTCACCATGCGCACCCCGGGCGACGAAGAGGAACTGGCCACGGGATTTTTGTTCACCGAGGGACTGGTCCAACGGGCCGACCAGATCATAACCACGCGATGGCTGGCAGAAAACACGCTTTTGGTGGAATTGCAGCCGGATGTTCCGGTGGACGAGGCGCGGCTAACGCGGCACCTATTCACATCTTCCAGTTGCGGCGTGTGCGGCAAAGCATCGCTGGATGCCGTGCAGACCGTCAGTTGCCACTACCCCACCCCGGGCTATCCGATTTTTTCACCTAAAACAATATACAGCCTTCCCGATGTACTGCGCCAGGCACAAACAACCTTCGAAACAACGGGCGGATTGCATGCCGCAGGTCTCTTTGATAACAACGGGCGCCTGGTTCTCCTGCGCGAAGACGTGGGTCGGCACAACGCCGTGGACAAGGTAATCGGCGCCTCGTTGCGCAGCGGCTATCGGTTCCCGCTGCGGGAATACCTGTTGCTCGTCAGCGGGCGCGCCGGCTTCGAACTGGTACAAAAAGCATCCATGGCCGGTATCCCCTGCCTGGCTGCCGTGGGCGCACCGTCCAGCCTTGCCCTAGAACTGGCCGAAGGCTCGGGCATGACCCTGATCGGATTCCTGCGTGGCGAACGGTTCAATGTGTATGCCGGGATGGAAAGAGTGGAAGCTTAAACGCTAAATCTTTTCATTCTTCAGACTTTTGTTGAACTTCGCCGCGCAAAACAAAACGGTGTGCAACCACCCTGATTGCCAACTTTTCACAGATACGAACTACTGCTGATATGGATTTGCAAAAAACAAAAATCTTCCTCGACAAGATCAACCGCGAGTACACCCGCATGAGCAAGGACCCCGAGAACATCATGCGCATAGATGTGGACATCATGTTGTCCTACGTGCGGGACTTGTACGATGCCGTGTTGTCTGAAGCAGCCAACCCTGCGCCCGCCCCGCGTCGCGAAGCCGCACCGCCGGCGCCACCA
>JBGSKO010000201.1:0-6932 GCA_041741155.1 Saprospiraceae bacterium | reverse complement strand
CAATGAACTTGATCCGGCATCAAGACCGGAAATCGAAATCTTTACAATCAAACAATTCGTTGATAATCCGTTTCAACTTTCGTTGAACCTTGATTTATAATTTCTTCATTCAGGTCAAGGTATTTTAGGAAGGCACAATTTGCAATTCATCATTTATCATTCATCATTTATCATTCATTGTTCATCATTCATCATTTTTACCAGGAAGCTTCCGGATATGCCCGCACGAGGTACTGCATTTCAGAAAGTATGTGCCCCAGGTGTTCGGAGTGGATACCCTTGCGACTGCCGGTTTGCATATAACCGTCGGGCGGCTGCTGAAGGCTGGCGCGTTGCAGGGTTTGCCGAACTTCGGTTTGCCAAAGACTGCGGATGGTATGCAGGTCGGCGGCAATGCCCTGTTCGAGTAGTTGCAGGCCCACATCGTCCATCTCGAAGAGCTCACCGGTGTAGGGCCAGAGCGCCTCGAGGGCGTGTTGCATGCGGGCATTGCTTTCGGGCGTGCCGCGACCGAGGCGCACCATCCAGTCGGAGGCATGGGCCAGGTGGTAGCGGGTTTCCTTGAGGGTTTTGGCGGCTATTTCGGCTATGCGCGCGTCTTTGCCGGCGCACAGGTCGTCGAGCAGGAAACGGTCGAAGGCAGAGAACAGGAACTGCCGCACGATGACGTAGGCAAAGTCCGTATTGGGCTGCTCGCACAAGAGGTGGCTGTAAAACTCCCGCTCGGCGCGCCGGTACACGAGGTCGTCGCCGGTGCGGCCCTTGCCCTCCAGTTCGGCGGCATACTCGAAGTACAATTGCGCGCGGCCGGTGTAGTCGAGCGCGATATTAGTCAGAGCCAAATCCTCTTCGAGAAACGGCGCACGGCTGCACATCTCCGCAAGCCGGTGACCGAGCACGACTGCGTCATCGCCCAGCCGAAGGCAATAGTGATACAAGGCGTTTGTCTGGGTCATGGCTCAAATGTTTTTTGCCCCGGCAGGGACCTGGTAAAATGTCGGGTGGCGGTAAATTTTATCGTTGGCCGGATCGAACAGCATATCGTGGTCCGACAAGCTGGAGGCGGCAATATCAGCCGCGCGCACGACCCACAGTCCGGAGGCTTCGCCCCGGCGGGTGTACACGTCGCGGGCGTTTTGCAGGGCCATTTGTTTGTCCGAGGCGTGTACCGAACCGGCGTGTTTGTAGGACTGGCCGGGTTTGCTCTGTACGAACACTTCCCAAAGATCGAGTTGGGTATCCATTTTCTTGAATGATGAATGATGAATGAAAAATGATGACTGGCCTTGCCTCAATTTTGGGTCGGCTGTTGCTGCGTTGCATACGCCGTCGCCGCTTCGCGCACCCAGCGGCCTTCCTCATGTACTTTTCGGTGGTGTTCGAGGCGCTGGCGGTTGCAGGGACCGTCGCCGTTGATGACGCGGTGAAACTCATCCCAGTTCAGCGGGCTGGTTTCGTAGTGCCCGGTTTCAGCGTTGAAGTGCAGGTTGGGATCGGGTACTTTCAGGCCGATTACCTCGGTCTGCTGCACGGTTTTGTCAATAAATTTCTGGCGCAGGGCATCGTTGCTCTCGCGTTTTATTTTCCACTGGAAAGCGGCTTTGCTGTGCAGCGACTCGGCGTCGGACGGGCCGAACATCATGAGTGCGGGCGCCCACCAGCGGTTGAGGGCATCTTGTGCCATCTCGTGTTGTTCGAGGGTACCGGCCGCCATTTTGGCCATAATTTCGTAACCCTGCCGCTGGTGAAAACTTTCTTCTTTGCAAATCCGAACCATCGCTCGGGCGTACGGACCGTAAGATGTGCGTTGCAACATAACCTGATTGACGATTGCTGCACCGTCCACCAGCCAGCCGATGGCGCCGATGTCGGCCCAGGTGAGTGCCGGGTAGTTGAACACGCTGGAATAGCGGGCCTTGCCGGTTTGCAGTTGCTCGATCATTTCTTCCCGGCTGATGCCGAGGGTTTCGGCGGCGGAATAGAGGTACAGGCCGTGGCCGCCTTCGTCCTGAATTTTGGCCAGCAGGATCATTTTGGAGCGCAACGACGGCGCGCGGGTGATCCAGTTGCCCTCCGGCTGCATCCCGATCACTTCCGAGTGCGCGTGCTGGCTGATTTGCCGCATAAGGTGGCGGCGGTATTCCTCCGGCATGGGGTCGCGCGGCTCAATGGCCAAGTCGCGTTCAATTTTATCGGTAAAAATATCCGTGGTGGTAGACGTGGGCATAGGTTGGTAGAATTTGACCGGCAAAACTATGACTGCGCCTAAACGCAAAGGGCTGACCGTTATCAAGCCCCCTTGTGACATTCGTCAACCCCGGCAGCAGCGGCAATTTCTGAACTTTGCCGGCTAAATCAGTTTTGTAAAAACACATGACCCACGTTGTAGAAAATGTTCCCCTCGACGCGCTGGAAACCGAAATGCCGTTACCGGTGACCTGTAAAGTGACTGTTCTGCTGGATGGCGATACGTTTCATTTTGACCTCGCTCCCGAGGGTAAATCCATCGTAGATGCGGCCAACGACGCCGGCGCCGACGCACCGTGGTCCTGCCATGCGGGCGTGTGCGCCACGTGCCGCGCCAAGGTGCTGGAAGGCACCGTGCGCATGGAAAGCCACCACGCCCTCACGGCAGACGAGATCGAACAGGGCTGGATTCTGAGTTGCCAAAGCCACCCGGTGTCGGCGGAAGTGGTGGTAGATTTTGATGTGTGAGTGATGCCAAAGAGTTGTTATCCCAACCCCACCCCTTCATACACCCCCTCAAACGCCAGTTCCATGCCCAACGCCGGAACCGGAAACCGCTCGTCGGCCTCTAAGAACGACGACGCCTCCCAGGTACCGTCCGGGCGTTTGGTGCGCACCTCCACGACCTTTTTTTCGGAATCCACGAGGATGTAGTTTTGGAGCGACTCGATGTTTTTGTAGCGGATGAACTTGTCGGACGAGTCCTCCAAACGAGAGGATTTGGACAGTACTTCGAAAAGGACGAGCGGATATTTCACAATGTAATGGCCTTCCCAATCGCGCGGGTCGTTGGCGACCACCACGTCGGGATAAGTGTAGTCCCGCTCGGAGGAAACCTGCACCTTGACGTTTTCCATAAAAATGCGATAGCCAAGTTGGCGCAGGGCGCCTTTCAACATCGCGGCGAGGTTGAAGCAAATCTCGTTGTGGTCAGAGGTTGTTTCAGGCATAGGGATCAAATTTCCATTGATATATTCGTGGCGGACCTCGGCACGCTCCTCAAACGCGATGTACTCTTCAACGGTCATGGCCGGGACGGTTGCAGGAAGTGTGGCATTTTGCATGGCGCTCTTTTTTATGGGACAAAAATGCAGTTTTTGGGCCAATTAAGGGCGTTTTCGGGGACGCATATTTTCAACCCACTCCCCGTACCGAGACCAGACGCCATAGTAGTTTAGGTGCTGTGCAGGACTTGCCCCATTCAAATCCTGTGCTGTCCCAAAGAATCAAATCGGCGCAAACTGCGCTGTAAAATGCCGCAAAAACGGTGGCTCGTACACAATCCGGTATCCCCGGGTATCCGCCTTGCGGCGTACAATTTCTTCAAAAACTTCGATCACATAGTCCAGGTGGCTTTGGGTGTACACCCGGCGCGGGAGCGCCAGCCGAACCAGTTCCTGCGGCGCCGGTACAAAGCCGCCGTCGGCATCGTATTTCCCGAACATCACTGAACCGACCTCCACCGAGCGGATGCCGCCCACCTGGTACAGTTCGCACACCAGAGCCTGCCCCGGAAACTGGTGCGGCGGAATATGCGGGTACAGCCCCTGGGCATCCACGTACACCGCGTGACCACCGATAGGGAAGATGACCGGTATGCCCCGATCGCGGATGCGCTCGCCGAGGTAGGCGGTACTGCGGATGCGGTAGTGCAGGTAGTCGGCCTCAAACACTTCCTCCAGACCGACGGCTATGGCCTCCATATCGCGGCCCGACAAGCCGCCATACGTGGCAAAACCCTCGGTGATGATGAGCAGGTTCGTGCAGGCGTTGGACAGGTTGTGGTCGCGCAGCGCGAGGAAGCCGCCCATGTTGACCAATCCGTCTTTTTTGATACTCATTACGGCGGCATCGGCTAAGGAGAACATTTCCTGGGCAATTTCGCGGTACGACAGGTGGGCGCACTCCGGCTCGTTGTGCCGCACGAAGTAGGCGTTTTCCGCAATACGGCAGCAGTCGAGCACGAACAGGATGTGGTGTTGCTTGCAAATGCCGGCCACCGCGCGGGCATTGGCCATGCTCACCGGCTGGCCGCCGCCGCTGTTGTTGGTCACGGTCAGGATGACGGCGGCCACATTAGCTGCACCCACCGTGCGGATGTGTGCTTCCAGTTTGTCCGTATCCATGTTGCCCTTGAACGGCGCGTCGGAGTCGTAGTTTTTGGCTTCCGGGCAAGGCATATCTATCGCCGTAGCGCCGGAAAACTCGATGTTCGCCCGCGTAGTGTCGAAGTGAGTATTGCTGAAAAAGTATTTGCCCTTGCCGCCGAGGTGTCCGTAGAGGATACGTTCCGCCGCCCGCCCCTGGTGGGTGGGCAGGATGTGGGGCATGCCGGTCAGGTCGTTGATTTCGGCATAAAACCGCTCCCAGCTTTTGGCGCCGGCGTAGGATTCGTCGCCGAGCATCATGGCGGCCCATTGGCGGCTGCTCATGGCCGAGGTGCCGGAGTCGGTCAGCAGGTCAATCAGCACTTTGTCCGACGGGAGCAAAAAAGGGTTGTAGTGCGCTTCGCGCAAAAAGTGTGCGCGCTCTTCCGATGTCGTCATGCGGATTGGCTCTACAGACTTGATTCGGAAGGGTTCGATAATCGTTTTGAATTCCATGCCGCAAAAGTCCGGCGACGGGCGGCAGAGGCGAATGGGAAATTTCAGGGCCTGGGGTGACACATATCATTGCCGTTGGGTGGGCAAAGTCATCATCTTTATGCTCTCCGTTATTGGGGCGTTTTTTCCTAAACCGATTTGTTATGAACACCTTGCGTACTGATATAAGTGCTTGGCTGCGCACACAGTCTCCTGTGGTGGCGGGGCGGTCTTTTCCCTACGGGGAGTTTTCTTGTGTGCCGCTGGCGCCCGAGGAGTCCGCCGAAAATTTTTCGCCGGTCGGGTTTCTCCTGAGCAAGGGAGACTCCATTGCGATCATCGAACCGGCCGAAGACAGTCCGCTGTGGCAGCATCTGGTAGCAGAAATGGCGCACTGGCACGCGCACCCGGGGGCCGTGGAGGATTTGCCGGCGGAGTGCTGGTATGGGTAGGGCGTTTTAAGGAGGCCGGTTATTCAAACGCCGGGATTATTGATCTGTCCATTTCATTATAGTTGTAGGCAAAATACCGTTTAAACAGTGCGGTGAATTTGTTTCGTCGTAGCAGTCATTACCGCCGTGCTTGGTGTTTTCACCAAGCACAAACGTTTAGTACGAATCACGGTAGTGCGTTTGGTGAAAACACCAAGCGCGGCGGTGGGTTTTTAAAAAAGCCGCTGCCTTGCCAAACCACAAGGCAGCGGCGACTAATCTGTGCCGGAGAACCACGAAGCGCTTACTCAAACACCTGCAAAATCAGCAAGGGTTTTGGCTCATCGTCAAGGGTCTCCCAGTTGGAAATTAGTTCTTCCGGCGAGATGTCCACATCAACGTCGAATCTGAAATGCCCTTGACCGCCAGGAAAAATATAGAGCCACTTTCCGGTATCGAACAAAAAGCCAATGGCTTCAAGCGTCCTTTTGTCAATGGAAATGACATCCGGCAATACAGTCCCTTTTGGGAAAAAGCACTCGATCTCTTCTTCCTGCCCGGCAGTGACCACATCCTCTTTACGCACTTCGCCGATTCCTACGATTTTGACCACCTTACCGAAGTTTTTACTGGAAAAATGCATGTAATAGCCCTTTTGAGGGTTTTCCTCAGAGTTGCGGATGCTATAGTCGGGTCTGTCTTTCTTTGTTATCTCAACGCCGTACAAATTTCCAGCATAACTTTCGTTCCCCTTGGAAGCGAATTGAAGCCATGGAGCAGGAATCATCCAATGATCATTGTTGAAACTAAGAATAATGTCAGACCAACAATTCAAACTAATGGGATCCCCTAAAAACACAGTTCCTGAGTCGGCAAGAATTGTGTCCATAGTTAAACCGATTATCTCCTGGACAAACGCCGGAAGTTCGAAGTGGCACTCAATTTTGAAAGTGGTCATGTCCTGCGGGTTTGAAATTTTAAAAAAAGCCGCTGCCTTGCCAAACCACAAGGCAGCGGCGACCAATCTGTGCCTGAAAAACACGAAGCGCTTACTCAAACACCTGCAAAATTTGTAGTTGCTTTTCCATTGCCTCAAAATCCCAACGGAAGATCAGTTCATCCGGGGGTATGTCCATGTCGAATTCGATGTAGAAATTGCGCTCGCGATCAGGAAAGATGTACAGCCATTTGCCTGATTCAAAGAGAAAACCGATGACCTCAAGCGTATGCTTGTCAATGGAGATAACATCCGGCAAAACAGTCCCTTTTGGGAAAAAGCACTCGATCTCTTCTTCCTGCCCGGCAGTAACGACATCCTCTTTACGGACTTCGCCGATTCCTACGATTTTGACCACCTTGCCGAAGTTTTTACCGGAAACACTAAGGTCAAAATTATAGAAGGGGTTTGTCTCGGGCTTTCGAAGATCATATTTTGGCTTCCCCTGTTTTGTGATCTCGATGCCGTACAGGTTGCCGGCATAACTTTCATCCCCCTTTGAAACGAACAGAAAACTCGGGGGGGGCGGCATCCAACTAGTGGCGCATCCATCGAATGACGTATGAATTAAAGGTATACCTTAGCACTAAAAAGATGCAAAGCCCACCAGTACATGCTACAGGACTCCAAAAGCGATTATTGGAAAAAATATCAGGACAAACGACCTCAAGTTTT
>JBGSKO010000200.1:0-8019 GCA_041741155.1 Saprospiraceae bacterium | reverse complement strand
AAACACTTTCCGGAAACCACAAAACAATAACAGAACGCCATGTTACACCGATTTTTTGATTTTCGTGCGGGCCCCACCCCCAACCCCTCCCCCAAATGGGAGGGGGGCTACATCGAGCGTTATCGCTTGATTTCAAGTCGGAAAGCCAATACATCCCCACTGGTAGTTTTTACAGTATCCGAGGATAGGCCCCCCTCCCATTTGGGGGAGGGGTTGGGGGTGGGGCCAACTCGCAGCGCAACAACCCGCTCTGCCAGAAAAATTTTCATTTTCCTCGCCCTCTTCCTCCTAACCCTTTCGCTCTCCGCCCAGGATACCAGGGGCGTCCAACCCATCAACCAGAAACCTTCCAACCCGAAACCTTCCAACCAAATCCGTGCCGTAGTCGTGGGCATCTCCGACTATCAGTCCAACGACATCCCCGATCTGCAGTTCGCCCACCGCGACGCGGAGGAGTTTGCCAAATGGCTACGTTCTCCCGCCGGCGGCAGCGTGCCGGAGGACAATGTGCGGTTACTCCTCAACGAAAATGCCACAAAGAACGCCATCATCTTCGCATTATATGACTTGCTGGATTCCTGTAAGTCGGATGATACGGCAATCTTCTATTTTTCTGGCCACGGCGACGTGGAGAACAAACTACGCAGTCTGCAGCCCGGTTTTTTGCTTGCGCACGACAGCCCACCCAAGGTGTACGCCACCAACGCCCTTGATCTCGTTACCCTGCAACAGGTTTTCAACGAGTTGAACATCAATCAGGTGCGCACTATGCTGATTACGGATGCCTGCCACTCGGGCAAGCTGTCCGGGAGCGATTATGGCGGTACGCAAGCCACGGCATTGGCACTGCAACAGCAGTTTGAAAAAGCAACCCGAATTATGTCCTGCCAGCCCGACGAGGTTTCGCTCGAAGGCACACAATGGGGTGGTGGGCGCGGCGTATTCTCCTACCACCTCTTGGAGGGGCTAATCGGCCTGGCCGATAAAGATGCCAACAGGCAGGTGACCCTTTTTGAAATCAAGAGCTATCTGGAGGACAAGGTGCCTGCCGAAGCGGCCCCGCAACGACAAATCCCCCTGACATTAGGCGACTTCCAATTTCGTATAGCCACGGTGGACGCTGCTGCGTTGGCGACACTCCGCTCGACTAAGGCCGCCCGGGCCGACACCCTGCGGATAGTCGCCGGGAAGGGCCTTGAAGACGAGGTTCTGGCGCGCGCTGATTCGCTTACCCGTGTCCGGTATCGGGCCTTTCAGCATGCACTGCAGGGCAGCGGTTTGCTGGCGGCAGCCGACTCGAGCGCCGATGCCCTGTTTCGGTATTTGATCACCGAGGAGGTATTGCGTCCCCTGCACGGTATCATGCGGCGCAACTTCGCTGTAGCCCTCCTCAACGAGGTACAACAGGCCATAAACGCCCTATTGGCCGACGACCCGAACGAGGTGAGCACCTGGCGCGCCGACCCCGGCAAGTACGCCGATTACCCCAGGCACCTCGAGCGTGCGCTGGAACTGCTTGGCGAGCGGCACTACATACGCAACACCCTGATGTCTCAAAAACTGTACTTCGAAGCCTACCTGTACCTCCGCAGTGTCGCCGATGTGACGACCAATCCCGAACAGCGCGAAGCAGAGCGCAACCGCGCGCGAACGCTCCTGCGCGAAGCCATCAAACTGGAGCAGCATGCGGCCTACCTATACCATGCGCTTGCCAGTTCGTTTTCCAACACAAACCCGGCCCGCATTGACTCGGTGGCCGTCTATTGCCAAAAGGCAATGGAGTATGCACCCCAATGGCTGATGCCTTATCTCGATTTGTTTTACGAGTACCATCTTGCACAAAACAACTACCTCGCCGGGGAAAAGTGGTTGCTGCTGGCTGTGGAGCGAAACCCTGAATCGTATATCGTGCTGGAACGTTTAGCCTGGCTGCGCCAGTGGCAGAACCGCACCGGCGAGGCGCTGGACATCTGCCGGCGAATGATTGCGCTCAAACCCGATTTGTTCAGCGGGTATGGCACCATGGGAACAACTTACTGGATGCGCGGCGAGTATGCTCAATCGGTGGAATTGTTGGAACAGGCCGCGCAGCTGGCTACCGAAAAATGGTTGTGGCCAACCCTTACATTGGCTTACTTCAGGAAACGAGACTTCCCGCGCGGGTTTTCCACAGCGCAAGATGTGCTGAACGACCCGCAATACGACGCAGATACCAAGGTGGCTACGCTAAGCAGTATGCTGATTGGGCTGTATGAACACCAGCGATACGATCTGGCGCTGCCGTTCCTTGGTCTGGCCGATTCTCTGCTTGGTTATGCGTACTTCCATGTGATCTGCAACATGCAGGAAGCAAAAATCCTGTTTGCGCTCGGCCGTGCTATGGAAGCAGAGCAGCGGCTACGCGACGTGTTTGCGCTCGACAATCCAGATAATTCGCATTTTGCATTAGCCGAGGCCTGGTTGGGACAGATTGCCGCCGAGGCCGGAAAAACAGCCGAGGCAGATGCCTATTTCCAAAAAGCAATGACTGCACGCGGCTATAGCGCCCTGGATCAGGCAGAACCAATGGAAGAAGCCTGCGCGCTGTACGGGCATTTTCTATTACGCCAAAACCGCCTGCCCGAAGCCGAGCAACGTTTCCGCCAGGCGCTGGAATGGCGGTACCAAAACAGTAGCAAAGGCTGGTACGGATTGGCTTGCCTGTATGCGAAAAAAGGTGAAAAGACGCGCGCGCTGGATTGTTTGGAAAAGGCTTTGGACTGCTGGTATCCCGTCCCGGAGCCGATTCTGGCAGAACCGCTTTTCAAAAAAATACGGAAGACGAAGCGGTTTAAAGCCCTGCTGGCCAAACACTTTCCGGAAACCACAAAACAATAACAGAACGCCATGCTGTACCGATTTTTTGATTTTCACGCGGGCCCCAACCCCTCCCCCAAATGGGAGGGGGGCTACATCGAGCGTTATCGCTTGATTTCAAGTCGGAAAGCCAATACATCCCCACTGGTAGTTTTTACAGTATACGAGGATAGGCCCCCCTCCCCTTTGGGGGAGGGGTTGGGGGTGGGGCCAACTCGCAGCGCAACAACCCGCTCTGCCAGAAAAATTTTCATATCCCTCGCCCTCTTCCTGCTCCCCCTTTTCCTCTCCGCCCAGGATACCAAAGGCGCCCAACCACGCGCCGCACCCCCTCCTTTGGAGGGGGCCGGGGGGAGGCTCCGTGCCGTCGTCGTCGGTATTTCCGACTACCAAAGCCCGCAAATCCCCGACCTGCGCTTCGCCCACCGCGACGCAGCGGCCTTTGCCGACTGGCTGCGCTCGCCGGCGGGCGGTAGTGTGCCCGAGGCCAACCTGCAAGTCCTGCTCAACGCCGACGCCACTACGGGCAAAATCATCGCCGCACTCGGCGGACTGGTCGCCGACTGCAAACCCGGCGATTTGGCCTATATCTATTTCAGTGGACACGGCGACGTGGAGCGCATCTCTAAATTCCAGCGTGGCTATTGGCTTAGTTGGGATTCTCCGCCCGCCGTGTACGCCGCCGGCGCCTGCGCGCTGGGGTATTTGCAAGACATCATTTCCACCCTTTCCGATATGGATGTACAGGTGGTCGTGGTGGCCGACGCCTGTCGGGCGGGCAAACTGGCCGGCAGCGCCGTGGGTGGTGCACAGGCGACTTCGGCGGCACTGGCGCAGCAGTTTGCCAACGAAATCAAAATCCTGTCCTGCCAGCCGGAGGAATTCAGCCTGGAAGGCGAACAATGGGGCGGCGGGCGCGGCGCTTTTTCCTACCACCTGCTCGACGGGCTTTACGGTATCGCGGATCAGGATGAAGATGAGTTCGTCACGTTGAAAGAACTGAACCGATATCTGGAAGACCACGTAACGCCCGAAGCAGAACCGCACCGGCAAAATCCCATGGTGCTGGGCAACCGGGCCATGCGATTGGTTCGGGTACATCCCGAGTTGCTGGCCCAACGTCGGTTGCAAAAATCCGGTGATGCGGTGGCGTTGCAAAAAATTGATTCGAAAGGACTGGAGGAACTCGCGCTTGCCGACGCCGATTCGAGTGTGCAGACGCTGTACCGGGAATTTGTGGCTACCCTGAAACGCGGCGACCTGATGGAGGCACGCGACGGCGTCAGCCCCACCGCCGATACCCTGTACAAACAACTGATCCGGGAACCGGCGCTGGCCGACCTGCACGGACTGATGACCCGGAATTTTGCGGCGGCGCTGATAGACGAGGGGCAGCAGATACTGAACCGGTTACTCAGCGGCGACCTCCAGGCACACGATGTTTTGGAAAACGAAATCGGCATCAACTACCGCTTGTTGGCCGACCAATTCCATCGCGCTACTGAACTTTTGGGTGAAAAACATTACTATTACCGCAACCTGAAATCGAAGGCGCTTTATTTCGAATCACACACCGTTTATGACCTCGACATTTCACCCGACTCTGCGGAGGTGCTGGATTTCAAACTGCTACGACAAGCCTTGGCGCTGGACTCGACGGCCAGCCTTATCTGGCTCACCCTGTGCTGGATGGAACCTTCGCCGGACAGCGTATATTTTTATATTCAGAAATTGGAAGAACTCGTGCCGAACTGGCCCATTTTCCATTACCTGATCGGCAATGTTTTCAGTAATGGTTACATTCAAAAACCCGATCCGGAAATATCGTTGCTGCACTATCAAAAGGCCATCGAGTGCGACTCCACGTTTTTCCCGGCCTTGTTTTACAGACAGAAATTGCTCAAAGAATTGGGGCAAAACGAAGCCGCAGAATCGGCTCGGCAAACAGCGCTCCGCATTGGCTTGAAAAAAATGGAAACCGCCCCGCACCTGATTTCTAAAGTTGAAATGGATGTTTTAGTCCAGGGCTTGCTTGAATCTGAGAAAACCGAGGACCTAAATCAGATGCTAAAGGCCTACCTGAACGTGGATTCCAACTCTTTTTTTCGCCTGAAAAACTATGCCACCTACTCGAATCGAACCAACCAGAAAAACGAAGCCGAATGGGCCTATCGAAAAATGCTTACCCTCGACTCTAACAACATCGAAGGCCTGAACCTCTGGGGTTGGGCGCTTTTTAATCAAAACAAGATCGTCGAAATGGAGCCGGTTTTCAGAAAAGCGGTGGCTCTCGCGCCCAAAAAGTACGTAGTCTGGAGTGGCCTCGGCTGGTCGCTGCTCCGGCAGGGAAAATTTGAGGAGGCCGAACAAGTGTTTTTAAAATGCCTCGAATTGGATAAGAAAGGGGTCGCTGCGTGGAATGGCCTGGGGCAAATTAATATCACTTTAAAACGCTACGCGGAGGCGGAAAAAGCGTTCCGAAAGTACACTGAGATCTCTCCCAATATTGCATATAGCTGGGATCAACTGGGGCGCGCGTTGCAAAAAATGAAGCGCTATGAAGAAGCCGAATCCTGCTTCAAAAAATCCACCGAACTGGATGCTGAGAAGTTTGGAGCTTGGTCAAATCTCGGTTTCATCTTGCTCCAAATGAATCGTTTTGCCGAAGCGGACTCTGCTCTCCAACGCAGTATCTCGCTTCTCCAACGCGATATCTCGCTCAATCCAAGATATGCCCACACCCACACGCACCTCGGCATGATTTATTTCAAAACTAACCGCCTCGAACTGGCCCGACAAAACTTCCTCAAAGCACTCGAAGTCAACCCCAACTATGCCGGCGCGATGCTCGGCATGGCGTATATCCTTTTTTCAGAAGGCAAAACCGCCGAGGCACTCGCACAAGTAGAATTGGCTATCGGAAAAAACGCCTCCTTCGAACAACTGGAAAACGACAGAGACCTCGCCCCGCTCCGCGCCCTGCCGGAGTGGCGGGCGTTGATAAAAAAACATTTCCCCGACCAGGCAAAAGACTGAACCAACCATCATGACAAAAACAACCCTGCTATTTGCAACCCTGCTGTTGCTCGCCACTCCCCTCTCCGCCCAGGATACCAAGGGCGCCACACCACGCGCCGCACCCCCTCCTTTGGAGGAGGCCGGGGGGAGGCTTCGCGCCGTCCTCGTCGGCATTTCCGACGACCAGGACCCCGGTAGCCCCGACCTGAAGTACGCCCACCGGGATGCGGAGGCGTTTGCCGACTGGCTGCGCTCGCCTGCGGGTGGCAGCGTACCCGACAACCAAATCACGGTATTGACCAACAAAGACGCTACCTCCGGCAAGATGGTAGCCGCCCTCGACGGACTCATCGTCGCCAGTAAGCCGGGCGACGAGGCCATCATCTACTTCAGTGGGCACGGCGACGTGGAGCGGGTCACGAAGTTCAACCTCGGCTACCTGCTCACCTACGATTCGCCGCCCGCCGTGTATGCAGCTGGGGCGTTTTCGCTGCAATATTTACAGGCCATACTGAGCACGCTATCCGAAAACGACGTGCGGGTTTTCATCATCACTGATGCCTGCCGGGCGGGCAAGCTGGCAGGCAGCGAGTTCGGTGGTTCCAAGGCAACCTCGACGCAACTGGCGAAACAATTTGCCAATGAAATCAAGATACTCTCCTGCCAGCCGGAAGAGTTTTCGCTGGAGGGCGAGCAGTGGGGCGGCGGTCGTGGCTGCTTCAGCTACCACCTCGTGGACGCCCTCTACGGCATGGCTGACGCCAACGCCGATGGCACGGTGAACCTGCTGGAACTGGGCCGCTACCTCGAAGACAAAGTGCCGACGGAGGCTGCCCCGCACTCGCAAATTCCGTTCACGGTGGGCAGCAAGGCCACAAAAATCGCCAGCTTAAACGCCGATGCGCTGGCGCAATGGCGGCAACAGAAAGACGGCGGGGCGGTTGATTTCAAAAAAATTGATTCCCGTGGCTTGGAGGACTTGGCGCTGGCGAAAGCGGACACAAACGTTTTGGAAATGTACCACGCCTTCACCGCTGCGCTGGAAGCTGGGAACTTGATGGCCACCGACTCCACATCTGGCAAATCCGCCGATGACTATTACAAACTGTTGGTTCAGGAGCCTTCCATCGCCAACCTGCACGGGCTGATGACGAGGAACTTTGCGGCGGCACTGATGGACGAGGGGCAGCAGGTGATAAACAGATTCTTGAAAACTGACCCAGCAACAGTAGACAATATCTGGGCGAACCCGATAAAGTACGACCACGTCCCTGCCCAACTGCACCGGGCAGCGGAACTGCTGGGGGAGAAACATTATGTTTATAAAAACCTGAAAGCCAAGGAGTATTTTTTTCTGGCGAAAAAGACCCGGAAAGAAAACCATCCGGACTGGTCGTTGGATTCCATTTTCACCCTAAAAAAACAGTATTTAAATGCAGGTTTGGCGCATGATTCAACAGCTGCTTTTCTTTATGAAAGCTTCTTCGAGTTTTTGATTATTGACTCCACAATACAACCGTATCTTTCACAAGCTGTCGCATTGGCTCCAAATTGGGCCTTAGGCCATTCTGAATTGGCAGTCACTTATAATTTTATTGGCCATGATTACGATGCGATGTCAAAGTCTCTCCAGCATTACCTTAAAGCCATCCAATTAGATTCTAATTTTCTATCGCCATATCGTCATATTGCATGGATGTATGAAGGATTAGGAAAAGCAGAAGATGCCCGATTTGCAAGAGAAACATACATCAGGAAAGTAAAGGAAAAATATCAACATGAAGGCACATCTATTCCAGCTTATGAACTCAATTCAATGGGTAACGCCTTTTGGCGTTTGAAGCGATACCGTGAAGCCGAATTGGTGCTAAAGGAAGCAATAGGTATGACCAATGGCAAGTACCCAAACCCCTTCGGTAATTTGTTAATGACATTTGTTGACCAAGGCAAGTTTGAGGAATACATTCAAACCTTTGAAAGGTATTGCACCGAGACTCATGCAAATTATACCCAGCGGAAAGTGGTTTGCGAAAAGTTAGCATAGTTTAATTTTGCATGATGATTCACCTTGATGACGGCACGGTAAAGCGGCTTCGGGTTCTACAACGGGCGCACAAAGACAAGCGAGTGTTTGTCAAGGTGACG
>JBGSKO010000199.1:0-16364 GCA_041741155.1 Saprospiraceae bacterium | reverse complement strand
CACAGAGTGTAACTTATTTAAAATCAAACTTCTGTGTTTGTCTGCGTAGCAGTCTGCGTTTGTCTGTGTTAAAAATATCTCTCGGTAGGTTTGACACAGTTCTCTGAACACGCTCGAAAAATTCGGGATGACTCATGTTTTAGAGCAAATTACCGAAAACGATTGGATTGCGCTATTCCAGGACAAATTTAACCTTGCCAGTTTTTCAAGAACGTGTACCTTGCACGCCGTTTTCAACACCCCGCTCATGCAAGGAGTGTCGCGTATTGTTCCGTTCGTATAATCTGCGGAATAGTTTTTGCACAGCGCGACTAATCCCCCGTAATCTTCCTGTAATGCCGCCTTTCCTGATCCTTCGGTTGGGAATGACTGTATTTATTCATCATTAAATGACGCTATGTTGAAACAAGCTGTTACTCTTTGCACCGGACTCCTGCTGACCTTCGCAGCTGTCGCTCAAAAAAATGAAAACCTGTTTATTCGCGTTGGCATCAATACCGGCGGATCTAAGTTGTTTCACAACACGCACTTCGAAGCCACCAACCTGGTAGAGGTGTATAAATTTGTACAGATCAGCCACAAGCCGCCGGAAACCTATACCTGGGATAATTTCAAAGAAGATTACGGGTTGCGCAGTAGCTATGCCCAGCCGCGTTACGGCCTGAACGTGTACCTGGCCCATAGACTATTCCCTGTTTTTGCAAATGTGGATTTTATGTCCTCTCCGTCCAGTTACCAAAAAATGGCACTTGGTCTGACCATTGGCCTGGGTAAAGATTTCCGGCCATTTGACAGCGATATCTTCTTTTCTGCCCACGGAGGATTCAAGCGGGTTTTCCGGGATACCGGGTTTGGCGCCGAGACCGTCACGTTCAGCACCAGTAAAGAAGCCCGGGAATCCCTGGCTACTTTTTACAACCCTTCCCGGCCGCTGGGCGTACAATCGGGCAACTTACTGGCCCTACGGGCGGGTTGTGGCCATGTATTGGGCGCTGCCGAACGCGCGGCTATCGGCTGTGAACTATTTTATGAACTGGACGTGACCAACGAGACCGTTCGGCAAGCACGCATGACCAATGCCGGGATAAATATCTACTTCCGGTTCGATTTGGCGCATACGTCGTTCTAAACCCGATACGCATTCGGCTTTTTCTACTGGTCCACCTGTTCCGGGTGCTCCATTAATTTTTTTGCATTTATTTTTAAATGCGGGAACCTTTGTGCCCGCTGCCCGTGTTTTGGCCGCTCAATAGGTGAAACGCGCACTGTTTCGCCCAAACGCAAACCAGCCGAAACGGCTATATTTTATCATCATGGCAAACGAACTTACACCAACCAACGAGAGCGTCTTCGAGCGAGAGTTTTTTCCGCTCATGGACGCGGTGTACGCGTTCGCGTATCGCCTGACTAACGACGCTACGCGGGCGGAGGACCTGACCCAAGAAACCTACCTGAAGGCCTGGCGCTTTATTGGCCGCTATGAGCCGGACACGAACGCCAAGGCATGGCTGTTCCGCATCTGCCGCAATGCTTTCATCAACGATTACCGCACCAAGGTGCGCGAACCGCGCAAGGTGGACTACGAGGATATCGTAGTGTACCACAACGAGGATGACCCGGCAACACCGGCGTATTTTGGCCTGCATGTAGAAATGGGCGGCCGATTGATCGGCGACGAAGTGACGCGGGCAATCAATGCACTCCCGCCCCACGCGCGACTGATCGTGCTGCTGGACCTGGAGGATTTTACCTACGAGGAGATTGCGGCAATCGCCAACATCCCGATCGGCACCGTGCGCTCGCGTTTGCACCGCGCCCGTACGGTATTGGCTGAAAAACTCCGGGAGTACGCGCGACAGCAAGGCTATACGGTGGAAGATGCTGCGGTGGCATTCGCAGACAACAAAACCGATGCGCTATTGGCGTGACAATAAAAGGGTTTGCCCGGCTAAGCATTAGGCTCCGTGGCAAACCCTTTTTTGCTCAACATTCTCAACCATTTCAACATTCTCAACCACAATTTTTCACCGCCAATGCTTTTCCGCATCCACACCAACACCACCATGCTGTACAGTTTATTTGATCAAAAACAACCTGCACGTAATAGTCAGAATCCCGGTTGGCAACCGGTACTGGACGGGCAGTTGATCTGTACCAGCATCTGTGGAGAGGAGCGACGTAAAGGCACCGGCACAACGCTTTTTTGTAACATGAAAAATTCACTCAAAACAACTGGCGCGTCCGTGGCCAGAGGATTGCAAGTGTCCCCACAAGAAACTGAAGATTACCCATTCATACCGGAACCCAATTCACCCCTACAAGAAACTCGCACACCAGAAGAAGAATCCTTCCGCACGCTATTGCGCAACAACCTGCCCAGGCATACGGCTCCTCAGGCCCTTCAGGATCGTATTAGACGATCCATAAAAAATATGCCCGATTGAGTACGCAAACCAGTTGATCCTGCTATTCTCAATTCCCTTTTCATTTCAAGATCGTCGGAAGATTCAACAGAATCGCTCCGGCGATTTTTATTTTTACCTGATTTTTATCGGCGCGGCTGCCATTTCAAAACTTTTTTCGTCTTTTGTCCCAAAACTTGACAGTATGAGCCAGCCCACTACATTTCTCTGTGTTTCCAGTTATTTTAAAGGCAATGATTTTTTGCGCGGGATGAAGTCCACCGGCGCTACGGTTTACCTCGTTACTTCCAAAAAACTTGAGAACAAGCCTTGGGCGCGCGAAGCGCTCGACGATATTTTCTACATAGAACAAGGTCCCGACAATTTCTGGGACATGAACAATGTAATTTCCGGATTGGCGTGGCTGATGCGCACCAAAAAAATTGACCGCATCGTAGCGCTCGATGATTTTGACGTGGAAAAAGCTGCGCACCTGCGGGAACATTTCCGCATCCCCGGTATGGGTGAAACTACTTATCGGCATTTCCGCGACAAGCTGGCTATGCGCATGAAAGCACAATCGTCCGGTATCCGCGTGCCTGGATTCTCGGCACTGTTCAACGACGACGAGATTCGCCATTTTGCCGCAACCATGCCGGCGCCCTGGATCGTCAAGCCCAGGGGGCAGGCCTCTGCCACTGGCATGAAAAAAGTGTACAACGCCGACGAACTTTGGGCACACCTCGAAACCCTTGGAGGCGAACGCCACCAGTACCTGGTAGAACAGTTTAAACCGGGCGATGTGTACCACGTGGATGCCCTCTCGTCAGGCGGAAAAGTGATTTTTGCGCGGGCCTCCCAGTACCTCGCACCGCCCTTCGATGTAGCGCACGCAGGCGGTATCTTCCGCAGCGCCATCATGGAACACGGCGACAAGGACGAAAAAGCCCTGTTGGAACAGAATACCAAGGTCATGGAAGCCTTCGGGATGCAATACAGCGCCAGCCACACGGAGTTCATCAAATGCCACGAAGACGGGCAAATCTATTTCCTGGAAACAGCTTCCCGCGTCGGCGGCGCGCATATTGCTGAAATGGTGGAAATCGCTTCCGGCATCAACCTCTGGGCTGAATGGGCACATATCGAATATGCTGAAGCCACGGGAAAATCCTACAAACTGCCCAAAGTCCGCAAAGACTACGCCGGTATCATCGTGTCGCTCACTCGCCAGGAATGGCCCGATACAAGCCAGTTCAAGGACCCGGAAATCGCCTGGCGCATGTCCGAAATGAGCTACCACATCGGCCTCATCGTCCGCACACCCAAACGCGGCCGCGTGCTGGAATTGCTTGATGACTATGCCGCCCGTATTCAGCATGACTACCACGCCAGTGCGCCCGCGCCAGACAAACCACTGGTGTGATGTAGTGATGAGTGATGAGCGATGAGTTGTGCCAAAATTTTCAGTATTGGTACTATTTATGGGAGCTTTCCGTTCCTAAATCGCTTTCTCGCCGAGGTACGCATCGTTCATAACGCATCGCTCATCACTAAATAAAATCATCATGCGGAAATCAATTCTGTTGCTCTGCGCACTACCTGTTCTTGGGCTGTTAGCTGCTTTTTCCATACACACCAAACCGACACTCCTTACGAATGCCCACCGCACTGACGCCTTCCAGGAATTTTTGAAACAGTTTGATAAAAAGTCTTTGCCATACGCCATTACAACCGGGCAGTTGCAAAAGCAGTTGGAATCGGATGATTCGGGAGCACTGAAAAAAACTGCTGCAGGAACAAAAATGCGCTTGCGCCTGGATGACCCCGAAGGGTTTATTCCGTTCAACCGCCGGGAAATGATCAGCCGGGTACCGGTAAGCCATCAACCCGTAGCACATCTGGCTACTGCTGACCATCACGCCGTAGTTTACACCAGTTTCCGTGGTTACAGCCGGCAGTATAAGTCGTACTATATTGTCGTCTTTGACAAGGTCGGCAACCTGATCTCCAGCAGCCAGTTGGCTCAAACTACCCGAGAATATATAACCGCCGGGACTGTGAACTCTGAATTGCAGGCTACCATCCAAACATACCGGATCAAGCGGGAAAAAGAAGATTCCAGCGATAGCAAAATTACCGAACTGACGCTGGAAACTTCCCGGGAAATTGACTTGACTATCCCCACTGAAACCGATGAAGATATCAAACCCGAACCCACCCCAGCCAGGGCGTCTTCCAAATAACGACCTCGGCAACCACCAAGTTTAACACCCAACTGGGCCAGGCGACTAACTGGTAGGCCAATTCCGGTTCCATATCCGAGTACATGGCCAATCCGAACTGCATGAGCCGCAACGTGATTGCCGACAAGGTGAGCGCATAGCTGCGCAACATCCAGGCTCCATGCCGCCGCACATCCGCTGCGCGAATAGCCCGCCAGGCTACCCACGTACACCACCACCACAATCCGCTGAGTACCAAAAACGAGGACTGCGCGACCGGCCCGCCGTTGGCGTACCAGGCCATGAGCATACCCGCCGGGCCGCACACCGCCAAAATACTGAACACATACACCCGCCCTACCCAACGGTGCAGGATAGGCACTCGACGCAGGATTTTTCCGGAAAACTGCGTGAGTCCGGCAGCCAGCACCAGCAACGCCGGAAAAATATGCAGGTAAAACGCGCCCCGGTAGTGCAGCAGGTGGATGATGTGCTGCTTGGTCAACAGAAAATCAATGTCCGTCCGACCGGTTGTGTACGGCCAAATAATTTCAAACATCACCCACAAAAAAAATACGAGCAGTGCCAGACCGGAGGTACTCAGCACCAGACCCGAAAGGGTTTTGGCAACCATAATGACGGTGTTTTGTGTCAAAGAACGGCCTATTGGCTGATCCTGTACACGGCGTCTCCGATATTTCGCGGCGCCGTATCGCCAGGGCATAGGGTGCGTACATCCAGAATATACAATCTTGAACCTACCGGAAGTTTTTCTGCCTGATCCAAAACTTTCGCCGGAATGGTATTGCCCGTTATGTTATATTCAACAACGTCTGAGCTGTCTGCTTGCAGGGCAATGCTGAAGCGGGTAATCCCGCAATGCGCATCAAATTCAAAGTTTTGCATCATGGCTTGCACCTCCTGACCCAAAACCTCCCGGATTTCTCCCTTTGGTATCGTACTGCTCATCCGGTTGCCGAGCCGCACCACCGGGTCCGGTATGCGTTTCACCCGGAACTGGCGTACCCCAAGCAGTTTTTGCGCGCCTTTTTCCATAGCGTAAATCTCAATGGAGACCGTTCCCGGTTGCGTGACAAGTACGATGTGCCGGCAATCCCCCAATCCGGTTATCTGGCCTTCGCCCACAAGCCGGGCACTCAGTTCGGAACAGTTGTACCCCGGAACCGCTACCGTAATCGGGTTGTCCACGCCGATGTAAAAAACGTTCATTTTGTCCGCCCCGACAGCCACCACAGCCGGGGGCAACGAATCCGACACAGGCCCCTCGCCGAGGAGCACAACGGATTTTTTTTCAGTTTTGTCGCTTGGCGAACGCTTGGCAGTTGTCGGTGCTGCATCGGACGGGGCGTTATTTTTTACCTGAAAAACAAGCGGCAACTCCGCAGGCGCCGGAAGGGGCTTGGTACTAAATGCCGACCAGGTGAGCGCAGCACCTGTCAGCAGGAAACCTAAGAGTAGCATCAGGCCCGGCGAACGTTGCGCTTTGTCGGGGCGGACATGGAAAAGGCGGAAGATGCGTTGCGCAAAAGCGCTTTTACCGATAGCGTGCATGGCAAACTGATTTTGAGTGAACGAATAGGTGTGTTGCAGATTCGTAAGGGTTTTGGCATAAAGCAACCGATCCGGCGCATGCCGCAGCACGAGATCGTCGCAACAGTATTCCCGGTGGCGGCGCGCTTCTTTGGACATCAGCCAGAACAACGGGTGGTAGAAAAAACAGACCTCCAGGGCCAATTGGAGCAGGTTGACCAGATAATCGTGCCGGCGGATATGGGCCAATTCGTGCAGCAGCAACATTTCCACTTCCTCGGGGCACAGTTGGAGTACCAATCCCGCCGGAAAAAGCACAACAGGTTTCCAGAAACCCAGCGTGAGCGGCTGGCCCACCTGCACCGACTCCAGCCAGTCCACCGACCGCCGAATGCCCAACTTGGCGCACCAACATCGGCACTGCTGCTCCCACGGTTCCGGCATCGGCGCCACCCCGACCCGGCGGATGCGCCGACTCAGCCAATAACCGCCCAGTAGCCGGAGCATCAAAATCAGCGCGCCGAAGCCCCAAAGCCCTCCTATCGGAGCAGCTAAAGATGCGCACCAGTGGTCAAACTGCTGCTGCCAGGTTGCCGGATTGGAAGCCGTTACGGTTAAAAGTGCCGGACTTGCTATTTCGGGCAGGGCCCTCTGAAGCGGCGCCGATATGGCCTCCCAGGCGCGACTTTGGGCATATTGCCTCCAGACGCCGGCAAACGTGACTCCGGCCCAAACAGCGCTCCCGACCATGCCCGCCAATGCGAACACGTACAGGGCGCGACTTTGCTGCGGCCAGCACCAGGATGCGAAGCGGTACAGCAGGTAAAAAAGCGTAATCTGCCAGATCGAGTGCAAAACTGCCCAGCCGATGGCAGCCGCAAGCGTATTCCAAAAGAGTGCGGATTCCATCGGTCAAAGTTGTTTGTCCAACCAGTTTTTGATCGCGCGGAGCTCATCGGGCGACACCTTGTCGTTGCCCAGCGCGTGCATCATCATTTGCAGCGCCGAGCCGCCAAACGCAGCGTGCAACATCTTGTCCACGAGGTGTTGTTTCACTTCGGTCTGCTTGGCAGTACTGGTGTAGAAGTGGCTGCCATCGCGGATTTCTTTGGTCAAAACACCTTTTTCCGTCAGGCGCTGCACTTGTTTGAGTACGGTGGTGTAGCCCACGTCGCGTACCCGGGCGATGCGCTCGTGGATGTCGCGAACCGTCACCGGTTCCAATTCCCAAATCAGGTTGAGGATTTCCAATTCTGCCTCGGAGGGCTGGTAGGTGCTGTCTGCCATATTGCCGTCGTTTTTTATTTACAACAGCAAAGGTGTACGACACTTGTCGTAACTGCAAATTATTTTACGACAAATGTCGTAGATTTTGAAAAAAGCCGCTTGGGGTGCCTTGAGGGAATTTGGGAGAACTACTCCGCCTGTGATAAATAACCGCGTAATACTTGCCGATTGACCTTTTTATCAAAAATGGCGGCAATCGGAATGGAAAAGCCGGGAACGGCGTGACTATGCACGGAGCCTTCAGCTGCTTTCAGCACAAGGCGGTACCGGCCGTTTTCCAGCAGGTATTGCTCCACGGTTTTATCATGCGGATCAATGATCCAGTACTCCAGCACGCCGTGCTGCTCATAATCGTTGAACTTGGTAACGGTATCGTGTTCGATGGATTTCTGGCTGCTTTTGGAAAGCACCTCTGCTATGAAATCAGGTACCGGGAAAAGCAATTGGTTATCGTGAAACGGAGCGGCTTTTTCGTTGCCGACAAAACAGATGTCCGGCTCGTAGTCGTTCCGGGTGAATTGAGTCAATATTTTTTCGACGCCGACAAAACCGAGGTCGTGCCCATCCACATAGTTCATAAGCAGGTTAAGCAGATACTTTGTCGCATCATTGTGGATTTTCACCACTGGTGAATGAAACACAATTTCCCCGTTGACAAACTCAGCTTTGTCGTCTTCGGTGATGAGGTCATAAAACTCCAGACGGCGTTGCTGCTCGTTTTTCAGGCGCTCCCGAACGTGCTCCACAATGAGCACAGCGTCCGAATGTTCCATGATTTTGTCCACCATGTCGGTACGGTCGTACATGATTGCGTCAGTTTAGGCCCCAAAAATACGCGAAACCGGTCAAGCGTACAACGGAAAATCCTTCATAAACACATTCACCTCCTGGCGCACCACGGCATGGTGGTCGGCATCGTCCGGGCGGGACAGTACCGAATCAATCCACTCTACGACGCGGCGGCAGTCGTCTTCCCGGAACCCGCGGGTTGTGATGGCGGCTGCGCCCACGCGAATGCCCGATGTGGTCATCGGCGGCTGCGGGTCGAAGGGGATCATATTTTTGTTGACGGTTATATCGGCTGCGCCGAGGGCATTTTCAGCCACTTTACCATTCACATTTTTGGAGCGCAAGTCAAGCAGCATGAGGTGGTTGTCGGTGCCGCCGGAAATGATGTGGTACCCGCGAGCCGTAAACTCCTGCGCCATGACTTGTGCATTTTTGATCACCTGCCGGCCATATTCTTTGAACGATGGCTGTAATACCTCGCCGAAAGCCACGGCCTTGGCGGCAATAACGTGTTCCAGTGGACCGCCCTGCATGCCGGGAAATACACCGCTGTCGAGGATACTTGACATGTAGATCGGCGCGCCTTTTTTAGTGGTGCGGCCCCAGGGGTTTTCAAAATCCCGACCCATGAGAATAATGCCGCCACGCGGTCCGCGCAGGGTTTTGTGCGTAGTACTGGTGATGATATGGCAGTGCGGCACGGGGTTGTTCAGCAGTCCGGCAGCGATGAGGCCTGCCGGGTGGGCGATGTCGGCTAAGAGCAGGGCGCCGACGCGGTCGGCGATCTGGCGAAAACGGGCATAGTCCCAGTCGCGGGAGTATGCCGATGCACCGCAGATGATGAGTTTGGGCATTTCGCGCAGGGCGAGTTCCTCCACCTTGTCCATGTCAATGCGGCCCGTGTCCTCTTCCACACCGTAGAAAGACGGGGAGTACACTTTGCCGGAAAAGTTAACCGGCGAGCCGTGGCTCAGGTGCCCGCCGTGGGCGAGGTTGAATCCAAGAATTTTATCGAACGGCTGCAGGCAAGCCAGAAATACAGCTGCATTGGCTTGTGCGCCGGAGTGCGGCTGTACGTTGGCCCAGGCGCCACCAAAAACCTCCTTGATGCGGTCAATAGCCAACTGCTCTACTTCGTCCACCACTTCGCAGCCGCCGTAATAGCGTTTGCCGGGATAACCCTCGGCGTATTTATTGGTCAGGCAGGACCCCATCGCGTCCAGCACCGGCTGGCTGGTGAAATTTTCGGAGGCAATGAGTTCGAGGCCGCGCCGCTGGCGGTCCAGTTCTTTTTGAATGAGCGAAAAGACGATGTCGGACATGGAACAGTTTTGAGTGTCGAGCTTTGAGTATTGAGTTGGGCCGGGCAAAAGTAGCAACCAATCCGCCAATCCGCCAACCAATCCACCGGTCACCAATCACAAATCCGGCTGATTCCGCTCACGCAGGAGTTCCCGGTGGTAGCAGTCGTGAAAATGCCGCACCTCGAACGTGGGCGGCAGGCCGGGCCAGTCCATATAAAAACTATTGATCGGCTGGGCAGGGGACCAGTCTTCCACCCGAATTTCCAACCGGTGTTTTTGCGGCGCATTCTGGTGGTACTCCGAGCGCGTCTCGGTGACATGGCTGAAGTACACCGGCAGTCCGGTGCGTTTGCTGATGCCGAAGCGGATGTGCTGCCAGTTCAGTTCGGCGGAGTCCAGCGCCCAATCGGCGCCGACGAGCGTGCAGGGCGTTTCGCCGAGGGTGGTATCCCCGAGGGTCTGGTACGGTGGCGTACCGAGCAGTTTGTCCGGCCCAAGGTATTTTTTCAACTGGTCCGGGTGCAGGAGCAGGGGAATGAAAAAGAAATGCTGCAACCCGCGCAGCACATACTCGTCGCCCAGTTCCCGGCTGTCGTAAATCAGAACCAGCGTGTCGCTGTGCAGGTCGTGCTTCAGGCGTCCGTCGAATACGGAGCGTTTGTGAATCGTCTGCGTGGGGTACCGGGTTTCCATTTCTACCTCGTACCGGATGCCGGGTTTGCCGTCGAAATGCTCGAAGCGGGAGAATGCGCAGTGCCCGCGGTAAAAAATCGTGTCCTTGCTGTACGGATATTGTTCAGACGCGGTAATGCGGTAGGCGCCGTATTCCACCGCCGCTGCTTTTTCCTGCATGCGGACCAGCGCAGGGTGGTTGGTTTGGGCGAAGCCCGAAGACGCGGTAACGAGTAGAAATACACTTATGGCGAGGCGCATGGCGGAGGGAATTGGTTTATGTACAAAGGTAGGGAATACAGCAGGGAATGTATTGAGGCCTACACTACTGGACATTTTTATTCCTTTCGCGGAAACGTCCAGTAGTATGGTCGAGGCTAATCGTTCTCCCGCAAACGTTTTCAAGGAATGGAATTTGCAGGCATATCCGGTGAACATCTAAACATATTTACATCATGAAACGCCCATACGTTTTGCTTGCTCTGCTTGCTCTTGCCACAACCTTTTGCAACGCTCAAACCGAATTGCCCGCCTCTGTAGAAAAAGGCCGGATGATGACCGCCGATGGTGAAAAAATAATCTTTGCCCACTTGCAAACCGGGGTTGAACAACACAACTATAAGATCCGCCCGGGCGCGCGGGCACAAACCATCCCTGCCGATAACGTACTGCGCATTGATCAACAGACCGGTACAGAAGCCGGCAAATGGGCGCTATATATGGGCGCTTCGGGGCTACTAATTAGCGCAATAGGCGTCGCTAACGCCAAAATTGAGGCAAAACGCCATAACTATGGAACAAATGATGCCAAGTTAATACCCCTCGCGCTGGGCCTGACGGCGGTATTCGCCCTGGTCGGCGTAGCCATTGGCGCAAGCAAAAAAAAGTACAAAACGGTATACAACAACCCCAAATACGGCAACACACCTGCCCCAACTCCTCCTTTGCGCATCGGACTTGCCGTACCTGCTCCGCAGGGTATCGGCATCGGGTTGTACTATCGGTTGGGCGATATTCGACGATAAACGCCCCTTTCAGCCAACCCGAAACACCAAAATTCACTCATCATGGCATCTACCTGTACCGTTACTAAACAGACCAACTATGATGAATCAAACACTTTTCCGCAACACCATCCTGCTCGCTTTTCTCGCCCTCAGTCTCGCCGCCTGCTCTACCGCCAAAGTTGCAAATACTGAAGAGGAACAGCGGCTCCGAAACCAGAACCCACCTGCCGATATGGCGCTTGTGTATATCGTTCGGCCATCTGCTGTCGGTGCTGCCATCCGAATGGGTGTCACTTGCGACAACATCTCGATTGGCTCTACCAGTGGGATGCGCTACCTCTACGCATTCGTGAAACCCGGCAAAAGGCAGTTTATTTCAACCGCAGAAAACACCGATGAACTTCTGTTGGTCGTAGAAGCCGGCAAAACCTATTACATCGAACAAGTCCCAACAATGGGCATTCTATACGCCCGGAATAAAATCAAACGTATGGACGATGAAGCTGGCCGGAAAAAATTGGCCAAATGCAAATTGTCCGGAGACTGCCCGGCGTATGCCCCTAAAAAGTGAGTTTGGTGCTTTTGCACCTTTCCTCGAAAAAACCGCCCGCTTCCCAAGTAGGAAATCGGGCGGTTTTGCATTTTACCGTACCTTGCGCCCCGCTACAAATCGCTATCCGAGTTTTGAAACACTTCCTGCCGCATTTCATTCAAGAGCACTACCGACACGGTTTGCTGAAAGGCCATTTACAGGCATACGCTATGTTCGTGGACCTCAGCGGTTTTACCCGCCTGACGGAAAAACTGATGCAGCAAGGCGCCGAGGGCGCGGAAGACCTTTCGTACATTCTGAACCACATTTTCCAGCCTACCGTGACGCTGGTGTACGAGCAGGGCGGATTTATCCCTTATTTCGCCGGAGATAGTTTTACCGCAATTTTTCCAGCCCACACTCCGGGAAAAGGCGGCGCCGAAGCACAAGAGACCGTAGTCACCGACTCAAAATCTGCTGCAACGCCGAGCATGACAGCCGCAGCAGCCGCCATCCTGCAAACTGCCCAAGCCACTGTGCAGCGTTTTCTTCGGGATCAAAACGACGCAGACTCCCTTTTGGCCGAGCACAAAATCGGCATCAAGATCGGCCTGTCGGCGGGTGAAGTGGAATGGGGCATTATCGGCAATCGCCGCAAGGGTTTTTACTTTCAGGGCGACCCCATCGAAGGCTGCGCGCAGGCGCAAACGCATGCCGCCAGTTTGGAGGTAGTGTGCGATGCCGCTTTTTTGACCGCCAGCCGCGACCTGTCTTTGCCGGCAAAACCCCTGGATAACGATTATTTTTGCCTTGATCTGACCGGTATTGAGCCGGCCAAGGCAGGCGCCAAAACCGTCAAGTTGCCCCTGCCGGATGCCAAAATCATTGCCGATTTTTTGCCCGAAGAGGCATTTGCCGAGGGCAATGCCGGCGAGTTCCGCAATGTGGTGAGCGTTTTTCTGTCGTTTTCCGGCGTGAATACCCACGAATCACTCGGCCATTTTGCCTCCGTGGTACTCGACCAGAGCCTCAACTTCGGCGGCTATTTCAAGGAAATTGACTTTGGCGACAAGGGCGGCGTAATGTGCTGCCTGTTTGGCGCGCCGGTTTCTTTTGAAAATAATACCGAACGCGCCCTCGAATTTATAGCCGCTGTACAGGAAGAACTCCTGCACCTCGAAAGCCTCACGGGCGCCCGGTACCGCATTGGTATTTCCTCCGGTGTAGCGTTCACCGGGGTTATCGGCAGCGCCGAACGCTGCCAGTATGCCGCCGTGGGCGCCCGCGTCAACCTCGCCGCCCGCCTCATGGCAAAGGCCGACTGGGGCGAAGTAGTCGCCGACGACAACGTGCAGCACAATCGCAACTTCAAGTTCGTGTTCCGTGGCGAAGAGGCATACAAAGGTTTTGAAAGCAAGATTCCAACCTACCTGCTCAGCGGGCGCAACCTCGGCGGGCGGGCCTCCTTCAGCGGCGAATACTACGGACGCGCTTCCGAACTGAAAATCTTGCAGGATTTTGCCGCTCCGCTGCGCGAGGGCCGCTTCTCAGGTATTGCCTTTATTTTCGGCGAAGCCGGCATCGGCAAAAGCCGCCTGAGCTATGAGTTCCGGCGCTCCATGCGCGATTCCATGGCCGTCAGCTGGCTCAACTGCCAAAGCGACCAGATCCTGCGCAAACCCTTCAATCCGTTCATTTACCTGCTCAAAAACTACTTCGAGCAAAGTCCCGACAATACACCCGAGCGCAACCGCGAACTGTTCGAGTCCAATTTTCTCGAACTGATGTACGACCTCTCGGAAAGCAAACACCCCGAGGCCGACGCGATCCGCCGCGAAATTGCCCGCACCCAAAGTGTGCTGGCAGCCTTGGTCGGTATGCACTACCCCGGCTCGCTGTGGGAACAACTGGATGCCCGCGGGCGCTACCAAAATGCTCTGTCGGCCATGGCCAATCTGTTCGTCGCCGAGGCCATCCTCCAGCCGGCCGTGATCGAGCTGGAAGACACCCACTGGTACGACGATATGTCGCGCGAGTTCCTTGCCCAGTTTATACGCCGCGCCCAGGGGTACCCGCTGTTTTTTATGGCCACCAGCCGATACGAGGATGACGGCAGCAAAGCCTACATCCTCCGGCCCAATGTACTACAGGAAATCCAGGTTCCGTTTTGCGAAATAGACCTGAATTTCCTTCAGCCGGAAGACTTGCGGGCGTTTGCCGAAGCCCGGCTCGGCAGTGCCTTGCACCCCGACCTCATGGAACTGCTCCAGCGCATGACGCAGGGCAATCCCTTCTATCTGGAACAAATGGCCGACTATTTCCAGGAAGCCGATATGTTGAAAAGCACCGGCGGGTTGGTACAACTTAAAAACCAGGACATTCAGATTTCCGACTCCGTCAAACAAATTATGATGGCGCGCATTGACCGGCTCAGCGGCCTTGTCAAGGAAACGGTGAAAGCCGCCGCCGTCATCGGACGCGAATTCGAGCTTCCGGTCTTATCAGCCGTCATGGCCCGGCAGGAGGAGTTTGTCAAATACAACGGCGATCTGGAACTGGTGCTAAAAGAGCAGGTGCAAACTGCCGAAAAATGGCAAATTTGGCACGCCATGAACGAGTTGCGTTACATCTTCCGCCACTCGCTCCTGCGCGAAGCCGCCTACGATATGCAGCTCCGCACCCGACTGCGCGAACTGCACCAGCTTATTGCCGAAGCGATCGAACAACTGTACCCCGATTCCGAAGAGCGGTTTGTGGACCTTGCGTTCCACTACGAACAGGCTGAGATTGAACAAAAAACCAACAAATACCTGGAAAAAGCCGCGCGGTACGCCCAGCGCAACTTCCTCAACCGCCAGGCCCTGCTCTACTACGGCAAACTGATCAAAAACCTGAGCGAGGCCACTGGAAAAGGTAAAAAGTTGATCAAATTCCAACTTCGCAAAGGCGCCGTACATGAGCTCATCGGCCAGTGGGAGGAAGCCGAGCAGGAGTACCGCTCCGCACTCAAACGCGCCAAATCGCTCAACGACTGGTATCTCATCGGGCGTGGAAACCGCCGTCTCGGCCAATTGCTGGTGTTGCGCGGCAACTACGAGGAAGGCAAAAAACACCTCGATGTAGCGGTAACCTGTTTCGAACTTGCCGACGACCAGGTCGGTATCGCCAAAACGTATGGCAACCTCGGCACCTACTTTTTTCGCCAGGGAAGCTACGAGTCCGCACAAAGCTGGTTTGCCAAAGCCATCGAGATCAACCGCTCGCTCCAGCGCGATGCCGAAAACGCCCCCATCGTGGCTAACCTTGGCCTCATCTTTATGAACCAGGGCCACTACGACGAGGGCATCCGCTGGCTCGAAGAACAACTCGATATCGCCGAACGCGCCGAAGACAAGCAAGGGCTCACCACGCTCTACACCAACCTCGGTATTATTTACCTGGAAAAAAGCAGCCTCGACAGCGCCCTGCTCTGCCTCGAAAAAGGCCTCGCGCTATCCGAAGAACTGGGCAACAAGCTTTTCGTGACCATCTGCATCGGCAGTATCGGTTCCGTATGGGAGAAAAAAGGAGACTTTGCCAAAGCCATGGAAATGTTTGAACGCGACCTGGCACTTTGTCAGGAACTCGGTGACAAACAGGGCCTTGCCATTGCCAGCGGCCTTATCGGCGACTTGCTGTCGTCCATGGGCGAGTTCGACCGATCCACGGAGTTCCAGGAGCAAAACCTGAAACTCTCCCGGGAACTCAGCTATAAAAAAGGTATTGCTAAGGCCCTGAATACCCTCGGCGACAACTGGTATTTCAAAGGTGACCTCCACCGCGCCCTCGAATACTACGGAGAAGCCATTGAATATGCGCGCTCAATGGGTAACCGCCTGGTACTCGGTACGTCGCTCGTCGAAAAAGGCACGGTACAACTCCAGGCCGGCGACGCATCTACGGCCCGCCAACTGTTGGAAGAAGGCCGCGACATCGCCCTCACGCTCGGCAATGGCGAACTGACCTTCGCCGCCAACATCCTGCGTGCTCAGATCATACTGGCCGAGGGCAACAAACCCGAAGCACTGCGCCAACTCGTGCAACTGCAAGCCCTCGCCCGCACCGAGCGCGAAGAAGCCGCCGTCCAATACGAGTTGTGTAAAATTGCGGAGAACCCTACACCACACCGGATACGCGCCTGCGAGTTGTACCAAAACCTGTACAACCGAACCCCGCAATACGTGTACAAGCTGCGCCTGGCAGAACTGGAACGGGAGAAAGGGTGATCCGTCCTTTTGCAACTTCTCCTTGCTCCGTGCCGCTGCCCCGCACTCGTCCTGCTCCAGCCGCTCGCCGGTGAAGCCCTCGTACAAAATGGCCGCAAAGAACACCGCCGCCGGGCCGCCCGTGCGCGGGCCCTGCTCGCTCACGGCCAGGAGGGTGGCCAAGTGGCCGGCATCCGGGGCCTGTGTTTTGGCTGCGGTTCTCGTTCTTTTTAATACGGCGAAATCGTCATTTTGAAAAGTGCCAGTGGGAAGGTAAACCCTCATAAGTCAAAGTATTTCGGCATGATTATGTTCAAAAAATGGGCCGAGCCTTGTTGCGCTCGGTTTGTCATT
>JBGSKO010000198.1:0-22842 GCA_041741155.1 Saprospiraceae bacterium | reverse complement strand
TTCTAAACAAAACCTCAATGAACAAGTGAAACGATTTATTGAATATTTTAACCGTGTCTTGGCTAAGCCTTTCAAGTGGACATACAATGGTAAACCATGCAACACTTAATTCATACGCCATTCGATGGATGCGCCACTAGTTACATTTTTAAATGAAAATAAAGCATCCGAGCAGCAACGCAAACTAATTGGGTCACCTAAAAATACGCTGCCGTTTGCCACGGATATAGCATTTAATTCCAATCCAATGACTTCTTGAAGAACAAGAGGAATCTCGTAGTGGCATTTAATGGACAGTGTTGACATAATTAGAATCGCATTTTAAACTCAAAGTTGCCCTTTTTAATCGCAATAGTTGGCTCTCCAGACGAAGTAGATGATGGGTAAAATCTGATCTCGAACTCATTTCCACCAATGTTAAATGTAGCTTTTATCTGATCTTGTGGTGCTGGCGGCGGATCCGTTGGCTGTACTGTTGCTTTAAATGCCTCCATAAAATCATCCCAAATATCCAGCGGATCCCCCGCCCCGGTAATCTTCGCCCCGTTACCAGTCCATTTCATCTTGGTGTATAACCCGCCCAGTCGGTTTCGGAGCACCTGGTAGATTTTGTACGCCACGTCGGTGCCGAGTTTTTCAGCTTTATTGATGACGTGGTACACGCAGGCCATAAGTGTTTTCACCAAGCAGCCTCGCTTGGAGCCACTTGGTGAAAACGCTAAAAGGGGCAAAAATATCAACCTATAAAGGCGAAAATCTCTTAAAGAAGAAAATTCGCCTGACACGGCTCGACAATAACCCTATTGATTTTGTTGACAACCAGATAAATGTATTTTTACAACTATCTCTCCAGAGGTTGCTTTATAGGGCCAATAATGGTACGTAATATTTTTTCCATCCCCATAAATGTCGGAAGTGTAGGTTCGCCCGATTTGCCCGGCCTTAAAATATTTTCCGCAAATAAATATCGAATCGTTCGCAGTGTTTTTTACTACCCTTTCGGAAGAAGAATACCACCCTTCACAGGAATATGGAATCGAAAATTTATGTTCTTTTTTTAAGTCGGAAATCGTCCAAGTATAAACTTTTTCGTCAGAATCTAAAGGCTTACAATTCACGAATAAAATCGAAATAATAGCCCAAAGTAGTAACAGACTGAAGATTATTGATCTGTCCATTTCATTACAGTTGTAGGCAAGATGCCGTTTATACTTGTCGGCAAGTATTTTACGAAAAATACTTGCCGACGGGCATGAGTCAATTTTGGTCACAATCACTGACAGCAATTTTAATTATTATCTTGCCAGAGGTAGCTTTATAGGGCCAATAATGGTATTCAAAGCTATCCCTATCTTCAAAAACATCCAAACTATAAAGCCTACCTATTTGCTCTGGAGCAATAATTTTGTCTCTGATCCGAATTGAATCGTTTGCTGTGTTTTCGATAAGATACGATGAGCGCCTCTGCCAACCATTACAAGCATTAGGGATAGTGAACACCTGATGTTCACCTAATTCGGCAATTGTAATGGTCGTGGTTTTACTTCGATCATTCGAAGTCGGTTCGTCGCTGCATCTAAAGAAAATAAATGCCCAAAGGCCAAATCCTATGTAGGTCAAGCATTTTATTGATCTGTCCATTTCATTATAGTTGTAGGCAAAATACCGTTTAAACAGTGCGGTGAATTTGTTTCGTCGTAGCAGTCATCATATGCTGGAGATGCTTGGTGATCAACAGGGCTGAGATATTTGCATCCACCGGCTATAACAGCGGCATGCACAATATCTGCCATTTCGTGAATATCCACATTGAAATTATTTATTCCTAATTGTATGCCAACATTGTTGTTAAATAAATCCATTTCTGTTTCAAGATGTAAAATAGGTGGATGCTCAGTTTCATGAGCATCAGCAAAAAGTTTTGTGATATAAGGTCCTACTCTTTGTGTGTTGATAGCCTGAAAATAAGTGTGAAGAAATGCGTCTCCCTTGCCGAGCCAAGTTACATTAGGATTGTTTCCCCAAAAGGCCCTTTGCTTTGATCGAGCAATCGCTCTGTTTTTATCGATTTTTAATGCTGCTGGAGCATATTGTATAGCTAATAGTTTCTCTGCGGGCTTCAATTTCATAAAATCGTCAATTGGTCCCACCTCATTTCGATCCAGTGTATTTGCCCATTCTAAAGTCCCAATTGCCGGATAACCTGCTTGGTGGTTTAGAGTAGCGTATTCCGGATCACCTGGGTCCAACATCCGTTCCAAGTGTAGTTTAACAAACTCTGTTTTGTCTGCCTCAGTCGCAGGAGGCGGCAAAATATAGTTGCTAATCTGCCCAAACAACGCCCCATTCAGCAACAACGCACTAAACTGCTGCGCCGTCAATTTATGCTTGATCGCAAAATCCGTCACAGGTTTTACCAAGGCAAAATTGGGCGCATTCGCCTGATTTTCCGGCGTAATGGGTACATTTACCCACGGCGCGAAAATGTTATACAGCACCTGTATGTAAGCCGGATTATTGCTCAAATCAATCAGCTGCTGTGGCAAGAAATTGAATATCCGGTTGATATCTATAAACTGCCGAACCAACGTTGTGTCAAATCCCGGCGGCAGAAGGCTCGGACTTTGAACAAATATACCCATTGGAAGACTTCCGGTAAAAACATCCCAAAAAGGTGAATAAGGGTTCTCATTGTTGTTTCCACCACCGCCTGTGCCGCCACCGGTGCCGTATCCGCCTCCACCCGTGCCACTGCCACCACCGCCACCACCACCGCCACCTCCCAGCGTATGGCAGATCGCAATCGTACTGATTATCATGGCATGGCAATCCCAAAACACTTGCTCGGTCGCGTCGCATTGGTAAGTGATAAATTCTGAAATCACGTGATCAATGCAGTCTTCAACAGGGTCTGAATCATCCCGGCTATTACTTACCCCCGAAGTATTCTCCAGGTCTATTGTCAGGACATACCCATTTAGGGCACCATCCTCTACCCAAATGCCGTATTTAAAGTTGTACCCAATATCAAAAAAAAGATACTGTCCTGTGAAGTCTCCAAACTCCGGCCCAGTACTTTTCCCTGCCAAATAGGCCGAGTCGGCCGCATACACCAAAATCTCCGCCACGATCGCGTCCGGGCCGTTTTTACTGAACAGCAGTTTGGCATCGGCTCGGCCCTGATTCAGCGCACGTAGCGTTGTGTCGGCTAAAGGAACAACCACAATTTCTTTTCCCGACTGGGATTGGCTGAGATACGCTTCCGACCACCGTGGATCCAGATCAATGAAATCAGTATTGGCCAGGCTGTTCGTCGCTGTGCTCTGCACCGAAGAGAAATGCGCCATGGCCTCAAATAGTGAGATCGGATAATTTGGCTTCGCCGCAGTCTGGGTGTGTTCCGGTAGTGGAGTTGGATGGTCCTTATGGCAAGCGTACGCCAGAAGGATAATTGACAAAACAGCTAATTTGACAAACCCTGTCGGCCGATAAACGGGGGGGGGCATCATCTTTCCGGCGAGGGCGCGAAATTTCAGAATCAAATTTTTCATTTTACATGTGTTTTTGAATGAAAAGGAGAGAGGAGCATAAGCCGCATAATTCCAACTTCAAAATCGTTGGCAACCTCCGGCAACTGAGCGACAAGATGCTTGCTCTCCTTCTCCTCTTCCAAACACACTAACACATTTGTAGAAATCTAATACGATTGCAACATATTGGTTATCAAAAATTTGATCGTTTTTTTGGTGCATTTTTATGCTCCACGATCACCGTACTTCCGCTTGGTCACCAGCGCCTGCAAAAGAGGTTTTGCGAGCCACTCCCCCCCTTTACGACCGCGAATAATTCGGCGACTCCTTCGTGATCGCCACATTGTGCGGATGACTTTCGGTCATGCCCGCGCTGGTGATCTGTACGAATTGCGCTTTTTCCTGCAGGTCGCGCACCGTAGGCGCACCGCAGTAGCCCATGCCTGCCCGCAAGCCGCCGATGTACTGGGTCATCACCTCGGCCACAGAACCTTTGAACGGCACCCGGCCCTCGATGCCTTCCGGTACGAGTTTTCGGATATCGTCCTCCACATCCTGAAAATAGCGATCCTTGGAGCCTTCGTGCATAGCACCGAGACTGCCCATGCCGCGGTAGGTTTTGAATTTGCGGCCGTCGAAGATGATCGTTTCACCGGGAGCTTCCTCCACGCCGGCAAACAGCGAGCCGGCCATGATGACGTTGGCGCCGGCGGCAAGCGCTTTCACAATGTCGCCGGTGTAGCGGATGCCACCGTCGCCGATGATGGGCACGCCGGAGCCTTTTATGGCCTGCGCCGCATTGTAAATAGCCGACAACTGCGCCACACCCACACCGGCCACAATACGCGTGGTGCAGATGCTGCCCGGGCCGACGCCGACTTTCACGCCATCGGCGCCCGCATCCACGAGTGCCCTGGCCCCGTCGGCGGTAGCCACGTTACCACCCACCACTTGCAGTTCGGGGTAGGTTTTTTTCAAGCGCTTAACCGCCTCCAGCACACCCAGCGAGTGGCCGTGGGCGGTGTCCACCGTTACCACATCCACTCCGGCGCGCACAAGGGCGTCCACCCGCTCCAGCATGTCGGCAGTAACGCCCACTGCGGCGCCCACAACGAGGCGGCCCAGCGCGTCCTTGCAGGCATGGGGGAAATTGACCCCTTTCATGATGTCTTTGTAGGTAATCAGCCCCATGAGGTGGAAATTATCGTCCACGACGGGCAGTTTTTCAATTTTATGCCGCTGCAAAATTTGGCGGGCCTCCGCCAGCGTGGTGCCCACGGGAGCGGTCACGAGGCCACGCTTGGTCATCAGGCTGCGCACAAGCCGCGTATGGTCTTTTTCAAAACGCAAGTCGCGATTGGTGAGGATGCCCACGAGTTTGCCGCGCTTGTCGGTAATCGGGATACCACCGATGCTGTAGCGCCGCATCAGCCCGAGCGCTTCCGACATGGCTGCTTCGGGGTTCAGGGTGACGGGGTCAATGATCATACCCGCCTCCGAACGTTTGACGAGACGGACCTGGTCGGCCTGCTCGGCAATAGACATGTTTTTGTGGATAATCCCGATCCCGCCCTGTCGCGCAATAGCGATGGCCATGTTTTTGTCCGTCACCGTGTCCATAGCAGCAGACACAATGGGCACATTCAGGCGGATGGTACGGGTGAAGTGGGAGGCGATATCTACCTCGCGGGGCAGGACTTCGCTGAAAGCGGGGACGAGCAGGACGTCGTCGAAGGTGAGCGATAAGCCGAGAAACTTCGGCAGTGCATTGCTTGATTCCATGCGCAAAGGTCGTTTTTCCAACGGAAAACTTTGCGCACGCAGCAGTAGAAAAATTTTTCGGCAACATTGCACCGGACAAATCATCGCTCATTCCGCATCGCTACCTTTGCCCGACTATGCTCTCCGTTCATTCCGACAACTACTTCATGCAACAGGCACTGGCCGAGGCACAGCAGGCCTACGAAGCCGGCGAGGTGCCCGTAGGCGCCGTTGTGGTGTGCGAAAACCGCATCATTGCCCGCGCACACAACCAAACCGAACAACTCACCGACGTGACCGCTCATGCGGAAATACTGGCGCTCACCGCAGCATCCAACCACCTCGGCAGCAAGTACCTGCCGGAATGCACGCTGTACGTCACGCTCGAACCCTGCGTCATGTGCGCCGGCGCCCTCGCCTGGGCACAAATAGGCAGGGTAGTTTATGGCGCCTCCGACGAAAAGCGCGGCTTCATGCTGTACGGCGGCAAAAGCCTGCTGCACCCCAAAACGAAACTCGAAATGGGGATTTTGGAGCACGACTGCGGCATGCTGATGACGGCGTTTTTTCGGGGAAAGCGGTAAAACTCTGTACAGCCGAACCCCGTTTGGCGCAGTTGTGGATTGCTTCTTTAAAAATCAGGTAAAAATCCTTGCGTTTTTCCATGGGCAGGGTTATAGATTCCACCCCTTCGCCGACCTCAAAACGCAATTCCGTACCTGCATTTTCGAGCATCTCGGCGGCGTACGTACTCATGCGGGCGAGCATTTTGTCCATAGAATCGTTTTCGGGATTGACGGACCACACGATGTCGCTGATGCTGTCGAGTGCGGCTCGGGCCTTTTCGCCGATGTTGCCGAAGCGGGCGGCATCCAGGTCTTTTTCAACGCCGTGCAAGGCGGAGGCAGAGAGAATACTGATGGCGCTGAGGCTACTGCCCACCTCGTCGTGGAGGTCGCGGGCGATGCGCAGGCGGAGTTGCTCCTGGCGCAGGCGCTGGATTTCGCGGTAGCGGAAAAGGGTGTAGAAAAGGCCGCCAATGGAGGTAAGGCAGAGCATATAAAACCACCAGGTTCGATAGTAGGGCGACCTGACACGAAGCCGGAAAGTAGCTTTATTTATCAGTTCATTGCCTTCCGCATCGGTCGCCCGCACCCGGAATGTGTAGGCTCCGCCGTCGAGATTGGTGTAGGTGGCCGAGCGTTGCATTCTTGCCATAAACCAACCTTCGTCGAAGCCTTCGAGCTGGTAATAAAAAGTTGTCGTTTTTGGGTCAGAAGAACTGGCGAAGTCGAAGGAGATAAAGTTTTGGCTATGGTCAATCACCAATTCTTTTACCACATAATCTGCTGGGACTACAGGCTGAAACTCATCGAAAATGCGAAATTCGGTAATGAATACGGAGTCGTTATCTGACATTGCTTTAAACCTCCTTAATACATCAGTACCCTGCTGGCCTTTTTGGAGGTCGCAATAGCTGTCAAGCGCTTTCCATTCTACAAATATGGAATCGTCTTTTATTACGGACAACTTGACTTCCATCTTCGTCATGCAACCACCATAGGATCTGATTTGATAGCCCTTCCAAGTGTCTTTGCCCGCTTTTTTCATTCTTAATAAATGGTTGGGAAATACAATTGCTAAAAAATCGTCATCTTGAAAACAATAGGAATTATATCCGACCCATAAATCCCAGGTACCCGATATATCCGTTGCAGGGTCAAATTTTTTTCCTCTGCAAACCACTATTCTGCTTTTATCAATATTGTGCTTCTGCAAAACAGAAGTATTCGCATGACCTTTGATTTTTTCTTCCCATAAGCCATTTTTATTTAGGAAATACGTGATATCCGAAATCAACCGGGCGCCGTTCTCGGTATCAATATAAGTGCGTTTGCCAGAAATAATGGACCCGTTAATCAAGGTTCCTTCAAACCAGGCTTTTGAATGTTTTGAAAGTGCCACGTAAGCATATTCCTGCTCATTATTCATCCACTCGGCTATGCTGCCATCTGGCATATCCCAAGTACCTACAATCAATGGATTACTTTTAATTCGGGTATTGTTGATATAACCAACTGATAGTTTTCCCCACTTATCTTTTTCTTTTTGGTTGCAAAAAACGACGAACACGCCTTCCTTTCCACCAATCCAGATATTACTATCGAAATCAACATATAAGCACTCCACATTGCTGCAACGGAACAGGTTTGAGGGCACTTTATCGGTTGGAATTTGGTAAGTAAATTTTTTTCCTTTAAGTTGAATCCATAAAAAATCGCTTTCCCAATCGGGTACATCCACAAAATAGGTTCTGTTGTCAGTTTTGGTGCCATGGCAAAACCATCATAATATCCCGGACCCGACGGCCATTGCGCCCACTGTCCTGTTGATTTATTGTAGCTTGCCAGTGTGGTGGTGCCAATCCAGACAATATTTTCGCCCGGCTGCTGAAATATATCTCGGATCCCATCAAAGGGCACGTTTATTTTGCGTAGCAAACCACATTCGTCCTTTCCCGTCTTCCTGAATATCGCGGACAATGTGGTGTGCAAGACCCAAATGCGGACCGCCTGCCGCGTCCGCGGCAATAAAATTAGCTGAGCGGGACCAATCAATTTGAGCATTTACGCCGCTCATGAGGAGGAACAGCGCGATCATGTTTGTTATTACAAGCAGAAAAAAGCGGCTCATTTCATCGGGATTTTGGCGAAAAAAACCTTTTCGGCCGGCGCACCGGTAGCGGTTAGTTTTTGTTCCGGAACACGGGTGGATTGTTTACGACAACAAGGTTTAAAAATAAAATCAACATACACGCTGTTCGTTTCAAGACAACCGACCAAGGGCAGATAAAATTTGGCCCTTACACCATACGATAATTCCCGAACAAAGCTTTTCTCCTAAAACAGATTGGGGCGCGGATAAAGCGAATGCTGCCCAGCATCCGCTTTATCCGCGTCCCATATATGTCGCGATCGGCATGAACAACTCAACCTAACCTCACGGCAACCGCTGCAACACCACCTTCCGGCTAACACTCCCCGTTTCCGTTTGCAACCGCACCAGATACACTCCGGCACTCAGCCACGAACCCGTATCCGAGCGGCCGTTCCAGGTCGCTACATTCGGGCCGGCAGCTGCCGACACCGGACGGCGCACCACCTCGCGGCCTTGCGCATCGCTGATCGTCAGCGTCACCTCCTCCGCCTTCGGCAAAACAAACCGCAGAGTCGTTTCGCTGCTGAACGGGTTGGGTTGTACCTCGAAGCCCACTGTGGCGCCAAAGTCCTCTTCGGCACTCGTGGTTTGCAACTCGAACAGCACCGGATTTTCGATGCTGCCCTGGTGCTGACTGATAGCAAACGACATCGTTTCCTTCAGGTCTTGCACCGTGCCGGTAGCGTCGTTGTACAGTTTGAACCGCAACTGCTCACCCGCCGTGTTGGCGTAGGTCGTCAGGAAAAACAGGTGCGCATCCAGCGATTCGATGTACATCGCCGGTGCAGTCCCGCGCACTTCACCGCCGACAAACACACCAAGTTCCATATCGCTCGTGGTGGCGTTGGCGCCATTGGCGCGGAGTATACCGATGAGCGTACTGCTGTGCTCAAATTGAGTTGGGGCTGTCGCCCAATGATGAATGTCGTCGTCGCCTCTGCTTGCTAATGCGCCACCTGTGATCGGGCTGGGCGGCGGCGGGTAGGTCAGCGTGCCGGCGCCGGTCAGTTTGAGTTGGTAGCCGTTGGGGGGCGACATGTATTTCAGGTTGCCGATCCAGCGGTAGATCGTATCCGGCGGCACAACAATTTTGGTGTATTGCGCGAATGCGGTCTGGCTCTTGATCAGGTCGCCGGGTTGGGCAGTTACGGATGCGAGCGCGTCGTCAATCGGCAGCGAGTAGTTGGGCACATAGCCGATCCACGTCCAGCCGTCGTTGAGGGAGATGGGCGTCGTAGCCGGATCAATCGGCGTACCAAACATGCGCAGCGTATCGGGCGTGTCGGCTTTGTAGATGTACATCGAAGTATTGTTCAGGCTCGGCAAAGAACCGACCCAACTGCCCGCGTTGTACACGGAGAATGGTCCCTGACTGCGGATCAGGTCGTTTTCCGGGTGGTGCAGTGTAGCCAACGCCGCGTTGAGGCTGTTGTCGGGGAAAGCCAGGTTGAACGACAGCCAGTTCCAGCCGTCGCCGATCGGCACCTCGCGCAGCAACTGCCCCGCCGTATGGATCACCTGCGGGTTGTTGGTGGTGCCGATAATGTTGTCGGGCTGGAACGTGAAATTTTCCAGCACATACCCGTAGCGCCGGCACTCGGAGGCATCCCACACTTCGAGGCGGATAGGGTCGAGCATGTCGGCCGGGCCGCCGTAAATGGTCAGGAACGCCAAAAAGGTATCCAGGATCGGAATGTACTGGACATTGGCGCGCCCGCGCAGTTCGTCGTTGATGTACGCCGCCACCATGTCTTCCGGGTCGGAGGAAAACACGCCTTCGATGTTGATCCGCAGGGCCATGCTCATCGTGTTTTCAAATTGTGCTGCATTGACCAGCCCGAAGGGTGGCCGGCACACCACGCGTACGCCGACGGGCAACGGTTCGTCGCCGCCCATGAAGAAGGGGTTTTGCCCAGTTTCGGTGTGTAGCACGATGCTGTCCGCCCAGTTTCCGAAAGCCAGTGTGGAATCAATGTCGAAACGGATCTGGCGAATCTCGTTGGCGGCCAGGGTGCCCTGGTTGGGAACAATATGCACCCAGTCGGGCGCACCGAGAATGGTAAACGGTACCGGATATCCGCCCCGGTTGTGGATGGCGGCAAAACCGGTTTTCGGCTCGCCCTCGAACTTGGTGACGCCGAGGCTGTCGGTCAGCCAGGCTAATTCGTTGCGGTCCACATAAAACTCCCAGATGCCTCTGTTAAATTTGGTGCCGTTGAACACATTACCCACGAGGTCCTCGATGCCGCTCAGTTCGGCGCGCAGGATTTTGTTTTCAAAAAACTCATTCTGAAAAGTCGGGTCGAGGATGATCTTGTTTTCAAAACAGGTGAAGTATAGGCCGATTTGCTGGTTCGTTGTCGCGTCGAACAGCAGCACATCCGTCACAGGATTCAACCTGCTGCAATCTATATGCTGGTTAAATGTGAAGGAAATCTCGTCGCCCACGTGGTACACCCCGTCCGAAGGCTGCGGCACGCCCACGATACTCGGCGGCTCGCGGTCTATGCGGCCCTTGATGATGTCGGAAAAGCCGGGTTTGTCCGAGGCATCGCCGGTGCACACGGCCCAGGCATGGATTTCGTAGTTCCCGTCGCCGATACCCGCTGTTTCCCAGAAAAACTGCGTAAAATCCGGGCCGAGGGTGTTCGCCTGTTGGGCCGGCGTCAGCGTGGAGAAGCCCGACCAGTTCGGGTTGTAGCGTTCAAACACGCCGCCCGGGCTGGGTATATTGAGCCAGGCGCCGTCGCCGTCGGAGCGGCGGTACTGCACGCGCACCAACTGGAAATCGGTAGAGTTCAGGTCGTAACCCGACACGGTGATGCGGCGTAGCGTTCCGGGCTGAATGGGGTCGTTGTTGAGCACCACCCAGTTTTGCTCGGGCACGTTGACGGCCACCTCGCTGCATGGGCGGATGAAGTCCACGCCGAAGTAAATGGACGACGTAAATTTGGACGTGTATTCCGCAGGCACCACGGTCGTCAGGTCGCGTTCGTACTCGCACTGGGATACCAGGGCGATTTGCAAACTATCGTATTCATATTCGATGGGTCCCCGTTCAATGGTGATCGTGGCCGGCACCGAGGAGCCATACGGGACCAGGTAGGGGACGATATTGTTGTTCATCGGCTGGCCGTTGATCCGGATAACAGCTCCGTTCGGGTTGCTGTTCGCAATGGCCGTCAAGCCGTACGTCAGGTCTTCATTGGTGGCGCTCAGGTTGCCGAGATTTACCTTGAACACCGCCGGTTCGTGGGCGGGTACGTTGATCGCGGTGAACTGCGAACCCGGCGCGAGCGTCAGGTTCGGTTCTTCGCGATTGGCGGTGCCGTCTTCCCAGGGGCAGGATGTCTGGCCGGCCTTCAGATTGAACACCGGGGTCATGTAGAAGGAATCAAGTGCTACATCTACCGAAAACGCGTCGCCGGAGTCGTCGTCGTACAGGACATACCCTACCGTCAGGGAATTGCCGGAGTTGTTGCCGGTCGTGTAGCCGTTGCTGCGGGTTTGGGAAAACGCCAGGTTACCTGTTATCCCGAATTTGTTGAACTCGTAGCCAAAATGCAGTGCCTCGGTCACTGCGTAGGTCGTGTCGCTCAGGTCAACGGAAGAATTGGAAGCATCGTAGGTTTCGGCAAATTCGTACGAGGCGCCGGCATCGAACGAGATATTGCGAATAAATTTTGCCTCATCTTTCAACTCCGCGTTTTGGTCCAGAATATCCTGCCAAAGCGCTAAGGATTGGGTGTATTGCTGAATCTGGTCCGGCGTGGAGCTGCCGGGATTGGCCAGGAGTTCATCGAGGTACCACATTGTATTGTTCACGATATGGTATTCAGAGTACATGAACACGGTAGCAAACGTGTCGGGGTCAATGTTCAAAACCGTGGTCACGTCGGCCGCGCACGCATTTTCATCAAAGGAGACCATATCCGCGAATCCGAAAATCAGGTTAAACGCCTCGCCGATATACACGTCGCCGCCTGCACCGCCGCCGACCACCTGGTCGTCGTCGCTGGTAGTTATACGTTCGGTGTTGGTCACACATGTCTGGAACGTATTGTCGCTCGTCTTTTTGAACGTCGTGGTAAACTGTTGATTTTCATCCAGAATAACGCCCGTATTGTTGATGACGCCCACCAGCGGGGTGCCATTGATAATATCCACGTTGCCGCCGAGATGCAGCTCAAAGCCGCCGCCAAATCCGTCTTCTTCAACAGTCGCAACCGTGTAACTTTTGCACATGGTCGTGCCCTTTTCCAAATAGGCGTGGCTACCGTCGCCCGGCGGATCGCGCAGGATTACATTAGGCATTTGCGGCATCAGGGTCGTGAACGTGTTTTCTTTGGTCCGCAGCCCCGTCACCACGACTTGCACCACCAGGCTGCCCGACCTGCCGGCCAGAGAAGTCCCAATGATTTGCAGGGTTTTCAGATACGGCGGTGTAGGGTTCGGATCCCCGGCCCGGAACTTGTAGACCAACTCCGCATTGGACATGGCAGTATCCAGCACCACGTCGGCAATACCGTTGATAAAACGGAAATTCGCCGTGTCCAACGGGCAGATGCCGTCGTCAATGACGGCATTCATGTTGTCCAAAATCTGCACATACTGCTCAATCAGCGAAACAGACAAGGTGACGGGTTCGCCTTTATCCAATACCACGATTGGGGTGATACAACCCGGGAACGGATCAAGGCCGCTGTTGAGGAGCACTTGCGGCGGCGCGAAGTAGGTAAAATCAATGATGGTATCGTTTTGGGTCAGGTTGACCGTGCTGCCACCCTGCACCTGAAAGGCCGACTTCACGTCCGGGTCCGAATGCTCCACCACGGCCACCGTCATGTTTTCCAGCGGCGGCAGTTCCAGAAATTCGTAATCGCCCTCCTGATTGTCTATGATGAGCTGGCGTTCGAAACAGCCGTCCGTGGAGCGCACTTTGACCACGCACACCGTACCCTGCCCCTGTCCGGGAGGCGCCGTGATGACGGATTTTTGGCAAAGGCCTCCGGCGACCTTGCCCGACACCTGGCGGGTTGTGATGTCGCTGAACAGGATACCCGCGATAGGATTCACCACATTGGTCACTTCCCAAAACGCCGGGACGAAGACGTGATCTTCGAACACGGGCGTCAACATGGCCGTCGTGCCGGGGTCAAACTCAACCGTGAATTTACCCGTGGAGTCGGTCAGAATTTTCGGGTTGTACGACGCGCCGTTGACCAAAATTTCCACATTTTTGGCAAAACAGTCGGTGTTTTTGTAGCGCACAAAACCGGACACGGGAATGGTGGACAAGTCCACAAAATCCACCTGGTCTACCGAGGTGACGCTGGGGTTGAGGGTCACTTGTCGGGTTTCCGGCAAAAAGATGTGCGGCGTGGTGGATTGCCGGGCGGTTAGGGGCGACCACTCGGCGCCAAAGTTGGTGCCGAAGGGCGTCAGCACAGAGCCGCTGTTGTTCAGGCGGTTGCCGTTGCCCTCATCGAGGTTAAAATACACGCGCAGGCCCCGCTCCTGCGGGTCGCGCGGGCGGAAAGCGTGTGCCACGATGCTGTCCGTGCTGATGATGGTATCGTAAACAGCGAACTCGTCCACCAGACCACCGAAGTGATCTGTAAAACCCATGCCATCGCTGCGTGCACCCAGTACCCAGTTGGTAGTGGTGTCCGACCAGTTGCCGGTCAGGCCCACGAAAGCATGGCTGCCGAGCGACACGCCGTTTTTGTAGGCGGTCACGGTGCCGGTAGTGCTGTCTATTGTAAACGCCAGGTGCTGGTAGCCCAGCCCGAGCGGGCCGAAGTTGTGCTCCTGCGCATTAAGGTAAAACTTGATGTCGCTCGTATTGCCGTTGGGTTCTAAAAGCAGTCGGAAGTCGTTGTCGGGCCATTTTTTGGCGAGCACGCACTGTTCGTCGTCGGGGCCGGCGCTGTTTACCCACAGTTCGAGCGTTGCTTTTGGTGTCAGCGAAAAATCGGGCAGCAGTGCATGGTCGCTCTCGCTGCGTACAAATTTGAGTGCCCGGTACAGGTAAAAATCCTTCATCGGCTCGGCTAAAAACGTGGTGCCGGTGCCGTAACTGGCCGATTCGATGCGGTAGTAACCCTGGTGGTTGGTTTTGCCCATCGTGCGGATATTCGGGCGGTCGGTATTGAACGTTGTGCCACAGAAATAGAGCTTGTTCCGCTTGAGCACATCGAACGAGGCCACGCCGAGTTCCTCATCCATTTTCCAGTAGTATTTCAGGCCGGGCGTCTGGGAGGAGGCGGTACCCATCATCGGTTCGCCGAGGTCGAGTTCGTCGAGGCGGCGGTGGTAGATGCGCAACTCGTCGAGGGAACCGGCCCAGGTTCCGGCGGCTTCCGTGCGTGTGCCAATGCACAGTTCGTTGGAGGAAGGTACGGGCGGCAGGTCGCCGATTTCTACCAAAACACCGTTGATGTACAGTCGGCCCTTGCCGTCGGCATCCACCGTAAGGGCTACGTGGTTCCAGTCGTTTTTGATGCTGTCCGGAAACTGGCCGGTAAGGAGCACCGGACTCAAATCCGTCTGTGCCACTTCGATGCCTTCGTGCCCGGAGGAGCTGGGTATAGGCCGGATGGTCAGGGAGTAGGGTTCCAACCGCAGGATGCCTGCATTAGCGTCCGCGGTGTCTGTTTTTACCCAAAAAGCCATCGTCCATTCGCCGCCGTTGAGCGGGATGAGGGTGTCTGCCACACCTTTATTGGACATGGCAAATGCCCCGTCCGTGGGTCCGAACTTCGCCGAAAATCCCTGCAGGGGGGTGAGCGAAACAAACGCATCCGGCACCGGGCGGCCACTAGTCGTGCGAATCCAGCCGGTGACTGTGCCGTTGGGCACCTGAAAACCGATGGCCGTGCCGGGCACTCCGTCGCCATATATACTGACACCGCGTACCTCATAGTTGTACGCGCGGCCGGCGATGACGTTGAAATCGTTGTAGTTGCGGATATTGACGCCCACATTGGCTAAAAAAACACCGTCTCGGTAGATATTGAAGCCCTCGGACGGGAAGGAGCCGAGGGGTTCGGGCGACCAGGAGAGCTGGATGCGGTCAAGCAGTTCACCTTGCGTGGCAATGACATTCGGTGCCAGAGGAGGGAGCAAAAACCGGCTGTAGAATCCGGCAACCCCGTTGAACTGTGAACCAAAATAGCCGCCGAGAAATAACTCGCCGACCGATGCGGTAGTGCGGTTTTTCGCGTTGCCGGCGTTGGTGACGCTGCCGTAGTTGAAAAAAACTGTTCCCTGGAAGGAGTTGGCATCAATGACGGTGCCGTTGGAGCAGTTGGCGTTTTGAGCGCGAAGCGCGGGTGCGGCGGTGCAGCACCACGCGATGATAGCGAGTGCAAATAGTTTATTTTTCATACCTGACGAGTCTAAGACGGTGAACAGTAAACGGAACGGTGTTTTACCGTACCCATACTTCGATGTTGCCCACGCCGTAGCGCTCATTTCCCGATGATTCATCGGAACGCATGGCAAAGAAGATATAAAAGGAGGTGGATGTAGAAGACGGGTAATATGCGATCATTTCACCGTTAGAAGCTCCATCTGACCAAGTGCCGTTACCCTCGTAATGTCCCACACCATTACTGGAGTACACCCGAACAGAGTTTTGCCAGCAGATCACCGGGATACTGGCATTGAGGTCGGTGGAAAAACCCGCGATTGCGACATCATTAGTGGGGTCCCAACTATCGGTCAGGTAAAACTTGAACTTGAACTTGATATGGCTGTAGGTACCCACGCCGGCTAAGTTGATCAGTTTTTTGATGGCAGGCGTATTGGAGTTCCCTGCGACACGGATGAGGTTGCCGTTGAAATCGCCGTAGGATATATTTTCGATATCGGCCAAGGTAGAGGACACCAGCGATGTCGTCCCAAAGAAACCCAAGGTGTCGCCGTTGCTCGTGAAATCGTACAACTGCACCAGACGCCAGTCGTTCAGGTTGTTATACAGGAGGCCCTTTTGGGAGGCAAAATTCAGGTTGGTACTCACCGTGCCGTTTACGAGCAACTGATCGGTAACAGTCAGGGAGTTGTCAATCGTGGCATTACTCTTGATGTTCACGGTAGTACCCGATGCACGCAGCAATTCCGTATTGTTGGCATACAACGACACACTGTTTTCCCCGGTACTGAACATACCCGTGTCGCCATTCTGATCGCCGGAACCCGGCTGAAAAGCGTAGCCGTTTCGGTTCACGCCGTTTGCACCAGGCGTGCCGCCCTTGGCCCTGATTCCGCCATTCACGCGAATACTGTCGGTACGCACCAGCCCGCTGCTGGGAAACTGATTGGTATTTCCAATCAACGAAAGGGCGTATGGCGCCGTGGTCAGTTGTATCCGCGGCAGCATTTCGGACGTGGAGCCTACACTGACGCCGAGGTAATAGGTGGTATCAAAGGGCACGTTCAGCGCCGTGACGGAACCAAGGATAGCCGTGTAAATACCGCCGACCACATCCACCTCGGGTTGTACTTCTTCCCAGATGTGCGCCCCTCCCTCGGCCTGTTCGTACAATCGAAACTTCAGGGAGTAAGCGGCGTCGTCCACAGCATTGCCGTTGGCTTTTTTCAGGATACCCTGAATGCCGAGGCGGGCGCCTTGAGCGTGGGCCGTTTGTTGAAAGAACAGGGAAAAGCAGACGAGACAGGATAGCAGGAAGTAATTCTTTTTCATGTTACGCAAAATGAGTTTGTTAAAAAAATATATCCGGTTCTGAGGTCATGATGGTAAAAACCCACACTACTGGACATTTTCGGAACGAGACCTTCCAGGTTTATCAAACCTGGAAGGTCTGGATGCACGGAAGTATCCAGTAGTGCGGTCTATTACCACCATGCCACAAAGGTGGGTACAGCGGCAGGAACTGAATCGGACAAATGGGATGCGCGATCGGACGTTTCGGAAATCAGCAGATTGGAGAACCCGTTAAAAATACGACGACGGCAGCCGACCGAACCGCTCCCGGTACGCCCGCGAAAAAGCTTTGGCATTGCTGAATCCGGAAGCATAAGCCGCTTCGGCTACCGTTCGAAATACCCCGCGCTCCAGCGCCTCGCGCGCGTTTTGCAGCCGCATTTCGGCAATATACTGTTGCGGCGACAAGCCGGTTATCTCGCGCATCCGGCGCAACAACTGGCGCTCGCTGAGGGCAACAAACTGTGCCAGGGCACTTACCGACAGGAACTCATCGCGCAGGTTGGCGCGTGTCCAGCGCTCCACCTCCAGCAACCACTCCGTATCTGCCTGCGAAATACGAGCCGAGTCGGACGTTTCCGGTTCCGCCTCAGCAACCGCATCCATACGATTTCTCCTCCGCTCTACGAGGTTACGCACACGCGTCAACAGTTCCTCTTCTTCGAAGGGCTTGGTCAGGTAATCATCCACACCAATGCGCAGTGCGCGGAGCTTGTCCTGAATGTCGGCTCGTGCCGTGAGCATCACCACGGGAATGTGGCGGTATCGGTCGTCGGCTTTCAGGCGTTCGAGCAGCTGAAAACCATCCATACGGGGCATCATGATGTCGGAAATGATGAGGTCGGCCCCACCCCCAGCCCCTCCCCCAGGGGGGAGGGGGGCTACATCGCGCGTCGCAGGAAGGTCTGTTGTGGGGATAGGTAGTTCCCCGCGCACGTCGGCCACTCCCCCAGGGGGGAGGGGGGCCTGATCGCGCGTTGCAGTTTGGTTTGATTGAAGTGAAATGTCTTGGTTCCCTACTCCGGAATCCCCAACAGAAACTGAGTGCAGGCACCCCTCCCCGTTGGGGGAGGGGTTGGGGGAGGGGCCGAGCCACGCGAGCGCCGCTTCGCCATCTCCCACCAAAACCACGTCATACTCCGGCGCCAGAAGGTGGTACAGGTAGGCTTGCAGGTCGGGGTTGTCTTCCGCAAGGAGGATTTTGATGGTGGCCCCACCCCCAACCCCTCCCCCAACGGGGAGGGGAGTAAGATCGCGCCATTCCGAGTGATTTGTTTGAAGTGAACTCTCTGGATTCTCTACCCTGAAATCCTCAGTAAAAACTGAGTGCAAGCCCCCCTCCCCGTTGGGGGAGGGGTTGGAGGTGGGGCCGGGCCACTCCACAAAAAACACACTTCCCTCCCCAACTGTACTTTCTACCCATATTCGCCCCCCGTTCAGACGCACCAATTCGGCACTCAACGCCAAGCCGATACCCGTGCCGCCCTCGACGGGTACATCCGAACGTTTGGTTTGAAAATACCGGTCGAAAACGTGTGGCAGGTCGTCGGGGTGGATACCGCGACCGGTATCCATAACCGTCAGCAGAAGCGTGTCCGTCTTTTCGATGAGTTCGACCCGGACGGAGCCGCCGGGCGGGGTAAATTTGAGGGCGTTGGAAAGCAGGTTGTTGACGACCGTCTCAAACTTTTTGACATCAAGCAGTACCTCCCGGTCGGGCGGCAACGCACAGCGGCAGGTCAGATTTACACCAAGGTACCGGGCATGCGAATCGAACTGGCCGACTAAACGAGCCAGCAAGGGCCAAATGGTTACGGGTGTTTTCTCCACGCTCATCCGGTTGGCGTCCAATTTCCCAAGGTCGAGAATTTCGCTAATCAGGTGGAGCAGTTTCCGGCCGTTGTTCTGTGCGATCTGAAGCAGGTTTTGATGCGCCGGGTCTGCTTTCCAGTTTTTCAGCACCGAATGGAGCGGCCCCAGCATGAGGGTGAGGGGCGTGCGCAATTCATGCGTGATATTGGCGTAAAAGCGCGACTTGAGCCGATCGAGTTCGAGGAGTTCCTCTGCCTGTTTTTCCAGCGTTTCCTTTTGTTCCACAATTTGAGCGGTACTGCGGGTTACCGCCTTTTCCAGCTCGCGGGTGCGGTTTTCCAGATAGCGCACCCGCAACCACACAAAACCCGCCACCGCTGCTGCGAAGAGCAGCGCGTAAACGAGATATGCCCAGGCGGTTTTCCACCAGGGTGGTGTAATGATAATTTCCAGCGACGTGGGCGTTTCGTTCCAGACCCCGTCGCTGTTGGTACCGCGCACCTGAAAGGTGTATTTCCCGGGATCAAGATTGGTGAACGTCATGCGACGCTGGGCGCCGAGTTGTACCCAGGTATCGTTGAAGCCGAGCAGCCGGTAGGCATAGCGGTTTTTTCCGGGGTCCCGGAAATCCAGCGCAGCAAATTCAATGGTGAAAATGTTGTTCTTGTACGACAACACCACCTCGCCGCGAGCGGAAACACCTTCCTCCGGGATAGCCCCCGCATCGGGTCGGTCGGTATCAAATTTTTCGAAAGCCGTGATGACCACCGGCGGCTTGAACTGATCGTCCTGAATACTGTCGGGATGAAACACGTCGAAGCCGTCTCTGCCGCCAAAATAGAGCTGCCCCGAACGGCTTTTTATGCAGGTACTCCGGACATAGGAACGGCTGAGCAGACCATAATCGGACGAATAGTTTTTGAAGTCCGGCGGCGTTTGGTCATTGTGGTGCGGGTTCCGGAAGACCGCTATCCCCCGAAGCGTGTTGAGCCAAAGCCGCCCGCGACCGTCCGCTGCAATGCTAAAAATGTGTTGATTGGGTAACCCGTCTGCTTCCGTGTAACGCCGAATCGTCGGCGCCCCCTTCTGCGGATAGTTCGGGTCCGGAAAATCAAGCCGATACAGACCATTTTCGGTGCCCGCCCAGATGATTCCTGATTGATCCTGATAGACGGCGCTGGTATTCAGACTTTGGAAATCACCATTTTCCTTTTTGATGCACAAAAAATGCCGGAATCCGCCTGTCTTTGGATCCAGCAAAGACAAGCCATACGATGTACCTGTCCAGATACAGCCCACCCTGTCCTCGTATAAACACCCGACATTGTTGAGCAGGACGTTGGCCGGGTTCTTTGGATCAAATAAGTAGTAATGCGCAAAACGTCCGGTTTGAGGATCATACCGATCAAGCCCCTGGTAGGTTCCAACCCATAATCGTCCCGAACGGTCTTCGAGCAAGGCATTGACATAGTCCACCGACAGGCTGGTCGAATCCGCCGGGGCATTTACAAACGACTGCATGGCGCGACGTTTCAAGTCGAAACGGACAAGCCCAAACCCGTTTAATCCAATCCACAATTGGCTATCGCGCGACTCGGACAGTGAAAAAACATAGCGCTGGCTCAGCGTACTCAGCTCCGGAAAAATTTCCCCGGCGGGCTGGAACTGGTTGCTTTTAGGACTCCAAAGGAGTACCCCGGTATTTTCCGTACCGGTCCAAATCGCACCGGAGCGGCTTTCAAAAAGCGCCGTGACCGCGTTGACCGCATTGGCAGAAGTCGTTGCGTCGGGACGGAAATTGCGAAATCGCTGCGCACTCAACACGATGCGATTCAATCCATGCGTAGTAGTGCCCACCCAAACAATACCGGAGCGGTCGCTATGGATCGCCCGGATAGCATTGCCGCTCAACGACGCAGGGTTGTCCTCCGCCTTTCGGTACTGCGCGACCAGACGCTTTTTTCGGTCAAAAACATATAAGCCGTCGTTGTACGTACCCAACCACAGTTGTCCAAACGCATCCATGTACCCCGAAAACAACTGCGTTTTCCGCATCTTTTGGAATTCCTCGGGCATAGATTCAAATCCGAGAAACATCCGGGTTTTGGGGTCAAACAAACGTAACCCATTGCTTGTCACAAACCAGACCATCCCGCTATCGTCACCAATAATATTCCAGATATAACCCAAGCGCGGGAGACTGTCCGAAGGGCAGGGCATAAACGTTCTGTCGGCGCCGTTGAAGGAAAAAAGTCGCCAATTTCCCGATACCGCCAGTGCAACAAAAAAACAATCCGTACATGACGCATCGGGAAACATGGGGGAAGCGAGCATAATATCCTTCCGATAATCAGCCTCCGGTTCCGGGAAATAGCATCGAAACGTACCGCGTGTGCGGTCCATTTCCTGCAGGCCGCCGTTCCAGGTAGTGATCCAGAACCGCCCCCTGGGGTCTTCGTACATTCCATTGACGGAACCGGCATTGATGGACGTGGAATCGTCGGGTCGGTAGGTGTAGGAGGTGAAGCGCTCCGTCTGTTTGTCGAAGCGCGAAAGCCCGCCGGCAAGACCTATCCACAAGACACCGCTGCGGTCTTCATACAGGGTTTCCACAATATTGGAGGCAATGCTGTGCGGGTCGTCCGGGTCGTATCGGTACACCCGAAACGTATAGCCGTCGTAACGACAAAGGCCGTCGGCCGTACCGATCCAGAGAAAGCCCGCGCGATCTTGCAACACGCAGTTGACCAAATCCGAGGGCAGCCCGTGCTCCGCCGTCAGGCGGTCAATACGCGTAACCTGCCCATGCAGGAGACAAACAGAACACAACAGGAAAATGCCGACAAGGGTACGCAACATAGTATTCGTTTCCGCCGGCAAAGTACGCGATTATCTCGCTTTTGATTTTCCATTTGGAATGCTGAATGTAGCAATTGGATCAATCCATAACCACCACCCGAGTCGCCACGCTCCCACTCGCCGAACGTACACGGATGGTATAAATTCCCGCCGCAGCGCGCGCTTTGCGCAGGCTGATATGCAACTGCAAATCTTCCACGGCCGGTATCCGGTTTTCCCAAACCAACCGACCCTGTTCCCCAAAAATTGAAATCGTAATCGCCTCGCCTTTAAAATCAATCAGGTCGAGCCAAAAGCGGTCGGTGGTGGGGTTGGTTAGTAGGTCGTTTGTTTCAGAATATGCATATCAACCGGTTTTGCCCAAAATGCCATATAGGCCTCCCAGTGGGCATTTCCTTGTTCTTCGCCATAGGCGGCGTTCAATAAGGTTGGGATATCATAATCCGCTTTGGGTACTACAGGATCCATGATCCACGCATACGTCCAGGTCTTGTCTTCGTTTTGACCGGCAGGCTCCAGCCAGCGCGTGGCGTTTATTTGCGCTTCGTGCATCGGGTTTTCAGACTTGTGCAACGCGGGATAAAAAACGGCCTTCACCCACTGCTCAAATGCAGGTTTCTTGTCGGCCTTTACATACGTGACGATGATCCAAACCTCCTCTCCGGTTTTTGCACGCATTTGTTCTTTGATTGGTACAGTGGTTTTTGGTGTCGCATTTTGCGATTCCTGCCCACAGGCAAATAGAATCACGGTCAGGAGGAGGGTACAAACTGCCATTGCTTTCATAATTATCCAAGTTTAAATTGATGATAGAAAATAAGTACTTTAATATATCGCGACTGCAAACGAGTTACCAACGAATAGCACGTCTGCCAGCGGAAATATGTAGTCTTCTTACCGGGTGTTCAAATAATACTGTCCCGGTACTTACAACGAAGAGTACTACAATTGGCAGGGAGCGCAGCATCGTGGTTTCTGTATTTTGACACCAAGGTTCAAAAAAAATAACGTAACTGGTTAGCCTCTACCTGAAGGGCTTCAGGTCAATGTTCTAAAAAAAACAAAAGGCTGTCTCGCACCTTGATGCACAAGACAGCCTATTCGCTTTCAGTATGCTTCCAGCCCTCTTACTCCACCAGCACCACCCGTGTCGCCACTACTCCACTCGCCGAACGAATACTGACGGTATATATCCCCGCCGCTGCCCTCGCTTCGCGCAGGCTCACCGACAGTAATGAATCCTCCACAGCAGGAATGCGCCGCTCCCAGACCAATTGGCCCAGGTCGCTGAAGATCGAAACCGTCACGGCCTCGCCGGCGAAGTCCGTCAGGTCGAGCCGGAAGCGGTCGGTGGTCGGGTTAGGGTTGACCGTTACGAGTTTTGAGTGTTGAGTTTTGAGTTGGGTGCTCTGCTCCCGGTTTTCTGCTCCTTCT
>JBGSKO010000197.1:0-1897 GCA_041741155.1 Saprospiraceae bacterium | reverse complement strand
CCAGTTAAAGGAAGTGGGCGGCGGGTTGCCCGTGGCCGTTACGGTGTAGAGTACGGTGGAGTCGCCGCAGGGGTTTGGATTTCCGGAAATGACAGGCAACTGCGGAATGGCGCTATTGGCCAAAACGGTCACGCAGGTGGTATCGGCACAATAGACGCCGCCTCGGGCGTGGGTGACAATGAGGCAGTATTGTCCGGGCTGATTGACTTGTGCGGTTGGCTGGTTGAACGGCCCGACGATACCGGGGCCGCTCCAGTTGTACAGGGTAATGCCGCCGCTGACGGGGTTGGGCGGGGAGCCGGCGCCGTTCAGCGTGATGATGGCGTTGTTGTCACAATCGAGGATACCGGGCGCTGCGATCAATGCCTGTGGTTCCATGATAGCCAGGTTCACGTTCACGATACTGTCGCATCCCTGGTAATTCAGGCAGGTCTCGGAATGGAGACCGGATTCGTTCAGGATGTTGTTACAAATTTGATATTCCGCAGGACCGCACAAATTGACCAGTGTAAACGGCGAAATGTATGTAGGAATCACTTTGATGGAGCACCGTACGATACTGTCGCAGCCTTGATCCGTGGTCAGCGTAACGGGAAAAACACCGGCGGCATAGAAATCCTGACCGGCACAGCTAACGGACTCGCCCGGCCGGGAGCAGAGTTCGTAAATTTCGGTGACGGTGACAGTGGGAATGAGTTTGACCTTGCAGGTCACGATGCTGTCGCAGCCGGTATCTGCTTTCAGAATGACCGGAAAATTGCCGGGCGCACTGAAGGTTCTGCCGGCGCACTCGGTGGTTTTTCCTTGGCACAGGAAAACCTCTTCTTCAGACATGACTACTTCGCCGATGTTGATATCCAGGCATACTTCCGGAGAATTGGGACAATTGATGCCTTGCGCGCAAATTTGGGCAGGGCCAGTCTCCAGCCACTGGATGGTTGCTTGTGTATTGGCTGGATTGACATTCATGGTCCCGGCAGTCGGCGGGTTTAGAGTCCAGGTAGATGGCGAGCTTGTCGTATAAATGCTCGGTAATAACGAAGGCAGGCAAACACCGTCGGTTGGGCCAGTGATAGTAGGGTTGGTACCGTTTATGGAATAGTCGCATTGCGCGCCGGCACTACCGTCAACCATGATATAGTAGGTTTCGCCAGGGGTAAGGGGGGAGGCAACCAGCGTGGCGGAGCCTCCGGATGGTACATTCCCGAGACAAGGGGATACAAACTGAAAATTGACACAGTCGCTCGTAGAGAATGCGGCAACCTGTATGGCGCCGCCAACAGCACATCCATACACGTTAAAGGTGAAACTTGCCGATGTGGCGTCTGCCACAAAAGCAAACCAGTGGTTATTTTCAATCGTCGTACACCAGGATGGCGGGAAAGAAACCGGCGCATCAGGAGTTGTAGCGCCGAAATAACAATCCAGAGCGCTTGGGCTTGGGTTCACGCAGGCATCCTGTGCATTTACCGAGGGCATCGGGAGCGGGCAAGGCGCCTGATTGCACTGCGCAACCGCTTTTTCTTGTAGGAATAATGTAAAAAGGAGGAGTAGATTGATTGTGAAAATACGATTCATGCTCAAGTAGTTTGTGTGTATTAATATATGGTTATGGCCATTTGCATTGCCTGTATTCGTATTCCTATTGCCGTTATACCTGACCGCTGCCTCGCGCACTTTTTTGGTCGCGGATTCCAAGGATACTGCAAAATGTGGTTTTATACAGTTTTTTTTCAAAAAAAGTCTGAAGTGTATTTACCGCACGATCGTCACATCCCCTGTAAATACTTCGGTTACACCGTCAATAAACTCGACCTCAAGCATCCAGGCAAACACGGCCGGGTTCATGGGTTCGCCGCGGAAGTTGCCGTTCCAACCGATATTGGGGTCGTTGGGC
>JBGSKO010000196.1:0-46759 GCA_041741155.1 Saprospiraceae bacterium | reverse complement strand
TGGTGCTGGAGCGGGCTTTTGACCCGCTCGCGCCGGCTACGGAAGTGGATGTGTCGGCGCTGGCACAGGGCGTGTATGTGTACGAAGTATGGTGCGAGGGGGCGGTGCAGCGGGTCGGGAAGGTGGTGAAATGGGAGTGAGCGCTCTTTCATAGTACCCGCAGAACGACCGAGCGCCGCAAGCCACAAAATCCGCGCTTTGCCGTCTTTTTGCCAAGAGGAAACCGATCTCTTGGTGTGCAACAGCCGGGGATAACTTACTTTCGCCCCACATTGCATCACCCCCTTCGAAAACGCCACATTCATCATTCACTGCTCATTATGACCATGCGCCTGTGTACTCTGCTCTGTTGCTTTTTTTTCAGCGCTTTCCTTTCCGCTCAAACGACCGCTCCAAACTTTTTTAAACCCCTTTCGGAAAACGCCATCGCGCTACCCGAAAAGGCGGAGCGCAAACTGATCCCGATACGCTATCAAACCTACCAGCTCGACTACGCGGGTATCAAAGCTGCGCTGGAAAATGCGCCAAAGGAGTTCACGCCGGAATCCCGGCAACAGCGCTGCATCATCGCCCTGCCGATGGCCGACGGCACGCTGGAGGAATTTTCCGTGTGGGAAATTTCCATTCTGGAACCGGCGCTGGCTGCCGAAACGCCCTATATCCGAACCTTCGCCGGGGCATCTCTTCGGGACAAAGCCAAGACGGTGCGCCTCAGCCACACCTTGCGCGGTTTCCGCGCCATGGTGGTACGGGCCGATATGGGCGCAGAATTTATCGAGCCGTACGCCTGGGGACAGGACGTGTTTTACATGGTTTATGATGCACACGACATCCCCGCCGACGCATTCCCGCAGGGGCCGCGCACGGTCATTATGGACCCGACCTGGCTTGAAGAAGAAGCGCCGCTTTTCGCCCCTCCGGCTCCGGTAGCAGAACGCGGCACCGAGCTGGATCCGGTGGTCCTGAAACAGTATAAGCTGATCATATCCACCACCGGCGAGTTTGCCCTGGATCATGGCGGCAACAAACAATTGGTGTTCTCCGCACTGGCCGAATATGTCAATCTGGCCAATGTACCGTACGAACGCGATTTTGCCTTGCGCTTCCAGTTGGTACAGGCAACGCTGTTGACTATTTTCCTCGACCCCGATACGGATCCATTCTTTGGGCCGGACAACGGTGCACTGGCCAGCCAAAACCAACAGGCTCTTGCCACCGTCGGCGTGACGCCCAATGGCTACGACATCGGCCACGTTTTTGCGCGCGGCGGCGGCGGCGTAGGCGGCCTGGGGGTGATTTGTCAAAGCAGCAAATGGCTCGGCTGCACGTCGGGCAGCGGCTCTTACGGAGCAGGATTTATCTACGTAGCCTGCCAGGAACTCGGCCACCAACTCGGCGGAAACCACAGCTGGAACCGCTGCGGCGGATTCGCGGAGGACCAGCGCGCACCGCTTACCGCTTACGAACCCGGTAGCGGCAGCACCATCATGTCGTATGTGGGCGGTTGCGGTAGCGACAATGTGCAGGGTGGCGCAGACCTGTACTTCCACGGCGGCTCCATCAAGGAAATGCGAAAATCTATTGACTTCGAGTCCGGCTCCCAGTGCGGGGCCAATATCCCGACCACGAACACTCCACCCACCGTCACCCTGTCCTATCAAAACAATTTTTTCATCCCCATCGGCACGGCGTTCGAACTAAACGGTAGCGCCACGGACCCCGACGGCGATGCGCTCACGTACTGCTGGGAAGAAATGGACCTCGGCCCGGAAGCGCCACTGGGCACGCAAGTCGCCAGTTCGCCCATTTTCCGGACCCGCCCGGCGGTAAGCGTCACCAACCGCTATTTCCCCCAACTCAGCACCATCCTGAACGGTACCACCGACAGCCGCGAAATTCTGCCCGCATACACCCGCGATCTGACCTTCAAACTCACCGTGCGCGACAACTACAGCGGCGGCGGCGGCGTAGCTTCTGCCGATGTGGCCTTCAAAGCCTGGGGCGACGCCGGACCATTTCTGGTACAATACCCCAACCTCGTTACCGATACCTGGAGCATCGGCGAATATACCGAAGTGCGCTGGGATGTGGCCAATACCGAAAAACCGCCCGTCAATTGTTCCCACGTCAACATTCGCCTGAGTACTGACGGCGGCCTGACCTACCCGATCACGCTGGCCCAGCAAGTAGGCAACGACGGCAGCCACTATGTGCTCGTGCCCAATATCGCTACCTCCCAGGCGCGCATCCGGGTGGATGGCTACGACAATGTGTTTTTTGATATTTCCAACCGGAACTTCACCATCAAACAGCCGACCCAACCTTCCGCCACACTCAGCCTCAACAACGACAGCGGCATCCTGTGCCTGCCGGCCGAACATCAGGTGAGTATTGCCAGCGCCGGCGTACTGGGCTTTAATAGCCCCATCGCCCTCGAACTGGACGGACTGCCGGCCAACGTGATCGCTACCTTCAGCGCCACGACCCTGCAACCCGGCGAGAACGCTACGCTCGCCCTTGATTTTTCCCTGGTACAAACAGAAGAAACCTTTACCCTGACCCTGCGGGCTACCGTGGCCGGCATGGCGCCTATCCTGCGCCCCATTGTGCTGACCACCTTGCGCAACGACTTTTCCGCACTGGCACTCGTCACACCTACCAACGGCGCCACCGAACTCACACTGAACCAGACCCTGTACTGGAACCGCGCATTGGATGCGCTCACCTACGATGTACAGTTTGCCAACAGCCCGTCTTTCGCACCCGGCACTATTCTGGCATCTGTTACCAGCACTACACTGGACAGTTTCAAGGTACCTGTGTTTTTGGCCAAAGGAACCCCCTACTACTGGCGCGTACGACCAAAAAACGAGTGCGGCACACACGCCTGGACGGAGCCGTTTTTCTTTTCCACGTTTGCGGAACAATGCTACCTGTGGTCGGCCAATGACTTGCCCAAAAATATGAGCGCCAACGGTATGCCGACCATCGAGTCGAAAATAACCGTCAATGCCGGCGGTGCAATCAAAAACATGGAAGTACGCCAGATCAAGGGTTACCACGAATTTTTCAAAGACCTGGATGTGCGGCTCATCAGTCCGCAAGGCACCGAGGTCGTGCTTTGGTCGGCCCGATGTGGCAACTTTAACGGTTTTTTCAACCTGCGTCTGAACGACGAAGCGCCCAGTCCATTCCCTTGCCCGCCGCCAAACACGGGCATTGCTTACCGTCCGCAGGATCCATTGGCTGCATTTATTGGTCAAAATTCCACGGGAACCTGGACGCTACGCGCCAAGGACACCCAGTTTGGTGGCGGCGGTACATTCGAGTTTTTCGACCTGGAGTTTTGCTCCGAAGTGTCGGTAAACCCGCCGTACCTGGTCAACAACAATACCTTGTTTGTGGACCCAGGCAACAACCGCGTGATCACTCCGGATTTGCTACTGGTGGAAGACCCCAACAATACACACAGCGAACTGCTATTTACCCTGCTGACCGTGCCAACGCAGGGACACCTGGCACGCAGTTGGTCTGCACCCTTGCAACCCGGCGACCAGTTTACGCAGGCTGATCTCGACAACGGAGCCATTCGCTTCTTTGACTATGGCGGCAACTACGCCACCGACGGATTCCGCTTCATGGTAACCGACGGCGAAGGCGGTTACTTTGGCACGCCAAGGTTCAATATCCAGCCTCCGCCTGTGGGCACAAACGAGCCGGGCCGGACAGTCTTCGATTTTCATCTGTTCCCCAACCCGGCCAACGATATGGTTTGGGTAGCGATGGATACACCGCTGCGGGACCAGGTGCGTGTAGCCCTGTTCAACACCGCCGGACAAATGATGCTGGAAACCATTTTGCCCGCCGGTGCGGAACGCCTGCAACTGCGCACGGCGGGACTGCCGCGGGGCATGTACCTGGTGCAGGTAGGTGCTGCGGTACGCAAGGTAGTATTGCGATAACGGGGAAATTATTTCGGTTGCAATTGTTCCAGTAACCATGCCCGCTCCGCTACATCCGGCGTGGCCTCTATTTCGGTACGCAGGGCAGCAGTTGCGGCGGGGTCGTTGCGATTTAGTTCCAGCAGTTTTTTGGTAAAAAGAATCAGATTTTCGTTGATAGTTCGGTGATATCCGAGATTCTTCCGACGCTTCAAATAGGCTGACAAGCTTTGTAGCAAGGATTCCAGAGCTTCCCATTCGCCGAGTTCGGTGTAGGTACGCAGCAGCATCCGTCGGGAGTCGAGGTTATTGAGCGGGTCTTCGAGGTCGGTTTGTTGGAGCAGGGGCATAGCGCTGGCATAGTCGCGTTGCTGAAAACGCAAGTAGGCGAGGTTGTATCGGTAGAGGATATCGCGTTCGTTGGGGTGCAGTTGGTTGCGATACCGTTCGAGGAAATGTTCTGTCCACGTATGTTCGCCCAAAGCGACGCCTACGCGGATGATATTTTTGTAAGTAAACCCCGACAAGACGCCGTTTTCCGTCAGGAAATCGCGCTCTAAAGCAGCCTGGTACAAGTCGAACGCCTCGCGGATGTAGGCACGCTGCCCGGCGTTCATACGTCGGATGCACCCGTTGATGGCCATGAGATACAGGCCGCGCATTTCCTCCGGCGAAAAACGCCTCTGGTGCTCGGCCAGCAGCGCCTTTAGCCGCTCGAACGGCTCTGCTGCTTCCGGCGACTGAAGCATACGATAGGCATGGTAATAAACTGCCACGGCAGGCGCCTGCAGCAGCGTATCTTGTCCGGCGGTTTCGAGAATGACATTCAGTAAATCAATTCGGTACGCCTGGCCGGCTACTGCCTGGTGCATAAGGGCGGCACAGGCGTGGCGCAACATTTCGGCCACATAAAATGCTGTAAGCTCATCGGGTAACGGTTGCAAATTGAACCGGGCGGTACGTCCACGGCGGGCTTCGCGTTCGAGATTTTCCTGTTGGAGTTGGTACCGGCGGAAGTGATACTGTGCATCACGGGCGGGGTTTTCTTCGGAGGCCGAGTCGGCGCGTTGCCATTCTTTTTCAAAGAGTTGATCGAGTCCCCGGTTGCGCAGTGCCTGCACGAGATAGCGCTGCTGCCCGGCCTGGTCGGCGTGCCACTCCGACCAGGCCAGGTATTGCCGCACTACGTCAAGCAGGTACGACATGACGTGGCGCAGGTGTCGGGCATCAAATGGTTGGCCCGGGCATGTGGCTTCGAACAACCGATCGGCTTCGAATGCACGGGGTTGCGGCTTGCCAAGGTGCGCAACAAGGTAATCGCACAGGCGGGCGACATCATCGCGTCGGTTAAAGCATCCGCAGTGGACGAAATCGCGCAGCGCGCGCAGGTCTTTGGAAGGCAGCTGCTTGAGCGTACGCAGAAGGAGCGAAGCGGTCATGTGTGCGGGTGTATTTGAAAATAAGGTAGCCTGATGGTATTCGTTCCTTCAGCCACATGCCTCCAGGCGTACAAACCTGAGGACATTATGACGCTCGTAACGAGACAATCTATCGTGCCAAATACATTTATTTGACGTTTAATAAGTAAGGCTTTATTCGGCAAATATATTTTTAATAACCTGAAAAACAGTTTTTTACAAAAAATTAATTTCGATTTTAGCAAATATTTGTATTTGTCTTACGCCTTTGTCCAAGCGACCTTTGGAGCATGCTTTTTCACCTAAAAGTTTGCTCATGAACAGGATTGTACTCGTTTCGCTTTTTACATTGATTTCGCTGGCTACCGTTTCAGGACAAATCGGGTACTGGGAGGAGGCGCCGGGGCCACATGGCGGAAGCATTGGATTGTGGCCCACCAGCAATAACATTATTTATGGCAACTACTATAAAAGTGGATATTTCCAGAACTGGCTTTACCGTTCGGCCGACAACGGCGAACACTGGGAGCGCATCAGTGTGCCGCGTGTAGATACGGCCTCCTATCAGGAAGACCTTTGGGTTGGGCACTCCGGCGTATTTTACAATGTCGTCTCCTATCTGGTAAATTTCAACGTCACCCGCAAACTGTACCGCTCGCTTGATGAAGGCACGACCTGGACGTTGATAAACAGCAATTTGGCTATCTACTCCTTATCGGAAACAGTGACCGGCGTGTTGATTGGTATTTCGCCGGGCGGGCCTATTTACCGGTCAACCAATGGTGGCGTCAGTTGGCAACAAGTGCATGCACCCAACTCCATTTCGTACTTCAGCACAACCACCTCGTTGCCGGACGGAAAAATCCTGCTGACGGATTTGAGTGGCCAATTAAATTTTTATTTCTCCACTAATAACGGCCTGAATTGGGAGGAGCAGACATTACCCGTATTCTTCGGGACACCTTTTCTGGTTCCCTCGGGCACCCTTTTTTCCATCCAAAGTATTGGTGGACACCAAGTACACCGCTCTGCCAACGAAGGTGCTACCTGGGAAGAAGTAGCGCTCACCTTTGATGCAGACGAGCAGCCCCAAAGTATTATGGGCTTGAACAGTGGGCGTTTGCTACTTTCCACCGACCGTCATTTGTATTTTTCGGACAACGACGGCATCTCCTGGCAACCCATGCCGCACTTCCCGGAACAGCCGCAGGAATTTTCGCTGGTTAGGCCGTTGCCTAACGGCGATCTGCTGGGCCGGCGTAATGGTTCGCTTTTCCGCTCCTCCGATGAGGGCACTACATGGTCATTCTCCAATTATGGCATCCGGCAGGCCGATACACGCCAATTGACATTCGTGACCGATTCGCTTCAATTTGCCGTCACTCCTAACGGACTCTGGCACACCGACGACGGTGGTGCAGACTGGACACGCCTGTTAGCCGATACGAGTTCCACTTTTTTTTATAGCAAAAATCCACTGGCTCTGCTCTCGGCGGATAGCTTCGCCGTGAGCATGTCCGGCAAACTCTGGGCCAGCACCGACGGCGGTGTTTCCTACAACGAGGTGACGCCGGCAGGTGGATTGGCACAGGCCAATAATACCGTGTTTTCAGCGCTGGGCCAATACCTGCTCTGTTCCGGGAGTGCAGGCGTACAGCGATCAAGCAATTTGGGTACAACCTGGACAACCATCATCCCGGATGCCTCCTTGATTACAATAGTAGAACACCCTTCGGCGGGTCTTTTTGCTTTTACTGCACCAGTAGGCACGACCACACCGTTGACCTTGCGACGCAGTACAAACGCAGGCACAACCTGGACCGAAATCAGCACGCTGGCAATCCCACCATCCCAGCGGCAGTCTTTGAAGGTAGATTTAGGCGGAAAAATTTATGCCACAGGTTACTACGATCATACGATCAAATTAGCCGTATCTGCAGATGAAGGAGCAACCTGGGAATACCAAATTATCCCCGACATCTACGCCGGTTTTGACCTGGCGGTAAACAACATCGGGCTTGTTTATACCTCTGCAGGCAACGATATTCAAATTTTAACGTCTGCCGACGGTGGCGATTCCTGGTATTATTTGCCCAAATACAGTGACAATACCAGCCTGCTAAACGAATTGGAAATAGCCCCTTCCGGACACCTGTACATCGTTCCTTCATCGGGCACCCTGTACCGCTCCACGGCTTCCACAGAAATCGGCGCCTTCATCCGGGGCCACGTCCGCCGCGACGCTGATGCCGAATGCAGCACCCCCGACGCCCAGGAACCGATGAAAAACTGGGTAGTGGCTCTGGAAGGCGAGATAACACTGTACACCGCCACCAACCCCGATGGCCGTTACACCTTTTTTGTAGATACAGGCGCTTACACTGTTCGAGCTGAAGTGCCCCAAAATCTTTGGTGGGCAATATGTGACAGCCTTCAAACCGTACAGTCCGATAGCCTTTTTTCCACCGACACCATTGATTTTGCCACCATTGCGCTGGCCGAATGCCCCCTCATGACAGTATCCGTGGGTGCTGCACGCTTGCGCCGCTGTTTCGACAACAACGCTGTCGTGCACTACTGCAACCAGGGCAGCGAAACAACCGACAGCGCCTGGGTGGATTTGTATCTCGACCCGTTTCTTGCCCTCGTGAGCGCCGAACTGCCCGCTGAAAATCTCGGTAACAATACCTTTCGCTTCCAACTCGGTAGCATAGCGAGCGGCGAATGCGGCCAGTTTGGTCTCGTCGTGTATGTAGACTGTGATTCCACAGTGCTTGGCCAAACACACTGCATCGCGGCCCACGCCTACCCGGACACCCTGTGTACCCCCGTGCAAAACTGGTCGGGCGCAACCGTAGTAGCGGAGGCTGAGTGTCAGGATACCACTATACTGCTGCGTCTGCGCAATATCGGCCCCGCGCCCTCGCAGGCCCTGCAGTACATCATCATAGAAGACGATGTAGTACTGATGCAGGGACAGGACGACTACGTACCCGGCGAGCAGCTGACCCTCGAACGGCCCGCCAACGGCCACACCTGGCGCATCGAATCGCAGCAAGAACCGGGACACCCGTTCTCCAGTGTAGCGGTAGCCTTTCTGGAAGGATGCGGCGGTTTTGAGAGCCTGGGATTTGTCAACCAGTTTGAGGTGAACACCTTCCAACCTTCCTGGGACCGTCTTTGCCTGGAGAATATCGGCGCATATGACCCCAATGACAAGCAAGGTTTCCCGCTCGGTTACGGCGCTGAACACCGCATCCGGCCCGGACAGGAACTGGACTACATGATCCGATTTCAGAATACCGGCACCGACACGGCCTTCAATGTCGTCATCCGCGACACTCTTTCCCCCTGGCTCGATCCGGCTTCGGTGCGGCCGGGCGCAGCCTCGCATCCCTATACCTGGACATTGAGCGGTGCGGGAGCACTGCAGTTCACGTTTGCCAACATCCTCCTGCCCGACAGCAATACGAACCTCCTCGGCTCGCAAGGTTTTATCCGCTTCAAAATAAACCAGCAACCCAACGTGCCCATCGGTGCGCAGATCTTCAATGAGGCGGCTATCTATTTCGATTTTAATGAACCCATCATCACCAACCAGACCTTGCACACGGTGGGGATAGACTACATCACGAGTACGTCGGAACGGCCCGGTACGGAACGTTCGGACTGGGTGATGGTGTCGCCCAATCCGGTGCGCGACGCAGCCGGTTTTCAACGAATAGACGGCCAGTTTTTTGACAGGCACCGGATTGTGGTTACTGATGCACTGGGGCGCACCGTATGCGAAGAGCGGGCGATTGGCGTCCGGTGGGTGTTTCAGCGGCGTGGACTGCCCGGCGGCATTTATTTCTTCCGGGTGGAAGATAGACAAGGGCGCTTGATGGATACCGGCAAGTTGGTATTACGGCAGTAGGTATGCTGCGATAAAATCCACTTTGCCGTACTTTGCCCCCCATTTCCAAATCATGAAAAAAGTATTCGTCAGCGGTTGTTTTGATCTGTTGCACAGCGGGCACGTCGCGTTTTTGCAAGAAGCGGCGCGGCTGGGCGATTTATATGTGTGCATCGGATCGGACGAGAATGTGCGCCAACTCAAGGGCCGCTACCCGGTGAACCTGCAAACCGAGCGCAAATTCATGCTCGACGCGCTCGCCTGTACCCATGCGGTGCGCGTAAACACGGGTATGGGCATCCTTGATTTTACAGCCGAACTGGACGCCATCCAGCCCGACATCTTTTTTGTCAATGAAGACGGCCATACACCTGCCAAGGAGGCGCTTTGCCGCGAACGCGGCATCGAGTATGTGGTTTCCAAACGTATCCCGGTCTGCAATCTGCCCGAACGGAGCACCACATCCTTGCGGGAGGAGTGTATCATCCCGTACCGCATTGACCTCGCCGGCGGCTGGCTGGACCAACCCTGGGTATCGGCTCTGTACCCCGGTCCGGTACTAACACTCAGCATCGAGCCGACCCATGAATTCAACGACCGCAGCGGCATGGCCACCAGTACCCGCAAAAAGGCCGTCGAACTGTGGCGAACGGCCCTGCCCGGCGGCGACCCCGAGCAGGTGGCCAAACTGCTGTTTGCCTACGACAACCCGCCCGGAACCAAAGAAATTTCCGGCTCGCAGGATACCCTCGGCATCGTCATGCCGGGGCTGAACAAACTGAACTACGCCGGCAACTACTGGCCCGAAAGTATCGAAAGCGTACACGACGAAGCCGTGTTGCAGTGGCTGGAGGAACATCTGTTCCTTGTGACGCTCGGCCCCCGCACACAGGGGTACGACGTACTCGCCGATACCCACCTCACACCGGAGGGTGCGCAGGCGCTGGCAGAGGCGGCGAAAAACTGCTGGCAAGCGATCCTGAACCAGGATGCCGTCGCTTTTGGCGATGCCTTCCGGCGTTCGTTCGAGGCGCAGGTGGCGATGTTTCCCAACATGGCAGACGCGGGTGTTTTCCAAATGATCGAGCATTACCACGATCAGGCCCTGGGCTGGAAACTAAGTGGCGCCGGCGGCGGCGGATACCTGGTGCTGGTGTCCGAACGGCCAATCGAACGCGCTATCCGGGTAAAAGCGCGGCGGCGGGTTATCGTTTGAGAATCACAAACATGCACACGCGAAAAGAGGTTTCGGGTCAAACAAGCCTTGCACGCTCTTAGCGCAACAACATCAAATCCCCGCTTACTCGGGCAAGAGTTCCCTCTTCGAGGCGAAGCCATGCGGTGTAAGCATATATACCGGCTGCCGCCGGCCGCTCCTGTATGTTGCCGTCCCAAGCGGCATTTTTAGTGCCACTAAACACCAAACTCCCCCAGCGATCGAAGATTTCGAGACGCTCAACCTCGGCATCCGTGCCGGGATAAAGTCTGAAAGAAGCATTCTCGGTGCTGCCGGGTTTGAAAATGTTTGGTTGATAGACTTGAAACTCGACCCGAACGCGCATCGAATCCATCGCTCGGCACTCGCCCACATCTACTTGGAGTACATAAAGTCCTGTATCTGCAACTATTCTATTGAGGTTGGGCCACCCATCCGACCAACTAAACGCGGCATCGGCAGGATGTACCACAGGTCGAAGCACACGCGGCCCGCTTTGGTTGAGGCGGATATCCGGGCCTAAGCGGACTGTCGGCGCCGCCAAGACCTCAACGATTGCTGTCTGGGTGGCCATACATGTTTTGTTGGTTAGCATCAGGGAAATGGCGTAATCTTCGTCCGTCGGCCACTCCGGCAGCAACGTAGCGCTTGTAGCCGGGAATCCGGGCTGCGGCGGATTGGATGTCCAGGTCCATGTTGTACCGGGCGGCTGGGGCAAAACGCTCAAAACCGGTCGGTCGGATTGGCATATACGTTCAGGTAATTCAAAGGCCGGATTGAGGGGGCTGAACTCCAGGGTCAGCGCCTGGCTGCCGACACAAACGCCCTGGTTGGACGCCAGCAGTTGGTACGTACCGGTTTCGTTGATTGTACGCGTCAGACCGGGCCATCCATCGCTCCAGGCCCACGCGTCCGCATTCGTCAGAACGGGCGCTACCAATAGGGAAGTATCGCGACAAAAAACCTGCGAGGGCGGCAAGGAGACGAGGGGCTGTGCGAGCACTGACACGACACGCGTAAATGTATCTTGCAAACACGCTGATCCAACGACCTGTCGCACGGCAAATGCACCGGGCGTATCAAAACGAACGCCGGAAGGGTTGAACAAGCTGGAGGTAGCCGGAATGCCGCCCTCGAATATCCACGACACAAACGATGCCCCGCCGTTTTGAAGCCCGGAGGGCGATACTGCTGCTCCGGCGCACAAGGTGTCGGGCAGGAAAAAAGCAGCCTTTACCCCGGTTGTCGCAGGCGGGTCGGTGCAGAAATCCGTCACCTGAACAGCGGCGCCGGTGTTCCATTGAAACAGGTACCCGGCAGGCCAGATCTGTGCGATGCCGGGCCCGGCCCCGGCCGAGGTGGTGGCAAATACGGAGGGACGAATAGGGTTGCACCACGGAGTGCCTGCGCAGTTGGGCAGTTCCAAGTCGGCATCCATGGTCAGCATAAGTGTCCTTTGGGGTACAACTGGCCTAAGTGCGGCAGCGAGTCGAAACAAACCATTGTCTCCTGCATTGCGGATCACCTCGGTATTACTGGGCGTTATGCCGGCAATACCGCGATACTGCACGCCTCGGATCAAGTTGCCGTTGTGATCGGCGTGCAAAAAAATGCTTTTTTCAAAGCCGTCAATTGCGGCAGCAAACGTCGAATCGCTCGCCCATAGCAATTGCCCACCAGCACGCGCCTGTTCTTCCGAAAATTGGAGTGCCGACAGCGGCACTAATTGCGGATCAAGTTTCAATACGAGCCATTCGGACCGCTGCACCGATTCCTGGGCAAGGGCCCAGATGCTGTTGCCGCCTAAAGCCGGATACAGCGCGTGCAACACTACACCCTTCATGTCGGCGCCCGCCAACACCTGGCCCGTGAAGCGATCTATACGCAGCAGTCGGGTATAGTCGCCGGGCTCGAAGTACAGGTGGAAGAATACTTCTTTGGAGTCGGCAGCCAAGTTAATGCCGCCGTTAATGCGCACCAAACCTGTCCCTTGAGCACCAGTGAACACTGCTTTTGACCATACCAATATGCCTTCGGGAGAGAAACCAACGACTTGATATTGATTGGTGATAAAATGCGCGTACACCCATCCGTCCGGAGCCACGTTAATCGCGGCGTACCGGGGCACAACCGTGCTGCTTAACGGATCGCTGAGCGCATACGCCCAAACGAGATTCCAGTCGGCATCAAATTTGGCCAAATGCAACTGCCCTCCAATAATCACGGTCGGAACCGGGCTTTCATCGGTCAAAATCAGCGCATATTTCGCTCCATCGGGTGTTTCTGCAAAATCATACAACACCGCCCCTGGGCCGGATACGGTTTGTATCTGCCGGGTAGTTCCCGACAAGCCGTTGGGAGTCAGTTTGACCAATTGAGAGGGTAATCCGGGGCCGGCGTAGTTGCTTGGCCCGGCCAGGAGCCAGGAGCCGCCGTCGGCGGCAGGTTTTAGTCGTTGCAAAAAATTATTGCCCAGCGATGCGCCCCAATCCAGCGCCTTGAGGGAAATAGGTTGCGCCGTCAAGAGCATGACATTTGCGCATGCAAGTGTGAAGCAAAACAAATATCGTATAACCATCGCAGCTTTTTGGGGTAACAAACAGGCAGCCCGTCCGTTGGTTTCGGCGGTTTGCCGATTGGCTACTCTGCGTCAAAATTGGCGTTTCGCCAAAACTTGACCGCCGGATGTAGAGGCACTCCCCTACCGCTTAACCACCACAAACTCCACCGGTCTTTTTTTGGAAACGCCCGGCTTAGGGTTCGATCAGAGTCTCGGCCTCGTCACCGGCGGCGGTGCGGATTTTACAGCTAAAAAACCTTATTCTTGCAGCCTTAAATACTTGTGCTACCATGAGTGCAATGAGCCATTGGACGATTTCTAATCTTACGTACATTTTGAATTAACACTAGATGCAAACAATAAATCTTCGGATACACGAACTCGGCCCGGATTTTATTCGCGATCTGAAACAACAATACCCCGGTGCTGATTTGCAAATAGTGGTGCATGAACGGCCTCCATCGGAAAACGATGGAATGGATGATGCCTACTTTTGGAACCTTATTGCCATGTTTGACTGGCGCCATGAAGGCGATGACTACGCTGTGATGGAGCCTGCTATTGATACGTTATCCCGAATGTCGGAGGATGCAATTCGTATGTTTTCGGACATCCTTTCCGAAAAACTTTGGCGGCTTGATACGGAAGCCCATGCACAGCCTTTCATCAGGAAACATCCTAAAGGTCGATTGTCGGTTGACGACTTTTTGTATGTTCGTTGTTGTGTGGTTGCCAACGGGAAAAAAGTGTATGAAGACATCTTGGCTCACCCGGAAAAAATACCGGACCTGACTTTTTCTGGTCTGTTACGGTTGCCCCTTTTGGCCTACGAACGAAAAACCGGAATGGAATTGGAGCATATCTCCGCCTACAACTACGAAACGTATAGCAACGAAAACGGCTGGCTCTGACGGTTATGCACGGAAACCGCAACGAAAACACTTTCCCCCATCATTTGTACGCCATTGACGACCTGCAAGAAGGCTTCGAGTTCAAGTTTGGCATTAGCATGACCCAATTGAAGCCGATGGCCTTTCGCGCAGAGCAAGGGAGCAGCGGGACTATTGCAATTTGGTGGTCGGATGGATACGATTCTCAGCACGGATCATCCTGTCAAATATCCCGAACCGAGAAGAGGCTAAGAATCTCGAAGACCAGCACATGGATGCCTTTGAAACTGAGCACGGCTGCCTGCCAAGGGGGAACCGCCGGAAGAACAGAAAACGGTAAACCAGACTTAACCACAGCCCAGCCACAGCGTGCCCCCCAATATTCCACCATGCGCCTGCTCTGAGGTACTCCCCTATCGCTTAACCACCACAAACTCCACCCGCCGATTCTGAAAACGCCCCGCCTCGGTTTGGTTGCTCGCGATTGGCTTTGCTTTGCCCATGCCGAGGTACTTGAGCCGGCCGGCCGGGATGCCGTTGTCCACCAAAAACTGCCACACTGCCTGGGCGCGCTTGCGCGAGAGCCACTTGTTGTAGTCCGTTCCGCCAATATTGTCGGTGTGGCCCACGATCGAGATGTGTATCGTGGGGTTTTCCCGCAGGATACGCAGCAGTTTGTCGAGTTCGACATAAGAGCGCGGCATGAGTTCGTGCTTGTCAAACTCGAAGTAGATATTTTTCAGCTGGATAGCCTTTCCCGTTTCGAGCGGCTGCCGGGTGATGTCGTCGGGTTTGACCGGTACGGGCACAAACGGCGGGATTTTTTTCACCAGCACGTCGTCGAAGTAATAGTAGGCGTAGTTGAACGCCTCAGGGTGTGTCGCCTCGATTCGGGTGTCCTTGTCTTCCGAAAAATTGCCGAGGATCAGATATCCGGCTTCGTTGGTTGCCGTGAACTGCCCACCGAGTTTTACCCATTTCCCCTCGGCAGCGGACGGTATGTTTTTGGCAAAAAACTGCGGCTGAAACAGCAGCACCTCATCGGCTTTGCGTTCGATGCGTTCTTCCGAAAAAAAGGCGCCGAGGTTGTTGATCCGCAAGGAACGGGGCAGAGGCGTCACCCAAAATTCAATCAGGTATGTTTGCCCCGGCACGAGCGGCTCGGCCAACTGAATTTCTACATATTCCCGGCAGTGCGGTTTGCCGTTGGTGCAGCCCCAAAGTGTGAGTCCGGCCATGCTTTTTCCGGTTCGGGAGGCTTGTTTACCAAAACCTTTTTCAGCCCAGTCTTGCGGAACTTTCACGCCGGGGCCGTACACATCGGGGCTGGCGGTGGTGGCGCTGAACCAGTATTTGACCACCTGCCCGAAAAAGGAGCCCTTGTAGGACCAACCCACCGGCGGGCTGGCAAAACGCTCGAAGCCGGGATTGGGCACGATGTTGTCGCCGTCCTTGAGCGCCTGCGCGGACAAGCTGCACGCGAGTAGATTTGCCAAAACGAATGCCACGGTGGTGTGGCGGAACAAAGGGGGCATAATGTGGTATTTTGCTGTTGGCCGCAGATGCGGAGTAAAGTCGGTCAAAAGTAAACCGGTTCAGCCGTCTTTTTTACCACTCCGGCGGCAATAGTCAAAAGGCAGCCAATTGGCCGGGCAAAACTTCCAAACGCTGGACTTACCTTTGCCCACCATTTCCATAAATCTGAAAAAAATAGAACAATACATGAATATCGCCGTCGTCGGTACTGGTTACGTAGGGCTGGTTACCGGTACTTGTTTTGCCGAAACCGGCAACAATGTCATTTGTGTTGACAACAACGAACAAAAGGTCCATCGCCTGAAAAACGGAGAAATCCCCATCTACGAGCCCGGCCTTGATGTTATTTTTGACCGCAACACCAAGGAGGGCCGCCTGCATTTCACCACCAACCTGCGCGAGGCGGTGGAACAAAGCCAGATCATTTTCCTGGCACTGCCCACGCCGCCGGGCGACGACGGCAGCGCCGACCTGTCCTACATTATGGGTGTAGCGCGCGACCTGTCCGGTATCATCAGCGACTACAAAGTCATCGTGGACAAGAGTACGGTACCCGTAGGAACGGCGGAAAAAGTGGCCGCTATTTTGGCGGAAAAGTTGTCCAAAAAAATGTTCGACGTGGTGTCCAACCCTGAGTTTTTGCGCGAAGGCGTGGCGGTGGAAGATTTCCTGAAACCCGACCGCGTGGTCGTTGGTAGCAGCAGTGAAAAAGCACGCAAGGTAATGCGTCAGTTGTACGAACCTTTTGTGCGCCAGGGCAATCCGATCTATTTTATGGATGAGCGCTCGGCCGAAATGACCAAGTACGCCGCCAACGCCTACCTGGCCACCCGCATTTCCTTTATGAACGAAATCGCCAACCTCTGCGAAAAACTGGGCGCCAACGTGGATCAGGTGCGCATTGGCATGGGCAGCGACAGCCGTATCGGCAAGCGCTTCCTCTTTCCCGGCATCGGCTATGGCGGCTCCTGTTTTCCCAAAGACGTGCAGGCATTGGCCAAAACGGCCAGTGAACATTCGTACGATTTCAAAATCCTGAAGTCGGTGATGAAAACCAACACGCTCCAGAAAAGCGTGCTGACTAAAAAAATCCGCCGCTTCTTCAAAAACGACCTCACAGGCCGCACCATCGCCGTGTGGGGTTTGGCATTCAAACCGAATACCGACGATATCCGCGAGGCTCCGGCGCTGGTCATCATTGACGAACTTTTGGCTGGCGGCGCGCACGTACGCACATTTGACCCCGAAGCTATGCCTAATGTACGGGCGATCTACGGCGACCGGATTGCTTTTGTGGACACGATGTACGATGCCCTGAAAGATGCCGATTGCCTGGTTATAGCTACCGAGTGGAGCGAGTTCCGCACACCTGATTTTGAAAAAATGGCCGGCCTCCTGCGCGAACCGATCATTTTCGATGGCCGTAACGTGTACGATGTCGCGCAGATGAAATCGCTCGGTTTTCAGTATGCCAGCATTGGAAGACCGAAGGTGAAGGGCAAAAAACGGGCTACTGCCTAATGGTAGCTGCGGGTTAAAACCCACAGTATCGCGATACTCCTGCAGGTTAAAACCCGCAGCTACTTGATACTGCGGGTTAAAACCCGCAGCTACCGGATCTACGGCGGGTTGAAACCCGCCGGTACAATTCAATCACGGCGGGTTAAAACCCGCCGGTACTAATTTAAGCATCCATGAAAAAAATCCTGTACACCCTCTTTGTTCTGTTGTCGTTTCAGATGGCGAATGCTCAAGACGACGGCGACCTGCTTTCCTTGCTCGGTGAAGAGCAAACGATAGAATATGCCACGGCCAGTTTTAAAACCAACCGTGTCGTGAACGGGCACTCCATCGAAAACACAGCGGCCGGGGTGCTGGATTTCAAGATTTCACACCGGTTTGGTCCAATACGCAATGGGCTGTACGACGTTTTTGGCCTCGACGATGCCTCCATCCGTATCGGGCTGGACTATGGCATCACCGACCGGCTCATGGTGGGGTTCGGGCGTAGCAGCAAGGAAAAAATCTTCGACGGGTTTGCCAAGTACAAGATTCTCCGGCAATCGTCGGGGCTGCGCAAGATGCCGATCACGCTATCGTATCTGGTGGATGCGCAGATCAAAACGGTCAAGTTTTCCGATCCCAACCGGGATAACCTGTTCTCGTCCCGCCTGTACTACACGCATCAGGTACTGATCGGGCGGAAATTCAGCGAAGGTCTGTCGCTGCAACTTATGCCCACCGTGATACACCGCAATTTGGTGGAAACCCGTTCTGAAAAAAATACCGTGCTCGTCATGGGCATCGCCGGCCGGGTGAAACTGAGCAGGCGGGTAGCGCTGAACGCCGAGTACTACTACGTTTTGCCGGACCAGCTGGCGCCGCAATACACCAATGTGCTGTCCATCGGGTTCGATATTGAGACCGGTGGCCACGTGTTTCAGTTGCACTTTTCCAACTCTGCCGATATGACCTACAAGGGATTTGTCACGGAAACCACCGAAGAATGGTTTTCCAATCCTACCGGCATCCGTTTTGGCTTCAACATTGCCCGCGTGTTCACGATCGTGAAACCCAAGGATTTCTATTAACCCAGACGATTGTAATACCGCAGGCGGCGTTCGGCTTCTTCGCGGGTAATTTCCAGCAATTTCATAGAAAACGGATCCGCATCCGGCACGGCTATTCGCACCGCGCCGGATGCGTTTTTTTTGTCCTGTAACATCAGCGCCCACAGCGCCGGGAACGCCGACTCGGGTATGTTGCGGTTCGGAAATACGCGTAGCAGGGGGGCGTGCGCTGCTTCGGATTCGCACACCATCCCAATCGTCACAGCCTCTCCGTGTGTGAGCGGGTTGTCGGTTTCCAGAAAAAAGCTTTCCAAGGCGTGTCCAAAGGTGTGTCCGAAATTGAGCAAGGCGCGAACACCCTGTTCGCGGGGGTCTTCGGTTACGATACGTACCTTGACGGCGATGGAGGCGCGGAGAATATCGGCCCACTCGGCGGTGGACAGGGCATCCGGGCCGAGATTGTCCGGCGATAAGGTTTGAATTTTTTCCCAGAGTACGGGATCCCCGATTCGGGCATGTTTGATCACTTCGGCGAAACCGCTGCGCAGTTCGCGGGCGGGCAGGGTTTTCAAAAATTCCGGGTCAACAAAAACAGCTCCGGGGTTCTGAAAAACACCGATCGTGTTTTTTATTCCCTGGAAATCAATGCCGAGTTTGCCGCCGATGGCCGCGTCGGTCATGGCCAGCAGCGTGGTTGGAATTTGAATAAAATCTATGCCGCGCTTGTAGGTGGCTGCGCAAAACCCGCCCATATCGCCGATGACCCCGCCACCAAAATTTAGGACCAATGCTTTGCGATCGAGTTGGGCATCGAGCATAGCAGACCAGATTTTTTCACAAGAAGCGAGGTTTTTGAGCCGTTCGGCGCCACCCGTCCTCTCCGAGGGCGGCGGAACCGGGACAATATGCACCTCGGCATCCAATACCGGCAGCAGGTGGGCGCAGCACGCGTAGGCATTGGAGTCTGCGATGACAAAAATTTTGGAATACGCGTGTTGTTTCAGCCACTGCAGGAGCGTTTCGGCCACAGAGCCGACAAAGATGGAATAGTCCGGCAAATGGAATACATCAGCCATGTCGCATCAGGATTGACTCGGGATACGAATTTCTATCGTGGTGCCTTTTCCAGGTTCACTCTCCAGCCGGAGTTTCCAGTGGTGTTCCTTGCAGATCGTTTTGACGTAAAACAGACCGAGTCCGAAGCCTTTCACATTGTGCACGTTGCCGGTGGGTACGCGGTAAAACTTGCTGAAAATGTGTTTTTGGTGCTCTTTGGCAATACCAATTCCCTGGTCTTTCACACGCAACAGCAAATCATCGCCAACCTTTTGCAGTTGGACGGTGATGTCTGGAGCGCCCTTGGAATACTTCACGCCATTGTCCACCAGGTTATGCAAAATATTGGTCAGGTGGAGGCGGTCGGCACGGATCAAGGCGTGGATTGGCTCCAAATTCAGGTGCAGTGAGCCGTTCTTTTCTCCAATTTTGAGTTCCAGGGAAGGTGAAATGCTGTTCAAAAGTTCGGGCAGGTCAATCTCTTCCAGATTTAATTCAACCCTGTCGCGCTCGATTTTGGCCAGTTGAAGCACTTTTTCCACCTGAGTATTCAGGCGCATGACCTGCTCTTTGATAATCCCGGAGTAGCGGTTCAGGCGTGCATCTGCCTTGATGGTTTCATTCTGCAAAAAGACGTCTGTGGAGATATTGATGGTCGAGATGGGGGTTCTGAACTCATGCGTCATGTTGTTGATGAAGTCGCGCTGTTGTTCGGAGAGCTGTTTTTGTTTCAAAATAACAAACATGGCGTAGATAAAAAACGCCACGGTGATGAGAATGAGGATCGTAAATACCACGACGATCCACATGTTGCTGAGCAAATTGGTGCTTTTGTTGGGAAAACGTACACCGAAGTAGTAAATGAAGTCGCTGTCGTAGTGGGCCGGGAGCGGGGCGTTTAGCTGTTCGCCTTCACCCGTGATATCAGCGGCTTTTTTATATTTCACCATACGCCCGCTCACCATCTGGTTGCTGGAGCAGTCAAAAATACCGTATTGAAAGTCTTCGCGCAAGCTTTGGTTTTCGAAGGCTTTTTGCAGGTAAAACTCCAGCGAGGCTTCGTCGAACTGGTTGTTGATGTTGACGACGTAGTAGTTGGAGTACACCTGCTCGATGAGGTCGGCATCTTTCAGGACAAACAACCCGATACGTGCCAAATCGCGCGCTGCCTCCATCAGGGCCTGCCGCACCTTCCGGTCAAATTCTTGCTCTTGCAAATTCCAGGAGCGCAGTACCCAGTAGGTCTGCACGCTCAGCAGGCTCAGGATGGATATGGCCCCCAGGAGAATGACTCGGCGAATAATACTATTGGTCATGTGTGCATGTCGGTTGCGCGGACGGAAGGACAAAGAAACGGCGCACTTGGCAAATGGTTGGAATTCAAATATTTGTTTGCGTTTTATTTGGAAACGCTGTCGTGTTATGCTGGATGCAGAGCTGCCAGAAGTCACGCAGGGCCAAGGCCGTTTGCTCGGTTGCTTCAAACATCCCCATGTGTCCGGTACCGGGTAGCACCCGAATATCCACGACTGCCGGAAGGGTGGCTGCGGCGAGGGCGTCTTCGAGCGGAATGAGGGCATCCAATTCTCCCAGGATAAATTGCACCGGGCAGCGGGCATCGCGTAGGGTGTCCAAGTGGTTTTCCCGGTCCATCATACCCTGGATAGCGGCGACAATACCGGCTGTTGGTTGTTGGCGGCCTTTTTGGATGAGCTTGTCCACCACCGTCGGGTGGGCTTGCACAAAGGTTTGGGCAAAAAGCCCGGGAAATAGCTGGGCAACGTACAGGTCCTTTTTTCCTGCGTTCAGCATTTCAATGCCTCGGCGGCGGTTTTCGATGCGTTCGGGCGTATCGGGGTACGGATGCGCATGCACGAGGGAAAATCCTGCCAGTCGCTCGGGGTATGCCCGGGCAAATGCCAGTGCGATGTATCCGCCCATGGAGTGCCCGGCCAGCACGCACCGCTGGATGTTGAGTTCATGGAGCAAGGCGCACACCGTCTCGGCATAAATATCCATCCCGGCTGCCAGAGGAAGATCGGATCCGCCAAAGCCGGGGAGGTCCATCCGCAGCACCTGCCCATTAGCGAAAACGGGCATTACAGGTTCCCAGATGGATGCATCTTCGCAAAAACCGTGCAGCAGCACCAGCGGCGGAACCGTGGTCGAATCATTTTTGCCGCTGTAATAGGTCACCGTTTGGCCATTGATGGTCAGAATATTCTTCATGCTGCAAAACTGCAAAAAACGAGCGAATTATGCCCACTATCAATTTACCGCCGCGAATGCCATTGTTTTACCGATTTTTACCGCGCTAAGCAACGATCACAGCATTTTTGTACGGCAATTGAAACGCTTATGATTAACGATATATCCCGCGCATTAAGCCCCGAACTGCCCCGCGATCTTGGCACGATGGACCAGCACCTGGACTTCATCCTGCCCAAGGTGATCCCCTACGGCGAAGATTTGCGTGAAGAGCAGTTTTGGCTCAGCAAACGCTGGAAGGAAGTCCGGGACGACGAGGGTTTCCACGAAGCTATTCTGCATATTTTCAATCCAGGGGGTGAATATCTTTTGTCATTGGACGGCAACCTCATCAAGGGCACCTGGCGGAAATTGGGTCAGGAAAACGCACTTATTATTGAGGTGGCAGGCCGCAGCGAACTGTTCGATTTGCGCTTTTTAAACGACACCTTTATTATTTTGACCAAACACGGGGATCAAGGCCGAAAAGGACAGCGCCGCTATTTTTGCCTCGTTCAGGAGCGCGCGGCGCGCGGGCAGGGAGGAGATTTGGACTGGCGCAACATCATGGAAAAACTGTTCAATGTGTGGCGCGAAAACAGCCTTGGCTTGTGGGCCTGGCTGGTTTTGATCGCAGTGCTTGGGCTAATCGTTTACTTATCTGTAAATTAAATGGCAACAATTGACTGGATTGTGCTGGTTATTACGCTGGCATCAGTAGTGTTTTACGGTACCTGGAAAAGTCGGAACGTTGAGAACAGCGAAAATTTTCTGACGGGTAAACGTGACTTGCCCTGGTGGACGATCGGGTTGAGCATCATGGCCACACAGGCCAGCGCGATTACGTTCCTGAGTACCCCGGGGCAAGGTTTTTTTGACGGCATGGAGTTCGTGCAATTTTACTTCGGAATGCCGATCGCCATGATTTTTTTGGTGATATTCATCCTGCCCGTTTATTACCGGCTTCGGGTGACCACGGCGTATGAGTTTCTGGAACAACGCTTCGATTTGCGGATGCGGACACTCACGGCCATTTTGTTCCTTACGCAACGGGGCGTAGCGGCAGCGATCAGCATTTACGCGCCCAGCATCATTCTTTGCGCGGTCTTTGGCTGGAATTTGGCGTTGACCAATTTTATGATGGCCTTGTTCGTGGTTGTTTACACCACATCTGGCGGAAGTGCCGCTGTCAGCCGAACCCAGGAGCTGCAGATGACCATCATGCTCAGCGGGCTGGTGCTGGCGTTTTTTTTGGTACTGAACCAACTTCCCGACGGCGTAGGCCTTACCGAGGCCTGGCAAATTGCCGGCGCCACCGGGAAAACCAAGATACTTGACTGGTCGTTCGATTTCCGCGATCGGTACAACGTCTGGTCGGGTGTATTGGGCGCTACATTTTTGTTCGTGTCCTATTTTGGTACCGATCAGAGTCAGGTTGGGCGGTATTTGTCGGGGAAATCCCTCAAGGAGAGCCGCTTTGGACTATTATTCAATGGATTTATCAAGATTCCCATGCAGCTACTGGTTCTGTCGGTAGGGGTCATGGTGTATGTCTTTTACCAGTTCAATGCACCGCCGCTACACTTCAATCAGGTCAACCGTGCCAAAGTAGCGGGTACAACGCACGAGGTTGCTTTTCAACAGCTGGAAGCCCGTAACGACAGTTTGTTTCTGCAAAAGAAAACCCTGCTCAACGGTCTTGCCGCTGATATGCGCAATGGGGCTGAAGGCGTCCCCGCCCTAACACAAACGCAGCTTCAAGTACTGGAAAAGGAAAGAAAAAGCCTGCGCACTGAAGCGGAAAGTATCATCAGGCAGGTTAATCCGAAGGGCGACTCCAAAGACAAAGATTTTGTATTCATCAACTTTATCCTGCAACACATCCCTGTTGGGCTTGTGGGTTTGATGTTGGCTATGATTTTTTGCGCATCCTGGAGTACGACAGCCTCCGAGCTAAGTGCGCTTACGGCTACCTCCCTGTCGGATATTTACCGACGCTCCTTTGTAAAAGACCGCGATGACAACCACTATTTCCGAATGTCGCGCTGGTTTACCGTTGGATGGGGCGTGTTCATTGTAATATTTGCCACGTATGCCGATCTTTTTGACAACCTGATTCAGGCGGTGAATATGATCGGTTCCATCTTTTATGGAACCATTCTGGGCATCTTCCTCACCGCTTTTTTTCTGAAAAGCGTGCAGGGGAAAGCTGTTTTCTGGGCGGCAGTTCTGGCACAGGCTATAATTCTGTACCTGTTCTTTTTCGTGGATAAAGATGCCTACTTGTGGTACAATCCGTTGGGTTGCGCTCTGGTGATGAGTGCAGGATGGTTGCTTCAGCGCATATTAAATCGCTAGCGCCACACTATTTTTTGCCCAAAAAAGCATTTTTGCAATTCATTAACGTGCCTTAACAGTTTTCGGCCCCTTTTTTGACTTGATATGACGTTGTCTAGTGCGACTACTTTGATTTACACCCAGTCCAGTAAAAACGCATATTCATTCACAAAAAACAGTTTAATCCGCTATGATTATCCTCACATGTCTCCTGCTCGTTCTGATGGTCTTTGGCAATAAAATGCTGAAAGAAGCCTAAAAGGAACTGGCGGCAACTCCGCTCAAGAAGCATCTGCTTGTTGCCCCTTTTTATCAAACAATCCCGCTCCGAGTCTTTCGGGGCGGGATTTTTATTGCCTTGTCCGGTGGTTGGCTAAAACAATGAGGCAAAACAAAAAAGCCGCCAGAACACTTACGTGTCCAGCGGCTAATAAACCCCAAAAAACCAAATGAAAACTATTCTTAAGATGACTTAATTAAGTGTCATCGTTCTTGCGATTCAGTAGGTCAAAGGTACGATGAGAAATTTTACTATGCAAATATTTTTTTGATTTTTTTTCTCAGCCTCTTTTGACCGTTTTTATTGATACAAAGGTACAATTGTGCGCTTGTGCTTTGCAAACCCGAACTTCATTTTTTTTTCAAAAAGACAAATATTTCCATCAAACCAAGCCTGCGTAAATAGCGTATCTAAAAAAACGAAGTTTGGTAGTTATTCTACCTGATACCTTGAAGGCATTAGCAAGCAGATTTTTTAGTACTTCATAAAGGTACCTGTCCAGGTTTGACGGTTTGTCGTGATCTGGAGGCGGCAAAAGCCCGAAGGAATAGCGTGTACTGGAATACTCCACCTTTCATCAGCTTCTGCCCTGCCTTGTCCCGTTGAGAGCAATCTGCCGGTCAAATCAAAAACCTCCCAGGTAAATAAGTCGCCGTTGCTTGGCTCTGCCCATTCAACTTGTAGTACATCTCGCACAGGAGACGGGAATACCCGTGGGGTGTTCGGCAGAAAATCGGCCACGCGAACCGGGCCGTATGAAAAAGCCCCGTCTTGATCCACCTGGCGGAGTCGGTAATGGTTAACCCCCTTGAAAGGGCGCTCATCCAAAAAGGTGTATTGACGCGTTTCGCGGGTAGTGCCGCCCCCGGCTACTTGCCCGATTTCCGAAAACTGATACCCGTCCGCACTGCGCTCCACAGCAAAGTATGCGTTAGCGGTTTCGGAAGCAGTACCCCAGGAAAGCTGTACCTGCCGGCCATCCGGGCGTGCTTCAAAGTGTGTTAATTCTACAGGGAGCGAAAAATTTTCGCCAACAGCGAAATCATCAATGCGGAAATTTGGGGGAGCGGTACAGTTCGCGGAAAGGGACGTGGTGAAGGAAAAGCGAAACTGGAGATTGGGCTTGTCATCCGCACCGGGAGGCAAATCGTAAAAAACATAGTCCCAAGTCTGTGAAGCACCCGCCGCAACATCATTGGCACCGGGAACTATGCTCCACCCGGGATTAGTAGCTCTCCACTCGAACAAAACCTGATTATCCCACGCGTTAGAAACCCGCCGCCCAAAACCGACACGAAGATTGGTTTTGCCCACCGTACTGATTCCAGGATTAAACACCAAACGCACTGTTTGGCTTTGGGGGGCGCAATCATCGAACCGGACGTTGAAACTTCCCGAAGCAGGAGGAGGAGCATAACCGGTACTCGGTGATTCATTGGAAAGTAATATCCGGGAATCCGTCGGCGCCCAACCCGCCGGGAATGACCCGCTATTAAAATTTGCGAGGTAGAATAGCTGCGCTTGCGCAGAAGTGGCGAGGCAGAACAGCAGGACAAAAAAAAGGAACCTTTTCATGTGCAGGCGAGCAAGTAGATGTAGCGCGGGTCTTTAAACCTGCAAAACTACTCACAAAACCCGTTTCCAACTATTTGGCGGATTTAAGTTTCCATGAAGAAACATGACACTTCCCGCATACTACTGGACATTTTCGCGAAAAGAGACTTTCCAGGTTTTTAAAACCTGGAAAGTCTGGAGCTCGGAATAAAAATGTCCCGTAGTATGCGCTTCCCGGCTCATTCACCTCCCGCCCCGCAGCAGCTCAATATACCCGCTCAGCACATCCTGCCGCAACACGACACCGTCCACACGGTTTTCATACACCTTGCAGACATAGAAATAGGTGCCTTCTGCCACGTCATTTCCCGCCAGACTACGGCCATCCCAATTGATTTCCGGGTCTGTGGTTTCAAAAACAAGGTTCCCCCAGCGGTTAAATATCTGCATGTCAATACGAGCAATGAAGCGCCAGTTAGGAAAAGGCGTATACAAGTCATTGGAGCCGTCGCCATTGGGCGTAAAGGCATTCGGCAACTCGTACCGTGGACAGTTATCTACGCAAAGTACGGCACTCAAGGGGCTTTCATTGCCGACAAAATCCACGGCAGAAATGGCATAACAACCCGCCAAACCGTCTCCAATTGCATGCGTAAAAGTCGTATTGTTTGCGCCTTGGATCGTAGTTAACAAAGCGAGCGGATCCCCTTCCAAGGGCGCAAACCACAAACGGTATTCCGCGACATCCTCGGTTTCGGGACATGCAACATTGGGATTTGTCCACCGAAGCGTGTTCTCATAAGGAGGATCTGGAGCGATACTCCCCCCATCATTGCAGATATTTTCGATGGATAAAACGGGGATGCAAGGCGGAATGGTGTCAAGCGGTACGCCACAGGTTGTTTGAGAGTTATTAAAGATCGGGTCAATGACACCACCGATGCTGTACGTGCCAATACTGCGCACATAATAGCAGTATTCCCGCCCATTTTCCAGGCCACGGTCGGCGTAATTGGGGGTATTTGAAATACCGATGGAGTCGAACAGACCCGTATTGTCATTCCGACGATAAATAATGTATCGGTAATTTGTCCACGCCACTTGTTCTTGCCAGGAGAGTTGGTTTGTTTTATCGGTAGATTTGACAGCCAAAAACACGGAAGATGCATCATTGGTAGATCCAATGGGTGTTGCAAAATCTCCTCGGGTGTAAAACGCCACTTTATAGTGGTAGGGCTGCCCCGCAGTATTTAGTCCTTGATCCGTAAAACAGGTATCATTGGCTTGCCAGAAATTGTTCACCGTGAAGGTTGCCCCGGGCACCGGCTGCATCGTGCCGCCGCTCAAGCCGGGCGCCCGTAGAAGTTGGTAGCGGTATGGCCCATGATTCAGGAGGGTATCGAGATCACCTGCAACAGGCTTGGACCAACAGATTTCCATTTGACCATTTACAGGGTCGGTTTGCAGAACGGATACATTCGTGATAAGCGGCAGGTCGCGTGGCAGTTGCACGCAGGCTTCCTGAGAGGGCAAGCTTTCTACGATGTTGTACGGATATCCCCCGGCAGATATACGCGCGAATTTGGCCAGCACCCTATAACAGTAGGTTCGCCCACGCTCCACATTGGTATCCTTGAAATAGTAGCGCCCGTCTTTATCTTGTCTGGTCACAAAGATAATTTCCGTGTAGCCTTTGCCTTTGAGACCCGGCGCACAGGAATCTATTGGGAAGGGATTGGTGCCTTCGCGGCGCCACACTGAAAAGCCATAAAAGTAGTTTTGCGCAGCATTTTCGCAGAAATACGGTTTTCCCCAGGAAATTTCTACTTCGCCAAACTGCGCCGTGGCCTGAACATCCTCCGGCGGCGGACCTACCACCCGAATAGACACCGTTTTTAGATCGGCTAATTGCGGCATACTTTTGTTGAGCGAGTCAACGGCTTTGAAAATTACCGTGTAGGGCTGATTGGAAACATGCTCGCAAGCCGTTTGCCAGCGGAATGTTCCACTTACCGGTGGTATCTGGAAACCCGAGGGGCCATTGAACGTAGCCGGACTGAAGGGGTTGCTAATCGGGCCGCCCGAAGCCGTCAGTTGCACAAAATTGCCGGAATCCGGATCGGTAGCGCTTACCGGAAACTCAATCGTCTGCCCGGCTACCACGCACAGGTTATTGATGGACGCAACTACCGGCGGGCGATTTTCACAAGTGGACACGAATATTTGCATGTCGCGAATGGTTGTATCTATGGGTACTCCATTGCGCCAGGAAATCACGATAAAAGCCAGATTATACTCTCCGGCAACCTGCGGCGATAGCCATAGGATATCGCCGGATCGCTCGTCCATCTGAAGTATATTGTTCGGCCCGGGGCCTATTTCATTGGGAAAACTATAGACGGGAACATTTGTCGCCAATGCCTGCAAAGGTACGATGAGACGGTACGAGAGACTGTCGAGATCCGGGTCAAAAGCATTCGGGTTGTGCTTGAACGGCTGGCCTACGCAGGCGTTATCTATCGGGTCCTGAAGCAGGTACGGGGTGGTGTTGATGCCGCCAAACTGCGGGTCAAGAAAGGTATAAATCGTCTCCAGGTGAAACGGTACGTTTTCCGACTGGGGCGGATTCACATTGATGATACCTGCGTTGCGATTGGGGTCCGTCATCGAAATACGGTAGCGAGCAGGCCCGGCATACGTATGAATGGATACATAGCGGTTGTACTTCACCTCGTCATTCAAGATCACACCGCCACCGCCACCATTGACACGACCAACCTGTTCGCAAGTGCCATCACCCCAACAAATGGTCAGTGTATCGCGGTCGGCGCTAAAACTCAGCGTGCGGGTCCACGTAATAATCGTGGCACGCACCGTAAGCGGACCAATCTGCTCGATATGTATTTCGCCCGCACGGTTGTGGGTAGCGTGCAGCGTTGCCGGTGCCACGGCAAGAGCAAACAGAAAAAGTAACGGGCGTAGCATCATGTTCATAGTTCGGGTAAGTATGTCCTTTTCAGGTTTTGAGAAACGGGCCGCGCAAGGGCTGTATTTTTCGGCAAAATGCGGAAAAAGTATCGGTCGCAATTGGATTGCACCTCTGCTATTTTGCAACAGCTGGCAAATCAAAGGGTTTTCAAAATGCCCGGCCGGCAGTACTGCTGGCTACTACAAATCCGGAATCTGACCAAAATGGCACAACCTACCCGATATAGCCCTCCAGAACGGACGCAATTTTGCGGTCATTGGCCAACCTCGGCACTTTGTTTTGCCCGCCCAGTTTGCCTTCCGACTTCATATAGTCCCGAAAAGCATCGCGGCGCAAGGGCCGAATGACCAGAGGCCGCAGGATATTGCCCGTGATCAAATCATCGTAGTAAATATTTTGGGCGCGCATCCGTGTGTCCACATCCCGTGCAAAAGCCGACAGATCAGCGGGTGGGTTGTCAAACTCGATGAACCACTCGTGGTAGGGTAGTTCCGAGTCTGCGGGGTTGATCTGCGGAGCCACCGTGAACTCTACAATGCGCACGCCCATAGCATTTGCTACCGGCAACAGTGACTCTTCCACTTCCTTACCGATCACATGTTCCCCAAACGCCGAAATGAAGTGTTTGATGCGTCCCGACACGACGAGCCGGTACGGGTTAGTAGATACAAACTGTACCGTATCGCCAATATTGTACCCCCAAAGGCCCGCGTTCGTGTGCAGGATCAGGGCGTAATTGACACCAATTTGCACATCCTTGAGCCACAGTCGGGTCGGTTTTTCCTGAAAAATTTCATCTGCCGGCACAAACTCAAAGAACATTCCAGCATCAGTATTGAGCAGCAATCCTTCCGACGGAAAAGTATCCTGAAACGCAATGAATCCTTCCGATGCGGGGTAGGTTTCCACCGTATCAATGCCCTCGCCAACGAGCGCTTCCAGTTTGGCTCGGTATGGTTCGAAGTTGACTCCGCCATACACAAACACTGAAAAATTGGGGAAAACCTCTCGGACTGTACGCTTGCCAGTGCGCACCAGCAGACGCTCGTAGTACATCTGCACCCATGGCGGTATGCCGGAAATGAGGCGCATATCAGCCTCTGAAGTTTCATCTACAATATGCTCTACTTTCTGCTCCCAATCCTCAATGCAGTTGGTTTGCCAGGAAGGCATCTGATTGGTGCGCAGCCAAGCCGGCACAAGGTGGTTGCTGATGCCGCTCAGGCGTCCGGTGGGTATGCCTGCCGTTTCCTCCAGTTCTGGACTGCCGGAAAGAAAAATCAGTTTTCCGTCGAGCCAACTTCCCTTGCCGGTCCGCGAAAAGTAGTTGAACAACGCATCGCGGGCCGTCCCAAAGTGCAAGGGCGTGCTTTCCCGGCTCATAGGAATGTACTTCACCCCCGAAGTCGTGCCGGAGGTTTTGGCAAAATAAGCCGGTCGCCCCGGCCAAAGCACGTCCGGTTCGCCCGATTTTACCCGCTCAATGTAGGATTTCAACTCCTCGTAGTCGCGGACAGGCACGGCCTGCACAAAGTCTGCGTAGTTTTTAATTTCCGGGAAACGGTGGTCGCGTCCGAAGGCTGTTTGGCTGGCCCGGGCCAACAGTCGCCGAAAAATTTTTTCCTGATCGGGTACAGCGTTGGCCGCCATACGGCGGATGCGGCGGGCGACGAAATGCGCGAAGGGACGGAGAAGGGTAGAGCGAAAGCCCATGCAACAGTTTTGAGTTTTGGGTTTTGAGTTGGAGTTTCTCCTGACAAAAGTCGGATAATTTGCGATCCTCCCAAGAACAAAACTATTTTGCGTCGCTATTGCTTTCGACGAATCAGCACCAGGCGGCCTTCCTGTTCGTATTGCGATCCCAAGGGTTCGCAAACCATGCGGAGGGCTCGATCAAGATCGCCATGTACGAACAAGCCACTGAACCGTCGCCCATCCGTACCGGAGGCACTAATATCAATATCATATTGGCGCGTTAGTTCGGCAAACACCTCGTACATAGGGGCATCTCCGAAATAACTCTCGCCTTGCATCCAGCTTGGCCAGGGATCGGCGACCGCGCTGACCGGTTGCTCCCACCGGCCCTTTCGAGCGATGGATTTTTGGCCGGCTCGCAGGGCCTGCTTGTCGCCGTTGAGGGTGGCCGCTTGTACAAAACCCGTGTAGCAAGCCACCTCAAGGGCATTTCCACGGTAGCGAACATTAAAACTCGTTCCCAGCACAGACACCGTGCCGGCCAATGTTTCTACCACGAAGGGCGCTGGTTTTTTATTGATTTGAAAAAATGCTTCTCCAATCAGACGTACGCGCCGTTCCTTGACCCAGTTTTCAGAAATAATTTCCAACGAGGAAACCGCATTCAGGCGCACCGAAGAGCCGTCCGGAAGTTCGATAGTTTGCTGCTCACCGATAGCCGTAGCCGATACAATGGCCGGACAAACGGCCGGAAGTAAAAGTGCCCAGAGAAACAATGCCGAAACAGCTACAGAAACGAGTGCCGTCACGCCCCATACCCAGCGCTGGTGGTACTTTCCGACAGTCGGATACCTGCCGGAAGTATCACTTTGAGCCCAACGGGCAAAGCGTTCGTAACCAGTAATTGTATTCTCCATGACTGTCCTGAAACGCCTTCTCCTTTAAAAAATTTCCCTCGCGTGTACGCGCGCGCTGCATCTGCTCGTTTTGGCCAAGTATCAAACCACACTTGCGTATGAGCCACCTTGACAGACGCGCTTTCCTGACGCTCCTGCAAAACCAGTACCGCCCCAATTTCGGCATCGAAGACCAGCATATCCTACCTATGCCGGCAGCCCTTGAGGCCCAACTCATCCAACGCGCCGCCAGCCCACCCAATTCCGGCCTGGCTCCGTACTTCGGTCCGTGGACGCGCGCCGAGGTCATTCACCTCCTCCGCCGCACCTTGTTCGGACCAACCAAACTGGACGTGGATTATTTCCTCGGAAAAACCATGCAACAGGCTGTGGATGAAATCCTCTTAGCCCCTTACACCCCACCGGCCGAGCCTGTCAATGACTACAATAACCCGGATTTCACCGACCCGGCCGTTCCCTTCGGGCAAAGTTTCCTGAACGCCGTCTACGAACCAACGGCCGAGCCGTACCGTGCTGAAAGTGTGCGCGCCTGGTGGATTCGACAAATGCTGGGTTCGGAACGCAGTATCCGGGAAAAAATGACCCTGTTTTGGCACAATCACCTCCCCGTGCAATTTCAGGAAGCGCTTTTTGGGAGTATGCTGTACCGCTATACCAAAGTCCTGCGGGATGATGCACTGGGCAATTTCAAAACCCTCATGCGCGATATCACGCTTGACCCAGCCATGTTATTTTACCTGAATGGCTACCTCAATTCCAAATTCGCGCCCGACGAAAACTACGCCCGCGAGATTCAGGAACTCTTCGTGATCGGGAAGGATCTTCCCAGCCATTTCACCGAAGACGACGTTAAAGCCGCTGCCCGCCTGCTCACGGGCTGGCGTACCGACGGGTTCAGCACTTTTTTCTTTGCCAACGAACACGATACGGGCGATAAACAGTTTTCCGCATTCTACGGCAACCGTCTCATCACAGGTCGCAGCGGACCCAATGCCGGCGCAGAAGAACTGGATGATTTCCTCGACATGCTGTTCGACCACCCCGAAGCAGCCCGATACGTTTGTCGGAAGCTGTACCGCTTCTTTGTTTTCCACGACATAAGCCCCGAAACCGAGCAGAATGTGATCGAACCCCTCGCGCAAATCTTCCGCGACAACAACTACGAAATCTTGCCCGTACTGGAAATCCTGTTCAAGAGCGAGCATTTTTTCGATGTGCTCAACCAGGGCGCTGTCATCAAAAGTCCGGTGGACATGACGATCGGGATGTTCCGACAGTTCGGTATCCAATTGCCTGGCAATGCCGACCTGTTCGACAATTTTGCCATCAGTTTTCAAATGGGCCAATTAATGGCCGCCATGCTCCAGCACGTCGGCGACCCGCCCAATGTAGCCGGTTGGCAGGCGTACTATCAAAAACCCATTTTTGATAAACTCTGGATCAACACCGGCACGCTGCCCAAACGCGGACAATTCTCGGATGCCATGGTGTTTTATGGCATCTACGGTTTCAACAACCGCGCAGTGATTGACCCGCTGATTTGGGCATCCGGACTCAGCAACCCTTCCAACGTGAACGCACTGATAGACGAGTCGCTGGAACTGCTCTTTGGCCTGCCGGTTTCACCATCCGTGAAAGACACACTCAAGCCCATCCTGCTTTCCAACCTGCCCAACGAATCGTACTGGACCCTCGGCTGGGGCATCTGGCAAGCCGATCCCGGAAACGAAACATATGCCGGCGCCCTGCGTGTTCGTTTGCAAGCGTACTTGTACCGCGTACTACAAATGGAGGAGTTTCAACTCTGCTAACGTACCGGCGGGATTTATCCCGCCACACGACTTCAGCGGGATAAATCCCGCCGGTACTATTCAACTCAACCATCTTAACAACAATGAAGCGTCGCAATTTTCTAAAAAATATGGCCGCAGGAGTGGCTATTCCCTCCCTGCTCAACGGCTTTGGCGTCCGCGCCCATGCTACCAACCCGTTCAGCCATCTCCTGAACGGCCTTTCTACCGACAATGACCACGTACTGGTGGTCATTCAACTTGACGGTGGCAACGACGGTCTCGCCACGGTTTCGCCCATAGACCAGTATGATCGCCTGGCCAATGGCCGCCCGAACATCGTGCTGCCCGAAAGCAGCCTGCTGCCGTTGTCCGGCGCCCCAACCCTCGCGCTGCACCCGGCGCTGGATGGCTTGCGCAGCCTGTACAATGACGGGCAGGTACGCATTGTACAAAACGTGAGCTACCCCAATCCCAGCCTGAGCCACTTCCGCGCTACGGATATCTGGATGTCCGGCTCCAATACCGACGAGTATTTTCCCAGTGGCTGGGCTGGGCGTTACCTGGCGTACGAGTACCCCAACTTCCCGATAGACTACCCCAATCCCGACATGCCGCACCCGCTGGCAGTGGAAATTGGCTACTCCATGTCGCTCAGCCTCATGGGGCCACAAACGGGCATGGGCTTCGTGATCCCCAGCACCGACGACTACTACCAACTCCTGGCCAGCACCCAAACGCCGACGCCAAACACACCTGCCGGTGAACAATTGGCATACGTACGGCTTGTGGCCCAGCAATCGCGCGCTTATGCCCAGGCGCTCATAGATGCCTCCAACAATGTAACTGATCAGAAAACCTACCCCGACACGGCACTGGCAGCCAAACTCAAAATCATCTCGCGCCTCATCGCCGGCGGACTGAAAACGCGGCTATATGTGGTCAATATCGGCGGTTTCGACACCCACGCGCAGCAAGTGGAACCAGGCGACCGCACCACCGGTACACACGCCAACCTCTTGCGGCAGGTCGGCGATGCTGTCAAGGCATTTTGCGACGACCTGCAGTACCTCGGCACTGCAGACCGGGTGGCCGGCATGACCTTCTCGGAATTTGGCCGCCGCATCGCCAGTAATTTCAGCGACGGCACCGACCACGGGGAGTCTGCTCCCATGTTTCTTTTTGGAAAACCTGTAGCGGGTGGTATCTCGGGCAGCAACCCGCAACTACCGCAGGTCCCCACCGTAAACGACAATCTGGAAATGGAGTTTGATTTCCGCTCTGTGTACGCGTCGGTGCTGCGCGACTGGTTCTGCGTGCCGCAAGCTGATGTACCGGGTATCTTGTTGCACGAGTTTCCGTACCTCGATAACATGTTCAAATCCGGCCTCGCGTGCGTATCCACCGATGTGCATGATGCGCATCAGGCTGCCGGGAAATCCTTGCTCCAATGTAGTCCGAATCCGTTCCGAAACGGCCTTACCCTGGACTACCAAACTGCCGGTGGTATGACAATGGTGCAAATACTGGATGCGTCGGGGCGTATTGTGGCCACACCTGTGAGCACCTGGCAGCCCAAAGGGCAGTATCAGGAATACTGGGATGCGAGCGGGCTGCCTCCGGGCGCCTATTTCTGCCGCCTGGTGAATGGTGGGCAACAGCAAACAAAGACTGTGATTAAGGTAGAGCATTAGGCGCCACATTTGTACTGGAAACGACTACGTTTGCGGGACAAACAAATAACCGCTTTATGAACATCAACGATCTTATCCGCCGCAGGCGCTCCATTTTTCCTAAATCCTATTTTCAGGACAAACCCGTCGAACGGCCTGTTATCGAACAACTGTTGGAGAACGCCAATTGGGCGCCAACGCACAAACTGACCGAGCCTTGGCGCTTTCAGGTATTTCACTCGACCGAGAGCCGCAATGCACTGGGCGACTACCTGTCCGATTACTACCGCCGGAACACGCCCCCGGAAGTTTTTTCAGAAGAAAAAATGCTGAAAAGTGGTGAAAATCCGCGCCGGTCTGGAGCCGTCATCGCGATCATATTGCACCGCGACCCACAGGAAAGCCTTCCTGAATTTGAGGAAATCGCCGCTGTAGCCATGGCCGTTCAAAATATGTGGCTCACCTGTACCGATCTTGGGTTGGGCTGCTATTGGGGCACATCCAAGGCGGCGCTCGAATCCCACAATTTTCTTGGGCTTGCGCCAAACGAGCGTTGTCTGGGCTTTTTTTATCTGGGCTGGCACGAAATGCCGGAGCTGCCCGGGAAACGCAGGGAAATACAGGAGAAGGTTATGTGGAAGTAAAAGGTTTCTGGTTGGAAGGTTTCTGGTTGGAAGGTTAGAGGGTTTCTGGTTGTCGTGTGCAACCAGAAACCCTCTAACCTTCTAACCAGAAACCTGTCTTACTGTTGTTCCGCTGCATACGCTGCCGCGCCGATGATGCCTGCGTTGTTGAGCAGTTGGGCCGGCACTACCCGCGCCTGGGGCGTCAGTAGGTTTTTGTAGTTGTCAAAATACTTGCTCTCGCCGCCGCCGAGGATGAACAGATCAGGCGAAAACAGGCGCTCCATGTGGAGCAAATAGTCATTAAATCGTTTGGCCCATTCTGTCCGGCTAATCTTCAGCCTTTCGCGAGCGCCCGAGGAGCAAAATGCCTCTACCGGTTTGTTTTTTTTCCAGATCAGGTGGCCCAGTTCGGTATTGGGAACCAACATGCCCTTGTAAAAAAGCGCTGTTCCAAGGCCCGTACCGATTGTGATGAGAAATACCAGCCCTTGCTCTCCCTTGCCGGCGCCGTGGCGCATTTCGGCTATGCCGGCAGCGTCGGCGTCATTGGTGGCGAACACTTTTGTGCCGCATGCCTTGCCAAACACCTCCTCGATATTCGTCCCGATCCAGTGCTTGTCTATGTTGGCTGCCGAGTGTGCTACGCCGTTTTTGACAATAGCCGGGAATCCGCAGCCTACCACGCCTTTGTAGTTAAAAAACGCGACGACTTCCGCGAAAGCATCCGCCAGGGCGTCGGGTGTTGCGGGTTGTGGCGTGGGCACCCGAAAGCGTTCGCCGTGCAGTTTGCCATGCTGCAGGTCCACCAAAGCGCCTTTCACGCCGGAAGCGCCCACGTCAATGCCTAAAATTGTTTGCATAAAAAAGGTTGGAGGGTTAGAAGGTTGCTGGTTAGAAGGTTAGACGGTTTCTGGTTGGAGGGTTTCTGGTTAGAAGGTTTCTGGTTAGAAGGTTGGAGGGTTAGAAGGTTGGAAACATTAGTTCATCACTTTAACCAGCAACCTTCTAACCCGCAACCGTCCAACTTTCTAACCAGAAACCTTCTAACCTTCCAACCCGAAACCGTTATTCTTCCGGTACTTCTACAACTTCTTCATCCTCGCCGGTTTCACTGACAAGCGCTTTACGCTTGCGGGTTTCGAGGGAGTTGGCGTGCATATCGAGGTATTCGTTGCGGTTGCGCACGATATCGGCGGCCATGTAGAGCGCGCGGATGAAAGAAGATTCATCGGCCTCGCCTTTTCCGGCGATATCATAGGCTGTGCCATGGTCGGGGGAGGTACGTACGGACGCCAATCCAGCGGTATAGTTGGTGCCTTCCCCAAAGGAGAGTGCCTTGAATGGTACCAGACCCTGATCGTGGTACATCGCCAGGATGGCATCGAATTTATGAAAATGACCGGATCCAAAGAAGCCATCCGCAGGGTACGGGCCGAATGCGAGTATGCCCTTTTCCTTGGCCTGCTCAATCGCCGGACGGATGATCGCGTCGTCCTCCTCGCCAATAGCGCCCTCGTCGCCGGCATGCGGGTTGAGTCCCAGTACGGCGATGGTTGGTTTGCCGATACCAAAATCCACTTTGAGTGTTTCTGCCAGGATTTGCAGTTTGCGCAGTACTTTTTCCTTGGTCACAGCGGCAGCCACTTCGCGAATAGGCAAGTGGTTGGTGACTACACCGATGCGCAGGTTGTCGGATACCAGCAACATGAGCGAATCCTTGGCTTTAAATTCGTTGGTGATGTACTCAGTGTGCCCGACGAAGGGAAAGTCGGCCATTTGCATGGCCTTTTTGTGGATAGGTGCCGTGACGAGTGCGTCAATAGCGCCGGATTTCAGGTCTTGCACGGCGCGTTCGAGGGCAAGAAAGGCGCACTTGCCGCCCACATCACTCGGCTTGCCGAGGGTAATGTTGACATTGTCCTGCCAGCAGTTGATGATGTTGATACGGCCGGCCTGGGCCTCGTCGGGGGTTTGAACGGAGTAGAACTGGATGTTCTCCTGTGTAATGATGTTTTTGTGGTAGGCGACCACTTTGGTGCTGCCGTAGATGACGGTCTTGAAGTTCTCTCCGGCTTTTTTGATAGCCAATGCTTTCAAAACAGTTTCTAACCCGATGCCGTTGATATCGCCGCAGGTTATGCCAATGGTTATGTTGTTTTCCATGAATTGGTGTGTTGTGCTCGCACTGCGGAGCACGCGGCATGGTTTTCACCGCAGAGACGCAGAGACGCGGAGTTTTTACAACTTAAAAAACTCCGCGTCTCTGCGTCTCTGCGGTGAAAAAAGCGTCTCTGCGGTGAAAACCTATCGTCCGTATTGTTTCAAAAAATCGAACAGCAGGCGCACGCCTACACCGGTTCCGTCTTTCGGTCGGTAGCCGTTCGGGGTGCGAAGATACGCAGGTCCGGCAATGTCGAGGTGTAACCAGGGATAATCCGCAAAATGTTCGAGAAATTTTCCGGCGGTGATCATGCCGGCTGGTCCGTGCCCCATATTTCGCATGTCGGCCACCGAGCTCTTGAGTTCCTCTCCGTACTCTTTCCAGAGCGGCAACTCCACGAGGCGTTCGTAGGTTCGGAAGCCGCTGTCTTCGAGGGCACGTTTCACGGTAATATCGGCGGTACCCATGTAGCAGATCGCCTGGCTGCCCAGTGCGCGCACGGCGGCGCCGGTGAGTGTAGCGAGGTCGAGCACCAGCTCGGGGTCGTACTGTTTGGCGTAGTGCAGGGCGTCGGCGAGGATGATTCGGCCTTCCGCGTCGGTATTCGTCACCTCCACGGTGGTACCGGAGTACATCCGGATCACATCGCCCGGCATGAGCGCATTGTCGCCCACCTTATTGTCGGTAGCAGGAATAAGGCCTACGATGTGGACGGGCATATTAACGCGCGCAGCAGCAGACATAGCGCCGATAACGGCAGCCGCGCCGGCCATATCGCACTTCATGCTTTCCATACCTTCGGGCGTTTTCATACTGAGGCCGCCGGTGTCGTACACCACGCCCTTGCCGATGAGCACTACGGGCTTGGCATTTCGGGCATCGGCGGGTTTCCATTCGAGGATGCAGAACTGAGGCGGCACACTGCTGGCCTGGTTCACGGCGAGCAAGCCGCCCATGCCGAGGCTTTCGATTTGATCCTTGCCCAGCACATCTACGGAAAATCCAAAGGTGCGGCCGGCTTCCCGGGCGGCTTCGGCTAGTTTCAGCGTATCGAAGTGGGAGTGCGGTTCGTTTACCAAATCACGGGCGAGGAACACAGCCTGGGCCACGGCGTTCAGTTCGGCTATGGCCGATTCCGGGGCGTCGTCGTGCGCCCAACAGAGCATTTTCAGCGGCGCCGTTTGCTTCTCCGGTGCAGAAAAATAGTGCCCGAACTGGTAGTTTCCCAGTATCAGACCCTCCAGAAAAGCCAGGGTCGTTTCGTCGGAACAAAGGCTGCAAACCGTAGCGGAGTCGGCCTTGTAATGGCGCATTTCGCGCAGGAGGTTGTTACCGCTGAGTCGGGCCTGTTCAAGTCGAAGCGCAGGGTCGGAATCAGACTCCAGCAAATTGACAAACACGATGCGGTCGGCCTGCGGGAAAAAAAACGAACGAACGCCTTTGGCAGTTGACTGACGCAAGAATGCCATTTCGGCAGGCTGGAGCAATGTTTCCAAAGGCTCTAATGCCGTTTTTTCAGCGACAAAAATCAGGTTGTCATTGGTAGGACCGGCGGGGACGGCCATCAGTTGTAAGTATTGCACAAATGAAAATCGGTTGGGTACCGAAGGCCGGTACGGAGCGAAATAAATGGGTGGAAAACAAGGGGGAATTCCAGCACGCGTATTAAAGGGGGGCGAAGGTAGAGGGAATCAAAAGCATAGCGATACTTTTGCTAACAAATTGGGGGCCAAAACGAGTGGCCGGTAGCAACTATGTGGTTTTTGTTTTCTTTACGCATCAAGCAAACATATCGGCTCTTTCGCGAAACGGGCTGGGGGATTCTGCTCGTGTTGGTAGTGGTCACAGCAGGTGTGTGGGTGCCGGCACTGGCACGGCTTGCCGCCTTATCGCCCGGGCATGCGTTTGGCGCCGGTATCGTTCTCTCCGGCTGGCTGCATTTGGGGCGTTCCGACGGTACTTTGATTAAACAAACTGCATTGCCTGCCTGGAAAATTTGCCTGCTCGACACCGCACTGGTACTGCTCCCCGTCGGGCTGTTTTTGTTGCTTTCAACAAATTATACCGCAGCAGCGGCCTGGTTCGGCGGCCTTGCCGTAGTACTGTTGCCCAATAGCACCCTTGCCAAGGTGCAGTATCGGCGGCTGCGGTTTGATGTGCCCGGACTTCCGGTTTCTTTGTTCGAACTGCACACCGCCTTGCGCAGTTTTCCGGTGGGCTGGGTGCTGGCGCTCCTGCTTCAGATGGGGGTCTGGTACCACATCGCTTTTTTACTCGCCGCTGTTGCCTGGGGACTGATGCTGGTTTCCATGACATTTCAATTTTTGGAACCAGTTGCACTGCTTCCCCGCGACAAACATGCGCTATGGGTCAAATGGAGGCAATATGCCTTGATATTGTTCGCCTTTTTTCTGCCGGGCTTTCTGCAGGCCCTGATTTGGCAATCCGACTATTTGTGGCTGATTCTGTATGCCGCTGCCGCATTCCAAACCTATCTGATGCTGACCTTTTTTTACAAGTATGCAGTGTGGCGGCCGGGCCTGCAAGGGTTGTCCGGGAACACGTACAGTCTGATCGGGCTGCTCTTGGTTTTGATGCCTGGCGGATTATTAATCGCTTTGCCGATGGCGGCCCGGGCCGCCTTTCGTGCGCGAACAACCGTACGGAACTGGTGTGCATAAAAAAACGCCTGCCGCGCCCGACTTGCATCGGACGCGGCAGGCGCAGGAAACACGGGTGTGTGCGAATTAGTAGCCCTCGGGCGGCGCCTTATCGGACACACATTTGGCTAATGAACCTCCCTCTGCCTTACACTCACAAACCGATTTTTCTAATCCGGGCGGAAGTGCACCACAGTTCATATTCGGCAGGGCTTGGCCCGCAGACAGGTATTCCATTTCAAACTGCTTAAATTGTTTGTCCGACATTTTTTCTCCGGCGCGAATCACATTTTTGGAAATCTCCAGACAGGTATTGAAGTATTCGGACAAGCTTCTCCGGATAGCCGCATCCCGCACTTTTTGTACGGCTGGAAGCAAGCGGGGAATATCTGCTTCCATCTCAATGGCATTCGCTACCATCGTGGCTTTTGGGTTGGGGGTTTGGGCAAAAGCAGCGCCGGTGCAAAGAAAAAAAGCGAGGACTATGCTCAACGACAGGCTGGAACGAAACATAAATTTTAACATGGCTTGAAAATTTTGATTGCTAAAAAATCGAGTGGATACTGATGTGGTACTTTTACCGCACAAAGGTTCAGGTACTCGGGCCCAGGCATACATAAAGAATCTCAAAAAAGGGTAAAAAAGGTTCAAAAACGAACCCGTATCTTGTCCCTCAACATGCTCAGAATCGAACAATTGACCTATTCCTACGGGAAAAAACAAGTTTTGAACAACCTGTCTGTACAGGTTGCCGAGGGCGAAATACACGGTATTCTCGGCTCGAATGGCGCCGGAAAAACCACGCTTTTCCGCCTGGTAGCCAACTGGCTGCCCAGCCCGCCGGGCGCTATTACCTGGCAGGAGCAAGCCATGCACAAACACCAAACCGCTTACCTCGAAACCGCACCCTATTTTTACCCATACCTGAAAGGTTCGGAGTACTTGCGCCTCATTCGCAACGAGCCGGAACAGATACAGCAGTGGAATCAGCTGTTCAACCTGCCCCTGAACGATCTGGTGGATGGCTACTCCACCGGAATGCAAAAAAAACTCGCCTTCATCGGCGTTTTGCTGCAAGATCGGCCTGTCATGATTCTGGACGAACCGTTCAACGGGGTAGATTTGGCCGGCAACGAAATGATGATGGCCGTGATTCGCCGGCGCAGAAACAACGCGGGTATCATCCTCATTTCCTCCCATATCCTCCACACCCTCACCCATGTCTGCGACCGTATCAGTCTGCTGGACCATGGACATATCACGCAAACCTTTGAGCAAAAGGACTTTGCCGAGTTGGAAAAACTCGTCAGGGAGGAAGCAAGAACGCTTTTGGACAAAACCCTTGAGCATTGGGACTAAAAAAATTGAACCTTTGCGGGCCATTCGAATCGTTTTCTGCGGGGTCAAAAGACACGCGCAGAGCGTAATCGAATCAATCGAATCAATCGAACCAATCGAATCAATTCATGAAAAAACTCTTCCTCCTCGACGGCCACGCCCTTATTTACCGTGCCCACTACGCGTTCATCACCCGGCCCCTCATCAACTCCAAAGGCTGGAACGTATCGGCCATTCAGGGCTTTATGCGAACGCTGTGGGACATGATGCAAAAAGAAAAACCCACGCACCTCGCCGTGGTGTTCGACCCGCCGGGCGGCACCTTTCGCCACAAGGAGTTTGAACTCTACAAAGCCAATCGCGAGGCGCAGCCGGAGGATATCACGATCGCCATTCCATGGGTGGAAAAAATCGTGCGAGCCATGAACATCCCCGTACTCACCGTACCCAACTACGAAGCCGACGACGTGATCGGCACCCTCGCCAAACAAGCCGAAAAAAAAGGCTACGACGTGTATATGGTCACACCCGACAAGGACTTTGGCCAACTCGTGGACGAGCATATTTTCCTCTACAAACCCGGCCGACAGGGCAACGACGTGGAAATTTGGGGCATCAAGGAAGTCTGCGAACGCTGGGGTATCCAACGCGTGGACCAGGTGATTGACATACTCGGGCTGATGGGCGACTCGGTAGACAACATCCCCGGCCTACCCGGTATCGGTGAAAAAACTGCAACCAAACTGCTCGCCGAGTTCGATAGTGTTGAAAACCTGCTCGCCAACGCCGACAAGCTCAAAGGCAAACAGCAGGAGATCGTACAAACCCATGCCGAAAAAGCCACCCTCTCCAAATGGCTCGCTACTATTGATATCAACGCTCCGGTGGCCTTCGACGACACGTTCTTCGAGATCGAGCCGTTCAACCGCGAGGAACTGATGGAGATTTTCAAAGAACTGGAGTTCCGTACGCTGGCAAACGATATTTTGAAACACCGACTGGCCGGCCCCACCCCCAACCCCTCCCCCAAAGGAGAGGGGGGCATGCCCTCTGCACAACCTGCTGTTTCCGGGAAAGGCAAAAAAAGTCCTGTTTCAGCCCAAGGTGGTATCCAGGGAGATCTTTTCGGTGAAAGCAGCGCGGAATCTGACACTACCGCAGAATCTACCCCCCTCCCATTTGGGGATGCGGGTGGGGCCGATTTCCACCGCACCTCCCGCAGTATTGCCAACACCCCGCACGAATACCATGTAGCCGAAACACCCGAGCAACGCGCCGAACTCGTTCGGCTCCTGCTCAGCCGTCCCGATATTTCCTACGATTCCGAAACCACCGCACTCGAAGCCACCCAGGCCGACCTCGTGGGTTTTTCTTTTGCCTTCAAACCCCACGAAGCGTGGTATGTGCCCGTACCTGCCGATCGCGACGCGGCGCAGGCCATCGTGGAAGAATTCCGGCCCGTTTTTGAAAATGAAACAATCGAGAAGATTGGCCAAAACCTGAAGTACGATGCCATCGTACTCAAAAACTACGGCGTGGACCTGCGCGGACCGTTTTGGGATACCATGATTGCCCACTACCTGCTGGAGCCGGAAATGCGGCACAACATGAACTACCTCGCCGAAACCTACCTCGACTATTCCCCCGTAAAAATTCAAGAACTGATCGGGAAAAAGGGCAGCGGGCAAGGAACCATGCGCGACGTGCCGCTGGAACAAATCAAGGAATACGCCGCCGAAGACGCCGATATCACACTCCAACTCCGGCAGTACCTCGAACCCAAACTGGACGCCGGCGGACAAAGTATTGTCAAACTTTTCCACCTGGTGGAAACCCCGCTCGTGAAGGTGCTGGCCGATATCGAGTTCGCGGGTGTGCGCATTGACAAGGATTTTCTCAACGAATACTCCAAAGAACTCATCGTGAGCATCGAGGCGCTGGAGCGGAAAGTGCTCGAAGAAACGGGCCTTACGTTCAATGTGTCCAGCCCCAAACAGGTGGGCGAGGTGCTTTTCGACCGACTCAAGCTACCTTACCCCGGCAAAAAAATGAAAAGCGGCCAGTATTCCACCGACGAGGAAGTGCTGTCCGTCCTGGCCGCCGAGTATCCCATCTGCGCCGATATCCTTCAGCACCGCACATTAGCCAAACTGCGCAGCACCTACGTGGAGGCGCTGCCCGCGCTCATCAATCCGCGCACCGGGCGTGTGCACTCGTCGTTCAACCAGGCCTTGGCAGCCACGGGTCGGCTTAGCAGCCAAAACCCCAACTTGCAAAACATTCCCATCCGTACCGCCGAAGGTCGCCGGGTGCGCGAGGCATTCATCCCCCGCGACGCCGACCACGTCCTGCTCTCCGCCGACTACTCGCAGATCGAACTGCGCCTCATCGCCGACATGAGCCACGAAGAGGCCATGCTCGAAGCCTTCCAGCTCAATCAGGATATTCACCAGGCCACAGCCGCCCGCGTGTTCGGAGTGCCGCTGGAAAACGTGACGCCCGAGCAGCGCCGCGCCGCCAAGACCGTCAATTTCAGCATCATCTACGGCGCCGGCGCCACCAACCTCAGCAACCAGCTCGGCATCAAACGCACCGAAGCCAAGGAACTCATAGACAACTACTTCGCCCAGTACCGCGGCCTGAAACACTACATGGACACCACGGTGGAATTTGCCCGCAAACACGGCTACGTGGAAACCCTGCTCGGTCGCCGCCGCTACCTGCGCGACATAGACAGCCGCAATGGCATGAGCCGCAGCATGGCCGAGCGCATGGCCGTCAACACGCCCATTCAGGGCACTGCCGCCGACATGATCAAAGTAGCCATGGTTAATATCTGGAAAGCCATGCGCGCAGCAAATCTCCGTTCCAGCATGATCCTGCAGGTACACGACGAACTCGTGTTCGATGTGCACAAAGACGAACTGGACACCCTGCGGCCGATCATCCACGAAAAAATGACGACGGCCATACCCAACCTTCGGGTGCCGATATTAGTGGAAATGGGGGTTGGGGAGAATTGGTTGGAGGCGCATTGAGGTGAGGGGCTGTGCAGCCCCTTGATATAAAGCTAATATGCGGTTTTGTTGGTTGGGGTTTGGCTCTAGGAAGGCATTGAACGCGGTGTTGAACAACAGAGTTAGTACTCGCAAAACTGCCATGGTACATTCGACTCGCAGCCCCTCGGAGACGAGGAATGAGCAGTATATTAGGCAGGGCGAATTAAGTCGCGTCTATTACATTTCGTGAAAGTGCAACTTCTGGATTCTCATTCCATTCGCGTCCCAACAATACCCGCCCATTTGCTTTTTTGCTTCGACGCACCCCATCCTCGCCCCAAGTACCCCATTGTTTGAAGAAAAAAGCCACACCTTGCTGGTCGCATTGGTGTTGCACGTTCAGGGCCCAATCGCGGAGCATTGGCCTCGCTTTGGGGCCGCTTTCCCCACCAACGATGACCCAATGGATGCCACGCAAATCCAATTGGCCCACATCCGCGATGAGGGGTTCGATAGAAAGGAACCGGATGCGGGCGGGTATCGCACGCAAAATATCAATTCGTTGCTTGACCCTGGCGGACTCCACGCTAACACCAAGCCATACGTTATCGGGAATGCTGCGTTGGTCGCAATAGGTTTGCAGGATTTTTTCTCGTTTCGTAAGGATTTGATATTTGTGCTGTGGCGTTTGCGCCATGACTTGAAAAACACTGTCCAAAAACTCAAAGGGCATTTTTTCGTGAAACAAGTCGCTCATAGAATTGACGAAAAACTTGGTAGGCTTTTTAATTTTCAGGGGCATATCCAAGCGTTCGGGCATGAGCGTGAACTCAAAACCGTTCTCGTAGCCGGGGGCACCCATCGCTTGCAATCGCTTGGCCATCGTCTCTGCATAACAGTTTTTGCAGCCCGCGGTCACTTTGTTGCAGCCTGTGCTGGGATTCCAGGTGGCTTCGGTCCATTCTATTTTCGAGTATTTCATTTTTTTCTCAACAATTTGTAAGTTAATCGCCTCTCCTTTTGAAATACGTTTTCGTAAGTCACCAAAGGCGAACTGCCCTCATAATCAATCCATTTCTCCTGCTTCATTTTTTTCAATTCTTCTGCTGCATGAGCACCAATGTGCGCCTCGTCCAGAGCAAAAGTGAAGGCATCAAAATTGTCTCTGATGGTTTCATTGAGCACCTTTTCACGGAGTCTCTGTTGGAAAGCCTCAATCTTCGTCGGCAATTTGCCTGCAAACAAATTCAACTGTACTTTCTTTTTGTCCTCGTCAATATCAAAGTTGGCATCTCCGTTGGTTTCATTTCGTTTCCACGCGATGCCAAGAAACTTTTCCACCGCTCGTGGGTGAGATGCCCCGAATATGATTCCGTGAATATTCGAACCTTTTTTCAAAGAAAAAGGGTATAATTTGAGTTTTGAACCAGAAGGCAAGTTTCCTCGTAATTGGGCAATTAAACTCCGATGAATAAACTGGTACGGGTTTTTCTTCGCTTCTTCCATATCCAGTTTGACATGTGATTTGAACTCCTCTTTCTCGCCAAACCGCCAGAAATAAGACGACGAAACAAAGTACAAAAAGTCAGTTCGGGTGGTTTTTTCGAGTGCAAGCAAGTATTTTTCTGCCAAAAATTGAATGCCATTTTGATCAAGATATACAAGGCTCGAACGGTTTTGAATCATCGGGAGCAATTTGCCAAAGCAAACATCGAAGTCTTCATTAAACAATTGGAGTTCAATCGCTCTGCCTACTTCCGGATGGTCTTTGAGAAAATCATTGCAAGCCGCCGTCAGTTGCCCATGTTTTTCCTTGTCAAATTCGTTAAAAAACACTTTTATTTTGGTTTTTTTCTGAAAAATGGGACCAATTTGCTCTCGTATTTTTTGCAAAATGCGCATTGGACTGCCGGGCACACCATTCTTGTCGTAGCCCGTTCCTGCAAAGAAGTCAAAAATGCAAATGACAGGCTCGCCGTACATAATAAATGTGGGTAACCATGCTTGGGCATAGTCCTCAAAAATCTCTAATTTGGCAATGGTGGTTTCGTCGAAGGGCTTTTCGTGTAAGTCTTTACTCATGTGGCATTTTATTTGGTGGGCAAAGGTAAACAACTTTTAAAACAGTTTGTTTTTTTTGAAAGGTGTGCCACAAAATCATCTACGCTGCCGAGGCCATCAATCTCCGTTCCAGCATGATCCTGCAAGTGCACGACGAACTCGTGTTCGATGTGCACAAAGACGAATTGGACACACTGCGGCCGATCATCCTGCATAATTCCGGCCAAAGTGGACAGTAAAATCCGGTCAAAGTGAACAGTTGGATATGGTGTTCAGCATAGCAGAATTCAAAGGTATAAAATTAGTTTTTTGGGATGGTGTTTTTGCGCATGGAATCACCTTTTAGTTCG
>JBGSKO010000195.1:0-4919 GCA_041741155.1 Saprospiraceae bacterium | reverse complement strand
GAGGTCGTTTGACGCGATATCATCCCTAATATTTCCTTTTGAAGGGTACTTGGCTGTAATTTTGGACTCCGCATAATGCCATTTTTAAGCGCTAAATATACCAGTTAATTCATACGTCAACTGCCGGACGCGCCACTAGATCGCATCTATCATTAGCATGCTCGTAGTTAAAATGCAAATAGTTTAGCAATTTATTTCCGTGAAATGTTGAAATCCGTGTGCCACCTAAATATGGCGGATTTCCCACTACACAGTCAAACCCGCCCTGTGCCATCACCTCTGGAAATTCCAGAAACCAGTGAAAAAAGCGGCCTTCGTGTGCAACGGCGGCGGCTTTTGCCACTTTTTTATCCTGCCAGCCTTTATACCCGCTCAGGATCAGGCGATAATCGGCATCCGTCATCAGGTATTCTTTATGGCCATCCGTTTTCGGGATAAAGAACTGGGCTACCTGGGTGTCGGCCATCGCTTTCAAAAAGGACAGGCCTTTGCCATCCAAAAACCGGCGGTATGCTTTGGCTTTGCGCTCAATTTCTTCGGGAGTGGTTTCGGGCAGCCGGCTGAACGTTTGGTATTCTGCAATGGCTTCCTGTACAGAATGGTTGGTGCTTTTTTCAAATTCAGCCTTGAGTTGCAGGGCTTTAGCCGCCCGTTCTTTGCGCTCTTTGGCATTTTTGTCCCGGAAAATTTTGGCCACTTCCTTTTCATCGCCAGGCAGGGTTTTGAATGCTTCATCTGCAATACCCTTGTCCAGATCGCTTTTGTGCGCCAGACCTACAATGGCATCGCCGCATTTGATGCGGTGGTTTAAGAAGTTCAGCGGCTGGCCGGGGTTGTGGGCTTCCAGCCACAGAGCCACCTTGCAGAGTTCCACGGCCAGCGGGTTTTTGTCCACGCCATAAATGCAGTGTTGCACTACCTCGCGCAGGGCGCGGCGGTAGGGTGCGGGGGCGGGTTGGTCTTCCTGCGTGCGCGCCTGGGCGAGTTTCAGCGCAATACGCCGCGCGGCGGCCAACAGGATATGGCCCGAGCCGCAGGCTACGTCGGCCACCTTCAGGGTAAGCAGGCTTTCGCCCGTGGGGTCTTGTTTCAGCCGGTCTTCTATCAGGTAGTCCAGCGAGTGTTTGATCAGCGGATGCACCAGTTCGTCGGGGGTATAGTGCGAGCCGGAACTGCTACGCGCCGAGCCTTTTTCAAAACGGAACTGCCAGGGCCTGGCGTCCACGGCGGGCTGGTATTCCAGCAGGCCCTCGTACACCGAACCGAACTCCTCCACATCCAGCGCGGCGTAGTTCACCCGGATGATCGTGTGCTGTTCGTTTTCAAAGGCCGAGAGCAGGAAAACGGCCCGCAACAGGCTCTCGTTGTCGAGCCGGCACCGGCCCAGGTGTGCCAGCGCGTGGGAGGAGAAAAGATCACCGGCCAGCGGTTGTATACTTAGGGCTTTGCCCTGGTCGCCGGCTTCAAAAAGCCGGAAGGTTTGAGTCAGGCCGTCCCAGAGGTCGGCATAGCGCTGTTGATCGTACAGGCGTTTTTCGGCCAGTTGGCGCAGCCGGTTCACGGCGTAGTAGCGGTAGTATATCTGCCGTCGGGCCGCTTCTTTGGGGTCGAGCGGGCTTCGGTCTTCCGGTTCGGGGTAAATGAGATTCCGTTCTTCGGTCACCATCAGGAACAGCAGCCGGTAAATCAGGCGCAGCAGTTCGTCGTACAGGCCGTCGGCGCGTAGTGTGCCCGCTTGCAGGGCCGCGCGCAGGGCCTCGTTGTCGGGGTGCTTCAGAAAGCCGTTGGCAAAGGTGCTGATGGCGTACTCCACGCTGCCGGCCAATTTTTCGCGGATGCGCGATCCGGCGGCTAAGGAGTCGGTATGATAGCGCTCGATAAGGGATGCCAGCGCATCGGCGGCCGTGCGGGGCATGCGGCTGGCGTGCAGCAGGCGGTACAGCAGGGCGAAGTCGGCGTAGCGGTCTTCTTCAAGTATTTTGGTCAGGTCGAATTCCAGGTACGAGAGCCGGGTAAGGCGCGAGCTGTCGCGCAGCAGGCGCAACTGGGCGCCGTTGGTCACCAGGCCGTACACGTGTTCGGTCACGTTCAGGTACTCCTGCACCAGGGCATGCGGGCTCATGCTGCCGCGGCCATCGGGCTTGCGGTCGAGGCTTTCGTGTATGCCGGCGATATGTACGGGTAAGCCGTCGAGATTGGCAGTGCGGTGGCTGATGCGGTAGGATTTGCCGTTAAGCGTTTCTTCCGGCGCGGTTTCCAGTTTGTAGCCCAGGTAGTCGAAAAAATCGAACATCCAGTACTTGCGGGTGTCCGCGCGGCCGGTATCGCCTTCCTTCAGTTTTTCCAGCCGGCGGTTGAAAATCTGGTACTGGTCTTTCACATCGGCCCAGGCGCGCTGAATCTCGTCGCGCACCTTCGCGCCGGGCTCCAGCCAGAAGTCTTTGGGCGCCTGGCCCACTCCTTGCTGGTCGGTCTGGATTTGGTCCAGCAGTTCGGCCGAGAGAATATTGCCTTGCAGGTATATCGCGTGGAATTGCATGGTGTTTCGTCGTTTTTCGGTTAGTTTTTGACCGTCGTATCGGGTACCAGCACATACAATCCCAGAAGGTCCATCGGCAGCACGGGTTCCACTACTTTGAAACGGTGGCCTTTGTCGAGCGCTTCCCGGAAACGTTCGTGCGCTTCCACGAGGTGGGCGGCGCGTTCGAGGGCTAGTTTATCAAATACCGGGCTCAGGCGTTTTAAAGTGTTCAGCGCTTCTTCCTGCCAGTAAGCCAGCTCCGCCGGGCTGATATTGGCGGAAGGCATCGCCTGATTCAGGATTTCCTTGGCCGCATCGGGCGTCAGGTAGTTGTCCGCGTCGTCGGCATCGCCCTGCCAGCCCCAGAGCAACATCTCTTCGGCTACCAGTTCTTGCCGGCCCTGTAGGGTGGCGATCACATTTCGCACCCGAAACTCGGCCAGCACCGTCACTTGCGCGACCGCCCGGGTACGCAACACACTACTGCGGCCCACATGAAAACGATTGCCTTCGGGATACAAAGCGTTGGCCAGCACCATCTGACTGAGGCGTTCTACCAGCGGGTGGTTCCGGCCGATGTACCGGTAGCCTTCCGGGGTGGGCGATTTGAAACTGAGCAATACGTCGGGTTTGTTCGCAAAGAGGTCTTTCAGTCCGCCGGGCAGGTTTTGGGTAAAAAGCCGGTAACCTTTTTTAAAGGGTTCGACTTGAGCGCCCAGGTGCGCAATAGCCTGGCAAACAAAATCTTCTACGGTAGCCACATCGCCGATCACATTGTCCACTTCCTTCAGGTCAATCTCGATGTCCTGTGCTTTTATGGCGTGCTGGGCGAAGATGCTGCGAATGGCTTTTTGCTGCTCCGCTGCCAGGTCGTAAGCGGCGGATACCTTCGCCTTGCTATCGGTGTACACCGTGAATTCTTTTGTATCAAACAAGGTGCCCTGGCTGTAATCCTGTGCGCTTTGGGGATTCAGCAGCGTGGCATTCAGCACGGCGTCAATGATGCTGGCGCTGTTTTCCGGGAAAGGCACCGAAATACCGAGCGACTCCCGGATTTCGCGGGCTTTTTGCAGCAACACCTTTAGTACGATGCCGTCCATAGGGTTGTCTTGCCCATACAACAGACCGATACGCACTTCTTTGGCCGATTGGCCGAAGCGGTCCACCCGGCCCTCGCGCTGTTCGAGTCGGTTGGGGTTCCAGGGCAGGTCGTAGTGGAGCACGGCGGTGAACAAGTGCTGGAGGTTGATGCCTTCGGAGAGACAGTCGGTGGCCACCAGCACCCGCTGTTTGTGTTCTTTTAGGGCCTCCACTTTTTCGCGGCGCGCTTCGTCGTCGAGTTCGGAAGTGACGGTTTCCACCACAATATCCTTGGGCAGGGCGCTGCGCAGGATGTCGCCCAGGTATTTGGCGGTTTCGATATAGCGGCAATACACGATGGGGTTGTATTTGTCGGCGAGCCAGGCGCGCACGATTTTCAGCGCTTCGGCGGCTTTTTTGTCGGCTTGCACGCCGCGCAGTTGATCCATTTGATCCGCCAGTTCACGGAATCGATTGGCCTGGCTGTCGGTCCAGACGGTTTTATCCAGCAATTGAGTGGGCTCGCTGTCGCCTTCCTGGCCGTAATCCGAGTCGCTCACCGGGTTGTAGATTTCTGCCTCCGCGCCATCATCTTCCTCAGATCGTCCGGCGCGGTTTTGCAGCATGAGTGCGCCGGCAGCCGGTGAAGAGATAATACCGCGCAGGAGGGCCAGGGCCGTCCAGTATTGGATGCGCTGTTTGCGGTTTACCGGCTGGCCAATGCCTTTGATCATGTCTTGTACGAAGCGGAACACATCCCAGTAAGCCTGGCTGTATGCGGCGCCCAACTGATAGGGAATTTCCGCCGGAATCCGTTTTGGGAAGGGATTTTCTTCATCCATCCAGCGCTCGATGTCGGCACGCCGGCGCTGCACGAAATGACGGGCAATGGCGCGGCGCTCTTTTTCGCTGTCGGTATTGCCCAGATTCAGTTGTTCAAACTCCGGTTTCAGCAAACCCAACAGCGACTGAAATTCACCCTGTTTGCCGCTGTGCGGCGTGGCGGTGAGCAGGATCAGGTGTTGGCTTGGTTTTTCGGCTATTTTCCGGAGCAGGTTATGGCGTTGATGCTGGCTGTCGTGTGTGCCTTGCGGGCGGGCGCAGGTGTGGGCTTCATCCACAATCACCAGTTCCGGGCATTCGTGCACGAACTCCTGCCGGCGGTGGTCAGATTTGATGTAAGTACGTGGACAAAATTATTTAATAAAATTAAATTCACTGAATTGAATAAACAGGTCTTTACCGACGGCCCCCAAAGCCAGTACTGTTGCCAAAAATAGCGATTGACTGCTGATGTAGTCCTCTGGCTTTAGCCAAC
>JBGSKO010000194.1:0-22388 GCA_041741155.1 Saprospiraceae bacterium | reverse complement strand
GAGGTCGTTTGACGCGATATCATCCCTAATATTTCCTTTTGAAGGGTACTTGGCTGTAATTTTGGACTCCGCATAATGCCATTTTTAAGCGCTAAATATACCAGTTAATTCATACGTCAACTGCCGGACGCGCCACTAGTGCCGCGTCCAGTCAATGCCCCATGAATGTGGCGGTCCAATTTTCCCTTCCTCTGCGTTGTTCGTCGGTTACAATATCCCGTATTGCGCCCTCCTCACGCCTTGATGAAGGAAAAATTTGCCTCCCCAATTCATACGACATTGACCGGACGCGGCACTAAGAATTTGCAAGGTTAAGGACAAGCCTCAGCAGCGGCGGTAAATCCCAATACATTTTTTCGCTTCATTTTAACAGGTGTATCTGACCCGGCTTGCCCTCGAACAGGCCAGGCAGAGCCCTTTGGATCTCCCGGCCAATCAAAAAAAACGACCGTACCAACTTCCCTCATTTCACCCCCCCAGTCAAACGCATCAAAATCGCGACGACCGTACCAACGTCCCTCCTTTCACATCACCCCCGCCGCATCAAACCGCCCGATCAGCGCCTTTTTTCGCGCATACTGCTCCCTCAGTGCACTCATTTTATCTTGAAAAGCAGGTATTTCGTCCTGATAAACTGCCAAATCCTGCAAATCCTTCAACGTTGCCGCGGCTTTATCGTAGGAGGAGCCGGTCGCTTTCAGCAGGTTTAAATCTATACTTTTCCATAAGGCGGCTTCTTCCCGGGCTAATTGTTTCAGCTTTTCGATATGCGCTAGGCGAGACAATTCTGCTTCCTGTGCCTGCCGTTCTTTTTCTTTGGCATGGATCAAGGCCCTCATCTCCGCAAGGGAAGGGCCGGCTACTGTTGCCGTTTTTTTCAAAGGAGCAAGCTCTTGCAGACGTTTTTTAAAGGCCTTATCCAGGCGCTGCTCACTGTTTGCCAGGCGCAACAGCCAATCAGTTTGTTCGGCCTCCGGCAATTGACCAATCAGTTTTGAAAAATCCGGTGCGGTACTTTTTGAATCGGGACTGATTGCCTGGGCGGCCGACACCAAGTCGGGATCAATTTCGAAAAAATTAATAAAAGCCCGCAGGGAGGGCGTTAGCTGGCTCATATTAGCCGGAACGAGCGGCGGTATGCGATCCGGCATGTCTTCATCTTCCATATCTGTCTCATCCTCATCGAGGTAGAGGCGGAATCCCAAGGCAAACTGCATCCAGATCAGGTACAACGCCCGATAGTCGCCCGACAGGATATCTTCGCGCAACGGAGTCAGGTCGTCGAGGTCGTAACTGTCTTCCTCAAGCCAGGTGCCGCCTTCTTCGTTGTGGAAATAGATATCGAGCAAATAGCAGGTTTCACGCTCGGTGAGACGGATATAATCGTCAGCCCATTCGCCGTCGAAGGTGTACGCGGCCAGTGCTTTAGCGTCTGCCAAGGGTTTGGAGAGGCGGAACAGCAGGCGTTTGGTTCCCCAATTCGAGGCATACAACGTGGCGTCGAAGTATTTTTCGACGACCTTTTCTTCATCCTTGGGAAAATCGCGATACGAAAAAGTGAAGGTCGCCGATGTAGCCGTCGGATGCGTTCGGCTCGACCAGGAGCCGATTTCTTTACGCTCGGCTTCGGTGAGCGGCCGGTCGATAGAGCGGAAGTGGTAGAGTTGAAATTCGGACATCGTGGTGAAAATTGAAATTTACGAATTCGCGTAGCGTTCCCATTCCGCCATCACCCGCTTAAAACGTTTAAAGTACTGATCGTTTGTTTCTACCAGGTCGAAACGCTCCGGGTCGAGGCCTGTTTCCCGCCACTTGGCATAAAGTTTACCTTCCTTTGAGCGCGGCTGTTTCAGGGCTTTCAATATATCCTGGTAGCCCCAAATGCCGCCGCAATCTTCCGGCGGACAGGCGCGCGTACCATCGATGACGACGGGCAGCGTTATGTTCGGCAGTCGGGGGATATGTTTGATCAGGGTAATGGTATGGTTCCAGCTGTCGCCGAAATCGTATTCGTAGGTAAAGTGATCGTTGGGTTCCTTCAGGTAATCCCCCACCCGGGTAATGGTTGAATCTACGTATTGTATATCGCCGTCCAATTCATTGAGAAATGGGATGCTGATATAGGTCTTGCCCTGGGCGATAATAAAATGGTGGAGGTGGCTGTTGGTCCAACCCATGGCGAACTGGATGATATAATGCAGTTCCACGAAAGTAGTGTCGGGGTCGATATGCACGCGGCGCCAGATTTTGGGCTGGCTGTCGTTGAGGCAGATTTCGATTTCGAGTGCATAAGGGTCGACTGGCATCTTCTTTCCGGCGGATTTAGCGCTGCCGCGCCCATCCGGCTTTTTACGCTGCCCACCTAATGCCGATGCGTCCAGCACAACACCGTGAATCCGGCAATCCAGAAAGGACTCGAATGTTTTCCAGGTTAATGGCGGCCACAGCGCCGAATCGGTACACCAATCTTCGAGTTCCTGTTCCAGAACAGGCTTGAAATGCTTTCGGAGCCAGGCTCTGGCTTCTTCGATGTCCATGAATTCCGGAATCAGGTAAACGGTCGCCTCATCGTCTCCGTCAAAATCCATGGAGATAGGGTTATCAGGGAAAATGGTATTCACCCAGTGCAGGAGATTTTGTGTAGAGCGGACGACCAGGGCATATCGGCTTACGTCTTTCATGGAATGCGCTGTTGGATTGAAAGGGTAAAGATAACGGCCGGGTCAAGAGCAAGGTGGACAAAATTTCAACATGTAAGGATTTTTTACAAGTTGCCGTAGCGGGAATCAACCACAGACTTTTTCACTCAAAGGGCGGGAACAAGAAAAGGTAACTACCGAACTTTCCTCGGTAGTTCAACCGGAAACCGATGTCTGCAAAAGAAAATTGAGTGGGTTCCATTTTGGAACAATCTGTTACTGTTTCCAATGTGCATTTTTTGTACTTTGCAATCTGACAAAAAAAGCATACAATAACATACGCAACACCCGCTAAAAACATGGAAACCTACGTCACTCAACTCCGCTCCGATCTCCATGCCGCCACGCTCGCCCGCTGGCGCCGCAATACGCCGCATTTTTACCAGGCCGGTTTACGCGATGCCATGCATCAACCGCCCGAAGGTTATGTAGAAAAGCCGGCGCCCGAAGAGATGCCCGGCCATTTTGAAGCCTCCATCGGCGAAATGGAAGACTGGCTGCATGGAAAGCCGGCCATCACTATGTTTGATCATTTCGGCTTTACGCCGGATCAATTTCCGCCAGCGGAACAACTGACGGAAGAGCAGGCTCAGGCGCTGGCAGACGCCCTTGTCCGGCTTTGGGTAGCGTACAATTTTCTACCGACGATGCCGAAAAAAACGCCGGCGCGGGTGTTTTATCCGGCAATGTTGGCGCGTATTTACGGGTATATCATGACGCCCGATTCCACACCCACCGCTACCAAATACAGCCGGGTTCATTTCGTCAAGTTCGCGCCGCCCGACCGCTGTCAAGGAGATCATATTGTTCTGATTGGTGGTGCAACAGTGAATATTGATCGCTGGGATTATTACTTCCTGTGCGACCTGCAAAAAATGGAGACGGATACATCCGGCGGCGATGCATTGCTGGATTATTTGTATTGGATCAAATACCTGAAAACGGGAAGATAGAAAGTAGTTGGCTAACAGGTGGAGCGTATAAGGAATTTGCAACTATCGCTTCTTTTTCTTTCGCTTCTTTTTTGATCGTGTCGGCGGATTGTGACCGAATACCTTCTCGTACATGGAGCGGGGTTTAGAGCCCGTGTCCGGCATAACAGCATCGAAAAAATTGTCGAACGGTAGCGCCTGTTGCTCGACACGTGGATCTGGCTTTATAAAACTGTCTTGAAATTGGACACCTTCTACCTCAAAATCAATTGGCGAAACGGAATCTGCTTTAGGCCATGCCTTTACGACAAAGGCGGCTTTCCATGCGGAAGAGCCTAATCCATTGAAAAAATCTTGTTTCAGCGTCGCTATGGCTTTTTGGACGTTTTCCCGGGCGACAGCATCGATCAACTTATGTTCGCCCAGAAAATCGTACATAAAAACAGCGCCCCAAAGCGTTGCTCCAATCTCCTCAACTTGCGGAAACATCAAATTCTTTTTACCGGCAACATACCGGTCGAACGACTGCTTGTCCAAGCCGAAATAAGTATGCGCGGCGGTTGATTTGGGGTGTGTCGTATCCCAATAGTTGGCTAAACTATCCCAGATGAGCTGGGCCGAATAAAAAGGGAATCCTCTATGGTGCATCCACACTAAAAACCGCAGGTTTAATTCTGCCATAAAATTGACCCGCTTCTCCCGGGCAAACCGGGAATCGGCAGTAACGGTATCCAGAGGCGTAATGAGCGCAGCCTGATAATGCTCCCAAATCGCTTCAGAAAGGGTAAAATGGTAATCGGCCGCAACCGCTTTGGCGGCATCCGGGTCAAACGCTCCGGTGCGCTGCCACTGCTCGTAAGCCGTCTGCAAACTGCTCGTGTGCATAGCAAGGGCCATTTCTATTTCAGGGTTCCCCCAATAACCTTTATACTCGCGGACAGGTTGGTACGTTTCGGCTGCCAACTGTACACCCCATTCCTGCTTCAACCAGTACCATACGGCGCGTTGTATGGGCAAAAATGAATCGATGCCCGCGTTGGGATTTTCTTTGAAAAACCGGATCACCGGTTCCGCTTTTTCCACCTGACCCGAAAAACAATAGTAATCGAGGAAGTTGTCGGCATAATAGTGAAATTCGCCGGCGTACAGTTTGGGCTGCAGTTGTTCGAATTGGCGCAAAAAATCCAGTGTATCTTCAAACCGTTTTTCCCGCTCAAAACGGTCGCCCACAAAATCAACAAGTACGCTCCCCAGGTCGGATTGGTCAAAATCTTCCTGCGTGAGCGGTTGCCGGAGAGTATCCAATAAAAAAGCGGCCTGCTGGTCGCTATTGTCCAGGGTTTCGTACGCCTCGTACCAGGCATCGGGGTTTTGGGTGAAGGAAGGCGGTTGCATTGTTATTTCTTAAAATTATTGACGGTTACTTTTGCGCAAATATCTGAAAAACGAGGAGGCAATATATATGGCAAAAAAGAAAACAACCGCAGCCTGGGGCTGGGTAAAATTCAGAACGATTGTTTCGAGCAGGTGAAGTCGGATCCGATATTTGCAGCGTGATTTACCGTCATCTTACAACCGACAGGGACTTCCCAATGCCGGAGAACTTATTCATATTCTGCTTGTAAGTGATTTACCGTCACCCTACAGCCGAAAGAGACTTCCCCCCGTTTTGTTACAAAAAAGTCGAAATTTTGCCCCCGATTTGTTACAAAAAAAACATATTTTTGCCCCCTAAATATGAATATGCCGGCATGTATTTTCGCACCATCCTTCCCGAATTGGAATATTGGAAAACCTCGACCAACCGTAAACCACTGATCCTGCGCGGTGCGCGGCAGGTGGGTAAAACGACCGTGGTCAATCTGTTTTCGAAGCAGTACACACAATACATTTACCTCAACCTGGAGCGGGAAGAAGATGCCGATTTATTTAAAAATCACACCCGTTTTTCAACCCTGGTGGAGGCTGTTTTTTTCAATAAAAACAAGAATATTCAGGAACAGGATACACTTCTGTTCATTGATGAAATACAGGCAGTGCCGAAGGCCATCAACCTGCTCCGGTATTTTTTTGAAGATTACCCCTGGTTGCACGTCATTGCCGCTGGTTCGCTTCTGGAAACCATTATGCGCGAAGAAGTTTCTGTGCCGGTAGGCCGGGTGGAATACAAAGTACTACGCCCAGTTTCTTTCAGAGAATTTTTGACAGCCATGGGGGAAGATGCCGCACTAAAACAATATGACGCCACGCCCATACAGGATTTTGCCCATGCTAAACTGTTACAGTTGTTTCACCGTTATGTGCTGATCGGGGGGATGCCGGAAATTGTACAACACTATGTTGAGCATCAAAACCTGACAGCCTTATTGCCTATTTACGAATCGTTGCAGGTGTCGTTTATCAGTGACGTGGAGAAATATGCTCGCAACGGTAACCTTGTCAATGTGATTCGCCATGTGATCAGCGCCATGCCGTTTGAAGCCGGCAACCGTATCAAATTCCAGAATTTTGGTCAGTCCAACTACGGCTCACGGGAAGTTGGGGAAGCTATGCGCATTATTGAAAAAGCGATGTTGCTCCACCTGGTTTATCCAAGTACCAGCTTCTCACCGCCTGCTTTGCCGGATAAGCGAAAATCGCCCAGACTCCATTTGTTGGATACCGGATTGACGAACTATGTTGCCGGCCTGCAAAAAGATCTGCTCAGCATTCAGGAACTCAATAGTTTGTATCAGGGGAAAATAGCGGAGCAGATTGTTGGGCAGGAATTGCTTGCAGCAAAATTTAACGTTCTTAACGAACTTCATTTTTGGATCAGAGAGAAAAAAGACTCCTCAGCCGAAGTTGACTTCATCTATACATTTGAAGGTAAATTAATCCCTTTAGAAGTTAAATCCGGCGATACGGGGCGATTGCGGTCGCTTCATTTATTTATGGATAGCAGCCCACACCAAATGGCAGTCCGATTATACGCCGGGCAGTTGAAAAAGGAAACCATTCATACGCCGACAGGTAAAGCATTTACCTTGCTCAATCTGCCCTATTTCCTCGCTGGAAAATTAGAGCACTACCTGCAATGGGCATTTTCCGGTGCGTGACTTAGTTCCCCATCTAATAACCCTCATCCCCCCAACCGTACCAACTCCCGCAGCTCCCCATCCGACAAATCCCCCACCCATTTTTCCCCGGCCGCCACGGCTAAGTTGGCTAATTCTTTTTTCGATTGCAACATCGCATTGATTTTCTCCTCAAACGTACCCTGGGTGATGAATCGGTGTACCTGTACGTTGCGTTGCTGACCGATCCGGAAAGCGCGGTCGGTCGCCTGCGCTTCCACGGCAGGATTCCACCAGAGATCGTAGTGGATCACGTTGGACGCGGCGGTGAGGTTTAGCCCCGTACCGCCCGCTTTCAGCGACAACAGCAACACCCGCGCACGGCGGTTGTGCTGGAACTCTTCCACCATTTCGTCGCGCCCCTTGCGCGAGACGCCGCCGTGCAAAAACGCAGCCTCCAGCCCCAGTCGCTCGCGCAGGAGGGGAACGAGCAGTTCGCCCATTTCGCGGTACTGCGTGAAAATGAGCGTCTTTTCCCCGTTCTCCAGAATCTGCGCCAGCAGATCGAGCAGCAGTTGGGTTTTGCCGGACAACGCCGGATCGGCCGCCGGTTTTTTCAAAAAATGAGCCGGATGGTTGCAGACCTGCTTCAGCGCGGTGAGCATTTTCAGCACTAAGCCCTGGCGCTTGATGTCGCCGTCTTTTTCTTTTTCAATGGCGCGCAGGGATTCGTCCACCACATTTTGGTACAACGCAGCCTGCTCCGGCGTCAGGGTGCAGAACTGGTCCGTTTCGATCTTGTCCGGCAGGTCGCTGATAATACTTTTGTCGGTTTTTACGCGACGCAGCAGAAACGGCGCCGTGGCGCGGCGAAAGCGATCGAGCGCCGCGTGGTTACGTTCCAGTTCGATGGGTTTGGCGTATTCGTCGGTGAACTCTTTGAGCGAACCTAAGTAGCCGTGGTTGGCAAACTCGAAGAGCGAAAAATACTCGCTCAGGCGGTTTTCTACGGGCGTGCCGGTCATGGCGATGCGCACGGGCGCTTTGAGTTTTTTCACGGCTTTGGTCTGGGCGGTCTCCAGGTTTTTGATGTTTTGAGCCTCGTCAATGACGGCTACGACCCAGTCTTTCTTCTGGAATGCAGCTGTTTCAGAACGCACTACGCCGTAAGTGGTGAGCAGCACATCGGCGTCGGACAGCGGCTTCAGGCTGCGCCCGGGGCCGTGATAGACGTGGGCGCGCAGACCCGGCGCGAAGCGGGCGATCTCTTTGGACCAGTTGGTGAGCAGTGTGGTCGGTACCACCACGAGCGCCTTCTGGTCGCCCGCCAGCGCACCGTCCTCCTTCAGCCGCTGGAGGGTGGCGATCACTTGCAGGGTTTTGCCGAGGCCCATGTCGTCGGCGATGAGGCTGCCGAAACCGAGCCGGGTATTTTTATACAACCATTCGAAGCCACGCAGTTGGTAGGGGCGCAAGGTGGCGTGGAGTCCTGCCGGCAGGGGCACAGCATCGGGGCGCAGCAGCTCGGCGATCAATGCACGGGCCGATGCGTCGAGGTGTACAGGGGTGCCCTGATATTCGCCGGCGAGGGCAATTTGTAGCAGTTTGGGGCCGGTGGGCGCCGGGGAATGCTCGATTTTTTCCAGTAGCGCAGCGATTTCCTTTTCGTCCACAAACGCATAGCCGTCGGCCAGACGTACGATGCCGCGCATGGTTTTCACAAGTTTCAAAAACGCCGCCGGGGAAAGCAGTTCGCCGCCGAGCGCAATTTGCCATTGAAAATCAATCATATTGGCAAACGACAACAAGCCGGAACCGGCAACCTTGCCTTTGGTATTCGCGCTCAGCGACATGGATGCCGCCGGGCGGAGCAGTTTTTGCAAGGCTTTAGGCAGCAGAACCCGGATGCCAAACAGGCGAATGACCGGCAAGGCGTTGAAAAACACGTCCACAAACGTCCGGCTGTCGAAGCGCAATTTTTCCTGGCCTTTTGAGGCAATCAGGCGGTTCAGCGGCGGGAAAAAATCTGCCACCATACTCAGGTCGCGCAAGGCGTCGAGGCGGAGACGCGCGTGTTTTTTATCCGAAAAAATGGTTGCCAGCGGCACCGGCGCCTGAAACGCAGCTGTTTTATCCTCAATGCTGACGCCTACTTCGAAGAAGTATTCCTCGTCGCGCACTTCAAATACCGGCACGAAATCTTTTTCCGCGATAAAAAACCGGCTGAGCCAGAGCTGGATACTTTTGGGGTATTCGCGATTTTCAAAACGGTCGAAAACAGTCGGCGTGCCGGAGAAAAACCAACGGGGCAGTTCGCCTTCGCGGGCCGCCTTTTCGGTGTTTTCCTGCACAAAATAACCCAAAAAGACCGCCAGTAATGCCGAAAGGTAATCCGACGGAACCGGCTCCCTATCCTGTTCTTCGCCAATATAGCACAACATTCCCGGCGCCAGCAAAGCACTCGTTTGTTCACAAACGGTACGCACTTCCGCGTTCAACAAGGCAGGTACGAAGCGTATGCGATAGGAAGCCCCTCCCCGACCCTCCCCAACAGGAAGGGAGAGAATTTGTGGCACGTATGCCCCTTTGCGGGCCAGTATCTCCGCGAGGCGGTAGGCCAGATGCACCGACCGGAGTTCCGGCGCGCTTCCGGCTACCTGTGCAGCGGGCAGACACTCCAGAAACTCCGTAAACTCCGCGACCGACTCAAATTCGAGTACACTTTCATCGCGCGCATCAAAAAGGGAGCAGCCTATAAAACCGCCATCTGCCGCATCCAGCATCAACAGTACCTTTTCGGCAACCTGCAGGGTATGCGCTTGCGCACCAGACTCGTCTTGCACGACGCCTATTGCCGACTCGACCCCGGCGGCGGTGCTTTTATACGCCGTGGCGAGCATTTTTTTGAAATCGCCTTCCGGAAAAAAGACCGGTTTATCGGTCAGCAGGAGCAGGAGGTTGTCGCGACAATCGGGCAGGATCGAAAAGTCAAGTGCCGCGAGCCGTTCCTCATCGAATGCAAACGTCGTATTTCCTTCGGTTGCCGGCTGCTGCCATTGGGCCAGCGCCGGGAATGAAACCGATTCGCCGGCGGCTTCCGTGTAGCCGCTCTCCTGCAAAGCCGCCACCAGATCGAACCCGTGCAGATCGAATACCACGAATGGATTTTTGTCTATTTCATTGGCCACCAGATACAGCACGGCGGCCATGTGTTTGCAGGGCACGGCCCAGTCGGGACAGGAGCAGGAGCCTTTCAGATCGTCCCAGCGGCGTGGGAAGATGTGGATATTTTCGGCTAAGCAAGCGTCATTCAGTTCGGGGGGCAACTCGCGGTTGAGCAGTTTGGAGAGGAATAGCGGGTTGTCGGTCACCACACGCAGCAGGCGTTTGCGGGTATCCGCGTCGAAAGCCGGGACGGAAATATTGACCCGGTACGGCTTGGGTTGCGAGCCGGTTACCCGGGCGGTGATGGTATTGCCTTGCAATTCCAGGTTGTGCGCCAGGCCCTTGTTGGCGTAGGTTTTACCCCGCGGCAGGCGGTTGGAGTAGTCAATATTTGTGAGCGCCTGCAACCATTGCCGGCCCCACCAGGTGGCGCCATAAGATTTGCGGGTGGCGCCGGGAGCGGCTTTGGGGGTGCGACGTTTCTCGTAGTGCCAGTACATGACGATGCTTTATCGGGCAACTTTTTATTGGCCCGTTTTGAGCTGCAAATTACCTGATAAATTTTGGGACCAACCCATTCTGAGTCGCCCGCGTTTACTGTGAAAAATCGTAACAACTTAGGCTGCCCCCGTAGCGTGTGATTTTACCACAGATTCCACAGATTGTGAGCGTATTCAGAGAACTAGCCCGTTTAGAGCAAATTTAACACAGACAAACGCAGACTGCTGCGCAGACAAACACAGAGGTTTGATTTCAAATAAGTTACACTCTGTGTTTATCTGCGCAGCAGTCTGCGTTTGTCTGTGTTAAAAAATATCTCTCGGTAGGTTTGACACAGTTCTCTGAACACTCCCTCGAACTACTCTACCAATACCACCCGCTTTAAAAATACTTCTCCTCCACGCTGCACACGAACGGCGTAAATCCCGGCCGCAGCGCCCGCTTCGCGCAGGCTGACCGATAGCTGTAAATCTTCCACAGCCGGTATGCGGTTTTCCCAAACCAGTTGACCCAGTTCGCTGAAAATCGAAACGGTCACCGCTTCGCCGGCGAAGTCGCTCAGATCAATCCAGATGCGGTCGGTGGTCGGGTTCGGGCTAACGATGAGCGATGAGCGATGAGCAATGCGTACCGTAGTGCCCTCCTCGCGGTTTTCTGCGCCTTCTTCCCCAAAATTATTCCCCAGCACTGTGATCACCTGCGAGGTTGTGGTCGAGTTGCCGCACAAATCCTCGGCGCGCCAGGTCCGCGTGATGGTGTAGTCCGCTGCACAACCGCTTCCCGAAGGCACATTGCCGAGGAAGGTGATGTGCACGTACCCGCCGCAAGCATCGCTGGCTGTCGGGTTCACCAAGGGCGGAAGCGGTTGGTTGCACTCGATCGTGATCGGGCCGGGCACGGTGACAAATACCGGTGCGCCGTTGTCCGACACCTGAATCGTTTGCGTGGCTGCCGTGGTATTACCGCAGGCATCCGTGGCGCGCCAGATGCGCTTGATCTGGTAACTGCCGGGACAGGCGCCGCTCGTGGTATTCTGACCGAGGTAAGCAATTGTCACCGAACCGGCGCAGCCGTCGGAGGCTGTAGCCGTCCCCAACGGGGGAATCGGATCGGAACAGGCGATGGCCATATCGACCGGAACCGTCAGCGTCGGTTTGCCGCTGTCCATTACCGTGATGCGTTGGGAGATCGAACGGGTATTACTGCAATTATCGGAAGCCACCCAACGACGGGTCAGGGTGTAAGCGTTGGCACAAGCGCCGGTAGTTACCGTTTGGCCGACGTAGGTGATGACTACCGACGCGGTACAGTTATCTGTGGCCGTGGGCGTTGTTGCCGCCGGAATGGCACTGCATTGCACCGTGATATTGGCCGGCATGCTGACAAAATTGGGCTTCTGTGTATCCAGCACCGCAATGCGCTGGGTAGCGGTTTTGGTGTTGCCGGAGGCATCCGTAGCGGTCCACTGGCGGGTAAGCGTGTACGCATCAGAACAAGTGCCGGGTGTGGAGGACTGACCGTTGTAGGCGATAGACACTGCGCCACCGCAGTTGTCGGAAGCCACGGGGGATCCCACTGCGGGCACGCTGTTGCACTGGACCGTGACGTTGGCCGGCACAAAAGTGAACACCGGAGCGACATTGTCCTGCACCGTCACGGTCGCCGTACATTGATTGGTAGCATTGTTCAGATCGGTCACCGTGAGCGTCACGGTAAGCGTACCGACATTGGAGCAGTTCACCGCAGCCGGGCTGACGGTCATGCTCTGCAAACCACATTCGTAGGTACTACCGTTGTTCACCGCCGCTGCCGGGATCGTCGCCTGGCCGGCGCCATTGAGCACGATGGTGGCCGGTTTGCAAATCGCCGTCGGTGCAGCACAGCAGTAACTATTCGGATCGGTTACGGTGACTGTGGCCGTACAGGTGCTGGTTAGTCCATTGCCGTCCGTTGCGGTCAGCGTAACGGTGACGGCGCCGAGGTTGGCACAGTCGAAGGTCGTCTGATTCAACATCACGTTTTGCTGCGTGCAATTGTCGGATGAGCCATTGTCAATATCCCCGACAACGAGGGTTGCCAGTTCGTTGGCCTGTATGGCCACCGTGGCATTTTTACAAAGCGCCGTGGGCGGGATGTCGTTGACCGTTACCGTAGCCGTACAGGCGGCACTGTTGCCGTGGCTGTCGTTTACCGTAAGCGTGACCGTGTTGGCGCCGAGGTTGGCACAGGTGAATGCATCCGGCGAAACGCCAACCAGGTTCACCGTGCCGCAGTTGTCCGAAGAGCCGTTGTTGACCTGCGCGGCCGTGATGCTCGCGGAACCCATGCTGTTCAGGTTTACCGGCACGTTTTGGCAAACCGCCGTCGGGGCCGTGTTGTCGCTGACGGTGACCGTAGCCGAGCAGGTGGCGCTGTTGCCATGGCCGTCGTTTACCGTAAGCGTGACCGTGTTGGCGCCGAGGTTGGCACAGGTAAATGAACCGGGCGAAACACCGACCAGGTTCACCGTGCCGCAATTGTCCGAAGAGCCGTTGTTGATTTGCGCAGCCGTGATGCTCGCGGAACCCATGCTGTTCAGGTTTACCGGTACGTTTTGGCAAACCGCCGTCGGGGCGAGGTTATCCGTAACGGTTACCGTGGCCGAACACGTGGCGCCATTGCCATTGCCGTCGTTTATCGTGAGCGTGACCGCGTTGCCGCCAAGGTTGGCGCAGGTAAACGAAGCGGGCGAAACGCCGACCAGGTTCACCGTGCCGCAGTTGTCCGAAGAGCCGTTGTTGACCTGCGCGGCCGTGATGCTCGCAGCGCCCATGTTGTTCAGGTTTACCGATACGTTTTGGCAAACCGCCGTCGGGGCCGTGTTGTCGCTGACGGTTACCGTAGCCGAGCAGGTGGCGCTGTTGCCGTGGCCGTCGTTTACCGTAAGCGTGACCGTGTTGGCGCCAATATTGGCACAGGTGAACGAACCGGGCGAAATGCCGACCAGGTTCACCGTGCCGCAGTTATCCGTCGAGCCGTTGTTGACCTGTGCGGCCATGATGCTCGCGGCGCCCATGCTGTTCAGGTTTACCGGCACGTTTTGGCAAACCGCCGTCGGGGCCGTGTTGTCGCTGACGGTTACCGTAGCCGAGCAGGTGGCGCTGTTGCCATGGCCGTCGTTTACCGTAAGGGTGACGGTGTTGGCTCCGAGGTTGGCACAGGTGAACGAACCGGGTGAAATGCCGACCAGGTTCACCGTGCCGCAGTTATCCGTCGAGCCGTTGTTGACCTGTGCAGCCGTGATGCTCGCGGAACCCATGCTGTTCAGGTTTACCGGCACGTTTTGGCACACTGCCGTCGGGGCCGTGTTATCGCTGACGGTAACGGTGGTGGTGCAGGCGCTCGACTGGTTGGCCGCGTCCGTCACGGTCAACGTCACTGTCAGGGCGCCGATATTGGCACAAGTAGCTATGGCAGGACTGACCGCCATCGTTTGCAATCCACAATCGTAGGTACTGCCGTTGTTCACGGCCGACACCGGGATCGTAGCCTGGCCGCCGGCATCGAGCGTTACGCTGGTGGTTTGGCAAAAGGCTTGCGGCGCCGCGCAGCAATAATTGTTTGGGTCGTTTACCGTGACGGTGGCCGAACACATGGCGTTGTTGCCATTGCCGTCGTTCACGGTGAGCATGACGGTGTTCGCGCCCAGGTTGGCACACGTGAACGAAGCGGGCGAGACGCCGACCAGATTCACGGTGCCGCAGTTATCCGTCGAGCCGTTGTTCACTTGCGCGGCCGTGATGCTCGCCGTTTCTCCGCTGTTCAGGTTTACCGATACGTTTTGGCAAATTGCCGTCGGGGCCGTGTTATCGCTGACGGTAACGGTGGCATTGCAGGAAGCCTGCTGCCCGTTATTTCCCACAACCGTCAGGGTGACGGAGTTGGCGCCAATATGGGCGCAGGACAGTGTAGCCGGTGAAACATTGCGGCCGGCGATACCGCCCAGCGCAGTGCTGCCGCCGTCCACGTCGTTGGGCGTGATGGTCACTTGCCCGTTGCTGCCGAGGTTGACGCCGATATTTTGGCACACGGCGTTGGGCAACTGGTTGTTTTCAACAGTAACCTGCGCGGTGCAGGTGGCCGAGTTGCCGTTGGCATCAGGGACGGTCAGGGTGACGGTATTGACCCCGACATTGGCGAGGGTGAATGTATTGGGGCTGACCGAGAGGGTTCCGAGCGCACAGTTGTCCGAAGAACCGTTGTTGATCTGCGCAGCCGTGATGGCGGCGTTGCCGTTGCCGTCGAGCTGCACCACGATGTCGCGGCAGAGGGCTGCCGGAGCGAGGTTGTCGTCAACCATTACGGTGGCCGAACAGGTCGCGGAATTGCCGTGGCCGTCGTTGATGGTCAGGGTCACCGCATTGGCGCCGATGTTGGCGCACGTGAATGAATTGGGCGAAGCGCTAACCAGATTCACCGTGCCACAGTTGTCCGAAGAGCCGTTGTTGACCTGCGCAGCCGTGATGCTCGCGGCGCCCCCGTTGTTCAGGTTTACCGAAATAATTTGGCAAATCGCCGTCGGGGCCGTGTTGTCGCTTACGGTGACGGAGGCCGCGCAGGTGGCGGAATTGCCGTTGCCGTCGTTGACGGTCAGGGTCACCGCATTGGCGCCGATGTTGGCGCACGTGAACGAATTGGGCGATACACTGACCGCGTTCACAGTGCCGCAGTTGTCACTGGAAGCTCCGGCATTCAGCACGTCTGCCGGTGTGATGCCGCCGGTGCCGCCGCTGTTCAGGATTACCGTTGCATTTTTACAAACCGCCGTCGGGGCGCTGTTGTCCTGCACCGTCACGGCGGCATTGCACGTGGCGGTCAGGCTGTTATTGCCCGTCACGGTGAGGGTGACGGTATTGGCGCCGAGGTTGGTGCACGTCAAGGTGTTGGGCGATACACTGCGCGAGGCGATGCCGCCAACTGCCGTGCTGCCACCGTCCACGTTGGCGGGGGCAATGGTTGCGCTGCCGTTCGAGCCGAGTACTGCCGTGTAGGATTGGCACACCGCGTTGGGCAGGTTGTTATTCGTCACCATGACCGTGGCGGTGCAGGTAGCACTTAGCCCGTTGTTGTCGGTCACGGTAAGCGTCACGGTGTTTGCGCCGATATTGCTGGTGGTGAAAGTATTGGGCGTGACCGTGCGGCCGGCGATACCGCAGTTGTCGGTGGAGCCGCCGTCCACTTGTGCTCCGGTGATGGAGGCGTTGCCGGTACCGTCCAGGTTGACGGTGATATCCTGGCAGACGACTGTCGGGGGGGCTGCGTCGGTCACCGTCACGGTGGCGGTACAGGTGGCGGACAGTCCGTTGTTGTCCGTTGCGGTCAAAACGACCGTTTGGTTACCCACGTTGGCGCAGGCGAAACTGCCGGTCGAAACGCTCAGGTTGGCGATGCCGCAGTTGTCCGAAGAGCTGTTGTTGACTTGCGCGGCGGTGATGCTGACCGTACCGTTGGCTCCGAGATTGACGGAGATGTTTTTACAAACAGCGGTTGGCGCAGTAACGTCGCTGACCGCCACGGTGGCGGTGCAGTTTGCACTCTGGCCGGCATTGTCTGTCACGGTGAGCGTGACGGTTTGGTTGCCCACGTTGGCGCAGGTAAAACTGGCGGGCGCGACGACCAGCGAGGTGATCCCGCAGTTGTCCGAGGAGCCGTTGTTGATTTGTGCAGCAGCGACGGTGGCCATGCCCCCGCTGTTCAGGCTGACCGATGCGCTCTGGCAAACAGCCGTCGGGGCTGTATTGTCCGCAATCGTCACCGTGGCATTGCAGGTTTGCGTATTGCCGTGCCCGTCGTTGACGGTGAGGGTGACTGTATTGGCGCCGATATTGGAGCAATTGAACGAATTGGGCATTGCCGACACGAGGTTGACCGTGCCGCAGTTGTCGTTGGAGAGGTTATTCACTTCTGCCGGCGTGATCGTAGCGGTACCGTTCGTGCCGAGGTTTTTGACAAAATCGCGGCACAGGGCGTTGGGCGCCACATTGTCTTGCACCGTCACGGTGGCCATACACGTGCCGGTGCTACCGTTGGCGCCGGTGACGGTAAGCATGACGGTATTGGCGCCGAGGTGTGTACAATTGAAGGCGGTTTGGGCGGCAGAAAATGCGAGCGGAGCGCAACCGGTTGAGCCGTTGTTGAGGGCCGAGGCGGTGAGCGTGCCGTTGCCCGCGCCGTCGAGTTGTACGGTAGCGGCCTGGCAGGTGGCGACAACGGGTGTCGGGGCGGCTTGCAGTTCGTGCACGCCGAGGTCCACCGTTGCGCCGAAAGGGCGGGCGTTGCCGAACAGGTCGGTCGCGGGTGCGCCGCTGTTCGTGCCAAGGTTCAGCACGGGGGAGCAGGCCGTGAGGTGAAAATCGCCGCCGGTGGAGGGTGCAGTCGCCGGGTCGAGTGCGGTAACGAATTGCGGGTAGTTTGCGTCGGCGGCATTGGGGATACCGTTGATATTACCGGCGCCGGCGGGGTTTTGGTTTTGGATGAGGCTGTAGGTGATGACGGGCGTGGAGGAGGAGTTGGTAATGTTGGCGCCTGCCGAACCAGTGGCACTACCGGTTCGGTTGTTCCAGATGAGGCAGTTGGTCAGTACCGGAGCGGAGGAGGAGGTATTGTTCATCCCGCCGCCACCTGTTGTGTTGCCCGCTTTGTTGCCGGAAAAAGTGCAGTTCATCAATGCCGGGGAAGACATGGTATTGAACATACCTCCACCGGAATAAACGGTTGTGTTGCCGGAGAAGACACAATTACTTACGTTTGGAGCGGAGTCGAAATTGTACATCCCGCCGCCGTGGTAAGCGGATGTGTTGCCGGTAAAGATACAGTTTGTCACTATTGCGTTCGAACTGGTGTGGTTGTGTATGCCGGCGCCGCCATTGCCTGCGGCATCAACAGTCGTTGTATTGTTCGAAAAAGTGCAGTTCGTCACCGTTGGAGAGGAACTGCTGAAGTTTGCCATTCCACCACCACGGGTGCCCGCTGCGTTGCCGGAAAAGCTGCAGCTCGTCACCGCAGGAGCGGAAGAGGAGACATTAAACATCCCGCCGCCCTGGTTGCTCGAAGCGTTGTTGGAAAAGCTGCAATTCGACACTGCAGGAGCGGAGGATGTTACGTTGTACATCCCGCCACCTATGACCGCCGTATTGCCGGCAAAGGTGCAATTTGCGACGGCAGGAGAAGCGGCGTTATTGTGCATCCCGCCACCGCTGTTTTGGCCGATGTTCACGGACTCGACAGTTATACTTGCGCCCCCGTTTGCATTTCCTTTGGTGACGGTGAAACCATTCAATTCCGTCATGTTCGCATCGTTGACGGACAACACGACGTGGTAGCAGTTGTCCGAATCGTCGTTTACCGTACCGATGTCGCCGCTGAGTGTGGTGACGTTGTTCGTCCAGTTGCGCTGGCTGCGCAGGGTTTCCGAACCGGCGAATCCGCCGAAGACTTTCACGCCATTTTTCAGGTAAAAGGTAAAATCTCGCGAGCTGTCGGTGGTGCCGTCGGGTTCTTTCGTGGGTTTGTATGTTCCGGCTTTTACCCATACTTCGTGTCCGCTGCCGGCCGCATTGATCGCGTCCTGCAAGTTTTGAAAAGCGCAGGTCCAGGACGTACCCGTGCCACCGCCGGCGGCGGCCGCATCTACGTACCAGATGGTACCGGCGGCCGGGCAGCAGTCGCCCGGTCCGTTGATGGTCACATTTGATGCGGTGGCGGTGCAATTGTTTTCGTCCGTTACCCGAACCTGATACATACCGGCGGTCAGGCTGGAGAACAGATTACTGGTCTGGTAATTGGCGCCGTTGTCTTTTGAATACCGAAGAGCGCCGGTGCCGCCGCCTGCCGTTACGGTTATGGAACCCGGTACATTGGGGCAGGTAACGTCGGTTTTGGAGGTGGAAAAACTGATGGCCGGGGGCGAGGGAACCGACACGGTTGGGGAGGTTACGGCGAAACAGTTGTTGGCATCTTTCGCCTTGAGCGTGTACGACATCGCTGTCAAGCCCGGAAAGGTCGGGCTGGTCTGGTAGTTGGCGCCATTGTCAATAGAGTACATGTAGGGCGGCGTGCCGCCGGAAACGTTGAGTACGAGTTGTCCGTTGGAGCCACCGAAACACGAGGTGGGGGTGGGGGGAGCACTGACAAACACGACATTACTCGGTGCCGTCAGTGTAGTTACCGGTATAACATTGTACGTGCAAGTCCCTTCTGTTACCGAGACATTGTAGGAGCCTGCCGTTAAACCGTTACGGCTGAGGGTAGCGCCTTTGGTAACGCCGGAGGACATGGCGCCGCCAAAAGTAATCGAGGTAAATGTGGCTTCCGATCCACCGGTTACATTCAGACTGATGGACCCTGTTGAACCGCTACTGCAAAGCGGATTGACGGCTATGAGGTTATTGATCGCGTAATTCGCTGGATTGGCGATGACTACTTCCGATGTGCGGGCACACCCCCTCGAATCCGTCACGGTGAACACATAGATGCCGCCCGCCAGGTTTGTGTACGTCCGGGTCGTACTGGTAGAAGCACTTGGCGTCAAGCCTACCGGCTCCGTGAACATATAAACGGGTACGCCGCCCGCCGCTGTGAGCACGACGGAACCAGTCTTTGAGCCGGTTGTGGCGTTGCTCGGGCAAACAGGCTGGGTAATATTGGGTGTATAGGTCAAAAGAGCGGGGTCGGTTAAGTTTTGTGTAGCCGTAGTCGTGCACCCGAAATCATTAAAAGTAACTGTTACATTGTAGGTGCCGGCACTTAGCCCCGTAAAGAGCCGGGTCGTATCGGTCAGGCCCGGAAAATCCTGAAAGGCATTGCCCACTTTTTGAAACCGCAAATCATACGTTCCCGAGGGACTTGCACGGCGCCAGGTGTACCGGATTTGCCCATCGCTGCCGCCATTGCAGGTCAAGGGTTCAACAAGGAGTGCTGTTGTTGCCGCATTGGGCACCTCGATGGTTTGAATGACAAAAGATTGCAGCGTGGAATCTCGGACAGCAATGCGATACGTACCGGGCGCCAAATTTCGGAAGGTATCCTGATAGACCGTGCCGGCAGCGGCAAGGGTGCCCCGCCGGTAAGTTGACCCACCATTTTTGGAGTAATAGTACCGGCGGTCGGAGTTGTCGGTCGGGTGTAATCCGCCCGTAGCCGTGATCGTGATCATACCATTGTTGCCATTGCTGCAGGTAGCCGTGAGGCTTACGATGCTGAGTGGCGCCGGGCACGCAGGATCTGCGCTGGGAGGTATTAATTCGAAGTGCTTGCCCGGGTTGTAGCCCAATGCCGAAGGGAACGTCTGATTGTTGGTTTTTACCTTCCCATTCGAATACAGCACTGTAGAGTCCGGATTGATGGAGACATAATTACCCGGCCCGAGCCGCCGCCCAAACAAGCCGATGGAATAGTCGTAGCCAGTTACATTCGGAATATCGCCGCAGTTGTTGGTCTTCAGGTTGACCTCGGGTTTGTACCGAAACCGTACTTTGTTGGTGCCTTCGTGCAGTTCAACCTGAAAAGATACCGAGTTGTCGCGCTGGGTATTGCAGACCCGGTGCCAGCGCATATTCCGCCATTCAACCGTAAATACACGGTTGGGCGCCGTACCCGAGAGCGCATATATAATCCTGGACGGGACAGCGCCCGTAGTGTTTGCCTGTATATCATCCCGAAACGGCGCGATAAACGGCAATGGGTTGTTTAGCCAGGCGGTATCGCAATCGCAATCACCCGTCCCGGGATTCGTCCCGGCGCCCTTGTAAAATTGATTCTGATACCATTGGTTGGTAAGGTCGTTGGGATTCAGAAACCGGTTAAACGATAGTATTCCATCCTCGGAAACCACCAGCGAATCGTAGTAAAAATTGTCAATTTTGAATGGGAAGCCAATGGAAATGAACCTGGAAATACCGTTCAGATTACCCACATTATACCGTGCCAGCGAGTCGCCATTGGGTCTCAAAACTGCCAATGTACTACCACCTGCGGGCAAATAACTGTAACTCACCCCGCCACCGCCTACGGTTGAAATGGAATCTACCGTCCAGTCCAGATTGGTCGAGTTGTCGTTCAGTCTTGTAAAATCCGTCGGCGAATCAATGGTGCGAATACTTGTACCCGTGCAGCCGTTGGCGTCGGTTACCGTAATCCGGTAGTCCTTGGGCGCCAGATTATTGAAATGGCCACTCGTGTTCGTCACATCCCCCGTGAGTGTACCCAGGGTAAAGGAATACGGTGCAACACCACCTTTGCCCACAAACTGGAATTCGCCGTTGGTGCCACCTATACACGTGACATGTCGAAGAACGGTCAGCGAATCGGTGATGACCGGACACATCGCTGCTGCGGATTTTTTGGAAGATCGGACGGCACTTTTCACCGCGCTGGGCGGCACATCGCTGTCCCTATTTTCGGTCTTGACGTTGTGGACAAAGGGCTGCGCCGAGGTGGCGAGCAGGGCTAATGTACACAGCAGCACCGCGCTGCTGACGAGGAAGGTGGTCGATAGCGCATTACCGAGAATTTTCGTACGGACGTTCATGAGACAAACCAGGATGATCGGTTCCGCCAAGCGGCAAAACCGGGGATGAGGCGATGAAATTTGATTCAAAAGAAAAGGCAGGCCCGAAGCCCGTTTTACTTTTCTGCCAAAGGTAGTGCTGCGACAAGGTGAAAAGAGGTACGCTGATGTTACCGGAAAGTATGCTGTGGTTACTATTTTGACCAAAGGTGCGCGCTGGTTACACCGGGTGCACGGAGGTTACAGGCGTTGGCGGGGGCTTGCGGGATCAGTCCTTCCAGGTTTTATACCGCCGAGCACACCCTTCGCATATTCCGGGTACGTTACGTTTTGTCATCCCGAAGGGAACTGTCCGCTCTACGTATGGCAAACCCCGCAGTTTCGACCGTAGAGCGGACAGTTCCCTTCGGGATGACAAGCGTAGAGCGTACAAACTATGCGCTGCCTAGAATCGTCGGCAAAAACCTGAAACCCCTCGACGATTAAAATTCACCCCGCCAAATTGCATATTTTACATTTTTAATCTTGACTTTTACCGCAAGAAACGAATTTATATAACCCAACCCACCACACCATGCCTGTACCCCGCTGGCGCCTGCTTCCGACCGACGAAGCTGTCGCCGAACACCTGCACGATGTCCTCGGCATCACTCCCCTGCTCTGCCGCCTGCTTGCCCAACGCAATATTTCCTCCTTCGAGCAAGCCCGGCAGTTCTTCCGCCCGTCGCTGAGCGACCTGCACCACCCGTACCAGATGCGCGACATGGACCGCGCCGTCGCCCGCCTCGACCAGGCCACCCAGGACGGCGAACGCATCCTGCTCTACGGCGATTACGACGTGGACGGCACCACCAGTGTCGCCCTGATGTATACCTTCCTGTCCGCTATTTATGCCAACCTCGATTACTACCTGCCCGACCGCGACAAGGAGGGCTACGGCGTCAGCACCGCCGGCGTGGAGTACGCCCGCGACACCGGCGCCACGCTGGTGGTGACCATGGATTGTGGCATCAAAGCACACGGAGCTATTGCGTTGGCCAAATCATCCGATATTGACTTCATCGTGTGCGACCACCACCTGCCCGACGCTGATCTGCCGGATGCGGTGGCCGTGCTCGATCCGAAACGCCCCGATTGTCCCTACCCGTACCAGGAACTCAGCGGCTGCGGCGTGGCGTTCAAACTGGCCCAGGCAATAGCCCTGCGCCGGGACATGCCTGCGAAGACGCTCCACAATTTGCTCGATCTCGTGGCCGTCAGTATCTGCTGCGACCTCGTGCCGATGACCGGCGAAAACCGGGTGCTTGCGCACCTCGGTTTGCACCGCCTCAACCGCGAACCGCGCCTCGGCTTGTGGGCACTCATCCAGCGCGGTGGCCGGCGTTACCCGCTGGAGGTGAGCGATGTCGTGTTCGGCATCGGGCCCATGATCAATGCCGCCGGCCGCCTCGGCGACGCCCGCGATGCCGTGCGCGTACTCCTCGCCGCC
>JBGSKO010000193.1:0-30677 GCA_041741155.1 Saprospiraceae bacterium | reverse complement strand
GTCTTTTGACCCCGCACCAACCGCTTGATGATCATGTACTATTGTGCGGGGTCAAAAGACCCGCGCACGGCGCTTTTTTTACATGAATGAAGGTCAATGACACCGTTTTCTGAACACGCTCAGGCAGCCTCTATGCTCGATATACGCAGCTCCACCCACGTCCCCGTCCCGCTTTCCGGCTCCCGGTACGTTACGCTGATAGCGGCTTTTCCGGAATTGCGTTGTTGCAGCAGTTCGAGGCGGCGTTGGGTGATTTTGCCGCCGAGGGCGATTTTGCCTTCGGCGTTGTGCAGTTGTTGGCGCAAGCCGGGACCGTTGTCCCGCACCTGCACACACAGGTATCCATCCGCTCGCCGGAAAGTTACCCCGATGTGACCATTTTTTTCTATTTCTTTCATGCCGTGCAGCACGGCGTTTTCCACGAAGGGTTGCACGAGCAACGGGGGCAGCAGGGTTTCCCGGCGGTCGAGGGATTCGTCCACGCTGATGGTGTAGTCGAAGGTTTGTGCGAAGCGCATCTGCTCGAGCGCGAGGTAGTTGTCGAGCATTTTGATCTCGTCCTCCAGCGTGATGGAGCCGTTCACGGATGCGTTCAGTGCGCCGCGCACGAGTTTGGCGAACCGGGCTAAGTACAGCACCGCTGCGTCGGACTCGTTTTTCAGGATAAAATGCTGGATGGAATTGAGGCAGTTGAAAATAAAGTGTGGATTCATCTGGGCCTGCAGGGCCGATTGCTCCAGCCGGTAGAGTTCCTCGCGCAGAGCACTTTCTTTTTGGATTTCCCCTACGCGATAGCGGTACAGCCCAAATACCGCAGCGCCAATCGCGGCTGCGGCCACAGTACGCGCCCACCAGGTAGCCCACCACGGCGGCCGGATGGTAAAGGCGAGGGTAGATACCGCGCTCCAGTGCGCTTCCTCGTTTTGCGCCTGCACCTGAAACCGGTACGCGCCGGGAGCCAGATTGGAAAAATAGACCGTGCGCTCGCGGGTGGGCGTCCAGGCGGTATCGCCGCCGGACTGGAGCAGGCGGAAGCGGTAGGGGATGTCGCCGCCGCTGCGGAAATGGAGCGATAAAAAATGAATGGCAAGACTGGCGCTGTCGTGGGGCAGGGCCGACAACGCGGACGCGGCGTACGGCGCACCGTTGACCAGCACCTGTTCGAAAAGCGGAGCGGGTATCGGCGCTTCGGTAAAGTTGTCCTGAAAACGGAACAAGCCCTTCGCTGTGGCTACCCACACCGAGCCGTCGGGTGTGGTGGCCACGTCGTTCACGGTGTTGGAAGGCAGGCCGTGTTTGACGGTGAACTGGTTGATGCGGTATTGGCGCGGGCCGGTTGGCGTGCATTTGGTCAGGCCGTTTGACGCGCATGCCCAGATCGAGCCGGAGGGGGCGACATGCAGGGCAGAAATCCGGTCGTACAGTAATCCCTGTTTGGAGCCAATTTCCGTCAGTACCTTGCTGCCGGGCTTCCAGATTACGATACCGTGGCCTTTAGGCGCAAATACCAGGCTGCTGTCGGGCAGCACTGCAATATCTAAAAATGAATGCTGAAATGCGGGGTGTTCGATCTCCGGGCGGTGTAGCCCGGCGCCCGCCTTCCATTCCCACAGCCCGTCTTTCCCGGATGCCCACACCCGGCCATCGGGCGCTTCGATCACCGCGTAGAAGCGTTTGGGCGATTGCAGGTTGTCGTTCGATACATCGCTGAAAAAAAATGGTTTATCTAAGGAAAATCGGACTAAACGGCCAGTGGTTGCCGCAAGCCATTGCGTACCGCCGGAAACTGGAGCGAGATACAGGCTGCTTAAATCCCGAAGAATATCCTTGGCCCACCACTTGTACTGGAATGTCATCCAGCGATTGTTCCGGTAAAATACAGTGGGGTTACCCGCCACGGCAAGTGTTTGGGTGCGGTTGTCGAATTGTACCCTGCGTGCAAAGGCACAACCGGTTTTTGGCAGTGTTTTCCATTGTCCGGCCCGGATGTCCATCTCGAACACCGCTCCATTTACAGTAGAAGCAAACAATCTGCTTTGACCATCCCAGGCGATAGAGGATATATTCTGGGTATGCTGCGGCGAAAAATGTACCGTTCCTCCGTCATCCCACGTCGGGCAGTAGAAAATGCCTTGTTGCTGGGTAGCGATCCAGTAGCCCCCTTCACGGTCGCGCAGGATTTTTGAAATAGTCAACCCCGGCAGGTAGCGGCCTTGTTGTTTATCTGCGCGGAAATCTTCTATAGAGCGATACCGAACAAGTCCTTGCTGCATATAGCCGACCAGCAGGGCGCCATCCGGTTCTTCGAGCAGGCTGAGGGGAAAATTTTCCAGAGGTTTCATCCAGAGCAGCTTCCCGTGCTGGATCAGATACAGGAAACCGGCCAGGTAGATGCACCAGCGGTCGTCGCTCAAGCGGTGCAGGGCATAACCGCCCTCTATTCTCCCTTTAAAAAGGAAAGGCAGTCGCAAGGCGTACATACTATCCGAGTGATATAGATAGATGTCTTTGTTGGCATCTGTTCCACTTGTAATACCATTGCTGCTGTATTGGCTTTTTCCATTTTTTTCAAACGCCATGAATGCCTCCGGATATTCGGCGCCGATGCGCTCGTATTGCCCATTGCCCCACAGGTGCAGGATACCCCCATAGGCGTGGCTCACGAGCCAGAGCTCCTCACCGGCGCCTTGGAGTATGAGGCCGTGAAAAAAATCGGCTTTGCCTTTTTGTGCGGCGATAACATCGTTGTAGCGGTAGGGGTGGATAGCGCCGTTTTCAATGTAAAAAACGCGGGACTGAAAATCTACGTACCAGATACGTCCGCGCGCGTCTTCGGCTATCGCCCCGGTCATGATGGAGGTGCTGTTCGTGTACAGCGTATCGGGAAACTGCTCGAAGGTGTATCCGTCGAAGCGGCAGATGCCCCGGTTGCTGGCGATCCAGATATACCCCGTTTTATCCTGATAGATGTCGTACACCCCGTTGTTGGGCAGGCCCTGGTCGGTGGTGTAGTTGCGGAAAGCGGGGGCGAAGCGCAGGGGTTGCTGGGCGGGGAGTAGGGTGGTAGAGAGGAGAAAAGCGACGATAATCGGGAGGGTACAACTTGACTTCATGCGGCGGATTTGTGGCAACAAAGTTAGGCTGGGTCCCTTGAATCGCCTGCATTAATTTTGGGGGTAATGCTTTTTCGGGAGCACAATGCTACAGGCCGCTCCAAACCGGCATGTGCTCCCATCCCGCCACATTTCCGTACGAGCGTGTCTGCTGTTCCGATCCGCCGTAAATCACCCAACCGTGCTCCAGTGGGTTGCCGGATATTTTGTGGAAGAACTGGAGGTTTTTGAAGAAGTCCTCGTGCAGCGTACGGCCCGACTTGATCTCCACCGGGTACAAGCGCGCACCGTCCTCTATGAGCAGGTCAATTTCATTGCCGGTGTTGTCGCGCCAGAAATAGCACAGGGGGCGGATGCCCCGGTGGTGAAATTGTTTGATCGTTTCTACGATGACGAAATTTTCAAACAAGGCGCCCTTCAAAAAGTGGTTATCCAGTTGTTCCGGCGTACGAATGCCCAACAGTGAACATACCAGGCCGGTATCGTAGAAGTAAAGTTTCGGTGTCTTGAGCAGCCGTTTGTTATAGTTCCGAAAGTACGGCGGAAGGCGGAAAGCGATAAAGCTGGTCTCCAAAATGGACAGCCAACGCTTCACGGTGTTGGCGTCCACGCCGGCCTCGATGGCGATGGCGCTTTGGTTGAACAATTGCCCGGTGCGGGCGGCGCACAGCCGGATAAACAACTGAAACTTGCCCAGATCGGCCACTTGTACCAACTGACGTACATCGCGTTCGAGGTAGTTCTCGATGTAGGACGGGTAAAAATCCTCCGGCTCGACTTGCTGGTCGTAGATGCGGGGATAACTCCCCCGGACAATTAGCGTCTCATAATCGGTGGGCAACAGGCCGCCCTGCCGGAGTTCCTCTATGGAGAACGGCAACAGATAGACATTTGCCGCACGACCGGCCAGGCTCTGCCCGATACGCGCGCTGATTTGAAAATTTTGTGATCCCGTCAGCACAAATTCACCGTTGCGCCGGGTTTCGTCCACCCGCACCTGAATGTAGGAAAACAAATCCGGGGCGTACTGCACTTCATCAATAACCACGCCGTCGGGATAGGAGCGGATGAAGCCCGCCGGGTCGTTTTGTGCATAAGCCCGTTGTTCCGGATTTTCCAGATTGACATATCGGTACTGCGGAAAAAGTTGCCGGGCCAATACCGTTTTGCCCGATTGGCGCGGGCCGGTCATGCTGATGACGGGCATCCTGGCGGCCAGCTGGCGGATTTTGTCGGAAAGTAACCGTGGTATCATGGAACAAAAGTAGTGCGGTTTTTTACAAATCCGGAATGGTGTGTCGGATTTGTAAAAAATAGATGCAATCAGCCTCTAAAATAAATTCAACTCCCACCAGTGCAATTTCTGCCCGCGGTTGCTTTACCTTTGGCACACGAACACTCACCTAATAGTTAATCTCTTCCACTAATCAAGATTGGTGTCCGGCAGCCCTGCCGGCAAAAAACCTCAGCGTGTCTCGCGTTGCCCGTTTGCGGCAAGGCGGGCTGGTGCTGCATTTCCATTTCCACTCAGGGCACATTTTACCTCAAGTCTGATTTTGCCGGTGTGCAGGTAACAACCTGTGCAAGCACCGGATGTATGGTTTGTGCGTGGCGCGGCCCCTCCCCCAACCCCTCCCCCAAATGGGAGGGGGGCCACATTCCACGTTGCCCAATAATCCCCGGTTCGGATGCAAATGCATTCAAAACCGGAATCAACAACGGAGATGAGAGCAAGCCCCCCTCCCATTTGGGGGTGGGGTTGGGGGTGGGGCCGCATTTTACCGAATCCCCGAAATTCCCAGCCGGATATACGGAAATCCCGACCGAATGCCCGAAATATCCCCGGCGCGAATAAAAGAAATTCAACTTTGACCGGCAAAAAACCGCCCGCCCGGGTAACAAACCCCGGCGCCGGCGGATATGCCCAGTGCCACGCTTCCCTTTTGTTTTAATCCATTTGTTACTCATACAACCAACGTCTCACTCATGAAAAGTCTGTACTCCACCCGGGCAGCCGCCCGGCGCATGGCCATCGTATTCGTATGCGCCTTCCAACTCTCCAGCTCTCTTTCCGCCCTCGACTATTACTGGGTAAACGGCTCCGGCGCCTGGAGCCAGTTCGCCACCCATTGGGCGAAAATCCCCAACCCGACCCTGCCCGCGCACTATCACGCCAATGTACCCACGGCGGACGACGACGTTTATTTCGGCGACACCAACGGCGGCACGGCCTACACCGTGACTGTGGACGCGGGCAGCACCGTGCCGAAGTGCCGGAACATGGACTGGACGGGTGTGCCTGCGGGAACGGTGTGGGGCGGCGGGGGCGGCCGGATGGATATTTATGGCTCGCTGACGATGGACCCAAACCTGACCATGACCTTCAACAACGAGGTTCATTTTATCTCGAATGATGCCGCTACGAAGCAGATTTGGAGCAAGACGGTACGTTTCTTATCCGATGTTTTTTTTGAAGGAACCGATGGAGAATGGCAGTTGATGGATGAGTTCTATTGTGATGGCGGTGTCAATCATCATGGCGGACTTCTGAATACCAATGGGCAAAAAGTAACGGTGGTTGGGACATTCCGCGGGAACTACCAAGGCCCCACTAATGGTCAATTGCAACTAGGCAACTCGGAGTTTAATATCGTCGGGTATGGATACTTCAATTACAGCCCGGGCCAATTTGATGCGGGAACTTCACACATTAAATTTCTGGGTGCAAACGTGGGACTAGTTGGCCCTATAAATTTTGCAACCCCAATCCATTTTTACGATGTAAGTTTTTTACAGGTTTGCACGTCCGGCGGCTTTAGTTGGGGAAACATAGATGGAACCCTGACTTTTCATCAGTTTGGCAGAATTTACTCCCATTCGCTCGGAGGAATTCCTGTCTTAAACAATGTGGTATTTCTGGAAGATGGCTGGATCGGAAATGCCACGAATTACAAGAACCTCACCTTTACAGCAGGGAAGACCTACACGATTGAAAACCATGCCTTACAATACCGGCACCGACCAAACCATCCTCCCCGGTGGCTCCCTCACCGCCCTTGGCGCCGGCACCTGCGCGGAGTTCATCACGATCAAATCCTGGCAGTACGGCACACACTTCAACTTAGTGAACAACTCCGGTGCCACGCAGACCGTACACTGCGTCATTCTCGAAGACTGCCACGCCACCGGCTCCGACCCGCTCGAAGTACTCGACGGCGTGAACCTGGGCAACAACACCGGCTGGATTTTTACCGCACCCAACCCCGGCCTCGACCTCTACTGGGTAGGTGGCGCCGGCGACTGGAACGACCCTTGCCACTGGACGGACGACCCGCTTAGCCTGGTGGGCGACTGCGGCTGCATCCCGAACGGCGGATCGAATGTACATTTCACAGCCAACTCCGGCTTTTCGCCGGGTGACCAGGTGACCGTGACCGGGGATGCCTACTGCGCCAATATGGACTGGACCGGGGTGACGGGGATGCCGGAGATTAATAGCGGCGCCGTGAATTTGCATATTTACGATTCGCTCACTTTGGATGCCGACATGTACTTTAATTTCGGCGGTACGGTACGCTTCCGAACCAGCGACACATCAACGATAACAAGTGCAAGTCATGCATTTCCGTACATAGTTGTGTTTGAAGGATCGGGGGTGTGGGAATTGCAAGACACTTTCAAAGCGCCCGTTTATTATGTGTTCCACAAGCGGGGTACGTTCAAAACCCTTGGCCATCCCATGCTGATATATAACTGGCTTGGCAACGTCAGAGAAGATTTTTCGGGAACGTTCATTAATATGGGCGCCGAACTCTGGCTCGGTGAACCGGGTGGCAATAGTTCGAATGTGTTTTTGATAAAAAGTACACAAACCAATGAAAAAGGCCACTTCCGCTGCTGGTACGAAACGGGCAATTTTCACGCTGTGGAATCCCACATCATTGGTTTGAGCGGCGGGTACATTGACTGCTACCCAACTATTTACCACGACTTCTGGAATGTCACTTTCAACCCCATTGACCACGCGGGCGATTTCCTCTACGGCAACATCCTGAACAAACTCACCTTCCTCGCCTTCGGAAACCTCATCGGGCCGAACTCCCATATCCACGAAGTGGAGTTTCACAAAGGTGCTTATCTGTTCGACAGCCACACCTACGATATCATGACCATACACGGGGGGTATAACTTCAAGTTTCAGCCCTACACAGGCACCGGCAGTACCGTGCAGACCATCACCGCCAGCGGTGTTTTCAACCACATCAACTCCTCTTGCGAAAACCCGACGGTCATGCACAACCCGACCCCGGGAGAAACGACGACCTTCCGAAAAGAAGGCGCGGGTACGGCCTTCGACATCCAGCACACCGTTTTTGACCGGGTGTACGCCGACCAGACGAGCGGGGCCATTTACACCGCGACCAACTGCGTGGCCATACAACCCGACGTGGAAGCATCCTGGAACATGACCAACCCCGCCCCCCGCGACCTGTACTGGGTAGGTGGCGCCGGCGACTGGCACAGTGCTGCGCACTGGTCGCTGGCCTCCGGCGGAGCAGGCGGCGAGTGCCCGCCGACAGCGCACGACGATGTGTTTTTCAACAGCGGCTCCGGCCTCGGCGCGGGCGATGCGGTGACGGTGAACCAAAGTTTTGCCTTTTGCAAGGATATGGACTGGACGGGAGTGGGCAGCGGGGTGGTGTTGAATAATACGAATACCTCGTTCAATCAAGGCGACCCATTCAGTATAAACAGCCTCTCCATTTTCGGCAGTTTGAAGTTTTCGAGTGCGATGACCAATAATTTCATCGGGTCGGTTTGGTTGCGGGCAAATGGGCCGGCGACGATTACGAGCGCGGGGAATCATTTTAATAAGGACTTGTATTTTTGGGAGCCAGCGGGGGATTGGACGTTGGTAGATCCACTCTGGGTAAATGTTGATCTTGTTCACTGGTATGGGAGGTTTCGTACTAACGATAAGTTGATCAAGATTGGTCGGTACTGGGACAACAGTTATACCGAACCGTCTTCTGCTGAAGTTTTTCTGGGAAACTCAATTGTAAATTTTTTGGGAAACGTTAATAGCTACGCCATTGCTTACCTCTATTATTTTCCGCATAAGATTCACTGTGGGACTTCGAGCTTTGTTTTTGAGGATGTTCCTGTTAGCTGGATAGTTGGCAATGGATATAACCCAGGACTGTACAATGTGACTTTCAAAGCATCAAATGCACAGCTATGGGGAGCAACGATAAAGAATAAGTTGCTTTTTGAGCAAAATGGGTATATCGGATATGGAGGGCCTGATTTTTATATACACGATGTTGAGTTCAGAGGCGATGCTTTTTTTGATGACTCCCGCTCCTATCACTCCATGAAATTCGCCCCCGGCAAACGCTACACCTTCACCGCTGGCACCACCCAAACCCTCGTCCCCCACAACGGCGTCGAAGGCCAGTTCATAGCCCAGGGCCTCCCCGGTCAGTACATCGAGATGAAATCCTCCAACCCGAGTGTCCCGGCCATCATCCACAAGGACGACTACGACGGCACCAGTACCTGCACGAAGTACCTGTTTCTCACCGGCATGACCCACACCGGCACCGAGGACATCTATGTGCCCACGCCCGGCGGCGATGTGTTCAACAACGCCGGCTGGTTGTTTTTTCCCTGCAATCCCTGTCCGGCCACTATCCCCATGCTCGATGTAGCCAACAGCATCACCACCGGCTGTCCGCCCGGCATGGCCAAACTCGTGCTCGCCGGCCTCAAACCCGATGAATGGGCCAACTGGTACACCGACCCCGCCGCCACCACCAACCTGGTGTACTCCGGCGGCACACCCGGCCCGGCAGGTAATATGTTCCAGCCTGCCATCACCGGCCCCGTCACCTACTACGCCCGCGTGTACAGCGACGGCGGTTTGTGCGAAAGCACGGTGGTGTTGGCGGTGGATATCACGATCACCTCGCCCCCGGCAGTATTCAACATGACCGGCGGCGGCACGGTCTGCTCCGGCAGCAACGGCGCCCTCGTGGGGCTGGACGGCTCCGTCACAGGTGTTTCCTACCAACTCCAACGCGACGGCTCGGACGTGGGCAGCCCGCTTCCCGGCACCGGCTCAGCGCTGGATTTCGGCCTGCAAACTGCCCCGGGAACGTACACCGTGGTGGCGAATACCGACGGCACCAGTTGTCCGGTGACCATGACCGGCTCGGCTATCGTGACGGGCAGCCCGAACTCGGCGCCTGTGGTGGTGGCATCGAGTAATGCCCCGCTGTGCACCGGGAGCAGCGACCTGCTGCTGTTCGAATCCGGCGGCGCGGCTACCTCCTGGAATTGGAGCGGGCCTGGCGGTTTCGCTTCCGCCGATCAAAACCCGGTAATTGCCAACCCGACACCCGCCAATAATGGTAATTACGTGGTTGTCGTATCCGACGGATTGGGCTGCACGAATATCGGTTCGGTGGGGGTGATCGTACACCCCATACCGACTATGGAAATACCGGTCAACCTGCTGCACTGCGCCAGCGATGTGATTAATCTGCATTACGTTACGGATGATCCGTTTACGTTTTACACGGGTACGATAGATAACCCCAATCTCGGCGTTTACGGGCCACTAAACGGCACCTATAGCCTTCGAAACGACGATCTCGCACCGGCTGTAGCCAACCTGAGCGTTACGCCCAGGCACTACTACAACGGCCTTACGTGCATCGGCGTTACACACTTTTTTACCCTCACGGTACTGCCTTACCCGGAAACCAATTATCCGGGCGACCAGATGTTTTGCGCAGGCGCAACCACCACCACCATTCCGCTAACAGGCCCCATTCCGGGCGCCTACTATACCTGGACAAACAACAATCCCGCCATTGGTTTGGCAGCAGCCGGCACCGGCGACATTCCGCCGTTCATGGCCAAAAACCCCGGCCCGATGCCGCTGTTCGCCAATATTGTGGTACGCGCGCATTACGACTACAACGGGCTGACTTGTGCGGATACGATTCCAAGGAATTTCCCGATCACGATCTACCCCCAACCCGACGCCACCATCACCAACTCAGCCGTTGCACAGGTCTGCCCCGGCACCACGGGCCTCACCGCCTCCGTGCCCGATGCCGGCCCCGGCGCCACCTACACCTGGACGATCCTGAACGGTACGATCACCGACGGTCAGGGTACCAACAGCATCACCTACACAGCGGATGCCCCGGGCCAAACCGTGCTTTCGGTGACCGTCGTCGGCCCCGGCGGCTGCTCCGCGGCGGGCTGCAACAACACGTTCATCCAGTCGCTCGGCAACATGGGCGGCTCGCAGCCCAACATCTTCCCGCACCCGAACGGCGACTTTTTCGCCACCGGCCTGCGCAACGACAGCATGGTGATCGTGCGTTTCGACCCGCTGGGCACGCCCCTGTGGGCGCGCGCTTTCCGCCTCGGCACCAACACCCTGCTCATCCGCGACATGCTTGTGGACGCTTCGGGCGACCTGATCGGGGTGGCGTACTACGAAACGGGTGCGGCGGCGGATGCCAAATCCACCGTGTTCCGGTACAACATGGCTACCCACAGTTTTGTGTGGGTGCAGCACGTTTCCGCCGTGCTGTTCACCAATATCCACGATTTCGACGCTGGCAACTGCGTCCTGACCGGCACGGGCAACGGCGGCTACACCCAGTTGGCCCAGATTGACAAAAGCACGGGCGCCATCAGCACCTACGCCCTGCAGGGCGAGGGCGGCGACTACTACTCCATCATGCAAAACGGCCACCTGTACGGGGCTTGCCGGCGGTACTATACCGCCTCTACCGACTTGCGTGCGAGCGTGTTTTCGCACGATGCGGCCACGGGCGCGTTCGAGTGGCAAAACAGCCTGATCTCGGAAGGCAACGCGAACGGCGGCCCAAACTTTACCCGGATGTACCCGGAAAAACCAGCCATTGACAACGACAGCCTCGTGGTGCTGGCTTCGGGCGACCTCGTGGGTTTTGACCTGTACACCGGTGGCCCCACCGAATTAGTAGTCGCCAAAACCGACCTCACGGGCAATGTGGGCTGGACGAAACAGTATATCGTGTCGGGTTACGACCGGCCGGTGGCCGCGCGTATCGCCAACACCGCCGACGGGTACTACATCGTGGCCAATATGTACCTGAGTTCACTGAGCAATTTCGGGTTCGGCGTGCTCATCAAAACCGACAAACAGGGCAATGTGCAGTGGGCCAAACGGCTCGGCATTTCGGGCAAAAACATTGTGAAGAACATCCTGGAGCGCAACGGATTTTTGCACCTCATCATGGCTTCCGACAGTTACGCGCCCAATGAACTGCTGCTGCTGAAACTCGACTTGCAGGGCAATTCCAACGCAGCCTGCGATTTCATCCAGCCCATTACGGTGACGGTCAACCACCTGCCGGCGGTGCAAAACGCCCAGCCGTACACGGTGTCCAACCGTACCAACACCCTGACCCCGCTGGTGGAAACGCCCAATTCGACGCCGTTCACGAATGTGTCGCGGTGCAGCACGCCGTGTTTCAATTCTTTGGTGGTCAACGTCGCCCTGCCCGATGCGGGGAACATTGCCGGCCCGGTTGGGCTTTGTTCCGGCAACGGTTTCCAGTACACCAGCAGCGGCTTGGCCGGTGGCCTTTGGGCCAGCGACGACCCGGGCGTGGCGTATGTGGATGCCAACTCGGGTGATGTTTTTGCCTTAGCGCCCGGTTTTTGCACCATTTCGTACACCGTTACGGAAAACGGCTGCACCAACACGGCGTACTTCTTCCTGGAAGTTTTGTCAAGTCCGTATGTGGAGGCTGTTTCCAATAGTCCGGTTTGCGCCGGCGGCGATGCCGTTCTGGCGGAAATCGGTGGCGAGGCGGCATCTTGGTACTGGTACGACCCCAACGGGTCCCCGGTTTCGAATGCGCAAACCTTCATCATCCCGAATGTATCGCCAGCCGACGAAGGGTTGTACGTCGTGGCAGTCTATGCGGCGAACGGCTGCGTGGGCTATGCGCAGACGCCGGTGTTTCTTTCCGCCCCGGCCAGCGCCGGTACGATCAGCGGCAGCGCCACGGTTTGCCAGGGGAAAAATACGCCCCTGACGATTGTTGGCACCCCCGGCGGGATGTGGAGCAGCAGCAACACTGCCATTGCCACGGTCAACAGTACGTCGGGAGTCGTCATCGGCATAGCGCCCGGCATGGTCGTCATCACCTACACGGTAACGGCGAATGGCTGCACGGAAACGGCGGATTTCAATATCGAAGTAAAACCCCGTCCGGCGGTGGACATCAGCGGCGACAGAGTTGTTTGTGAAAACGAGACCTTGATTTTGACGGAAACAGGCGGCGATGCCGTCTCCTGGGTCTGGTCCAACGGTTTGGGATTTGTCACAACCGACCAAACCCTGACGTTTTTTAACCCGTTGCCCGCGGTATTTGGCGGCTTCGCCAATGTGGTCGTCACGGACGCGAATGGTTGCACCAATTCCCTGACGGTGGATGCAGGCGCAGATCCCTTGCCCCCCATCTCCGCCTCCTCCAACGCCCCGCTCTGTGCCGGCTCCGGCCCGCTGGAACTGTACGAAACCGGCGGCGCGCAAGGCGTGACCTGGGCCTGGAGCGGTCCGGGCGGGTACCAGTCCACGGACCAAAACTCGGTGATTCCCAACCCGACGGCGGCGAATAGCGGCGATTATACGGTGGTGGTGATGGATACCTGGACCGGGTGTATGAATAGTGCGGTGGTTTCCGTCACGGTAACCGCCCCGGAACCCGTTCCCGTTCTGGCTAATTTGCCCAACATTATCAGTTGCAGTCCGGCGGTCGTTCAGGCGCCGTCGGCCTTGAATTCATGCGACCCGAACGGCCCGGTCATTTACGGGACACCGTCGGCGCCGGTTCCGGTTGATCCCAATGCCACGCCACCGGCCTTCATATTCGGTCCAGGCGGGTATGTGGTGACCTGGACGTACAACCTCAACGGCGTTATCGTCACGCAGCCCCAGTTAATTACGATTCACGCACAGCCCTCCGTCACCTGCCCGTCCAACAGCACCACCTGTCTCGCAGCCGGCCCCATTGTTCTGAGCGGCGGCGACCCGGCGGGTGGGGTGTATTCCGGCCCGGGTGTGAACGCGGGCGTATTTGATCCTGCTGCTGCGGGAGTCGGGCAGCACAGCATCACCTATACCTACACCAACGACCAGAACTGCACGGATTACTGCACGTTCAGCATCGAGGTGGTGGCGGGCCAGTTGCCGGCCATCGCCTGTCCGGCTCCGCTCTTGGTGAACTGTGCCGGCGACATTCCTGCACCTGATCCTGGCCTTGTCACTATGTCGGGCGGCTGCGGGGCGGCCACGGTCGCGCACCTGTTCACTACCGCGCCCTACGACGTGGACTGCGCCAACCGGTTCAAGGTCACGCGCTACTACCAGGCCACCGACGCCTCGAACAACACGGTTTCCTGCTCGCAGGTCATCACCGTGTTCGACGACACGAAGCCGGATTTCACTTTCGTGCCGCCCAACGTGACCGTGCAGTGCAACAGCCTGCCCGCTGTGGGCAGCCCGGCGGCTTCGGACAATTGCGGCGGCGCGGTCGCGGTCGTTTTCACCAGCCAAACCGTATCGGAGCAAACCTGTACCGACCGGTATGTCCTCACCCGCCAATGGACGGCGACCGACGGCTGCGGCAACACCCGTACCGCTACGCAGCGCATTGCGGTCATTGACACGCAGAAACCGAATTTCGTGAACCCACCGGCCAATATCACCGTGCAGTGCGACGCGATACCAACGCCCGTCGCGCCCGTGGCGACGGACAACTGCGCCGTAACGGTGGCTATCACCTACGTCGGCCAAACTAAGACGAACGGCGCCTGCGCCAATGCCTACACGCTGACCCGGCGCTGGGTAGCCTCGGACAACTGCAACAACACCCGCTCCATCTCGCAACGGATCACGGTGGTGGACAACGGCAAACCGACGCTGACTATCCCGCCGAACCAGACCATCGCCTGCAACGTGGCGGTACCGCCGGTCGGCACGGCCACGGCTACCGACGGCTGCGGCGGCAACGTGACGATCGCCTACCTCGGCCAAACCACGGCTAACGCCACCTGCCCGGGCAACTACCAGATCCGGCGTACCTGGCGGGCCACCGATGCCTGCGGCAACAGTACCGTGGCCACGCAGACCATTCAGGTCGCGGACAACCAGCCGCCGATCTTCACCTCGGTGCCCGTCAATGCGACCATCTCGTGCACGCAGTCGCCGCCGCCGCTGAGCAACCCGGTGGCTACCGACAACTGCGGCGGGTTTGTGAGCATCACCTACCTCGGGCAGGTGCGCACGGACGGCAATTGCCTGTACAACTACACGCTTACCCGCACCTGGCGGGCTACTGATTTGTGTGGAAATGCGGCGACCACGGTGCAGGTCATCACGGTGCAGGATACCGCACCGCCAGTGTTCAGCAACTTGCCGGCCAATGTGACGGTACAATGCGCGCCCAACTGTGTGCCGCCGCCCGCGCCGCCAACGGCTACGGACAACTGCGGCTCGGCTGGGATGACCATGCAGGAAACGCAGTCGCCCGGCGATTGCGCCACGGGGTACACGGTCACGCGTATCTGGACGGCTACCGATGCCTGCGGCAACGTGGTCACGCACACGCAGACGTTTACTGTGCTGCCTGCGCCGCCGCCGGTGGCGCCGCCAACCCAGGATCGGGCACTGTCGGATCAACTCAACACGCAACACGCAACACTTAAAACTGTAAACCTGCTGCCGAACCCGACGACCGACCGGGTGTGGATTGACCTGGGCGATTTCGCCGGCGAAACGGTACAGGTGTCCATCCAAAACGATCTGGGTCAGCTGATCTGGGAACGTCGGGTGGAGGCCGTGGCCGATCTGAAACTGCCGGTGAACCTGCGCGAAGCGGGAGCTGCCGCCGGTTTGTACACGGTCAGTGTGCGCAGCGGCGGGCAGGTAGTGAGCGGGCGGTTGGTTTTGGTGGAGTAGGGGAGCGGCGAGACACATCACAATCGAGGTGTGTCGCTGGAAAAGTTTGAATACATGATTGCAGAATACATGAGTGCAGATTGTAGAAGTATCCGTGACGTACGCCCATGCTCTTAATCAAGAGCGCGTGGTCAACTCTACGCAACTTCTACAATCTGCACTCATGTATTCTGCACTCATGTATTCTATATAATGTTGAATTCGTCGGCTTTGACGGCTCTATTTTGATGCGTTTGCCCTGCGAGCGCGCCTCCCATTTGTGGCAGGGGATGGAGCCACTCCACATTTTACCGAATCCCCGAAATTCCCAACCGGATCCACAGAAATCCTGACCGGACACCCAACCTGCTAAGTATCATCCCTGAAAAAATTCCAGTAATCGGCGGGAGAAACGACTCGAATGCCCTGAAGTTCGGGTGTTGGAAAATCCCGGAGTTTACCCGTGACGATGAAGTCGGCGGTAGCAGCAAAGGCAAGATCGAGAAAGATGTTGTCGTCGGAATCGGTTGAGCACTTCGCTGTATTCCTCCAGTACATCTGCAGAAAGACAAATTGCATTTTTATCTTCTAGAAAAAGATGGTCAATAATTTTTCCGGGCGGTGCGTGTTCCGATATGCAGGCGGAAACGATGACATTGGTGTCAAGAACCAGCCTGTGCATGACGACGCTGTTTTCGTTCGCTGCGAACGGCCTCTACTTCAGCATTGATCTCTTCCATCGTCAACGCAACCAGAGGTGATTTGCGCGCAATGGCGCGACTTCTGCGCAAGGCTTCTTTGGCAATATCCTTTTTAAGCATTTTGACAAACTCGTCAAAATCGAACTGTTCCTTTGAGAAGCCGTATCTGGAATACTGCTTCTCGGTGATTTTAATACTCAAGGTTTTCATAGTAGATTCATCATGTTTTGATTGCTGTCCTTTCTGCCGAATCTGTTTCCGTATTTCTGTAAACAAAGCTGAGGCTTTTTTTCGGAAAGGACGAACAGTTTTTTCGCCCTTCTTGGTGTTTTCACCATAAGTGGGTTGATTCATCCATACCTTCGCGAAAGTTTCTTCCTGTGCCCACTACCTTTCATCTCCATATCTCCGGTCAGGTTCAAGGCGTCGGTTTCCGGCCTTTTGTATGGCGTTTGGCGCACACATTTGGCCTGCACGGCTGGGTGAACAACACGACCGATGGCGTACACATCCTGTTCAATGCGGCGTCTCCAGACGATTTTCAACAGGCAATTGTTCAGCAGGCTCCCGCTCTTGCCCGCATCACGGATATTCGCTGTGAGGCCATCCCGTTTCAGGAATTTCCTGATTTTCAAATCAGAAACAGTGCCTCGGACGCGCCGCCCAACCTGCTGATCACCCCCGATTTTGCGCTGTGCGCCGACTGCCGCCGCGAACTGCACGACCCGGCAAATCGCCGCCACGGCTACGCATTTACCACCTGTACCAACTGCGGCCCACGCTATTCCATCCTGACCGATCTGCCCTACGACCGCGAACGGACCACCATGGAGCCCTTCGGGCAATGTCCCGATTGCCGGGCGGAGTTCGATGACCCGGAAGACCGCCGCTATTTTTCCCAAACCAACTCTTGCCCCACGTGTGGCATCCGGCTGGAATGTCGGGACGCCTCCGGGAATATTTGGGACAACCCGCTGGAAAACGCCCTGACGCGACTACGCACCGGTCAAATTTTGGCGGTGAAAGGTATTGGCGGGTATCTGCTGCTCTGCGATGCAACCAGCGCCCCGGCCATTCAAATCCTTCGACAACGCAAGCACCGGCCGACGAAACCCTTTGCGTTGCTGTATCCGAATATCCAAATGCTGGCAGACGATACCCGGCTGTGCCCGGAAGCGCAAGCGGAGTTGGAAAGCCCGGTCGCGCCGATTGTCCTGCTGGAGGTGCGCGACAACCCGGCGTCAGGTATTTGCGTGCCGGATATCGCGCCCGGGTTGGGGCATATCGGCGCCATGCTGCCGTACGCGCCGCTGCTGGATATACTGGCGCGGGAATTTGGTTGCCCCCTGGTGGCCACAAGCGGAAACCCCGGAGGTTCGCCTATTATCTTCCGGGATGCGGATGCGCTCGCAGATTTGTCGGCTATCGCCGACGCGTTTTTGCTGCACAACCGGGAGATTGCGATTCCGCAGGACGATAGCGTGGTGCGCCTGAGTGCAAAACACGCACAGCGGGTGGTAGTGCGGCGCTCGCGGGGACTGGCGCCGTCGGCTCCGGCCCTCAGGGGGATGGGGGATGCTGCGGGGGGCATGCTTGCCCTCGGTGCTTCCATGAAAAGCACGTTCGCCTGGCAGCACCGGAGCAATACTTACCTGAGCCAGTACCTGGGCGATCTGGAAAGTTTTGATACGCAGCAAAATTTCGAGCATACACTGCGGCACTTTTTGGCCCTGTTCCGCGAACGACCCGGCAGTATCCTCGTGGACAAACACCCGGAATATTTTTCCACTCAACTGGGATACCGGCTGGCGGAGGAATGGGCGGTGCCCGTTGTTGCCGTGCAGCACCACCGGGCACATTTCGCCGCCGTACTCGCCGAAAAAGGTCTGCTGGAAACGGCAGAACCCGTGTTGGGCGTCATCTGGGATGGCACGGGCTACGGCGACGACGGACAAATCTGGGGCGGCGAGTTTTTTCGCCTTCAGGGCGGGCAACTGGATCGGGTAGGGCATCTGGCGTATTTTGACCTGCTGGCCGGCGATAAAATGCCGCGCGAACCCCGCTTGTCCGCGCTGAGCCTGGCCGGCAAATGGGGCGCAGGCAGGGACATTCTGGAAAACAAGTTTTCTCCTGCAGAATGGTCGCTGTACCGGCGCATGCTGGACAAGGGTGGTTTGCTGCAATGCTCTTCCATGGGCAGGGTTTTCGACGGGGTGGCGGCGTTGCTTGGACTGGCCGACAAGGTCAGTTACGAGGGCGAGGCGGCCATGTTGTTGGAAACTGCGGCGTTTCGGTATTTCCGGCAAAACGGGCTGAAATCCATCCCCCTGGAGATGGAGATGGCTTGGGAATCGGAGGCTTTTCCTGTCGGGGAATTGGTGGCGCGAGTACACGGCAGCTTTCTGAAAACGCAGTCTGTGGAGTATGCTGCTGCCTTTTTTCACAGCCAACTGATTGCGCTGATCGGGGCGGCAGCGTGCCGGTACCAATGTCGGAAGATTGCATGCAGCGGCGGCGTGTGGCAAAATGCATTGCTGGTTGACCTGGCGCTGGAAGGCCTGCGGCCGGAGTTCGAGCTGTTCTTTCACCGGGAAATTTCGCCGAACGACGAGGGCGTGTCGTACGGGCAATTGGCGCTGCTTACTTAGAGCGCATGTTTCTGCGGTAAAATCTAACAGATACGCGGCAACTGCTCGCCTGCCAGCATATTCACAACCCGCCGCCCGCCCACCCGGCTGTGCAACACAACCTGTTTGGGGTGTGCATCCACGACTTCGCCAATAATTTCGGCGTCGGCGCCGTGCTCCAGCGTGCGGAGTTTTTGCAGAATAGCCTCGGCGGCATCGGGACGTACGACGGCGAGAAACACGCCTTCATTGGCGACATATAGCGGGTCGAGGCCCAGCATTTCGCAGGCGCCGTCCACTTCCTCGTACACTTTCAGGGTTTTTTGGTGGATTTCGACGCCCCAACGGGTGTCGCGCGCGATTTCGTTGAGCACCGTGGCGACGCCGCCGCGGGTGGCATCGCGCAGCAGCGTGATGTCGTGTCCGAAGGCGTCGAGCAGGTGGAGTACGGTGTGGTTCAGGTTAGTGGTGTCGCTGAGCAGGGTGGTGCCGAATTCGAGACCTTCCCGCACGCTCATGATGACGATACCGTGGGTAGCGATGTAGCCGCTGCAAATAATTTTGTCGCCCGGCCGGATATTGCCCATCGCGATGTTGGCCTGTGGGTGTACTTGCCCGATACCGGTGGTGTTGATAAATATTTTGTCGCCCTTGCCGCGCTCCACCACCTTGGTGTCGCCGGTGACGATTTGCACGCCGGCATGCTCTGCGGCGAATTTGATGCTGACCAGTACATCCCAAAATTCGCGCATGGTGAGGCCCTCTTCGAGGATAAACGCGAGTGAAAGGTAGCGTGCTGCGGCGCCGCACATGGCCAGGTCGTTCACCGTGCCGTTTACGGCCAGCTCGCCGATATTACCGCCAGGGAAAAAGATGGGGGAAACCACGTAACTATCCGTGCTGAAGGCCAAACGGCCCGGCATTTCAAAGACAGCGCCGTCGTGGTGGGTATCGAGCAAAGGGTTTTTCAGCAGGTCAAAAACACCCGATTCGAGTAGTTTGTTGGTGAGCAAACCACCGCTACCGTGACCAAGGGTGATCACATCAAAATCGAGTTGCGGAAGGGGACAGGAGATTTTCAAGCGACGAGTGATGAAAAGTGGTAGTATGCGGCGCATGCGCCTTCCGACGATACCATGGGTGCGCCGAGTGGGTTGGAGGGGGTGCATTTTTTGCCAAATTCGGGGCATTCGAAGGGTTTTTTAATGCCTTTGAGTACCTGGCCGGCAATGCACACGCTGCTTTCGGGGGCTTTTTCGAGGGGTACATTGAATTTTTTGTTGGCATCGAAGTCGGAAAACTCCGTTCGCAGTTCCCAGCCGCTGCCGGGTATGGACCCGATGCCGCGCCATTCCCGGTCGGTGATGTCAAACGCCTGTCCGATAATGTTGCGGGCAGCCGGATTGCCGTCGGGGAGTACCACGCGGCTGTACTGGTTTTCGACACGGTGTTCGCCATTTTCGAGTTGGCGGACAGTCATCAGGATGCCTTGCAGGAGGTCCACCGGCTCAAATCCGGTGATGACGATCGGTACCTGGTATTTTTCGGCGATCGGGTAGTATTCAGATATGCCCATGATGGCGCAGACGTGCCCGGCTGCGAGAAACCCGTCAATGGCTGTTTCCGGGTCGCTCATTACGGCTTCGATGGCAGGAGGCACGAGGACATGGGAAGTCAGGATCGAGTAGTTTTTTACCCCGAGTTTTTGGGCGTGCAGGACCGACATGGCGTTGGCCGGCGCAGTGGTTTCGAAACCTACGGCAAAAAAGACCACTTCTTTGTCGGGATTTTCCTGGGCTATTTTGACTGCTTCCAGGGGGGAATACAGGATACGCACGTCGGCGCCGAGGGCTTTGGCTTCCAGCAGGCTGCGCCGGGAGCCGGGTACCCGGATCATGTCGCCAAAGGAGCACAGGATAACTCCGGGTCGGGAGGCCAGCCAAACGGCTTTGTCAATCAGGTGCAACGGGGTGACGCATACCGGGCAGCCGGGGCCGTGCACCATGGTCACCTCGGGGGGCAAAAGCTGGAGCAGACCGTTTTTGACCAGACTATGCGTTTGGCCGCCACAGACTTCCATGATTTTCCACGGACGGGTCACCACACGCCGGATTTCCTGGGTGTACTGTTCCACCAGATGGGGATCGCGGTATTCGTTGAGAAATTTCATCGTTGATAGTTTAGGTTGAGGGGGTTGAGAAAAAAGGGTTGAGGAGGTTGAGAAAAAAGGTTGAGGGGGTTGAGAAAAAAGGTTGAGGGGGTTGAGAAAAAGGTTGAGGGGGTTGAGAAAACTGTGTCAACGGTGTTTTTTCAACCTTGAAACGCCGCGCGCGGGTCTTTTGACCCCGCGCCAAAGGTTGAGGGGGTTGAGAAAACTGTGTCAACGGTGTTTTTTCAACCTTGAAACGCCGCGCGCGGGTCTTTTGACCCCGCGCCAACCGCTTGATTGTCAGCCACTGTTGTGCGGGGTCAAAAGACCCACGCACGGCGAAACCAGCAACCTTCTAACCAGCAACCTTCTAACCTATAAACCCAAATTTTCCAGTACGACCATGAAGCCGTACCCGATACACAATACCGATGAAATCAGGGTGAGGGAGCGTTGCAGCCAATGCTGCGACGACAGTTTTTTTGAAAAAGGCAAACTGAACAGCCCGCTGGCCAGCAGCATGCCGACAATAGACCCTGCACCGAAAACGAGCAGGTAGAGCATGGAGTAGTCAATGCGCTGAATTTGGCTCATAACCAGCACGACCAGTGTGCCGCTACCTGCCAGCCCGTGTACCAGTCCGATGCCGTAGGCCAGGTGGTGACCCTGGTTTGCCGGCGCCAGTTGCAACTGTTGCACATTCATGCCGGCTATGGACGCCGGCTGAAAATTAAACGGCGCGCCGGGCAGGCTTTCGGGTTTCTTTTTCTTCCAGAAAAGGAGATCGTCGAGGTGGATATGCAGGTGGGCGGCGCGGCCGTTTTTGCGCATAAAATTTAAACGAAACGCCCCGAGGATGATCAACATGAGGCCTACGGAGGCTTCGAGGTAGTGAAATATCTGTTCGCCAATCCCGATTTTGAACGCGATGATCAGCATACCCACGATAAAAATCGTGGAGGTATGCCCAAGTCCCCAGGCGATGCCGTCTTTGATGGCCAGCCAAACCGAGTCGCGTTTGGTGACGATGTTACTCACCGCCAGCAAGTGGTCGGCCTCGAAGGAATGGGAAAAGCCTACGACGGCTGCAAAAAGGATCGGAAACAAAGATTCCATAGTGTATGCATGATTTTAAACGGGCGAATCGGGCGACAACTCGTCCAGATCACCGATCTGCTGCAAGTATTTGAAGGTTTCGAGGGCTTCCGCTTCGTCCACCACACTGATGGCTGCACCGACATGCACCAGTACATAATCGCCGATACGCGCATCGGGCACCATGCTTAGGTTAACCTCCCGGGTAATGCCGCCGAAACTCACTTTGCCGCTGCGGAACGTCTCGTCGAGTTCAGCGGTGATGGATTGTACTTGACCGGGTATAGCGAGACACATGATTGTTTTGCGTTTTGAATGGTGTATTTTGAGCTGTTTACAGTACCCGAAGCGTTCAAATATCGAGGCTGACGCTGTGGGGATGGAGTTGTTGTTCTTTTATCCAGGCGTACCATTGTTCCATACCCTGACCGGTGGTGGCGGAAAGTTCAATAAATGTAAGTTCCGGGTTCACTTGCAGGGCATAGCGTTTGAGTGCGTCCAGATCGAATTTCAGGTAGGGCAGCAGGTCCATTTTATTGATCAGGCACAGTTGGGCGGTGCGGAACATGTCGGGGTATTTGAGCGGTTTGTCTTCGCCTTCGGTGATGCTGATGACGACGACGCGTTTGCTTTCGCCCAAATCGAACATGGATGGGCACACGAGGTTGCCCACATTTTCGATGAAAACGATACTGCCCTCAGCGGGGTTGAGATGTCGGAGCGCCTGGTGGACCATATTAGCTTCGAGGTGGCACCCTTTTCCGGTATTGACTTGTACAACCGGAGCGCCGCAGGCTGCAATACGCTCGGCATCGCGTGCGGTTTGCTGGTCACCCTCGATGACGCAAAAGTCCGTTTGCAAGCCGCATGCGCTGAGTGTGCGCTCCAGAATACTGGTTTTGCCCGATCCCGGGGAACTCACCAGATTAAATGCTGCGATACTCTTGGCCTCGAAGTAGCCGCGGTTGCGTTCGGCAAGGCGGTTGTTTTTGTCCAAAATATCACGTTCTACATCTACCAGCGTTTTGCCCGGTTCGGGCGCCACGATGGTTGCGGGGGCGATACTTGCCTCCGGCAAAACGCTGCTGTCCAATTTCAGACCACTGAATTTTGAGAGTTTTCCAGCCGCAGCAAAAGCCATTAATTGATGCCCATTGCCACTGCATCCGCAGGTTGCGCACATATTTCGATGGATTTAATTTTAAGTTCTTCCCCGGCTTTTACCTCCTTCCAAAAGGAGCCGCAAGCGGGACAAGGGTCAAAGTAATTATCAACAACATAATCGGTTTGGCAATCCAGACACACCGCTTCTCCCGCAATCCGTTCGATGGCACACACCGCACCTTCCAGCAAGGTGTCCTGAATAGCGGCGGGCCACAGAAACTCGATATTCTCGACTTCCACTCCCGCGAGCCGGCCTATTTGCAAATATACACACTCCACCTGTACCGCCCCACCTCGTTTCTGCACGGTGGCCTCCACGGTTTCGATGATGCTGTGTATGATGGAAAGTTCGTGCATAGTCCAGATTGAGCGGGACGTGAATTCAAATGTCAAAAGTCCTGCCGGAGGCGTGGCGCCCTGATGATAACAATCATATATTTTGCTGACACACATCAGAAATAAAATTGGTGTTTGGTCTTGACCTTTACTGCCATGTAAAGTTCTTCCTTCATCTAAAACTTTCTTCCTATGTCCACACGTCCGGCACGCACCACTTACTACGAGGAACTCCGTCGTCAGGGATATTCCCGACGCGATTTCATGAAGTTTTGCGCTACAGTTGCAGCCTATCTTGGCTTGGAGGCCAATGGCGTGGGGCAGGTGGTGCAGGCATTGTCGGAAAAGCCGCGGATTCCTGTGATCTGGCTGCACTTTCAGGAGTGTACCTGTTGCAGCGAGAGTTTCATTCGCTCGTCGCACCCGCTCGTAGCGGATATTTTATTGGATAAGCTATCGCTTGATTATACGGAAACACTCATGGCTGCTTCGGGGCATCAGGCCGAGAAGTGCCTGCGGGATACCATGGAAAAATACAAAGGGGAGTATGTACTTTGTATCGAAGGTTCGGTGCCTACGGAGGCCGATGGCGTGTATTGCATGATCGGCGGGCGTACATCACTGGATATTTTAAAAGAAGTGTCGGCCACCGCCAAAGCGGTGATTTGCTGGGGGAGTTGTGCCTGCAACGGTTGTGTGCAGTCGGCTAAACCCAACCCGACCGGCGCGACACCTATCCATAAACTGATCAAAGGTGTTCCGATTATTAAGGTGCCGGGTTGTCCGCCGATTGGCGAGGTGATGGCCGGTGTGCTGGTACACCTGATTACGTTTGGCCGGCTGCCGGAACTTGACGGCGTCGGTCGTCCCAAGGCGTTCTATTCCAAGCGCGTACACGACACGTGTTACCGCCGCCCCTTCTACGATGCCGGTTTGTTTGTACAAACCTTCGACGACGAGAACGCCAAAAAAGGGTACTGTCTGTACAAGGTCGGGTGTAAGGGGCCAACGACGTACAACGCCTGCTCGGTCACGAAGTGGAACAATGGTACCAGTTTCCCCATACAATCCGGTCACGGTTGTTTCGGCTGCTCGGAAGAGAACTATTGGGATGCCGGCGCGCTGTACTCGCGTGCCCAGCCCTTCCCGGGCTTCGGCATCGAATCGGATGCTGACGAAATTGGCACTGCTGCAGCCATTGCAACGGGTGTAGGTATCGCGGCACATGCTGTTATGACCAATCTTCGTAAATCGAAACTTATAGATAGCGTGATTCAGGAAGGCAAAGAAGCGGAAAAGGAATTGTGATCGCACCTCCTCTCAATTTTTTCTCAACCGACAATAAATTATGAGCGAACGTATCGTTGTTGATCCCGTCACCCGCATTGAGGGCCACCTTCGGGTAGAGGCCGATATTCAAAACGGGAAGATTGTTGATGCTTTTTCTTCAGGCACTATGGTGCGGGGCATCGAAAAAATTCTGCGCGGACGTGATCCGCGCGAGGCATGGGCATTTGTCGGCCGCGTTTGCGGTGTTTGTACCTCCGTGCACTCGTTGGCTTCGGTGCGTTCGGTGGAGGATGCGCTGGATATCACCATTCCGCCCAATGCCGAAATGGTGCGTAATATCATGTTCGCCGCCCAATATATGCACGACCACGTGGTACACTTTTACCACCTGCACGCGCTGGACTGGGTGGACATAGTATCTGCGCTGAAGGCAGACCCGAAGGAGGCCTCCACGATCGCGCAGAGTATTTCCAACTATCCCAAAAGCTCGCCGGGGTATTTCTCCGACCTGCAAAAACGCCTGGGGCGCTTCGTAGAAAGTGGCCAACTCGGCATTTTTGCCAACGGATACTGGGGCCACCCCGCTTACAAACTTCCGCCTGCCGTCAATCTGATCGCGGTTGCCCACTACCTTGAAGCCCTCGAATGGCAGAAAGAGATCGTAAAAATACACGCCATCTTCGGCGGCAAGAACCCGCACCCCAACTATCTGGTGGGCGGTATGGCTTGTAGTATTGGTCTGGACGACGTGAGCGCTATCAATGCGGAACGGCTCGCATACGTAGGTCAGTTGCTGCACGATGCGAAGGAGTTTGTCAACCAGGTCTATATCCCCGATCTGCTGGCTATCGCGCCGTACTATCTGGATTGGGGCGCTATCGGCGGCGGGCTGGGAAATTACCTGGCATACGGCGACCTGCCCACCAATGGCTACCGCGATATCAGTTCCTACAAGTTTCCTGCCGGCGCAATTTTGAATAAAGACCTGAGCCGGATATATGAGGTGAATATGCGGGACGATGCTGAAATTCAGGAGTTTATTGATAATTCCTGGTACGAGTATCCCGCTGATGCGAAGGGTTTGCACCCATGGAAAGGTGAAACAGACATTAAATACACCGGCCCGAAACCGCCGTTTGACCACCTGGATACCACTAAGGCGTATAGTTATCTGAAAACGCCGCGCTGGAAAGGGAATGCCATGGAGGTCGGTCCGTTAGCCCGTGTACTGGTGGGTTATGCAAGCGGCAAGGAAGAGTACAAGGCAATTGTGGACAGTACGTTGCAAAAACTCGGTGTGCCTGCTGCGGCCCTGTTTTCTACCCTGGGGCGTACGGCAGCACGCGGTCTGGAGTCGGCGCTGATGGCAGATTGGGGCATTGAATTTTATGATACCCTGATCAATAATATCCGCAACGGCGATACCCGCATGGCCAACATGGAAAAATTCAGTCCGGACAAGTGGCCTCAAAAAGCGCAGGGCGTCGGGCATACCGAAGCGCCGCGTGGTGCGCTCGGCCACTGGATTGTGATTGAAGACAAAAAGATTGCGAATTACCAACTGGTAGTGCCTACGACCTGGAACGCCTCTCCGCGCGACGGCGAGGGCAAGCAGTCGGCTTATGAATCTTCGCTCATGGACACTCCGGTTGCGGATGTTCATCAACCGCTGGAAATTCTGCGGACAATACACTCGTTCGATCCCTGTCTTGCCTGTGCTGTACACCTGTACGACGAGGACGGCAAGCAGGTGAGCCGGGTGCAAGTATTGTGAGGTACTACTGTTGAATCTTCAAATCCTCTATTATGCATTACCATAAACTTCGCCGTGTATTTGTATGGGAGTTGCCGGTGCGTTTTTTCCACTGGGTCAATGCTTTGGCGATTACCGTACTCTGTGTCACGGGTTATATGATCGGCAAGCCGCCGGCTATGATGTTTGGCGGTGAAGCCTACGAGCGTTACTTGTTCGGCTGGATTCGGTACATTCACTTTGTATCGGCCTATATTTTCGTATTCAATTTTGTATTTCGAATCTATTGGGGCTTTGTGGGGAACAAGTACGCCAACTGGAAAAACTTCATTCCCACCACCCGGAAGTATTTTCAGGAAATGTGGGAAGTGCTCAAGATTGATATTTTTCAGACCAAATCCGGTGAGCACATGGCCGTAGGGCACAATGCCCTGGCAGGCTTTATCTATTTTCTGACGTTTATCGCTTTCGGGGCGCAGGTTATTACCGGTTTTGGGTTGTATGCGGCCATGAGCGACTCGTGGTTTGCGGGCTTGTTCACCTGGGTGGTTCCGCTATTTGGCGCCGATTCGGGCGTACGCAACCTGCACCACCTTTTCATGTGGTTCTTTATTCTCTTTACCATCGTGCACGTATATTTAGTGTTCTACCACGATTACGTGGAGGGGCGCGGCGAGATATCGTCTATGGGTGGCGGCTGGAAGTTTATCGAAGAGGACGCTTTTGAAGCAGAAAAAGCCGCCGAAGCGGCTGAAAGGGCGCGCGAAGAGCCAAAAAAAGCCGCCTGATATCAATCAATACAAAACAAGCCAAGGTTAGCGAGCACACTACTGGACATTTTTGTTTTCCGAACATCCAGACCTTCCAGGTTTGACAAACCTGGAAGGTCTCGTTCTGATAATGTCCAGTAATATGGTTAGCGAGACCTGATTCGGACTACCAATTTATCATGCAAACACAAGTAAAAAATACCCTGGTACTTGGGATCGGCAACTACCTGATGGGTGACGAGGGCGTGGGCGTGTATGTAGCACAACAACTCGCACAGGAACGGTTTCCGCCGGGAGTAGAAGTACTGGATGGCGGCACCGGGGGCTTTCACCTGATGGGAGCTCTGGAGGATTATCCGTTCGTGGTGATGGTGGATGCAACGTTGGACGAGCGCCCGGCCGGTACGATCCGCCGCATTGAACCTCGCTTTTCATCTGATTTCCCAAGAGCCATGAGCACCCACGATGTGGGCTTACGCGATGTGGTGGAGGCCATGTGCATCCGGGAGCGTCTGCCGAAGATATTGTTGTACGTTATCTCTATTTCGGAAATAATGCCCATGCAAATTGGGCTTTCACCGGTGGTACAGGCAGCTGCCGGAGAAGTGCTGGCAGAAATACGAACTTTAGTGATGAGCGATGAGTGAAGAGTGATGAGCGATGAGTGATGAGCCATGACACAGTTTGATGAATACGCGCCTTTCCTAAAAAAAACAGGCTCGTTTGCTTTTCTTCCGTACAGCAGACAAAGCTGCTTTCTGAAAAACGCAAACGAGCCTTTTCTAAAAACCTTCCAACCAGAAACCTTCTAACCAGAAACCCTCCAACCAGAAACCTTCCAACCAGAAACCTTCCAACCAGAAACCCTCCAACCAGAAACCTTCCAACCAGAAACCTTCCAACCAGAAACCCTCCAACCAGAAACCTTCCAACCAGAAACCTTCCTTCTTACATATTCTTGATGATCTCGTCTCCGAACTCGGAGCACTTCAGTTTGGTGGCGCCTTTCATGAGGCGTTCGAAATCGTACGTCACGCGTTTGTTGCGGATGGAGCGTTCGATACCTTTGACGATGAGTTTGGCAGCTTTGGTCCAGCCCATGTATTCGAGCATCATTACGCCGGAAAGAATTACGGAGGACGGGTTTACCATGTCTTTGCCGGCATACTTTGGCGCTGTGCCGTGGGTAGCTTCGAAGATGGCGTGTCCGCTGATGTAGTTGATGTTGGCGCCGGGTGCGATGCCGATGCCGCCGACCTGTGCAGCGAGTGCGTCGGAGAGGTAGTCACCGTTGAGGTTGAGCGTGGCCACCATGTCGTACTCGGCCGGGCGAAGCAGGATTTGCTGGAGGAATGCGTCGGCAATCACGTCTTTGACGAGCAGTTTGCCGGCAGCAAGCGCATCGCTTTGGGCTTTGTTGGCCGCAGCTTCGCCTTTGGCTTCCTTGATCCGATCGTACTCCACCCAGGTGAACACCCGGTCGCCGTACTCGCGTTCGGCGAGTGCGTAGCCCCAGTCCTTGAACTTGCCCTCGGTGAATTTCATGATATTGCCTTTGTGTACCAGCGTCAGAGACTTGCGGTTGTATTTAAAGGCGTATTCCAGTGCCGAGCGCACGAGGCGTTCGGTACCTTCGATGGATACCGGCTTGATGCCGATGGAGGCTGTTTTCGGGAATCGGATTTTGTTGACGCCCATCTCGTTTTGCAGGAAGTTGAGCACTTTTTCGCACTCGGGGGTACCTTGCAGGTATTCGATGCCGGCGTAGATGTCTTCGGTGTTTTCGCGGAAGATCACCATATCCACCAGACCGGGTTGTTTGACGGGGCTGGGCACGCCGCGGAACCACCGGACCGGGCGCACACAGGCGTACAGGTCGAGTTGTTGGCGCAGGGCTACATTGAGCGAGCGGATGCCACCGCCTACGGGCGTGGTGAGGGGGCCTTTGATGGCCACTTTGTACTCGCTGATTACGTCAAGGGTTTCCTGCGGGAGCCAGCTGCCGGTTTTTTCGAACGCTTTTTCGCCGGCGAGTACTTCCCGCCAAAAGATTTTCTTTTTGCCGCCAAAAGCCTTTTCCACAGCGGCGTCCAATACGCGCACGGATGCCGCCCAGATGTCGGCGCCAATGCCGTCGCCCTCGATGAACGGAATAATGGGGTCGTTGGGGACTTTCAGTTTGCCCCGTTTGATGGTGATAGTAGATCCTTGCATGGTATAAACTTGTATTTTGAACTAAGGTAAGGTGTATTTAAAAATGCGCCGCGAAGGTAGGGAAAATACTGTTTCGTGCCGCCAGGCCTGGTGTTTTCACTTACCGGTACAGATAGTACTGGCAGAAATCCAGGAATTTATTGGTTGTTGTTCAGGATGGCCTTATGGTTTGGCTATGATTGGTTATATTTGCCCAACAAAATGCGGCCAAATGGACTTTTGGTCGGCGTCTTGCAAACAATTATTTTATCAGCACTTACAAAAATCAAGTATGAGAATTGAAAATTTTAAATTTAACAGGGGGGAGGGATCGTACTGGAATCCTGCATGCGAAAATTCGTGTGGTGATACTCCGGCCTGTGAAATTGGGGCGGCAACGGCCTATGAACAAATTGAGGAACGAATCAATTTTAACTATCTTGCTAATAACAATCCATGCCCAAACAACTACACATTTGTTGGCTGGGTGAATATTGTTGGACCGATCTATGTTGAACCACAGGCGTTTACAGAAGGGGAACTAAAAGAGGACTGTTCTTCGGCATTCGGTCAGCAAATTGGCACTTGTATGGAATGGGAAGAATTGAACTGTGTATATTGTTCAATATATGGACAGATAGGCCAAACTCCTTTTGCCATTCATTTTGACGATGTATCTTTTTAACTAATAGCCACGTCTGTTTAATTTCTTTAAAATTGATCAGACGTGGCACTAATAGTATACTCTGATTCATAAATCAAAGTTATACACGCATGCTGTTTAGTGGCACAGATTAGTTAACATCATAAAATGGATCAAGATGAAAGTGGTATTCAAAAATATTTTTTTTATATTATTTTTTTGTGCAAATACTGCCTTTGCACAGTCAGACACCATATTGGTTGGATATAAACCAAATGATATTGGAGTAACATCTATTCAAAAATCTATACTCTTGTCTGATGGCCGAATGGCGCTTATACAATTGAGTAGCGTGGAGGGAAACCATCTATTGGTTGTTGATGCGGAAGGAAAAATAATTTATGAAAATAGCATAAAAGAAGTTGATGGAGATAGCATATTGTCATATTTTCATTTAATAGAAGAAGATTCAAAATATGTACTTGTCGGCAATACAATTCGAGATGGGAAAAGGTATTTTGCTACATTTTCTATAGATAAGGCACTTAAAAATGCTACTATGATAGACACTTTTGGCCTTAATGGAGATATTCGACTTTATTTCAATGAAATGCGCTTCAATGCACACAAAAATTTGTGGGAGGCATTTGGTGTTGTTCAAAATGTGAACAGTATTACAACGATATTAGTAAAAACTTAGGCATACAACCCAGTTCTATTTGATGTTGTTTTAGTGAACATTTTGGGTGTTAGATTTATGGAACAATCCAACGACATATCGGCCTTAACGGATTTGGTCTCGGTTCTGCTTCGGAGAATTGAGGTTT
>JBGSKO010000192.1:0-3014 GCA_041741155.1 Saprospiraceae bacterium | reverse complement strand
CGAAAGGTGTGGCCCCGCCCATTCCGATAGCCTTCTTCCAATTCCTCTCGTTGAGTCTCGCTTAACTGAAGCAATATTTTTCGTCCCATGATGGGGCAATATTACTAATTTTATTAAATAATTTTGTCCACGTACTTAATAATAAATTAACCTCATCGGGTATTCCGCATCTGGACTCCGTGTATTGTGCCCGAAATGACACGACACATTACGTGCTCCAGTACTAAGAGCGTGTTTAAATTTTAGTGCTGGATTGAGGGCGAGCAAATTTTGTTTCTATCAAGGCAAAATTTGCAGCCGTAGCCGGGTGCCTACGGAAAATTTTAACGCAGAGAGAAACAAAATTGGCCGTCCGCAGCCCAGTAACTAAATTTTAAACACGCGCTTAGTGCGACTTTATCCCTGTGAACCCATGCTTCTGTGCGGTACCCAATTTGGCGAGGTTTAATTGAACAATGGATCAAACATTTGATTCCCATAGCCATTAGGGCCGCCTAAATGTGCTCAAGTCGAACTAAAATTCCACGCGGTAGCTCAGCACCGGAATGAGCGGTGCCTGGTACCAATACTTGATGGTTTTGCTTTTGTCGTCGTAGTACCGTCCGAATATATTTTCCCGGTTGGTCGTGTTTTGGATGTCCAGCCCCAGCGTGGTCGTAAGGCGCTCGTAGTTGCGTTTGATTTTAAAACCCGTATCGAGCCGGAAATAGGTGGCCATACGTTCCTCGAAGGCGCGGTTTTCGTCGCGTACGGTTTTGCCCTGTTCGATGGAAGCCGCCAGATCAATAGGTGTTTCACGCAGGCCGCCCATCGCGGTCAGTTTCAGGTTGATACCGAACGTACGGTTTTTTCGACCCCGATTCCAGTTCCATTCCTTGCCCGTAACCAGGCTGTTGACAAAATTGGAATTGAAACGCGTACTGCGCCACACTTCGTCAGAGCCCTGGTATTCCGACCGGAACAGCGCCGTGGACAGGAGGAAATAAAATCCGTTGGTCAGGAATTTCTCCACCGTCAGCTCGGCGCCGTAGTTGCGGCCCTTACCCCGGTTGGCCAAAATTTCGCCTGAAAATCCTTCGATCACGTTCAGCATCGAAAAGGCATCGCGTGCATCGCGGGTCACCGGTACATCGAACAACGCCTGGTAGTACAGCTCCGGTTTCAGGCGCCAGTTGCCCGGCAGCGTGTGGTCGTACGATAGCACAAAGTGGTGCGCCCGGGTCAGCTCCAGGTCGCGGTTGGGTTGCACACCAATTTCGTTTTTGATAAAATATACGCCCAGCGGTTGCAGTTGGCCGTGCAAACCATAGCCGAGGCTTAGCGCCTGCCGTTCGTTGAACGCGTACCGGACCGCCGCGCGAGGCTCCACCGAGTAGGTATTGTTCAGGGAAAAATAGATGGCGTGCGCGCCGGCATTCACGGTCAGGCGCTCGGAGGCGCGGTACTGCCACTGGGCAAAAGCATTGGCCGACGCGGCCGTGCCGGTGTTGCGTAATTGCTCCACGAGGCGCTCGGCCTCGTCGTCCCACTCATTTTGCTGAAAATCATAGTCCATAAAATTGACGTAAGCACCCGTACGCAGCAAGTGCCGGGCATTAAACTTGTGTGTCAGCGTGGACGAAACGGTAGTTTTTACCTGGTCATACCCGCCGTCGAACAGGCGGCGCAAGGAATAATCTTTTTGAAACTCGTCGGTGCGGGAGCCGTTGCTGGTGCCGGACACGGCCACCACGTTGCGCAGGAAGGTATTGTCGCCCAAAACCAGGCTGTGGGTCAGGCCTACTACACCGGTGTTGGCTTTAAAATCCCAGGAATACTGTTTGTCGCCATTGTCTATCCAAAGCAAGGAGTCGGCCTGGCCCTGGTATTTTTGATTGCTGAGGCCGCCCATGCCAAAGAGCGTGAACTGTCCCAGTTTGCCGGCCGGCATCCAGAGGTTGAATGACAGGTCCTGGAAATCCGTTTGGGCGTCGCCGAGATTGACGCCGAGCTTGCCCAGTACCGAAAGGGTGGAGTAGCGGTAGTTGACCAAAAAAGAACCGGTTTGTTTGCCGAAGCGCATGGGGCCTTCGGCGGCAGCATCGAGGCCGAGTAAGCCGGCTTGCAGGGTGAATTCGCGTTTTTCGGCGTTGCCTTTGCGCAGTTTCAGGTCGAACACGCCGGACAGTGCGTTGCCGTATTCGGCAGCGAAGGCGCCGGTAACGAAATCGGAATTGGACAGCACCTGTGCGCTCAGGATCGAGATGCCGCCGCCCGAGGTGCCCACGGATGAAAAGTGGTTGGGGTTGGGAATGTCCACGCCCTCCATGCGCCAAAGCAGGCCGTTGGGGGCGTTGCCGCGGATGGCGATGGTGTTGCTGCCGTCGTTGGACATGGCCACGCCCGCGAAGGAAGACGCCATGCGCCCCGGATCGTTTACCGCAGCTGCAAAGCGTTGCGTTTCTTCCACGGAAAACGTGCGCGCGCTCACGGTGGACAGCTCATTAAGCGGCTTTTGCTTTACGGTTTTTGCCCGGATAACCACCTCCTGGGTCGTAATGAGGGCCTCCTCCAGTTCGATAGTGAGGTCCACTTCTTTGCCGGAGTTGAGTGTGATGTTCGGGATGATTGCCTCTTTGTAGCCAAGGTACGTCACGCGCAGCGTGTGTTTACCCACCGGCACCGAAGGCAGCCGGAACCGCCCGTCGGAATCTGTCATGGCGCCTGTGGGCTGTTCCGCCGTCAGAAGCACTATCGTGGCGCCGATGAGCGGTGTTTTCACTGCCTTGTCGAGCACGGCCCCTTTCAGGGTTTGGGTGTAGTTTTGTGCGCCGGCCGAACTGGTCAGGAGCAGCAGGAGCAGCACGAAAAAGATGTTTTTGTACATAGGATTGTGTTTTGTTATTATTCTGAAAAAATGGCGCGCGGCATTCTGGTGCTGCACGCCATGATCTTTCACCCGTAGCCGAATTTTGGAAAAATCGAGTGGAGACACGGTAGGGGGGGAGGTACCCAGACTCCCTTTAAAATTTTAA
>JBGSKO010000191.1:0-4959 GCA_041741155.1 Saprospiraceae bacterium | reverse complement strand
ATCACGCGTTTGGTCGGGGTCAAAATGACCCGCGCACGGCGTTCATCCTTCGAACAACAGCAGGTCGCCACTGCCCGTGCACAGCGGGGCATTGCTGCTCGCCGCCACCACGGGCGCCTGATTTTGGCTACCCGTCACCACCGCCGAGCCGGTCATCGTGGCCGGGCAACTCGTGCCGTCTGCATTGGCCACCACGGTGTACGTGCCCGCCGCAGTTTGCAGGCCGAAATCCAGCGCCGCGCCGGTGCCCGCGAGCGGGCTGCCCGCATCCGAGCCGTCAAGTTGGAGTTGGTACGAAACGCCGGTGGCGGAGCCGTCCAGCCCCACCGGCGTGCCGTTGGAGCCGGCGCAGACGGTGCCGCCGCCGGTCATGTTGAATGCCGCCGGTGGCGAGGTGATGGTGATGTCCACCGCCAACACCACGGTGCTTTCGCACAAACCGCCGTCGCTGTACACCCGGGCGTAGTAGGTGACCGGGCCGGTGATGGTCGGCATGAACATATTGCCTGCCGGGCCGGGTGTGCCGCCGGAGTACACGAGGTTGGTGGTGGCGGCGGGATCGGTGTACCAGTTGGCCCATTCGTCGGGCTTGAGGCCGGCGAGCACGAGTTTGGCGGTGCCGGGCGGGCAGCCTGTGGTGATGCTGGCCGCTACGTCCAGTACGGGAATGCTGGCCGGACAGGGGTTGCAGGGGAAAAATTGCCAACCGGTGTTATTGAACACATCGCCGCCGGGCGTGGGCACGTAGATGTCTTCGGTGCCGGTGTGGGTCATGCCGGTGAGGAAAAGGTACTTCGTGCAGGTACTGGTGCCGTCGTAGTCGTCTTTGTGGATGATGGCGGGGGTGCTGGGGTTGCTGGATTTCATCTCGATGTACTGCCCGGGCAGGCCCTGGGCGATGAATTGGGCTTCGAGGCCGTTGTGGGGGACGAGGGTTTGGGTTGTGCCTTCGGTGAAGGTGTAGCGTTTGCCGGGGGCGAATTTCATAATATGGAAATTCAAAGTACCATAAAAAATAGCGTCGTCTTTAAATTCAACTTCATGTACATATTGCCCAGGAACTCCACTTAAAAAGCAACTTTTTTCAAAAAGTAATTTGCCTAAGACAGAAGAGTTATAAAACCGTCCATCTTTTTCTTTAAAAGTACCATCATAGAAATTCAAATCAGGATCGGCACTGTACAATGTTGAATAAACGCCACTCTCAAAAATGATCTCCGAAGTACCCGCTGCAAAATTGGCTGCTGGATAAGATACAATGAATTCTCCAGCCCAAACAGCTGTGGGATAAATCTTGACCTTTGAACTCCCCAAAAAGAGTTTGGCTGTAGGGTTGGTGGTATAATCAGGTACTAGATAGTAGGGAGTTGCTCCCCACCAGATTCTACCAACACCAATAGTGTGGTTGTTTGAGCGAAGCGTTCCGTAGTAGTGATAAACGTCCACATCCTGAACCGTTTCAAAATCATCCATCAAGGTCCACTCTCCCGTTGGGCTCCAGAAATATACATAGTAATACTTGTTGCCGGCACTGGTAATGGTGACTGGTTGTTGGGCGCGGAAATAAGTGGCGTAATAATTCTCGTAATCCATTCCGGCAGAAAAAGTCAGGTTGCCATAAATGTTTAGATAGCTGTATCCTGTCAATTTGGTGCCGTTCCCAACCCCCGTCCAGTCCATGTCTTTACAATGCGTATGTAGCTGGCTAATGGTTACCACATTTGCTGCATCAAGGCCCGATGCTCCGTTGAAAAATACGTTGTCTAAGGGTGTTGGCGGACATTCGCCTCCTGCCCCACCCGAGACGAGCGACCAGTGTGCAGCGCTATTCCAGTCGCCATCGCCACCCACCCAATACAAGGTGCGGGCAGGTGGATTGAGCACCGACCAACCGGTTGTTGTTCCGAGGGCGATGCCGTTCAGTGCCGTGTAGGTGGCTCCTGTGCTTAGGTCGGCAGTGATGTTGTCCAGTACGACGTTGTTTATGGTAAGCGCCCCCCCGCCTTCTTTTTTGATCTCAGCAGTTTTGTCCGGGTATCCGGAAGTGAGCGTGACGTAATGCTCGCAATCGCTGGTAGTATTGAACGCACTGGTGATGATTTGCACGGTGCCGTTTTGCAGCGTGTATCCATTCCCGCCGGTCAGGGTTATGATATCGAAGGTCTGATTACCTCTGATTTCGCCATCGTCTTTCATTTCCATTTCATGAATCAACCGGTTGGGTGCGCTGTTTTCTACGATGCCAAAAGTTCCATCGTAGGTCAGTTTGTTCAGGATGCCACCATAAAATATGCCTACAAAGTTGTTGATGAAAGTGACATTCCAGAAATCATGCGGGCGATTTTCTGCCGTCACCGTAGTAGTGCCTGGCCCTTCGGGTTTGATATGCGATTGCACTGCATGAAATTTCCCCGCCTCATAACCTGCCACAAATGCAGCATTCCCACCAAAAGAAACCGTTGAACTGTTTCCGCCGACCTCGCCCAGCCACAGCTCGGCGCCTTGATCTACAAAATTGTTGTTCAGGTCTTTATTCCCCTGCCAGCCGTTGTTCGCACCAAGGGTGATGGAATTGCCCAATGTTTTTATCGTACCCCTCAGGTGGTAAACGTCATAGTAGTATGGCGCCCAATTACTAAAGTTAAAAGCATCCAAAAAACTCAACTCGCCTGTGCCTTCAAAAACTACAAGGTCTTTGAATGTTTGTCCTGCATTCAGGAGCGTACACGAGTCAATTGTTCTGAACCGGGTTGTGCCCAGAAAATCCTGAACCATGCTGGGAGAATACTTCAGGGAACCATAAATGTACTGTTCGCTGGTCAGGATTCCATTGTACACGGAGTGGAATGTCGGCACACCCGAGACCGCCGTCCAGTCCATGTCGCGGCAGGCAATGAACGCAGCATCTGCGGGTGTATTGATAGATTCAAGGTCCAAGGGATCGGGCGAAAATCCTGAGTTGGCAGTAAAATAGACGTTTGTAGCAGCATTGGGGATACAATTACAATCACCGACGGTACCCAGCGGGTCAGTCGTCCAATGGCATGGATCGTCCCAGTCGCCCGCGCCACCGACCCAGTAGAGATCCATCGCGCCATGGGGGTTTACGAAAATCCAGCCCGTGTTGTTGCCGAGGTCAATACCGTCATCGTTGATTAGTGCATGACTGCCACCGGCGTGTACGTCTTCCAGGATCACACAACCCACCATGATGTCGGCACCGGAGTTATTCACAAACTTCACCGCCGTGCCATACTGCCCGGACTTGATGTTGATAAATTGCGAGCACGTGCCGAAACCGATTGCAGTAAAGGTGCCGCCGGGAAGGATGGTTTGGTCGGTGCCGGTTGGCACGGCTCCGTTTACAGCAGCATTATCTTGAATGGTGTAGGTTTTCCCGGCTGTAAATGTCAAATGGTTGTAGTTGTTAGCATTGTAAATGAAGCCATCCCCCAGAAATACGACATTCTTCAACACGGGAATGGAACCGGTTGTATACGAATGAATTCGCCCAATATTATGAAAGGTCAAGGTGCCATCAATGTTTCCCCATCTGAAGCCTCCCGAAGTGATACAGGAGCCCATAAAACTCACATCGAAAAAATGGATTGGATAAGCAAGCTGAACCGGGCCTTCCAGATATACATCATCCCCATACATTTTGATATGCGATGTGCCGGCATTAAACTGCGCTGGGCTGTACCGAAATTCGGCTCCACTATATATGTTGAATTCCGAATTACCCAAATCCAGGTGTCCGGTTCCGCCGGAGTAGTTTCCCCGGAAGATATAACCCACCGTTACGGTATTCCCCATGGTTTCCCACAAACCACCTTCATGGATGACCCAACTCGCGCCATGAAAATCATCCGACAACTGCCATCCTCCTCCCGTACCTTCAAAAAACACAGCACCAGAGAAATGCACCCCATCACTCAAAATCGTACTCGTCGCCCCAAAAGCAATAAAATGCACCTCACCGGAATACGTGAACAGCATCCCGTTTTTCAGCACCACCGAGCCGTAAATATCCAGCCGGCCTCCGGTGCCACCGAGTTCCGCCCCGGCGGGCGAGGCCGTCCAGTCCATATTCCGGCATTTCGGCACCGTGAACGCGCCGTTCACGTTCACGGTGTAGGCCGTGCCGCCGTTGGCTCCAAAAAACACGTCCGAGGTATCGGTGGGAATATTGGCGTGGTAGTGCGCCGGCAGGGTCGGGTTGGGTATTTTCGCCCAGTGGCCGGCGAAATCGCTCCAGTCTCCGGAGCCGTTCACCCAGTAGTAGTTGTCGGCGGAGAGGGAGGTACTGAGTTGGAAGGCACATACGAATACGATGGCCATGCGCCGAGCGGCTGCCCGGGTGGAGTAGAGACTTTTCATGAGATGACGATTGTTTGAGTAAAAAAATGGATTAAAGCAAAAAGGAAGCGCGGTACTGGGCATATCCGCCGGCGCCGGGGTTTGTTACCGGGTGGGCGGTTTTTTGCCGGCCCAAAGTAAAAAATAATCTAACCCGTGCCGGGGATATTTCGGGTATTCGGTTGGGAATTTCTGTGGATCCGGTTGGAAATTTCGGGGATTCGGTAAAATGGGGCCCCTCCCCTCCGGGAAGTGCCGGGCCTGTGGTAGTTTTGTGAAAAATTAACCGGTCGGCAACCGGCCTTACGCTTCGAATCCTTCATAAATCGCAAAAACTTAGACAGGGGGCGCTGCCTCTGTCGAAGTCTTTATCAAAATCAACAAGCATGTATGCTGCAACCAGGTAATACAGCCACAAAACATTCAAAAAAATGAAACAACTCGCCCTCATTTTCTTCTTTGCCTTGCCTGCCATCGCTTCGGCGCAGTGTTTTACGGCATACCGCGATGCCGGCAAAGGGCACGTACAGAAAAAAGAATACGATAAGGCTATTGAAAAATTCAACAAGGCCAAAAGCTGCCAGTCCGACAAACCCGCCA
>JBGSKO010000190.1:0-20742 GCA_041741155.1 Saprospiraceae bacterium | reverse complement strand
AATACGGGATATTGTAACCGACGAACAACGCAGAGGAAGGGAAAATTGGACCGCCACATTCATGGGGCATTGACTGGACGCGGCACTAGTATACTATTGACGCACTACCCTACTGCCATACAACCCCAATCTGCCATACTCTGCCTGGCATGGGGCGAAAGGCAATAACCTGATACGGGGTATTCCAGATATTTTCCAAACGCATACTCAAACTGAGACGGTGATGCTGCAGCGTTGCGGTATATTGCAGCAACAAGTTGCCCGTCTTAAAGCCTGTAAGTTGCCGGGAATTGTCGGCATTGACAAAGCGCGAACCCGTCCACTGGTGCAGGTACGCCGCTGACCAGGGTCCTTTGGACCACAGCAACGAAGCACCTGCACTGTGCTCGGGGGTGTAGGGCAATAGTTTACCGAGCACGGCCGCGTTGCCCCCGTACACCGCTGTATTAGTGGTTTGCACAAACTGATAGCGGGTTTTCAAACGCCACCGACTTCCCAGCCAGGTCTTTTCGCCCTGTCCATTGATTTCAACTCCACGCGACCGCACTGCACGAAGGTTTCCCGGGCGAAACAACCCGTCAGAACCAGGCTGCCAGAGTATCCAGTCGTCCAGATGCATCTGAAAAACTGTGGTTTCCCATTGATATGCACCGCGTTTCCACTGCAGCCCGACATCTGTACTGTACCCCGACTCTGGCCGAAGATCTGGATTGCCGAGCGCACGCCAGAAACGATCGTTGAAGGTTGGCAAATTGAAGTTGCGGGACAGGTGCAGCCGGACGGTCAGTTCGGGCATAGCAGCCCACTGTCCACCGAGCGCCCAGGTAAAAGGCGCACCCTGCCGCTCTGCCCACTCCTGGCGGATTTGGGCGCTGATCCGAAGTACGCGCCAGCGATACTCAGCGGTCATCGTACCTGCCAGGCGGTTTTGCAAAAACCAGGCGGTATTATCGGCATAGCCATCGGCCTGAGCCTGGATGTGCCAACCTGTGATACTTGCCCGAAGGGCCAGACGATCAACGGGGGACGCCACAAGTTCCGAGGTGAGTAAGAGCGTGCGGGAACGGCTGGAATCGGTATCACCATTCAGGTAAAATGCAATATGCTCATTGAGCCACGCGGCCCGATGCTGCCAGTGGTACCGACTGCCGGGCCGGACACTCCAGGTAGCAACTGCCCGTAGCGCACGGTCGCGTTGCCATGTTTGAGATGGCGCTTCCGTCATAGCTGGCGGAATTTCCCGAAAGGCCCCCTGATACCAAACCGCTGTTTCGACCGTATTTTTTTCGTTAATCCTGAATTGATTGAACTGTTGAAGATCGAGTTTTTCCCCAAAGTTATTGACCTGCCGAACGGACGGCGCCCCGATACGTGTCGTATTGATAAATGGAAAATTGTTCACGGCGCGATGCCATGCGGCGCGTGCTGCAGTACGCATCCGAGGTGTGCCCCCGGTTATTGCAGCCTGACCTCCCAGCCGTCCAAAAGCGCCCGCGTAGCCTCCAATACTTGCTTGCCAACCCAGGGAATCGGTCATTATCGCTGGAGTTATGCGAAGAATACCACCCATGGCACCCGTACTGGACGCTGCACTTTGGCCTCCATACTGAATATCCACCTGGTCGCCTGGCCATAGCGGAACGAGCGACACATCCACAACACCGTTCATTGGACTTTGCAAATTTAGACCTTGCCAATAAACTGCCGTCCGTGACGGTCCGGCCCCGCGCGCAGACACCGTGGACAGGGTTCCCGGAGCATTCGCCCGAACACTCAATGGCATCTCCCAAAGCAGGCGCTCGGACAAAGACAACACAACTACTTCGGGTATCGAATCGGCATACCAAACGGAATAGCCCGTGCGGACACTTGGTGCATCCACAATGGTTACCGGGGGCAGGGCGCGTATGGTGTCGTTCTGCGTGTAGGCGGAACGACCGGCAAATAAAAAAAGCAGCAAGATAATCTTGCGCATCCTGTTACCAGTCACAGTGGCTGACGATAGCCTCATAGTCGGGGCGATCCCAGGCATGGCTGTGGATGAAGGAATGTTTGATCTCGCCTTTGTGCAATACAAAAACACCGGGCATCTGAAAACCATCGCCGAAGTCTTCGCTTTGGTAGGCAAAACCATGCCCCTCCATGACACCGGCCTGGAAGCCGCGAATCCAGTTCATGAGGCCAAATAGTTGGGCTGTTGTGCCGCGTCCAAGGCCAAATGCATGGTAAAAGCGCTTTTCAGGATCGGAGATATGCTCGACCGGGAATAGTTTGTATTTTTTAAAAAAACTTTCCGCCAACTCCCGGTCTGGGGCCATGTGGACAAAAACGATGCGCACACCGTTTTTTTCCAAACGTTTGCGCCGCTTGGCAATGTCGGACATTGCCTCCCGGCAAAACGAGCAGCCAAATTGGCGCAGAAAGACCAGCAGCACCGGGGATTCTTCCGAGAGTAACGACAACGACCGACCCGAGTTCTGAGCGATCATCTCGTTCCAGAACTCGGGCAGTTGTTGTGTGGCAGGTGATGCGATGGGCATAAGCAATTAAGCCAGGTTCATGTTGTTCAGCACGTCTACCACTTCACGCACCGCAGCGGCAGACTTGTGCAGGAGTTCGAGTTCGGCAGTATTCAGCTGGAGTTCGATGATGGTTTGAATACCATCCCGCCCAAGTTTCACAGGCGCACCTACAAATAGGTTATCCAGTTGGTACTCCCCTTTTAGCAGTACGCAGCAAGGGTAGATTCGGTTCTCATTTTTGAGAATCGAGACAGCCATTTGAGCAGCAGCAGCACCCGGTGCGTACCAGGCGGATGTACCCATGAGGTTAACCAACTCGCCGCCGCCCGATTTAGTGCGTTCGATGATGGCGTTCAGTTTGTCTTCAGCCACCAGTTCTGTCACCGGGATACCGCTCACGGTCGTATAGCGGGGCAGGGGCACCATAGTATCGCCGTGGCCGCCCATGAGAATAGCGGAAATATCCTTCGGGGAACAGCCAATTTCTTCGGCCAAAAAGGCGCGGTAACGGGCGGTGTCAAGCACGCCGGCCATACCGAAGACACGTTTGTCGCTCAGGCCGGCGGCCTTCCAGCAGGCATACGTCATCACATCGAGTGGATTGGAAACGACGATGATGATCGGGTTTGGGGTGTATTTCAGAATGTTTTGGGTTACCGACACCACGATTTTAGCGTTGGTGCTGATCAGGTCGTCACGGCTCATACCGGGTTTGCGCGGGATACCAGCGGTTATAATGACAATGTCCGAGTTTGCAGTCAGCGCGTAGTCGTCTCCGCCGACAACGCGGGTAGAATAGCCGTCCACAGGCGCTTGTTGCCAGGTGTCGAGGGCTTTCCCTTTAGCCATATTCCCCTGGATGTCAATCAGCACGACTTTGTTACAGATGTCTTCGTGTGCAAGTACGTTGGCGCACGTTGCGCCTACATTTCCGGCGCCGACAATGGTCACTTTACTCATTTCGTAAGGCAATTTTATGGTATGAAAAGTTTTGGTTAGCAATTTGGCAAGTGCTTTTTGCCGCTGCAAAAGTAGGGAAAAAGCCGCTGGCTATTGGCTGTTGACTATTGGCAAATACTGGCTGTTTGGTCAAAAAACATTGGGTATCGCAATGGTGTCGGTACTGCGGGAGTAGCCCGAAAAGTTTCCATAACCACCGCTCACATTGTTGTACAAGGCGTCCGGGTCGTTCAGAGGCAAATTATTACCCTGACGAGCCAATGAAAGGTGGTAGCGATAAAATTCCTCGGAAAGCGTACGCAACTCGACAAAAATCCGGCTCGGCCGCTCATAGGTCGGGTCGAAGGGCACAATGGCATCCAGTGTCAGTGTATTTTGCCCGTTACTCCAGAAGTTTTCGTTGACCAGAACTACTTTTTCGGGCGTGTCGTACACCAGGGTCAGTGTGCGTCCGTCCGCCAGAAACTTGGTGTCGGCTTCATAATATTCATCGGGTACGCGCTCGCCATTGATCAGCTCAAAAATCTCTATTTCATGCCGCAAGCCGAACGCAAAAAAACGATTTCCCACCGGTAAATCAGCCAGTGTAATTCGCAGCGGCACCCGCAGGGCCAACTTCCCGTCGGCGAGGTCAATTACCCGTACCTGATTAGTATCTGCAAGCACCCCGGCCACTGCTACCGGTACGGGAACAGTACTTGCAGCCTCCGCCGTTTCAAGACCTCCAATCCGAACCGTCAGTGAATACTCCGTGCCGAGTACGGCTGCGTCGCGTGTTTGCCAATACGTCCGGCCCCCATCATCTGTCATCTGCAACAACCTGCCCGCAAATGTCCCTTTAACGGAAATTGTGATATCCGGATCCTCCGGATATACCGGATCGCCCACATCAAGCAGCGACTGACTGAGCGACAACTCTACCTGTATCGGTTCCCCATTCGTAAAATGGCTGATCGCCACGATTCTGGTCGGTTGTTCCGGCAGATCAATAGGCACTTCGCGCGCGCACCGAATCGACAACAAGAGTGCGCAGGCTACTATTAAAAGGGGGTATTTGAATTTCATGGAACAAGTCTGTTTGGGTTTGAACTTTAAAATTTCAACGCGTAGCGTAAAGATGGCAACAAGGGCAGCAGGGTGTACTGAATAGCTCTGGCAGTGCCGCCACTGCTTCCATCCACATACAGGAAAAAAGGGTTTGCGCGGTTGTAGGCATTGTAAACGCCCAATTGCAGTTCGTGTTGGATATTTTTTCTCCCGAAATGCGCATTCAACGACACGTCCAGCCGATGATACGCCGGAAGCCTGTAGCCATTCACCTCGGTGTATACAAATACGTTGCGTTCAATATCCCCATTAGGGGTATGGTGCTGGAATTTGATACCAGAAAGGGTAATCGGATTGCCGGTAGCGTAGGCCCAAATCATATTGGCATCCAGCCACTTGAATAACCGCTGTTGCACGGTAATCTTCAGATCGTGCCGCCGGTCGAACCGAAAGGGAAACGGTCGGCCCGAGTTCAGGTCGGGGAAATAACGTTCGGCATTTGACCAGGTATAAACAAGCGCCGCAGCGGTAGATCGGGTTCTTTTTTCCAATACAAACTCCACACCGCTTGCTTTGCCTTCTCCGGTGAGAATGCGATCTTCCCAACCGCTGGCATCCTCGGCGCCGCCGGCAAACAACGCAGTACTGGAGGACAAAAACGTAAGCACCCGATCGAGGCGCTTGTAATAGCCCTCCAACTGGATATTCCAGCCCGATCTTCGTAGTCCAAGTCCGGCGGAAACTTGCCAAGCTAATTCTGGCTGAACCCGCGCTGTGCTCGGCACCCATAGTTCAAACGGCAGACTGATATTAAACGAACCAATCTGGTGTAAGTATTGAGCCATCCGGTGATACCCGACCCAAGTACGAAAACCGTTTGGGCTACTGTTTAGCAGGCGCAAACGGGGCTGCGGTACACGAAAAACGCTGTTTCGAATCTGGAATGTGGACAAATTTACACCTGCTTCGAGGTACCAGTTCCGCCAAAAACGCCAATCTCCTTCCGCATACATTTCCGCTTCATCCGCGCCAAGCCGTTCGTTGTTTAACAAAACTTTGGAAAGCGAATCAATCGTGAGCGGAGATTGGCCGGGCACCAAAAAGTTGACGGAAAGCGCGCCCGGCTGAAAAGTATGCAACGTGTACGATATCCCCCAGCGCAGAACCAGCCGGTTGATCGGGTAATAGGTGAAGTCGGTTTTTCCGGACCAGTCCTGAATCAGCGTCTGGTAGAATTGCCCGTAATTAGCCAGCAGATTTTCCTTGCCTGTAGCTGTCAGAAAATTAGAAAGCAGTGTCAGCCGGCTTTGGTAAAAAAAACGGCTGAACCGGAGCGTCGTATTGGTAAACAAATTGCTGCGCAGCAGATAATTCCACCGCAAGGCGGCTATGGCATTTCCCCACTCCGAACTCAGCGTGTACTGATCGGTAAGTATTCCCTCCTCATTGTCGAACCGTTGTACAAACTGGTTTTGAAAAGCATCACCACCCTGGTAATAACTGAAATACAGGCGATTTTTATTGGAAAAAGCATGACTCAGCTTGAGGTTGGCATCAAAAAACCGGTAGGCAATATCATCACCGGAAAACGTCAGGAGGTTACCGCGTTTGCTAAAAAACTGTATCCAAGGCCCAAAATAGGTGGTGCGCGAACTAAACAGGAATGAGCTGGTATCGCGTTTCAACGGTCCTTCCAGCGTAACGGAAGCGGCAAAAAGCCCTGCCGAAACTTCACCGTGGTATTCCCGGAGATTCCCGTCCCGCGTCCGGATGTCGAGTACAGAGGAAGCCCGACCACTGTATCTGGCCGGAAAATCGCCTTTCCAGAGGCGGACATTGCTGACTGTAGCCGGATTAAACACGGAGAACAGTCCCAAAGCATGGCTCGGATTATAAACCGGAACGTCATCGAGCAAAATCAGATTCTGATCTGCATTTCCGCCGCGGATGTGCAGGCCACCGAGACCATCCACACCGGTTTGGACGCCGGGTTGCAGGGCTGCCAAGCGCAAAACATCGGCTTCTCCGCCGGGCATCGGCAGGTTGCGCATAGTTGAAAGCGGCAGATTTTGGCCGCTGTGCGGGCCACCGCCCTTCACTTCTGCTGTCGGGAGGGCCGTCACCACCACCTCCGGCAACGCACTACTGGGCTGAAGGGCAAATACCAGCATCCGATCGGCATCCAGCTCAATAGCGCGAACCTCTTGCCGATAACCCACGTAACTCGCGGAAATACGGTAGCCACCAGTCTCCAGCGATAGACTATAGAAACCAAATTCATTACTGGTGGCCCCAATGGAGGCGCCCGGCAATACCCGGATAGTCGCACCAATCAGTCGTTCGCCCGTTTCGGCGTCCTTAACATAACCACTTAGGGTATTTTTTTGAATTTTCCGGTACAAGACCACCTGATTACTGCCCCATTTGTAGGAAAGTTGGGCACAATCGGCTATTTTTTCCAAAACAAGACCGAAGGATTCCTGGCGCGCAGCGATGGAAATGGGCGCACAATCCTGAAAAAAGGCAGTGTTGAAGGAGATATTGATGCCTGTTTGGCGACTAAGTTGAACGAGGGCATCGGCGGGCAGGCAGGCCACACAGGAGAAATCCACAAGGCGCTGCTGAGGCGATTCTTGTGCCAACGAGAGGCTTGTGGCCCAGAAGTTCCAGATAAAAAGAGTCGCCAGTATGCGCGTAACCATGCCGTAAGAGTGAACGGGCGCAAGTTAGCGCCGGCGCTAAAAATACCGCTTGCTTTGGCGCCATTACTTTTATCAAAAAGCGGCTTAGTAACGAGTTACTTACTTGCAGATACCTCCCGCAAGGCGATACTGGCCGGGCGTTGGCTGGGAAACGTCGAAACGGTAGATCAAGGCAAGACTTTCCAGCACCTCGCTCAATGGCTGGTTGTGCAGGACAGCCGTGTAACGGCAATGCTGTACTGCTGCGTTTTGCAGTTCAATTTGAACGCCGAAATGCTGTTCCAAATCGGCTACAACCTGGCTAAGGGCTGTTGAATTGAATTCCAGTTGGCCTGTTTGCCAAGCCAGTTCGTTGAATGTAAGCAACTTCGAGATGCGAATCTGGGATGTTCCGGGACGGCAAACAGCTTTGTCATTGGCAGCAAGGATGACTCCGTCACTGTTTCCGTTGGGCGAAAAACGCACTTTGCCTTCGCGCACCAGGATGCACGCCGCATTTTCTGCTGTTGCCGTTTGAACATTAAACTGTGTTCCCAGGACTTCTACCAAACCGCCCTGCGCCAATTCGACACGGAAGGGCTTTTCAGCCTGGTGGGCAACTTCAAAATAGGCTTCCCCGGTCAATTTTACCCGGCGTTCATTGCCGGAAAATGTTTCGGGGTACTGCATCGTGGCGTTTTGACGCAACCATACCCTGGACCCGTCGGGGAGTTCGACGAGGCGTTTTTCGGACTTGCCTGCATTTTCCACGATTTGGTTCGAAACGGGCGTAGTGTATTGCCAATAACTATAGGTGGCCAAAAGTAAAAATGCCACAGCTGCAGCCACGCGCAGCAATTGGCCCCCAATGGGCACAACCTTGGCGAGAGGGCGCTCCTGCAAATCCAGCCGGGTCAGAAGGTGGCTGTATTCGGCATCCAGATCCAGGTCGAATTTTTTCTGCCGTTCAGTAGTCTGCTCCCAGACTTGCCGGTATTGCTCTGCCAGTTGAGCGTTTTCGGACGAAGCGCCGATCCAGGCATCAAGCAGGGCGGATTCCCTGGCGTCAATTTCGCCGGTGAAACGCTTGTTTAGCAACAGAATGAAGTCGAATTCTTGCATAATAAATCGTTTTCGAGTTTGGGATTGGAGAAACGGGTACCGAGTATTTTTCTTAAAATCGTGTTAAAGACAACAGCGGTAAGCAATCCCCCTACCCGATCCACCACCATTTTAGCGCCCAAATGACAGCCGGCGACAAATGCCGGTATTCCTGCATGGCCGCTCGCAGGATGCGCATTGCTTTGGTAATCTGGTTTTCAATAGTTTTTACGGAAATGCCGAGTTTTTCGGCAATTTCCCGGTGAGACAAGTGCTCAAAGCGGCTGAGGGAAAACACGATACGACATTTTTCGGGCAATTGGTCTATGGCCTGATGCAATGCTGTTTCCAAATGCTCCTGTTTGTTCTTGTTACTGATTTCTTGCAGGGAGGTGTCGGCAGTACCCTGCCACTCGGAGGTATCCTCCAACACTGTGCGTCGGTTTGTTTTGATGTAGTTCAGCGCGCGGTTGATCGCAGCCCGACGGAGGTAGGCGCGCAGGGAGGTATGGACGTCAAGTACGTCCCGCTTCCGCCATAGCTCGACAAATACATCCTGGGCCAGATCCTTGCAGGTATCCTCATCCGGCACATACGAATAAATATCGCTCAGCAAGAGCGGATAGTGCCGATTGAACAACCGCTGCAACGCATCAGCATCGCCGTTGCGCAGGTGCGCCAGATCCTGTTGCTCTGATATTTCCGAGGACACAGTCATTTTTTTTAAAAAACCAAGCCGACAATTATTTGGCGGGCAAATATTTCGAACCACAAGAACAGAATGTCTTCCTTAAAAAAAGCATGCTTCGAAAATGAATATTCGGATACACACTTTTATTAGTGTCTTCTGACGCTGTTGGCAAAATGAGTCAAATTAAAATATTTCAAAAAAGCGTAGGGGTTTTGAATTGCCTCCATGTCTTTTTGCTGATACTGACAAATAACACACAAATTACTTAGCTCAATATGGACGTACGAATGACCGCACTGATTTTCGGCAGTAACCCCTTGTTTGCTGTACTGAATCCCGAAGAAGTACTACTACTCCAGCAAACGGCCACTATCCAGTCCTACCTCAAGCACCAGGTATTATACAAGCCGGGGCAGGCTGCAAATAAAGTTTATTTTCTGCTCAAAGGAACGGTAAAAGTTGCTGTACACGCAGAGAAGAAAGACATCATCAAATACGTCGTGCGCGCCGGCAACCTGTTCGGAGAATCTTGTCTGACCGGTGAAATGCAGCGCCGCGATTTCGCCTACGCCATGGAAGATTCCGCCGAGGTGGTTGAACTGGATGCACAAACCCTGCTCAGCATTATGCGCAAAAACTTCGCATTCGCACAGTCTTTATTGCATTTTTTGGGCGAACGCCTCCGCTATACCGAGATACAATTGGAAAAAGTGGTATTGAAAGACTCCAAAAGTCGAATTCTCGAGTTTCTGCACCAAATGGGTGTAGAACAAGGCAAACGTATCGGATTTGAAACATTGGTAAAGCATAATATGACACACCAGGATATTGCCGACCTGACGGGAACCAGTCGCCAAATGGTCACTGCGGTACTCAATCAGCTCAAGCGTTCGAATGTGTTGTACTTCAATCGCAAAAAAATTCTGTTTCGCGACTTGAATGCCTTGCCGTTGGCCAGCTGACTCAAAAAGCTGCTCATCCCTTTTTGCAAACAGTTTTGCTTCATACGATAGAATGGGTTTTGTTCTGGCGGCGTGCAAAGGCACGCCGCCTTGTTTTTACATACAGGGCACTTTTTTCAGCCCCGGAAAAATAAAACCTGGAAATTTGAGCCTGAATAAAATAACAACATCATGATTCGACGCTTACGCTTCCTCCTGCCTGTATTTCTGACTGCCTTCAGCCTGTTTGCCCAAACGGAAACCGACTTGCCGCGTCACCTTACGAAGGGCGAAATGGAAGCCCTTTATTCAACCAAATTCGCTCCGGGCGCTCCGGCAGATATGACCCCTCCCCCACCCTCCCCCGTACGGGCGATGGGCGAATGGGAGGAATTGCAGGCACTCCTGATTGCGTGGCAAGCTTCCAGCAATCCCCGTCGGGATATCCTCACCGAAATCGTACGCGCCGCCCGGGAAGAATGCCGGGTGATCGTGTGCTGCAACAGCCAAGGCACGCTTACTGAGGCACAAAACTACCTGATAACCAAAGGCGTGGATGTCAACTCCAATGTAGAGTTCCTCATCGTGCCAAACAACTCCATCTGGATCAGAGACTACGGTCCCAATTGCGTGTATGCCAACGGTGTGGACTCGCTCTACTTCATTGACTGGCGGTACAACCGCCCCCGCCCATTAGACGACACGTTGGCGAATCGCGTGTCCCAGTACCTCGGCGTACCGCTGTACACTACATTTGAAGCGCCCTCGGATCTGGTGAATACCGGCGGTAATTTTATGTCTGATGGCCTCGGCACCGCATTCGCCTCCCGACTTATCCTGGACGAAAATAAACCAGGCAACCAGTATGGCGTATCTGCCAAGACAGAAGCGCAAATTGACGGTATAATGCACGACTACATGGGCATCAACCGCTATATCAAAATGGATATTTTACCCTTCGATGCCATACACCATATTGATATGCACATGAAATTGCTGGACGAGGAGACCCTCCTGGTAGGGCAATATCCCGCCGGCATTGCAGATGGCCCACAAATCGAAGCCAATATTCAGTATGTTCTGAGCAATTTCAAATCGGCTTTTGGAACACCCTACAAGGTTATTCGCATCCCAATGCCACCTAAAAATAGCCTCTTCCCCAACTCGGGCGCTGATTACCGTACCTACGCCAACGCCGTTTTTGTCAACAAAACTGTTCTGGTGCCTTTCTACGAAGAACGGTACGACACTACTGCACAGCGCATTTGGGAGCAAGCGCTGCCGGGCTACAACATCGTCGGCATTGATTGTAACAACATCATACCTTCTCTGGGCGCTATTCACTGCATCACCAAGGAAGTTGGTGTATCGGACCCGTTGCCCATTGTACACCAGCCCTTGTCCTGCATGGAAAACGCCGTGTACACCCAATACCCGGTGTGGGCCAACCTACACCATCGCAGCGGCATTGCAGCTGCACGGATTTTTTACACGACCGACCTGAATGCCCCGTGGGAATCAGTAGAATTACCCGCCTACCTCCAAAATGATACAACATGGAGTCACCGCGGATACATTCCCAAGCAGCCCGGAGGGAGCACGGTCTATTACTATCTGGAGGGCACTGCCGGCAACGGCAAAACGATCACGCGTCCGTTGACGGCCCCACAGGGCTACTGGAGTTTCTGCGTAACGGAAACGGTGTCCGCCCCGGAAACACCATCCGTCGAGCTGGCTGCGATATACCCCAACCCGGCATCTGGCATCACCGTGGTGCCTGTACATGCTTTGGCCTCGGTAAAAGGTAGCCTGCGTTTGTACAATACACTTGGACAACTGGTCCAACATATTTTTGAAGGCGAAGTGCCGGCCGGCACCTCCAACTACTTCCTGGATGCTGCCCGCTTCCCATCCGGCACATATTGGGTGGAGTTCCGCAGCGCAACACAAATAGCTTCACAAAAACTGCTGATCCGATGAGGCACGTGACGAATCGTGCATCGAACGCGTCTAAAATTCAGATTTAGGAACAATATTCTTTTCCAAGGGGGACTTAAACCGGGCGAACAAAATATAATTCCATCTGTTATGGATTGACCTGCGCAATAATTTTAAAAAAAATTGCGGCTGCTCTTACGATTCCCTTCTTTTTTCTTGACTTCGGCGTTTTTCAAATTGTACCTTTGCCGCCGAAAAAAATAACAGACAGACTGCACATGAGGCAACTTAAAATTACGAAGTCCATTACCAACCGTGAAAGCCAGTCACTTGAAAAGTACTTGCAGGAAATAGGGAAAGTGGACCTCCTCACCCCGGAAGAAGAAGTAGATCTTGCCAAACGAATCAAACAGGGCGACCAAATAGCCCTGGAAAAACTGACCAAAGCCAATCTGCGCTTCGTTGTGTCGGTAGCAAAACAATATCAAAATCAAGGACTTAGCCTCTCTGACCTTATTAACGAAGGCAATCTCGGCCTCATCAAAGCCGCACAACGTTTTGACGAAACCCGCGGTTTCAAGTTCATCTCCTATGCGGTGTGGTGGATTCGCCAATCCATCCTCCAGGCGTTGGCTGAGCAAAGCCGTATTGTGCGTTTGCCGCTCAATAAAGTCGGCTCGTTGAACAAAATTAACAAGGCCTTTTCCGAACTGGAACAAACGTACGAGCGCGAACCGAGTCCGGAAGAACTGGCCGAACTGCTGGAAATCACCTCCGACGAGGTGGAAACCACACTCGGTGTGGCAGCACGCCACGTTTCCATGGATGCTCCTTTTGTAGAGGGTGAAGACAATTCGCTGCTTGACGTACTCGAAAATACGGCCATGCCCGGAACCGACCAGCATCTGGAATACGCCGACTCGCTACGCCGGGAAATTGAGCGCTCCCTTAGCACCCTCACCGATCGCCAATGTGATGTCATCAAGCTTTACTTTGGAATCGGAGTGGAACACCCCATGTCGCTGGAAGATATTGGCGACAAGTTTGGCCTGACCCGCGAACGCGTACGACAAATTAAAGACAAGGCAATCAACAAGTTGCGCGCAACAAGCCGCAGCAAGTTGTTGAAAACATACCTGGGCGCTTAAGATAATTGCGATCCGATTAAAAATAAAACGGGGTGTTCCGATGATCGGAACACCCCGTTATTTATTGGTCGGTGTAACTATTACAACTTTGTGAACTCAATCCGAAGCGCCTGCTTGGGATTGACGGTAGCATCGGTGCCAATCGGATTCACCAGCTTGATTTCGGTTGCGGAATATGTCTCCACCGTCCAGTTCCCGATCATCTCCTCCACCAGCGCCGGCGGGTTTTCCATGCCGAAAGTCAACACCGTATCGTTGGTGTGCAGCCGCCATTTGGCCTCCTTGGTAGTACCGTCCGATGCATAAATCGTGAGCAGGTCGCCGGTATTAAACTCAAACGAAAACCCGGCAAAACGCGCGGTATCGTCACCCTGATTCACCTGACCATCAGGGCCATCGTTGTCAATAAATTTGGATACAACCCAGACGTCCGCATTGTCGGGCGTATCTGTTGTTTTGCCGCAACCAAATGCGAGCAGCGAAAGCGCCAGAAGCAGCGCGGGGAAGAGCGGTTTTTGCATAAAATTAAACTTGAAGTGTGAACGAATGAAGTGGGAATAGTCTGTTACTCAATAATTTGCTGAAAACGTTCCATATCTTTTTCAATCTTGCTAACCATCGCCGAACAAGCAGCCAGATAGCCGCGCTGTGCATTTTCGATCTTGCTTTGCTCCGTCGCGATCTCTTCTTGCAGCGTTTCCAACCGCTTGGCAGATGCCTCAATTTCTTGTTGCAACTGCTCAATCATACGGCGTTTTTCTTCGCGGGCCTGTTCAATTTTTGCGATTTCAGCTTCTCGACCCGCGATTTCGGCCTGCGACTTTTTTTGAACAGCAGACTCAAAATTTGCCTTGTCTTGTAAAATCACATCCTTGTACTTACCTGCAGTGCCGACAAGTGTTTGCTTCGTTAGCCCCTGAATTTTCAGCGACGCATAAACCGCCTTGATCCGAGCCGATTCATCCGGAATATGCTCTTCCAGGGTATCCATCGTTTTCCAAAACTCGAAGTAGTCCGGACCCGGCAAATTGGTTTGTTCGAACAAGGTTTCGAAATGTTGCTCAAACTTGGCTAATTCAGCGTTGGATATGACGGGCTGAGTAGCGGAAGTCGGGGCAGACTGGCGCGTAATTGGTTCCGGAGCAGCGGCTGTAGGCGCAGCATCCGATGGATTGGGTGACTTTGCGGACGATGACTCGTCGAGAACAACAAAAAGGCTAATTGCCTTCCGGAAAAGATCGGACATATATTTCGGTCGTCGTTAATAACAGCCGCTAAGGTATCGCTTCGAATGCATACCGGGGCTGTTAATCATTTGCAAACAAAAATGAGACCCAAAAACAAGCAAGTACACAACGCGTACCTTTGCAACGCAAATTTTTCGTTTTCAAACCAATCATTCACAAAAAATAGAATAAGCAATGGACAAAAGTAAAAAAATTCAAATCGGTTTGCTGGCACTGCTCGCCCTGCTGCTCGCCGTTAATTTCTTTGGCGGCGGCTTAAGCAACTGGTTCGGCAAATCCGAGGCGGACAAAATTCGTGAATCTGCCGGTATTGAAGGAACCGATGGTGGTGTTGCCCAAAAACAAGCTGCCTTCAGCACAGGCAACATCCCCGGCACCAACGTCAATGCGACCGAGATGCCCAATGTTCCTACAACGACCATCAAATACGATCAGGATGTTTTTGATTTTGGTATCGCCGATGAGGGAACCGTCGTCAAACACGTGTACAAATTCACCAACACCGGCTCTGAGCCGCTGATCATCTCGAACGCAAAAGGATCGTGCGGCTGCACGGTGCCCACGTGGCCCAAGCAGCCTGTTCCTCCGGGTGGCAAAGGTGAAATCGTCGTGGAATTCGATACGAAAGGCAAGCCTGGTCGCCAAACCAAGCAGGTGACCGTCACCGGCAACACCATGCCGACGGATACGCACATCGAAATCACCGGAGAAGTACGTAGCAAAGACCAGCCCGTTTCGAAAGGCGGGAAGTAAGGCTTCCCGATACTGGATTATAAAAAAGCCCCCGTCAAGAAAACTTGGCGGGGGCTTTTTCGTCTCCCGGCGGGTTTTCACGATTCTTATACCTTTGCGGGCAAACGTACCCAATGGAGATCATTATCATTTTACTGCTCACGCTCATCAACGGCATTTTTTCTATGTCGGAAATCGCGTTGGTATCCTCCCGCAAGTTCAAGCTGGAGCTCCAGGCAAAAAAAGGAAGTAAGGGCGCATTGCAAGCCCTGGCCCTGTCCGAGTCGCCAAACCGGTTTTTGTCAACCGTGCAAATCGGCATCACCCTCGTTGGCATCTTGCTTGGAATTTACAGCGGTGAAAACATTACCAACGACGCGCGTGCCATTATCGAAAAAGTAGCCTGGCTCAAACCCTACTCCAACACGCTCGCAATAATTTCCGTGCTGCTCCCGGTCACCTACCTGAGTATCGTGCTGGGCGAATTGTTGCCCAAACGCATCGGCCTGACCTACCCGGAAACAATCGCGGCGCTCGTGGCTCGCCCCATGCGGTTCATCTCTGCCGTTACCGCTCCTTTCGTTTGGCTTCTCACCCGCACCAACGATTTTCTGTTGCGCATCCTCGGCATTCGCGCCGATCTGGGGAGCATTGTCACGGAAGAGGAGATCAAATCCATCATTCGGGATAGCACACGAAGCGGCGAGGTTCAAAAAATCGAGCAGGACATTGTCGAACGTGTATTTGCTATGGGCGATCGGAAAGTGAGCGCCCTGATTACCCACCGGAGTGATTTGATCTGGTTCGACCTGAACGACGACCTCGCCACCATACGCCGCAAAGCAGGCAAAGAACTACACTCCACCTACCCGGTAGCAGATGGGGAGTTGGATCGGGCTCAGGGAATTGTGTATATCCGCGATCTGTTTTTGCACGAGGGCAGCGAGTCATTTTCCCTAAAAAGCTACCTCCGACAGCCCATTTATGTGCCCATCGGCGCTTCAGCCTACAAACTGCTGGAAAATTTCAGACAACAAAAAATACACTATGCGCTCGCACTTGATGAATACGGATCGGTGCAAGGGATGATCACCATGGACGACATCCTCGACGCCTTGGTGGGCGACTCCAGCGAAGCAGCGCATGAAGAATACCAAATCGAACAAGTAAAGGATGATCAGTGGATCATGGATGGGCAATACCCTTTCTTCGAGTTCGTCCGCTATTTTCACCTGGACAACATCAAAGATGACAACCTTGAATTCAATACCGTAGGCGGTTTTTTAATCCACGAGTTACACCGCATGCCCGATGTTGGCGATGAGTTGCTGTGGAACAACCTCACGCTACGCGTATCCGTTATGGACAATCGGCGCGTGGCGAAGATCACGGTATCGAAAAGCGCGGTGGAGAAATAATGGTGGTCCCGGCGGGGATCGAACCCACATCTAAGGTTTAGGAAACCTCTATTCTATCCATTGAACTACGGGACCTGCAAGGGCGGCGCAAAAGTATGCCTTCTTTCAAATCTTAGAGCATATTCCTGCCACGTTGCCCCAATTCAATCACCTGCAAATCACGGATCGTACGCTCTTCCACCACAAAACGCATCAGCGTTTTTACCTGGTGCCACCCTTCATTGCCGCAGGCGCCGGGATTCAGATGCAAAAAGCCCAGTTGTTTGTCTGGTATTACCTTCAAAATATGCGAATGCCCGCTGATAAACAACCCGTTTCGAGGCGGGTCTTCCCGTAATATTTGCCGCACGCGTGGGTTGTACCGGCCCGGATACCCACCGATGTGGGTCATGAATACCGGTACTTCCTCACAAAAAAAACGTACATCAAGCGGCATTTCGGCCTGGATGCGGGCATCATCAATATTGCCATATACCCCGCGCAGGGGCTTAAACGCCCGCAAACGATCCACCACATCCATACTACCGAAATCCCCGGCATGCCACAACTCATCACATTCGGCGAAGTGCTCAAAAATGCGGGCATCCAAAAAGGAATGCGTATCGGAAAGGAGTCCTATTTTTTTCATGTTAGGTGTTTACGGTGCAATTAGCATTCGAAAAATATTCGAGAATCCGGATCATTCGGCGGGTTAAAACCCGCCGCTACTTGCTCGACCATTCATTCGGCGGGTTAAAACCCGCCGCTACTTACTCGATCATTAGGTTACAGCCGCGAAACTCCGCCGCGTCAAGGCGACCCAGCACCTCGAATGTTCCGTCGGCATGGACCCGCCCCACATCCTCGGTTGCAATGAAACTGCACGTGTCCAAATTGGCTAAGTCCACAAAACCCAACGTGCCTGTGCGCCCGACTGCTGCCGGACAAAACGGGTCGTACAGCTCCCACGCAACAGCCCGCATCGTATCGGCAGGGACAAATACCGCCGTCGAGCCGGCACTCGGTCTGCTGTATGCCTGCGAAAATAATTCCGTCATGCCGTACTCCGAATAAAGACCCCCCACACCAAAAGCCTCCGTCAGGACGCTGTGCAGCTCCTGACGGGTTACCTCTTTCCGCCGTCCCTTCATCCCGCCGGTCTCCATGATCGTTACGCCGGACAAGTCCATCGGGCAACGTTCAGCAAAATCCAGCAATGCAAAACTGACCCCGAGCAGCAGCGTTCGGACGCCGGTTGCACGACAAACCTCCAGGGCATCCCGCAGGTCGTCGTAGTTGTTCAAAAAAAAACCGCTTTGAGGGTGTCTGGACAGCCGGATGAAATAATCTGCCATTGCAACAAGCGAAGAACCCGTGCGCTCCAGATAAGACGGCAACAGCGCCAGTACGCACCATTCAGACGGGTCGCCGAAGTGTTTGGTAAAGCCGCGACGGGTATTTTCCAGATAAAAATCTGCATCGCGTACCAAATGGCGGGAAGGTATCTGGCCGGTTGTTGTACTGCTGGTAAATTCCGTTTGGGGTGCCCAGGCTCCCGTTTGAATCGGGTAGTTTTTAAAAAGGCTCGCCGGAAGAAAGGAAATTTCCGACACGGCGCTGATCCGTTCCGGGACGCGCCCCAGGAGTTCGAGAAAGCGGGCATACACGGCATTGTTCGCCGCTTGATAACGGAAAACATGCAAGGCGAGCGCCTCGAAGTCCTCCTGCCCTGCTTCCGCCAGTTTCGACAATAAATCCGCCCGATCAGATGTTCCCATTTCGTTGAAAGCCTTTATTTTGGGCACAAAATACAACGCTATGCAAAAAACGACCTGGACAATAACTGCTCTCCTGCTCTGCTGCCTCGCCATATTTCAGTTCTGCGTCAAACCGCCCGATTACCCCAAGGAGCCCGTCATCGAATTTTTAAACCTCTCCAAAAATTCGCTGCTCCAAACCCCGCTTGGTCAGGACAGTGTGGTCATCACCTTTTCCTTTACCGACGGCGACGGCGACCTCGGGTTTCAGGACGGCGAAGAGAGTGTTTTTATCGTAGATGGCCGCGATTCTTTCCAAAAACCGTCCTACCGTATTCCGTACATTGATCAGCAAGGCGCCGGTAACGGTATTTCCGGGGAAATATCCATCGTAGTGCCCACTACCTGCTGCACCTATACCGATCCATTTACCGGTCTCAAGATTGCCTGCGAAAACGTGCCTATTGCGCAAGACAGCGTGTATTACCTGATACGCATCAAGGACAGAGCCGACAATGTCAGCAATGAAATAGCAACTCCTTGGATCCGGCTGATTTGCAAGTAATGGCCTATTCCTGATCCTGGTGTGCAAAAAAACTGAAATAGGTTTTCCCGTAATTCCGCACGTCCACGATCTTCGGGTGATCGGTGAATTTGTGGTGCGGATTGTGCTCCAGCACCAGCAAACCATCCGGCAACAGCAGCTTTTTTTCAAAAATCAGATCCGGGATGGTATCTATTGTCGGTAGCGCGTAAGGCGGACCGGCAAATATAAAATCGTACTGTTCCGTAGCGAACTCGATATAGCGGAACACATCCATTTGCAAAATCTTCAGGTACGACTCGATTTTCAACTCCGCTGCGGTTTTTCGCACAAATTGCACACAACCGGGAAATTTGTCCACGTATGTCGCATCGGTGCAGCCGCGCGAAATAAACTCGTAACAGTGGCTACCGGAACCACCAAACAGGTCGAGCATTTTGGTTTCCTCGAAGTCAATCCGGTTGTTCAAAATATTGAACAGGGCCTCCTTGGCAAAGTCCGTAGTGGGACGAGTGGGCCACTTGTCCGCTGGCGGGTCAAATCGCCTGCCCCTAAATTTTCCTCCAATGATTCGCACGAGCGGTCAGTTTTTTTTCAAACAAAACAAATCCAGATAGCAGTGTTGCGGCAGTGTTTCGGTGTCTTCCGGCAAGATAAAATGCCCCGGCGGCACGGCGAAACGCACCTCCCGCACAAAGCGGTACAACGCCCGGTACAGTTCGGAATCCCGGAGGATATTCCCGGATACCGTCAGCGCCACCTCCTCCGGGCTAAGTCGAAACTGATCGTAAGCCAGCAGCACATAGTACAACAAGTCCGTTGCGGTAACGAACTGAAAAGTATTGTAAAACAGCAGGTTTTGGCGTTCCAGCACAACGACCTGAGCTACCTGGTGTCTCAAATTTACATAAACCGTGTGTTCGGAAATACCGGCTATTCCCCGGGCATAACGCAACACCGGTGTGGCAAGGTGCTGCGGGCGACTTTGTGGGAACAGCTCTGCGAAGAGCGTGGCCTGTGCTTGTTCAGTAGCTGAAACAAGGTAAGCATCGAATTCCGGCAATTCCTCGTAGGCATAAGCGTACGCGCCAGGCGCAAGCAGCAGTTTGAAATAGTCCGACAGATCGCCGTGCTGGAACAACCGGCGTGGTACCAACGTGGTGTTGGAATGGAATAAAAAACCGTGTTTATGACCGTAAGGCAATCCCCAAATAGCGGATTCGCGCAGCACCTGACGCACTTCGTGCCCAATCTGCCCAAAATTCTTGCCCGCTCCGGCGTATTGCCACGATTCCAACGCAAGCACGGCACCGGAAGCGCCTGCAACCAATAAGGTGGCGCTTTCGGCGCCAAGCACAGCATACAAGGCGGATTCCGCTGCAGTCTCCGCCGTTAATCGTTCGTCTTTCAGGTCGAGGGAATGTTTTTCCATGTCCGTACGGGGGGCGTTCGCTATTTTTTCCCGTAAAGATGCAACATCAATTTTTAGCAGCGGTAGCCGATGCGCCAATTTTACAGGAACCATTGTATCGGGCCCCCTCATCCACAATCATGGTCTTGGCCGAAATGTTGCCCTCGATAACAGCCGTTTCCAGCAAGTGCAGCGCTTCCTTGACAAATAAATCGCCATTGATCTTGCCTTTGATGGCTGCGTCGCGCGCATGGATATTACCCTTGACGTGGCTGCCGTCACCCATCACAAACCGTTTGTCCACATGGACTTCGCCGTTAATAGCACCGTCGAGGCGCACATTATCGGCACAGGAAAATTTGCCTTCAATAACCGTTCCTTTGGCAATGACGGTCGTCTGAGCGCCATCCTTATCCGGTCCAGTCAGTGCGTTGGCATCTGCGTTGCTTTTCTTATCTTTTGAAATAGAGGAGAACATGAAATCTGAATGATGAATGATGAATGATGAATGATGAATGATGAATTGTGCCTTCCTAAAATACCTTGACCTGAATGAAGAAATTATAAATCAAGGTTCAACGAAAGTTGAAACGGATTATCAACGAATTGTTTGATTGTAAAGATT
>JBGSKO010000189.1:0-14205 GCA_041741155.1 Saprospiraceae bacterium | reverse complement strand
CCCCCCCCCCCCCCCCCCCCCCCCCCCCCCCCCCCCCCCCCCCCCCCCCCAAAAAACGAAAACTTACAATTAAAAATGACAATACTAATTACCGGCGGCGCCGGGTTCATTGGCTCGCATGTGGTGCGGCTTTTCGTCCGGAAATACCCGCACTACCGCATCGTCAATCTTGACGCGCTGACGTATGCCGGCAACCTGGCCAATCTGCGCGATGTGGAGCAGGCTCCAAACTATGTGTTTGAGCGCGGCGACATCCGGAACCAGGAGTTTATCTCGGAGTTGTTTCGAAAATACCATTTCGACGGGGTGATCCATCTTGCGGCTGAAAGCCACGTAGATCGCTCCATCACCAATCCGTTAGCCTTTGTGGAAACCAATGTGCTGGGTACCGTGAACTTGCTGAATGTTGCCCGGCAGTTTTGGGGCAATGATGTGGCCGGCAAACGATTTTATCATATTTCCACCGATGAGGTGTACGGTTCTCTGGGGGAAGAGGGCTTTTTTACTGAAGAGACGCCGTACGACCCACGCTCGCCATACTCTGCCTCCAAAGCCAGCAGCGACCATTTCGTTCGGGCCTATTTTCATACTTACGGACTACCCGTAGTCCTTTCTAATTGCAGCAACAATTACGGTCCATATCAATTTCCGGAAAAACTAATCCCGCTGATGATCAACAATATCCGGGACGATAAACCGCTGCCTGTTTACGGCGACGGAAAAAACACGCGCGACTGGCTTTGGGTACAAGACCACGCAGCGGCCATTGACCTGATTTTTCACAAGGGGGAAAATGGTGAGACGTATAATATCGGGGGCAATAACGAATGGAAAAATATTGACCTCGTACAGAAATTATGCGATATCATGGACGACTTGCTGGGGCGCCCAACCCACTACTCCCGCAAGCTCATCACCTTTGTCAAAGACCGCCCCGGACACGACCACCGCTACGCTATTGACGCCTCGAAAATTCGTCGCGAATTGGGCTGGGAACCCTCTATTCACTTCGAAGAAGGCTTCCGCCAAACAGCCCAATGGTACCTGGACCATGCAGAATGGCTGCAAAACATCCGCTCCGGCGCGTATCGAAAAAATGATGAGTGATGAATAAAAAACGCCGCTTTTCCGATGTCGGAAAAGCGGCGTTACTATTTCAGTACGCATCTACTACTTACTCACCACAATTTTTCGGGCGAGCACCTGATCGTTGACGCGAATCAGCACGGTGTATAATCCATCCGGTACATTGGACAGGTCGAATTCCATACGTTTGGGCGACTCAACCATTTGCTGCTGCACCAATCTTCCGGTCATATCGTACACGGCGAAGTGTACGTCGTTCGTGAGTTGGCTTGGGAAAATCACCGCGAGTTGGCCGCTGGTCGGATTCGGAACGATGAGCAGGCCGTTACCCCATTCCGGGATATTTTTCGTGCTCACGAGGCTGTCCACTACAAACGGACCTGCCGTTGCGGTGCAACCCACTTCGTCGGTCACAATTACCGTGTACGATCCGTTTCCGATATTTTCCAGGTCTTCGTTCGTGTTCGTTAACAGCACACCGCTGCGGAACCACTCGTACATATAGGGCGAGAGGCTACCGTTGGTGGAGATACGTACAGCGCCGATGTTCAGGCCCCCTTTGTCGTCAAGGATGGTGTCCAGTTCAACAACCAGTTCCGTCAGCACCGTCACCTCGAAGGTACAAGCGCCCACATTGCCGTCTCCATCCGTGTAGGTGTAGGTGACAGTGGTAGTTCCCAACGGGAACGGTGAGCCACTTGGCAGACCCGAAACCAGGTCGAACATGCCGCCGTTACCAAGGCAGTTATCGGTAGCTACAGGAGCGGCGTACTGCACCACATTATTTCCAAAGCAGCGAACCACGCTGGGTGGGCACACCAGCGAGGGCGGCAGGTTGTCCACCACGATCACGACAATGGAAGTAGTGGTTACATTTCCGGCTTCGTCGGTTGCCGTAACGACAACCGTATGTGGTCCCAGTTGGGTACAAGTAAATGATCCGGGCTGGAATGTAATATCGTCCACAGCGCAGTTGTCGGTTACATTCAGACCAAGCGTTTGGGCATTGAGCGTGACATTACCGGCGGTTCCAAGAGGAGCAATGAGCGAATCACCTTCAATAACAGGTGGTTCATTGTCAACAGCGTCAATAGTAACAGATAAGGTTACGCTGCACGCATTTGCATCGGTAACCGCCACTGTATACGTTCCGGCAATGAGATTGCTGGCCGTTGGTCCCGTTTGCCCGTCGCTCCAGGTGATAGAGAGCGATCCGCTGCCGCCATTGGCGGTGACGGTTGCCGAGCCATTGGGGGCGCTGGGGCACTCCGTATTGACCACATTGTCGAGAACAAGCGTAAGTACCGGTGGCTCGGTAATGGTCACTTCGTCCTCTACATTGCAGTCGTTCGCGTCGGTGATGATAACGGTGTAGGTTCCTATCGCCAGGTTGGATTCCGTTTGATTCGTACCACCAGAGCTCCACACGTAAGTGAATGGGCCGGTGCCGCCATTAATAATGACGGTTGCGGTACCATTGGATTCTCCGTTACACAGAACATTTGAAGCGATAAAACTACTGCTAAGTCCACAGTTGCCGGCCAGTACTTCTACAGTTTGCACGGCGGTACAGCCGTTGAAATCTGTGATGGTAACAGTGTAGAAACCGGCGTCCAGATTGGTGATAGTTTGTGTGGATTCGTTGTTGCTCCAGGAATAGGTATACGGGGCAACACCGCCGGTAGGATTGGCCGTGGCGGAACCGTCTCCGCTGACAGGGCCGCTCAAATTGGTCACTGTTACATTTGCTTTCAGCAATGTTGGTTCTGAAATAGTAAACGAAACCGCCTCCGGGCAGTTGGCCGCATCGGTAACTACTACCGTGTAAATACCCGGCTGAAGGTTTCCAATGGAGGCCGTGCTTTCACCGGTACTCCACGCAAAAGTGAAAGGCGTTACGCCGTTGGTGGTTACGACCGTTGCTGTGCCATTGTTGGCATCAAAGCAAGTGGCATCATTGGCGTCAACATCTGCCTCGATGGTACAATCATATGCATTGACATTCGCAATCGAAACTGCGGTGCAGCCATTGGCATCGGTTACGGTAACCGTGTAGGAGCCAGGCAACAAGCCGTTGATGGTCTGGGTTGTTCCGCCGGTGCTCCAGGAATAGGAATAGGTGGGTGTGCCGCCGCCGGGTGTAACGCTGGCCGTGCCATCTGCTGCACCATTGGCCGATTGCGGGGTTCCGCTTGCATTGGCCGTCAGGGCGGTTGGCTGGTTTATCGTAGCAGTGGCAGTAGCTGTGCACTGTTCACCGTCGGTTACCGTGACCGTGTAAGTACCTGCACTGAGGCCACTGGCAGTGGCGGTATTGTCGCCCGTGTTCCATGCATAGAAGAGCGTGCCGTTTCCGCCGCCGCCAATAGCGGTAGCGCTGCCGTTTTGTTGGCCAAAACATCCTACGGGTATCACATTGCTCACGCCGGCTGTTACGGCAGGTGTTTGCAATACCGTAGCACTGGCACTGCTGGTGCAGCCATTTTGGGTATTGGTAATAACCACACTGTAACTGCCTGCTGTGCCGGCTGCATAAATCGGGTTATTGCCGGTATTTACCTCGCTTCCGTTAGGAAGGGTCCAGAGGTGGTTGCGCAGTGCCGCAGGCGCCATGCTGGTGGCGGCGATATTGACGGTGTTGTTGTTGCAATTCAGGTTGGCGGCTACCGCGAGGGTGGCGCCGGGAGGTGTGTTGTCCAGTGTTACACCGGTTGTGGCGGTACTGGTACAGCCATTGGCGCCCGTCACGGTCAGCTGGTATGTTCCGGCAAGATCAACCGTCGGGTTTGGCAAACTGGATGAAAAACCATTTGGTCCCGACCAGGCAAATACCGGATTATTGGCAGGCGACGAACCCGCCAGTTCCACAGATGCTACCACGCAGGTGAGTACACCGCCTGCTGCTACTGCACCGGGCGGATTGGTGTCACCGATTACGATAGCAGTAGCTGTATTGGTGCAGCCAGTGATACTGTCGGTTACCACTACGGTGTAGGAGCCGGCCGCGTTCACGGTCGGGTTTGGCAGCGTAGAGGCAAAGTTGCCTGGGCCACTCCATGCGAAAGTCGGGCTGGCTGCATTGGTAATAGCCTCGATCGTCGTAGTGGGTGTTTCACAGGAAATGGTGCCTCCCGTTGTGCTGACCGTTGGCGGCGAAACGGCAGCCGTAATAACAGCCTGATCCGTTTGGGTGCAACCGTTGATTTCATTGGTCACTCGCAGCCGGCAGGTGCCGGTCGCGTTGATGGTTGGGGTGAGGGTTGTGGAGCCGGACACGATGTTGCCGCCGTTGAGGGCAAGCCACAAGTAGGTATATTGAGGCCCTACAGAAGCAGTGCCTTGCAGTTGGATGACGGCTTCATCACAGGTAATCACCCGATCTGGTCCTGCATTGGCGAGGGGCAGCGTTTGGTTTACCGGCACATTTACAATGGCAGTGTCCGAGCAGATGAGTCCCCCGCTGACATTGTTTACAATAAAATAGAACGGTCCGGCAGTGGTAACATTCAGGGTTGTAGCGGTGCCAAGTAGTGCCCCCAGGTTGTCTTCCCATCGGTAAAATACGGAATTACCGGTAGTAGTTGTGCTGTCGGCACGCAAGGTGATGGTTGGTGTGCGGCACGTTAGTGTGTCGGGTTTTTCTATACCTGCTTGCGCCGGCACTTTCAGGATGGAGAAGGTCACCAGGCTGTCGCACCCGTCGTCGCTGGTAAGCAATTCCTGAAACGTACCTGTTGTACAATACTCGTAACCATTGATTTCGAAGCATTCGTCCTTGCATAATCGTTGTAGCGGCAAGGTTTTTAGTTTGCGCGGCAGCGCGATGATTTTTTGTCGGACGATACTGTCGCACCCCAGGTACGATTCGTAGGGCACAGAGGTAAACGTGTAGGTGCCCGGAGCTGAAATAAAGTTGTTGGGCTGCTCCTCCCAAACGAAGGGCAGTTCCTCATAGCAAACGGTAATGTCCGGTAGCAGGTTGATTGCGAGTGGCTGGTTGACAACCTGGATGCAGGTAGTCTTGGGTGTATCGCAGCCGTTCGTGACGGTGAGGCAAATGAAACCACCGAGTGTGCCAAATTCAATTTGCACGGAAGATGCCAGGCCCTGTCCACCGGATAATACGGCCAGGTTTGTGCCGCCGTTGATTTTGGATCCTGGAGGAGACGTCCAGGTGTACGATATGGCATTGGTCACAACGGGCACGGAGTAGGTGGTAGTGGCATTGGGGCAGACCTCTTTTAGCCCCTGAATGCTGTCCAGCGTGCCCAACGGCGGCGGTGTGACAGAGCCGTTTACTACCGTAATTACGTATCGGCAAATGGCATCATTTACGCCGTCCACAACCAGATAATATACCCGACCAATGATCAGTCCTGTTGCGTAAAGCGAATAAGCATTATTTGGGCTCAAGGCCTCGCAGCTTATAGCAGAATAAGGTTGTGTGCAGGACGAAAGGATTGCCGCTTCCAGGTCGGTCCCTTGCGCACATCCGTTGTTCTTGATGTTAAATCCGACATCCGTTGATCCGGCGACGAAAGCATACCAACGGGGGCGTTCCAGAACAATTGGAGGGCCACTTAGGCTAAACGTACACTGATCAATGGTGATCGGAGCAGGTGGCAAATTTGGTGTCAGCGGGCCAGGTATGCTGGTAATGTCTTCGTGCCCGTCAATGTCGCACCACACACAAGCCTGGGAGCACGCGGAGGCGCCACCTAATTGTTGGGAAGGGGTACACGTGGGTGGCACCTGAGCGGCCAATTTCAAGGGATTACTTAAGAGGAGCGTGAGGATAATGGATAAAAATAGACGCATTACTCGGTGTGTTTAAGATGAAAAATGTAAGGGTAGGATTAGCAAGATACGGTCAGATAACTACTCGTTGTACACGATGAAAAATATATGGGTAGAATTAGCAAGATACGGCCGGATAACTACTCTTCGTACACCCCGGCTGAAAAAGATAAGTTTAAAAAAACAGTGCGGATTAAGATGCCAAAAGTAGGTGTGTATGCCACAAGGAACAAATTATTTGTGCGGCTACGCTATTTCTGCGACACTTTAAGCTCGCTTTAATCTAATCAATAATGGACTTGCCGGGGCAGTCAAACCGACGCTATTGCCCTACTTTTGCCGCATGATCCAACTCGTAGACACCCACGCGCACCTCTATTCCGGCAAATTCGACCACGACCGGCCGGAAATGGTCCAGCGCGCCATTGCTGCAGGCGTTACCCGGATGTACCTGCCGAATATTGACTCGGAATCCATCCAGCCCATGCTCGACCTCGAAGCGGCTTTCCCCGACAATTGCTTCGCCATGATGGGGTTGCACCCAAGCCATGTTAAACCCGAAACCATCGAAGCCGAAATATCCCTGGTGGAAAAATGGCTCGCCCAACGCACGTGGGCAGGGGTGGGGGAGACCGGCATTGACCTCTACTGGGATAAAACCACGCTTGATATTCAAAAACGCGCCTTCGCCCGCCAATGTGAATGGGCCAAGGACCTCAACCTGCCGATCATTATCCACTCCCGCGAGGCGAATCGCGAGGCTATCGAAGTGGTGCGTGCGGCACAGGATGGCCGCCTGCGCGGCATCTTCCACTGTTTTTCGGGCACATTAGACGAAGCAAAAGAAATGATTGCCCTTGGTTTTATGATCGGCGTAGGCGGTTCGCTCACCTACCCGAAATCGAACCTGCCGACCGTCTTGCGCGAAGTCCCGCTCGAAAATATCGTTTTGGAAACCGATGCACCGTACCTGCCGCCTGTGCCGCATCGCGGCAAGCGCAACGAAAGCGCCTACATACGCCTCGTGGCGGAAATGCTCTCCGAAGCGAAAGTGTTGCCGTTGACTGAAATTGCCCGCAAAACCACGGCAAATGCCCTGCGGATGTTTGGTTAAAATATGTTAAGCCGTTAAGCCCCGGTTAAGGTTGTTGCCCGTATCGAAAGGACCGTTTCCTTTGCTTCCCTAAATTTTACGCTATGAAAAAAGTCCTTTTCCTTTTGCTCTTCCTGGCCCATGGCCTGGCGCTTTCCGCACAACTTTACGTCGAGGGCGTTCTGCTCGACGCGTCCAACACCGGCACGTATCTGGAAGCCACCCCCCTGCGCCGCAACGATGGTACCTACCATTTCAAAATTGATTATGGCCAAAAACCCAAGTCCGACATCAAACCGGGCGAATGCCTGACGGATGACAAAGCCCGCCGCTACGAGTTTCGAAGTGCGGTGGACGCCCTCAATTTCCTGTACGAACATGGCTGGGAAGTCTCTGTAGTTTACAACGTGGAGGATATCCGGCGGTACCTGCTTAAGCGGCGGTAAACAAGAGGGGCAAGTGGGGAAGAACCACTTGCCCCTCTCCTTTTCTACCTTTGCCGCATGGCTACATTCATTACCCGAAACATCTGGATACTCGCACTGGTCAGCTTGTTCACCGACATGGCCAGCGAAATGCTCTACCCGATCATGCCGGTTTTTCTCAAAAGCATCGGCTTCTCGGTCGTGTTGATCGGCGTGCTGGAGGGATTGGCGGAAGCTACCGCCGGACTCAGCAAGGGCTACTTCGGGAAATGGAGCGACCGATCGGGCCGGCGCTTGCCGTTTGTGCAAATCGGCTACGCCCTCAGCGCGGTATCCAAACCCATGATGGCGGCGTTCGTGTGGCCGGTGTGGATCTTTCTCGCCCGTACGGTGGACCGCCTCGGCAAGGGCGTACGCACGGGCGCACGCGACGCCCTGCTCTCCGATGAAGCTACCACTGCCACCAAAGGCCGGGTGTTTGGGTTCCACCGGGCCATGGACACTCTGGGGGCAGTGCTGGGGCCGGCTCTTGCGCTGCTGTACTTGCATTGGCACCCTGAAGATTACAAAACCCTGTTCCTGCTGGCGTTTCTGCCGGGGATACTCGCTATCGGCGCTACGTTTTTTATCCGGGAGCAGGGTTTGAACCGCAGAGACGCTGTTTTGAACCGCGGAGACGCGGAGACGCGGAGAAACAACGCCGAGGGCGAAGAGGCGCGAGATTTGAACCGCAGAGACGCAGAGACGCAGAGCAAAACCGCTGAGGGTGAAACAACTCCGCGTCTCCGCGTCTCTGCGGTTCAAACCCCGCGCGTCTCTGCGGTTCAAAACAGCGTCTCCGCAGTCAAACATTTTTTTGAATTTACCCGCTACTGGAAACAGAGTCGCCCGGCGTACCGCCAATTGGCCGGCGGGCTTCTGGTGTTTGCCTTGTTCAACAGCTCGGACGTGTTCCTGCTGCTGAAAATCAAGGAATCCGGCATGAGCGACTCGAATGTGATCGGGGCGTATATTTTTTACAACCTGGTGTATGCCGCCGCAGCACTCCCGTTGGGTATTTTGGCCGACCGGCTGGGTATGCGGCGGGTGTTTGTAGCCGGGTTACTGGTGTTTGCGGTTGTGTACGGCGGTATGGCCTTTGCCGTCACTCCAGTGGCAGCGTACGCGCTATTTTTCCTGTATGGTATTTACGCCGCCGCTACGGAGGGCGTCGCCAAGGCATGGATCACCAACGTGTGCGAAAAAGAAGACACCGCCACCGCCATCGGGACGTTCACAGCGTTCCAGAGCGTGGCGGCCTTGCTGGCCAGCAGCCTCACCGGAGCCGTTTGGTACTGGATCGGCCCGGCGGCTGCGTTTGGGATGAGCGCAGTGGTGGCTGTTGTGGTGGGGGTATATTTGGTGCAGATGAAAGGTTGATCACTTTCCCGCCACCCGAAACCCATACATATCCGCCTGGCTCCCGGGCGTGCGTTTTCCCGCATCGCCCACGCGGATGGTGGATTCCAGATTCCCCCAACCGCCACCGCGCACCACGCGGGACCGGCCGAAGGACTCCGCATCCCACTCCCAGCACCATTCCCAGGCATTGCCGGTGAGGTCGTATAGCCCGAGGCTGTTGGGCTTTTTTGTAGCTACGGCCCGGGTGCGTTTTTGGGAATTGGCGCCATACCAGGCCACTTCGTCGGGACGGTTGCTACCCGCATAGTCAAAACTAGTCTGGTTCGGGCCGCCCAAGGCAGCGTACTCCCATTCCGCCGAGCGGGGCAAACGGTAGCCGTTGGCGTTTTCACGCAGGGTAACCGTCCATTTCAGCGGGTCTGCCGTACTGGTGTTGATATTATCGGTGTCTTGTAGCTCCTTATCAATCGCGTAGACAGGGGTGAGGCTGCGTTGCGCACTCAGCCAGTTGGCGTATTGTACGGCATCGTACCAGCTGACGAACACTACCGGATTGTCGCCCGCCCAGCCCCAACCCGGCCGCTTGATGACGGTCTCGTCCAGCATGTTTTTCCCCTGCGCCTGCAAATACAGGTTGTACTGCCACACCGTTGTCTCGGTTTTGGCCAACTTGAAATCGGGGAGTCCGGCGCGACCTTTCACCGGCACGAGCACGGGATAGTAGCGGGCCTCCAGTTCGCCGAAACGGGCGGATGCCAGCGCCTGCAAGGCCGTCCGAAGCGCCGCCCGGTCTCCCTTGGCGAGGTTGGCCGTTTTTCCAAGCAGGGTTGCGGCGCGTGTCAGTTCTTCTTGCGCTTCCGATTTTTGGCCGCTTTCATTGAAAAAATAAGCGATTTCGAGCAGTGCGTTGGCGATTTGAGGCTTTTTCCGACCCAGCGCGGCGGCGTTGTGCAATTTGGAACGGGCGGCTTCGTAGCGCAGCGCCGTGATGTCCGTTTTGGCATCCCGGAGCGCCTGTTCGACGAGGTTGTCGTTGGCGCGCAGCATCCGTTCCAGGGCAATACGGGCCGCTTCGGCGTTTTCCAGGGCAATGGTTTTCTGCGAATCGGCCCGCATTTCCTGCTGGTGGGCCACAATGGCGCTGGAATCGGCCAGTCGTCGCTGTTCGATGGCCACGGTGGCACTGGAGTCGGCGGCTATACGGGCCGCCACGGCATTGGCGCGTTGCTGTTTGGCAACAAAAAACGCGATACCGGCCAGAATCGCCAGCACGCCAACGCCCAGCGCAAAAATATTGGCCCGGCGTTTGGCCTTTTCTGCGGCGTGTTGCAGCCGTTCGGCCTCGGCCCGGCGTTCGGCTTCTTCGAGCGCTTTTGCTTCCGCCTCTTTGGCGCGCCGAAGGGCTTCGATCCGCTCCTGCTCCTGGCGCTGCTGCTCCAGAGTGGCTTCGCGGGCCTTGCGTGATTTCAGCATGGGGCCAATGAGCGTGTCGTGGCTGATCTCGTAGTTGTACCCGCCGAGGGTGTTGAGTTCGCGGCGGAGGAGGTAGGTGCGCTCGAGGTTTTTGAGCAAGTCCTGCGAAACGCCGAGGCTTTGTGCCAGTTCCACAGAGTCGCGGCTGAGGCGTCGGGCGTCGCCCGTTTGGGTATCCACCAGCAGCAGGCCGTCTTCGAGTACGCGGCGGGCGGCCAGTTGTTCGCCGGGGGGTAATTCGCCGATGCGGTCCTGGTAATAATCTTCGTACACGTTGCCGAAATCCGGCAGATCGGCCGCCGTGACGGTGGCCAGGCCGCGTTCCCGTACCCGTTTTTCGATGGACGCGCACACGATTTGCAACTGAAACGCCTCGATGCGGCCCCGGCCGGCGGCGTCCTTGCCGGAGAGTTCGCGGAGCATTTTTTCGAGGGCATCGGCGCTGTAGGTAAAGGATTCTCCCGCGCCGGTCCCGAGCAATTCGGGTGGCAAAGCGGCGGGCATCACGATGGCTTCGCGGGCCTGCCGTTCGTCAAGGGCTTGTAGTTCAAAACGTTTATTCAAAATAGCCGGCAGGCGGTCTTTCATGCCGTCGAGCAGGCTGAGCCGGTCGGCGCGAATCGAAAAGAGCACCTTGGCGTCGAAAGGTGTGGCGAGAAACGCACGTTGCTCGCGGGTGCCGGCGCGCGCAGCAAGGCGCACATCCTGGGGGATTTCTTCATACAGCAGTTCGGCGATTTCAGCGCGAAACTGTGCCTGATCGGCTTCGGGATAGGAAAAAAACTCTTCGAACTGGTCGAAAATCAAAAAGAAACGCCCGGAGCCCGGACTGTTCCCCGCTCCTGTTCCCTCCGGGGTTGGGGCCTGCCGCATTTTGAAATGATGCCAAAGCCGGATCGCCGGCGTGCCGGTTGCCAAAAACGCGGCATCTTTTTGTGCCGGAATAGATTCCAGGGCCTTGGCTACCGTTTCCAGCGGCGTGGCCGATTTGCCGGGTATGTATGTTCCGAAACGGATTTCGATGGGCAGGTACTGCCGGCTTTCCGGTTCGCGCGGGTCTGTGAATTTGGGAATGATGCCGGCTTTCAGGAGCGAACTTTTTCCGTAGCCGCTTTTGGCAAACAGAACGGTCAGGCGCTCGAGCAGCAGCAAGTCGTAGAGTTCCTCGGTGTCGCGGCTGCGGCCAAAAAACAAGTGTTTTTCGTGGGTTTCGAACGGGCGGACACCCGGGTAGCGGAGGCTGCGTTTGGTCATCATCAGTCGGGTAGGTTGGTAGCAAGGTCATTGATGTTCTTCACCACGCGGTTGTACAGCGTATCGAGGTTGCGGCTGTCTTCGGTGCCGGCCTTGGTGTCGCTTTCCCACTTGTGGTACCAGTTGCTCACCATCATGGCCATGTCTTTGTCTTCCGGCAAGGTGATGATGGAGAGCAGTATTTCCAGCGCGCGCGCGGTTTTTCCCTCCTGCAAAAGTTTCAGAACCGTGTGTTTGTCCGGCTTATCAGCGGCGGCGGCGCCTTCGTTTTGCTGTTCCAGCCAGCGGCGGCAAAGCTCGTCGAGGAAGGCGTCGCCTTCTCCTATAAATTTGATATTGAACTGTTTGAGCAAAAACATTTGGTTGTCTTTGTTGCCGAATTGGGTACTCACCGCCACGTGCATGGGCGTATTGTCTTCGCTCAGGAGGCGGAGGAGCAGTTGGGTGTACCACTTGTCGAAATCGAAGCCGAGGAAAAAGAATGAGCGGGCTTCGCCGAGGGCGCGGCGTACTTTTTTGGGCAGGCCCGGTGTGCCCATGGCCGTTTGCAGGAGCCGGTACAGGTCGTCGTAATCGAGCACCAGCGAGGCGTCTTCCTGAAACGAGCCGCAGAGGTTGTACACCAGCGGCCGGTCGCGTTCCCAGCCGGCGAGGGTGTCCTCGTCATTTTGGCCGATATGGTTGAAAAACGCGAAGTGCGGCCTGGCGTCTTTCGGGTATGCCGAGAGCAGGAAATGGTCGGGGGTAGTAGAAACCGTGAGCGCAAAAGGCAGTGCGGCGATTTTTTCGAAGACGCCCGGGTCGGGTTTGGTTTCTTCGTAAAACAGGCTGATCGTGCGCTGCACCTCCGATTTGGCAGCTTTGTTCTGGAACAAAAACAGGTTGTCGCGCTCGTGCATATAGGCGATGTCTTCGGGGTGGTTTTGGACCAATTGTTCCCGAAGGGTATCGCGCAGGAGGCGCCCGTCTTTCCGCGCCAGCTCGGGGCCGAGCAGCAGCACGCATTTTTGTCGGCCCAGGTCGAAGAGGAGGGGCTTGAACACTTTATCCCATTCGGGCGTAGAGAGGTCGGGCGGGGCGGAAGCTGGTGTTGCCATTTGAATATGGTTGAGCGTGGTTGAGAAGGGTTGAGAAGGGTTGAGAGGGGTTGAGAGGGGTTGAGAAGGTTGAGAGGGGTTGAGCCTGCGCCGCTTGCAGAGCACTGCCAAAAGTAGGTATTGGGTTAAAACAGGGCTGCATATCGGGCACTTTTTATTCTTGCAGGGTGGGGTAGGGTGGTAACGTCTGCCTGCTGTCGGGATAAATAGCTGTTGAAAAGTATGTTGCGGCCAAGATGCCCGTATGCGGTAACTTTGGCGCACGTTCATTCAACAACCGTGTAAAACTATCCTCTCTGCAATGAAACATTCCATCTGCCTGCTTTTTGTTCTACTGTCCCAGTTCCAGCTTCGCGCTCAGGTTGAAGTATCGGGAGATACCCTTGCTGCCCAACAGCGCAATCCGGACTCCGCCATACTCGGTGAAATACTCGAAATGGGCTTCCTGCTTGCGGCAACAGGGAAATACGCCGATGCGCGCGACTATTTTGTGTACGTAACCCGGTATGCGCCGTCCAAGCAGGTGTTCAATAATGCCGGTATTGCGGCAGTGATGGATGCGCTGGATTATTTCCGACCCGGCGATCCGGAAATCAAGTACCGATACCCGATTCAGCTCGACTTGAACGGCACCGCTACTCGGGACCTGAAAGACCTCCGGGACAACCGCAATCTCCGGCTAAAAGAGGCCCTCCGCCATTTTGATGCCGCCATCACACTGGACACGGTGTATGCACCGGCTTACCTGAACAAAGCCTGTGTTTATACGCTTTTAGGCGACACCAATAAGGCGCGCATACTGGCGGATACCGTAAAAACCTTTTCCGGCTATGAAAAAACTACGGACGACGCGCAAGTGCTCATCGGTATCCTGCATGCGCTGCAGGGCGATTCCGCCAAGGCGTATACGATTTTTCAAAAGGCGGCCAAAAGTGGCAACTCGTTGGCAAATTACAACCTGAATATGCTGACGGGGGCGCTCATCGAAAAGCTGACGGCCCCGTTCCGGCTTGGAAAACCCGAAACGATTGCGGGCCTCTCGCTGAACGATTCGTACAACCTCCCGGAAGAGGATCCCGGCAGCGAAATAGTTGTGAGTGATCAAATCCGGTTTTACCACAACCTCGATCCCGGCGCCAATGCCCGGTATTATTTCAGCGATAATGCCTCGGCGGGGGAACAAACGTATTTCCTGCTGACTCAACCCGGCTATGCCGGACAAACCGCGCGAAAACTGGGTGTAGGCGCCACCCGCGCTGCGGTCGAAGAAGCCTACAAACAACCTGTTCGCACCATCGAGACCATCACCGGCGAAATACTGGTTTATCCGTCCATTCTGCTCGTGTTGGGAAAAGACGGAACGCTGGCGCAGTGGGTAATTTATGGGGACAGGCCGTAGGGGGTGATGAATGATAAATGATGAATGATGAATGATGAGTTGTGCCTTCCTAAAATACCTTGACCTGAATGAAGAAATTATAAATCAAGGTTCAACGAAAGTTGAAACGGATTATCAACGAATTGTTTGATTGTAAAGATTTCGATTTCCGGTCTTGATGCCGGATCAAGTTCATTGACA
>JBGSKO010000188.1:0-132595 GCA_041741155.1 Saprospiraceae bacterium | reverse complement strand
CGAAAACTTGAGGTCGTTTGTCCTGATATTTTTTCCAATAATCGCTTTTGGAGTCCTGTAGCATGTACTGGTGGGCTTTGCATCTTTTTAGTGCTAAGGTATACCTTTAATTCATACGTCATTCGATGGATGCGCCACTAGACTAACTATTGAAAAACACCTCATCAATGGTGCATTTCAAAAATTTCCAGCACTGTGATTTATGTAATTTTTTTAAAAAATTATGTAATATTAATGCATATTTAAGGTATAATTTTGTGTACATTCTAAGATTGGAATTGGTAACAAACTAATATTATGAAAGTCGCCTTAGGTGTCATTATTGCAACGTTTGCGCTCATTATCACCGGCGCCTGGAAGACAAATCATCCGCCTGATGACCCTGCCCAAACAAAAACCGAGGTTTCCCAACTGTCTATTCACACTTTCCAAGGTGCATACTACCCCAAAATGTGGACTTGCAATACGATCCTGTATATAAACGAAACACTCGTGTTGCGTTTTTTGCCACTGAATGCCCCTTTTTTGGGTATTATTGATCCACAAGGGCACTTCTTTTACCTTGTTTTTCCCGCCGCAGATGCTATTGGTAATTTGGTGCCATTTGTAGGAAGTACATGTTTTCAAAATTTGTGTGAACTGGAACTAAACACAACATCACTTCAAGCGGATCCATATACTTATGGCGTATTTGATAATCAGCCTGTGTTTACACAATCAGGCGTATATACTTTTATTATGGGTGAAAACTTGCATGTGGACAATTCGGATATTTTGTGCAAAGTAGAAGTAGTATATAATAATACGCATCGCTCAAATCAATTTCCTGCAACTATTGCTATCAAATAAACGGTAATTATATATTTATATTCATTGTTCAAATTTTTTCATCATGAAACATACACTCTCTCTTGTTTTATCAACCATCGCGCTCTTACTATCCCCGATGGTGATTTTGGGTCAGGCCCCTGATTTGGGGACTTCTAATAATTTTGCACTTTTTACCGCTGCCGGCCAATTCGAAAATGTTGGGGCAGCAACTGTTGTTGTCGGCGATGTCGGCACCAATGGCGGCGCATTTCTTGCATTCCCTCCCGGGACATTGGTTGGCAATATTCATGTGGCAGATCCGGTAACGGTTCAAGCAAAAATTGATGTAGATGACGCTTATGCCGACCTTGCCGGTCGTACTTGCGGCTTTATGCTCATCAATCCTACGCTTGGAAATGGCCAGATACTGGCTCCCAACACGTACTGCATAGGCGAAGCTACAACGCTGAACGGCAATTTAACCCTGGATGCACAAGGTGATCCGGATGCTATTTTCATTTTTCAGATAGGCGGCGCCTTCGCAACAAGCACAATGGCAAATGTGCTGCTCGTTAATGGCGCCAACTTGTGCAATGTGTTCTGGCAAATTGATGGTGCATTTACATTGGGTGGTGGTTCTCTTTTTGTAGGTACCGTAATAGCCAATGGCGCAATTAATTTGCACACTGGAAGTACCCTCAACGGTAGAGCGCTTTCAACCGCCGGTGCAATTTCCACGAGCGACAATTTTGTCACGAGGTCCCTTTGTCAGGCTCCAACAATTATTTGTGCTGCCGAAGTGGTCGTTTCATGCGATAACCTGGTGCCGGCTCCGGATATCACTTCCGTCAGCGTGACCACAACCTGCCCCGGGGCTTACACCGTTACATTTCAGAGCGACGTAATTTCAAATCAATCTTGTCCAAACCAATACACACTAACACGCACCTATCTCGTAACGGACGCTTGCGGCGAAACAGCTACTTGTGAACAAACCATTCTGGTGGATGACCAGATTCTGCCAGGGTTCACTGCCTGCCCCGTTGCGCCCATCGCACTGGGATGCAACCCGCCGCCCACTGCTGCACAAGCCATCGCAGCGGCCGGTCAGGCTACAGATAACTGTGGAGTTCCGGTCGTTACTGCCATCGGTGGCGTCATCTCGGGCAACGGCTGCGTGCAATCGCAAACCTGGACAGTGACTGCGACGGATGACTGCAACAACATGGCAACCTGCCTGGTCACGTTCACCTGGAACTCAGACACACAAAATCCCGCATTCTCCAACTGCCCCGTTGGGCCTGTCCTTTTGGGATGCAACCCCGCGCTGCCCACTGCAGCAAGCGCCATCGCCGCTGCCGGAGCCGCAACGGATGACTGCGGCGTACCGGCTATTTCCGCCGTTGGCGGCATCATCACGGGCGGATGCGTGCAATCGCAAACCTGGACGGTGACTGCTACGGATATTTGTAATAATACGGCAACTTGCTTAGTCACGTTCACCTGGAGCTTGGATACGCAAGATCCGGTTTTCACCAACTGTCCCACCGGCCCCGTCATCCTGGGCTGTACGCCTAATCCGCCAACTGCCGCAAACGCTATCACCGCTGCAGGCCCGGCAACGGATAACTGCGGAGTGCCAGCTATTTCCGCTATCGGCGGCGTCGTCACGGGCGGATGTATTAAATCGCAAACCTGGACAGTGACCGCCACCGATATTTGCAACAACACCGCAACCTGCCTGGTAACAATTACATGGAGCGATTCGGATGCGGCTCCTCCTTCCTTCCTCAACTGCCCCGTTGGCCCCATCAATCTGGGCTGTGACCCCATACTGCCTACAGAAGCAAGCGCTATCATAGCTGCCGGCCCTGCTACAGATGACTGCGGAACACCGATATTGTCTGCCGTCGGCGGCATCATCACGGGCGGATGCGTTAAATCGCAAATCTGGACGGTGACTGCTACCGACATTTGCAATACCGTTGCCACCTGTCTGGTGACCTTTACCTGGACGTCGGATACACAACCGCTGATTGTTGATATTCCAGACTACACGCTCCCCGGCTGCACCAATCCAGCCTGGCCCGCTTCGCTCACAACAACATGGACGGACAACTGCGGTGGCGGTGGCAATATCGTTGCTGTGGCAGGCGCCATAACATCAAATGGCTGCTCCCAGTCGCGTGTGTACACCTTTACTGTTGTTGGAGTCTGCGGAGCCCCGGATGTAGAAACCACTATCGTAACACGGACGTATGATGTCACCAAACCGGTATTTACCAGCATACCGCCCAATGTGACCGTGCAATGCGATGCCGTGCCGCCACAATCGGTCGCTCCAATCGCGACTGATAACTGTGATGCCACAGTGACAGTCACCTTGCTGGAAACGCGCGTCAACGGCAACTGTCCCGACACCTACACGTTAACCCGCAGGTGGACCGCAATGGATGACTGTGGAAATACAAGAACTGCTTCGCAACGTATAACCGTGCGCGACACCCAAAAGCCGGTATTTATTTCTGTGCCCGGAAATATTACGATCCAGTGTTCCGATCCGATACCTGCAATGGTTATGCCCATCGCGACCGACAATTGTGATGCCTCGGTGACCGTCACCTACGTGGGCCAATGGTTCATGAATACGACTTGCCCGGGCAACTACCAGATCATGCGCAGCTGGTCGGCTGTTGATAATTGTGGCAACTCAACTGTTGCTGCCCAGATCATCTCGATCGTGGACAACACAGCGCCCACATTCACGAACGTGCCGCAAAGCATGACGATCGAATGCAACCAATCCGTCCCGCCACTCACCAACCCCACCGCTACGGACAACTGCGGCGGCTATGTACAGATTACCTATCTGGGTCAGGTGCGCACGAATGGTAGCTGTTTGTACAACTTTACGCTGACTCGTACCTGGCGTGCCCGTGATTTGTGTGGCAATTCAACGACAGCTGTTCAGGTGATCACCGTGCAAGACACCCAACCACCGGTATTTATCAACCCGCCGATGGATATCACGGTCGAATGCGAATGCTACTGCGTGCCATTTCCTATTGCGATTGCGCAGGATAACTGTGGACCTGCTACCGTAACATACCTGGGCGAAGTGCAGTCCCCTGGCGATTGTAGTACGGGTTTTACACTCACCCGTACCTGGATTGCATCGGATTTGTGTGGTAACACCAGCATTCATACGCAGGTTATTCACCTTTGCGACGTACTTCCGCTGTTGCCCCCCGCTTCAGAAGAGCGGGAAGACGTCGTGCTAAACGAAAAGCCACGTGATTTTCAACTGCGTCCCAACCCAGCCAACGACCGCTTGCAAATTGACCTTTCCCAATTTGTCGGCGAAGCTGTGCACATAATGATCTTCAGCGAGTTGGGTGCCTTAGTTTGGGAACAACAACTGAAACCGGCACAAGAAGACCTCCTGGAAATTAACCTGCGCCGGCAGGCCGGCATCAAAGATGGTGTATATCAGGTAATGCTGCAAAGCGGCGGACAGCGGTACGTAAAATCGCTAGTACTGATGCAATAAACGTATTATTTGGTCATTGAAAATAAACAGAACAGGCCAATCGCTTTTATTGAGACGATTGGCCTGTTTGTTTTTACAAAAGCGCTTTTGCAAACACGCTCTTAAATATCTTCCAGATTTGCCTTGCGCGTATGTTTCTGTTTCTTGTAAAGGGAGGGGGTGAGACCGGTGACTTTCTTGAATTGATTGGATAAGTGCGCCACGCTGCTGTAGTGCATTCTGTAGGAAATCTCGGTCAAATTAAGTTCGTCGTAAAGCAACAATTCCTTCACGCGCTCAATCTTGTGCAAGATGATAAATTGCTGAATCGTAGAGCCTTTGACCTGAGAAAAAATATTGGACAGGTAAGTGTAATCGTATCCAAGTTTTTTACTGATGTATTCCGAGATATTTACGCTGGGCATTTCATCCCCGTAGTGAATCATTTCGATGATCACATTTTTTATCTTTTCGATCAAAATGCTTCTTTTATCATCCAGTAATTCTAGTCCTGATCGGAGCAGACTTGATCGGAGCAGTTCGCGTTGTTCAATGGTTATGTCTTCCAGTATCTCTACCATTCCAAGGTCAAGTACTGCATAATGTAGCCCTAGACGTGCTAATTCCTCTTTTACAACCATTTTGCATCGGAGGCTGACCATATATTTGATGTGGAGTTTCATGTATTTTCTCCATTCGCCCGGCCTCATTTGGCACAGGTAAAAAATTGAGATTTGCAAATCTACACAAATCTATGGCTTAAACAAGCACTATGTGTCATAGCCGGTTAAGCATTGCCTGTGCAGACACAAACTCAACGTTCTGCATTCCAAACCTTTATTAACGGACTAAAACTGCACCGCCCCCAAAATCCGGTTCACGCTGCCATCCGTCAAATTCAATACCCATTGCGGGAAAAAGCCGATGAGCAACACCAGGCCGGCTACGACGCCTAATACCAAAAATTCCCGGGTGTTCACATCTTCAAATGCAGCGGTTTGGCGATTTGCCTCGCCGAACATGGACAATCCATAGGCCCGCAGCATGTACACCGCCCCAAGTATAATCGTGAGTCCTGCGGCTGCTCCCAGCCAGTTGTTGTAGTTCCATACGCCGTTGAGCAGCAAAAACTCGCCGACAAAGCCGTTGGTGAGCGGTACGGCAATAGCGCCGAGCGTCACGATCAGGAACAGTGTAGCCAGCCGCGGCGCCGAACGCGCGATGCCGCCCATGTCGAACAGTGCCCGCGAACCCAGGCGGCGTTCCAGCAAATCGGCCACAAAAAACAGCCCCACCACATTGATCCCGTGGCTGAGCATCTGGATCATGCTGCCCTGTACGCCGGTTTTATTCCACGCCAACACGCCCGCTGCAATAAGGCCTACGTGCGCGATGGACGAATATGCAATCAGGCGTTTCAAGTCACTTTGTTTCACCGCAATGACGCTGGCGTACACAATACCGAAAACTGCCAGTCCGATAAATACCGGCGCCCAGGTGTGCAGCGCTTCCGGGGCCAACGGTACCATCCAGCGTACCATACCGTAGATGCCCATTTTTAGCATGATGCCGGATAGCAACATGGTGCCACCCGTGGGGGCGCTTACGTACGTGTCGGGTTGCCAGGTGTGAAACGGAAACAGCGGCATTTTTACCGCAAACGCGAGAAAGAACCCGAGCATAACCCACCACGCGGTGGTCGGGTCGAGCTCCACCGCCACGAGGTTTTCCCAGGCAAAGGAATGTGCGGCTCCGGTTTCAATGATAGCGGGTGTTTTCAAATAAACGGCCAGCAGCGCCACCAGCATAAACAGCGACCCGACGAAGGTATAGATGAAAAATTTCAGCGTCACGCGGATGCGGTTTTCGCCGCCCCAAATCGCGCAGATGAAGTAGATCGGAATGAGCGCCAGTTCGTAAAAAATATAAAACAGCAACCCGTCCATTGCCATAAACACGCCGTTAAGCGCTCCGAGCATGAGCAATACCAGGCCGTAGTAGCGGCCTTCGAGACCGTAATCGCGGCCAAAACTGCTCAGGATGATCAGCGGCGCCAGCAGGTTGGTGAGCAATACCAGCAACATGCCAATGCCGTCCAGCCCGAGGTGAAACGATATACCGGCGGCGGCGACCCAGGGCACGTTAATTTCGTGGTTGAACGACCCGTCGCCGTTGAAACTGCCGAGCAGCAAACCGGTGACAGCCAGATTGGCCAGCGCTGCTACCAGAGCTACGCTCCGCGCCGGGAGTGCCCGGGTGAGCAGCAGCGAAAGGGCCGCGAGGAAGGGGATGAGAACGAGGAGAAAGGACATGTTTAAGTTAAATCACACAGTAAATAAGTGTTGCACCAAACAACATTGAAAATGGGGAGATCAATTGGAAATACAAGGGTTTAATTATATCGGCAGACCATAGTGAATACCTGTGGTGGAGTTTTCTTGGAACTACGTAAAGTATCAAAGAAGTGATGATCATAAACCAGCCCAGCGTTTTAAAAAAGTCTGGATATTTGGAAAGCGGTGCATACCAAACCATCCCGGCTGCAGGGATCATTCTGATGGTTATTTCGGCGTAGTTAATAAAATTAGTACTACCTGCTTTTCTTAAAATATCGCCGGTCTTCTTGGGTGCAATAAGCATGAGAAAGCCAGCAGTGATTAAGAATATCCCGAAAAAAATTACGGTCCATTTTGCAAGCGTCATCATATTTTTTAATGCTTTAAATCGAGTGGACAGGTACGGAAGGAGACTTTCCAGGTTTTTAAAACCTGGAAAGTCTGGAGTCTTGACTTCACACAAACAACGTCAAAAACAGCAGCACCGCCCCTACAACCATACCCAGCAGGTAGTACTCGATGTTACCGTTTTGCAGTTTCCGAAACTCTGCGCCGAGGCGCTGCACACCCGTACCCACGCCGTTCACAAGCCCGTCAAGGGCCCAGATGTCGGCGTAGTAGTGCAGGAGCTGGGAGAGTTTTTCGACAGGGCGCACGAAGAGGAACTGGTAAAATTCATCCACGTAAAATTTATTAGCCAAGACTTTGGTCAAACCGGTTTGCGCGGTATCGGCTACGGGCAAACTGCGGCGTACCACATAGACCCAGTATGCCGCCGCCATCAAGGCCAACGCCAGCGATGTAGTGATCAGCATGAGCGTCCACTCGGTGCTTTCCGACAGGTGGTGTGGCGCGCCGCCGTGGTGCAGATTGGCATTTTGCACCACCGGCTCCAGGAAATGGGCCATCCACTGCGAGGTGCCGAGGTGCAGGAAATGCGGTACATTCAAAAAGCCGCCGAGCACCGAAAGCACCGCCAGCACGATCAGCGGCACCGTCATTACGGCCGGACTTTCGTGCAGGTGTCGGCCTTGTTCCTCCGTGCCGCGAAATGTGCCGAAGAAGGTCACAAACAGCAGCCGGCTCATATAAATCGCCGTGAGCAGCCCACCCGCCGCAGCAAAAATCCACCACCATTGGCCGCCTGCGGCGAAGGTGTTGGCGAAAATTTCATCTTTGGAAAAAAAGCCCGCCAGCAAGGGGAAACCGCTGATAGCCAATGTGCCAATGAGGAACACCCAGAACGTGACCGGCAGTGCCTTGCGCAGGCCACCCATGTTGCGGATGTCCTGTTCGCCACCCATGGCGTGGATCACCGAACCGGCGCCGAGGAAGAGCAGGGCTTTGAAAAATGCGTGCGTGGTGACGTGGAACAGAGCGGTTGTGTATGCACCCATGCCGAGCGCCACAAACATCAGCCCCAGTTGGGACACGGTGGAGTAGGCCAGCACTTTTTTGATGTCGTTTTGCCGCAGGCCAATCAGCGCCGCAAAAATGGACGTGGCTAAACCGACGAGCGCCACAACGTTCAGCGCGTCGGGCGAGAGGTTGTACAGCGGGTGGCAGCGCGCCACCAGGTAGATACCCGCGGTCACCATCGTGGCCGCGTGGATGAGCGCCGATACCGGCGTCGGGCCGGCCATGGCGTCGGGCAGCCACGTGTAGAGCGGAATCTGGGCGCTCTTGCCCATCGCGCCGACGAACAGCAGCAGGCAGATTGCCGTCACCACGGCCGGGTCAGGGTTTACCGTTTCGATGCCGGCAAAAATGTCGGCATAGTTGAGCGAACCGAATGTTTTGAATATCAGAAAAATGCCGAGCAGCAGCCCAAGGTCGCCGATGCGGTTCATGATGAACGCCTTGCGGGCAGCCTTGCCGTACTCGCGGTTTTCGTACCAAAAGCCGATGAGCAGGTACGAGCACAGGCCCACGCCTTCCCAGCCGAAAAACAGCATAACGAGGTTGTCGCCCATGACGAGCAGCAGCATCGAAAAAATGAACAGGTTGAGGTAGGCAAAAAACTTCCAAAAACCCGCGTCGTCGTGCATGTAGCCGATGGAATACACGTGGATGAGAAAGCCCACGCCGGTCACGATCAGCATCATCCACACGGAAAGTTGGTCCACGAGGAAGGAGAAATCCACGTGAAAACTATCCACCGTGATGAAATTATACAGCACCACTTGCATCGGTCCGGAGGCGGATACCGAATTGAAACAAGCGATGCTCAGCAGGAACGATACCAGCAGTGTGCCCGAGCCGATGAGGCCCACGGCGGTTTTCGACATGCGCCGGCCATACAGGCCGTTGATGGCGAAGCCGAGAAGGGGTAGGAAAGGGATGAGCGGTATGAGTGTTTGCATTTTATTGGTTCACAAGTTGGTAAAGTTCATCCGTCGTGATGACAAATTCAAAGTTCAGTTTCCGCAGGTGTGCAATGAGTTTTTTGTCGCCGGTCCAAAGGTAGCCGTCTTGCGTGTGGACTGTCAGGGCAACATGGGCAATATCCCGATTGTCAACATCCTTGGTGAGCTCATGCGCGGAAACCCAAGCCGACTCGGAAATAAGCGCTTCGTTTACAAAGGTGAGCTGCTGAATAATTCCGTAAAGAAGTTCAATTGTGTCTTCGGGGTTGTTTTTTGCGAGACTAATGATTTTTGCTTGATGTTTGAAAAGTTCAATGATTGCGTAATAGCAACATAGCCGCTCAAGCCTGAACGAGGGGTTATGCATCAGCTCGGCCACTCTGCCTGAAGGGGTAATCGCTGCGCTAAAGAGTATGTTGCTGTCAACGATTATCTTCATTGCTTCAGAAAACGTTGTTTATTCGCTGCCCACCATTTTTTGTCAACCTCTCGGGCAAGTTCGGCTACCTCATCTTCAGAACCGAGGTTTTTTCGAGCTATTTCCAGCATTCTGAAATACTCAATGATTGCCTGTACCTTTTTCATTTCAAAGGAGGCAGGGAGCCGAATCAAAATTTCATTATTTACTCGTTCAACTGTCATAAGATCAAATTTCAAGTTAACAAACGAAGGAACACGGGGCTAGTTCCGGAGTTTATCCAGTAAATAAATATCCGTGGACTTCGTGTTCCGGAAAATCATCACCAGAATTCCCAATCCAACCGCCGCTTCCGCTGCGGCCACGACCATGATGAAAAACACCATGATTTGCCCTTGCGCGTCGGACAGATAAGTAGAAAAAGCTGCCAGCAGCAGGTTCACGGCATTCAGCATAAGCTCCACGCACATGAGCACCACGATAGCGTTTCGACGGATAAGTACGCCGAACACGCCGATGCAAAACAGCACGGAACTGAGCCAGACATAGTATTCGATGGGGACGGTTTTGATTACGTCGAGCATGGTTTGGATTTTAAATTTTTACGTCTCTCTTCGCCAGCAGCACCGCCCCAACCATCGCCGCCAAAAACAGGATGCCGGCAATTTCGAAGGGTACTACAAAGTCGGTGAACAGCACTTTGCCGAGGTTTTGCACTAAGCCGACCTGCGGGTTTGTTTCTGCCGGCACGGTGATCTGAATGCCGCCGCGCAAGGCGCCCACGATGGTCACCAGCAGCATACCGGCGGCGATGGCCGCGCCGAGTTTCCAGCGGTCGGTTTGCCGGGGTTCGGCTTCGGCATTCAGGTTGAGCAGCATGAGTACGAACAGGAACAGCACCATGACAGCCCCGGCATACACGATGATGTGCACCACGGCGAGAAACTGCGCGTTCAGCAGCACGTACTGCCCGGCAATGGAAAAGAAGGTCAGGATCAGGAAAATCACGCTGCGCACCGGGTTTTTCGTGAAAACCATGAGCAGGGCAAATATCACGGATGCCAATCCCAGGATTGAAAATACGGTCAGGCTCATACGGCTGGTTGCTTCTCGGTGAGGTGTTTCTGGCGCTTGGTCACGTCAATGCGGGTTTCAGGCTCCGTGCCTTCCACGAGCAGGTCTTTGCCAAAAATGAAGTTTTGGCGCACGTAGTCGCTCGGTACGATGCGGTCGGTGAGGAAAATAGCCTCTTTCGGGCAGGCTTCCTCGCACAGGCCGCAGAAGATACAGCGCAGCATATTGATTTCGTACACGGCGGCGTACTTCTCTTCGCGGTACTGTTTCTCCTCGCCTTTTTCCCGTTCGGCGGCTTCCATCGTGATGGCTTCTGCCGGACAAGCCACGGCGCACAGGCCGCAGGCGGTGCAGCGTTCGCGACCTTCGTCGTCGCGCTTGAGCACGTGCCAGCCGCGCCATACGGGCGCCATCGGGCGCTTCACTTCCGGGTAACGGACGGTGTTGGACTTGCCAAAAACGACCCGAAGGAAGTGTTTCAGCGTGGTCCACATTCCCTTGAAAATTGCCGGCAAATAGATACGCTCCCAGAAATTCATCTCCTTGTGGACGACGAGTTTGGAGCGGGTAGTTAGTGGTTGCATTTTATGTTAGTGATGAGCGATGAGTGATGAACGATGAGTCGCACATCGGTCAAGGTTCGAGTTGTAGTTTATGCTGGTTCGACGGGTTTAATTTTTGATTGTACCCATTCGGTAAAGGATTCTTTGGTCATTTCGCCGGCGGCGACGCGGAGGATGATGGTTTCCTGCTCGTCGTCATTAGCATCAATTATGTGGCCATTCATATATAGAAAGTTGGCCATCGCGCTGTGCCCTACTCGTTTGTTCCCATCAATGAAGGGGTGCTGTGTTACGAGTTCAAAACATAAAATGGCAGCCTTCGCTGCAATTGAAGGGTACTGTTCTTGCCCAAAATAAACAGTTTGTGGAGCAGCAATGGCGGATTCGATACCTGCTCCATCTCGCATTCCATTTCCACCTCCCGAATCAAGGATAGCATCCTCGTGGATTTGGATGATGTCCTTGCGAGTCAGATAAAAAATTCTCATGCCAGGCGCTTGTAGAGTTCGCGGTAACGTTTTCTCACATAAGTACGTGCGGCTTGAAACCGCTCTTCTTTTTCCTTAATGTAGTTATCAAGCGCCTCGTTCATCAGTTCGTCCACCGAGATATTAAGGCTTTTGGCAGTGTCTTCCAAAAGCATTTTTTTCTTGTCATCAATTTCAAATGTTATCGAACTCATTTTTTTTCAATTTAAAAGTGCGCAAAAATACGATGAGGGCTACTTCCCCAGCCACAGCACTCCGCCCCCGGTCAGCAGCATATTCACAATAGCCAGCGGCACGAGGGTTTTCCAGCCGAGGCGCATGAGCTGGTCGTAACGAAAACGAGGGAGCGTCCAGCGAATCCACATGAACACAAAGATGAAGAAAAAGGTCTTCGCGAACATCACGATGGGGCCCATGAGTCCGCCAAGCCAGCCGGGGTCAATACCGGGGAAATTGTACCCACCGAAGTAGACCGTGGCAATGACCGCACAGGCGACGAACATGTTGATGTACTCCGCAAACAGGAAAAGCCCCAGTTTCATGGAACTGTACTCGGTGTGGTAACCGCCGATCAATTCGGTCTCGCACTCGGCCATGTCAAACGGGGCTCGGTTGCACTCCGCCAGTGCGCAGATAAAAAAGATCAGAAAGCCGAGGGGTTGGTACCACACATTCCAGTTCAGGCCGGCCTGTTGCTCGGCCATTTCCTTGAGGCTGAGCGTACCGGTCAGCATCACCACAGCGATAAGGGCCAGGCCCATAGCCAGTTCGTACGAAATCATTTGCGCGGATGCCCGGATGGCGCCGTACAGAGCGTATTTGTTGTTGGATGCCCAACCGCCGATCATGATACCGTACACCCCGAGGGAGGTGAAACCCATGATGTAGAGGATTCCGATATTCAGGTCGGTCACTTGCAGGGCGATGGGCCGGCCAAACAAGGTCAGTTCGGTACCCCAGGGAATGACTGCGCTGGTCATACAGGCCACAAACATGAAGGCACCCGGCGCCAGAATGTATAGCCAGCGCTCGGCGGAATTGGGCATAAAGTCTTCCTTGGTAAAAAACTTGATGCCGTCGGCTACGGGTTGTAGCAGGCCGAATGGCCCGGCGCGGTCCGGCCCGACGCGGTCCTGCATGGCGGCAGCCACTTTACGCTCGCCAAAGGTGGCGTATGCCGCTACCGTCAGCGTGATGACGAACAGCACGAGCACCAGCAGCATTTTTTCGAGTAGCAGGGAAAGGGTAAAAAGTATAAGCATTATTTCGATTGATTCGATTATTTCGATTGATTCGATTATTTCAATTGTTTAGATTATTTTGATTGATTCGATTAGGTAACGGAAGACATCACGTACAGCAATCGAAATAATCGAATCAATTGAAATAATCGAATCAATCAAGCTAATCCAGTGTGATTCCTTCCTCGGCTAAGTGTTTGCCGACGTTGAAAGTGATGTTTTCGATGAGTTCGATATCTTCGTTCCAGTCAATAATAGACCAGTGTTTGTTGGGTTCGGCAACGATTATTTTTTTGCTTTTAGAGAGTACCCAGATTAGTTTTTGGGTGCCGAACTCGAACAGCTTGTTGGTTTTCAGTCCAATAAACTCCACGTCGCTCATGTCACCTGCTTCCCATTCAGCTTGTACGTCAATCTCGATGACGCAATAGGCGGGCACATCCACATATTTATCGGTCACCTTTTCGGGGGTGAGCACCTTGCGGTCAAAAATGGCGATATCGAGCGAGAGGTTGTTTCGGTAGCCGAGGTGGTTACCGGTTTCGCCCAGGAACACACGGTATTTTTTCAGGTTGAGTTTGCTGAGCACATGATAAGTAAAGTACTCAATGAGGAATGATTGGAGTCCACTTGATCCCATAATATCTTCCAGGTTTTTTTTACCGCTCACGACGTGTTTGTAGCCCGGGTAATAGAATTTTTTTCCGTCAATCTCTTCTTTGACGAGGTACTCCGGCACCTTGCGCTTGCGGGTAGGGCGGGCTTTCTCGGCTGCTTGTAGTGCGGTCATGGTTGTTTTTTTGTGCAAAAGTACGGGTTTCGATGCAAGCCGTTTTACAGCACCGTTGCGGCTTGGTTGTCGTAGTGGTTTTGGGAAATAACGGAATGGCGGTCAATTTCCCGTGGGCCTTCGATGTTCCAGTCGGCAGTGTTCTTTTTTTCAAAACGGCAGGTGTTGCAGATGAAATCCTGTACCTCGCCGTATCGGTCTTTGCGGGCAGTGACGCGGTAAATTTCGCCGCCATACATCCAGGCCACGGCTTTGCCGGAGCATTTGTCGCAGTCGCGGTGGGCATCCATCGGGTTGAGGAACCACACGCGGCTTTTGAATCGGAAGGTGCGGTCGGTGAGGGCGCCCACAGGGCACACGTCAATGACGTTGCCCGAGAAGTCATTGTCTATTGCTTTTTCGATGTACGTGCTGATCTCGGCGTGGTCGCCGCGATAAACGACGCCGTGCACGCGGTTTTCGGTCAGCTGGTTGGCAACGTGTACACATCGGTAGCACAGGATGCAGCGGGTCATGTGAAGTTTGATGTAGGGGCCGATATCAATTTTCTCGAACGTGCGGCGCTCGAATTCGTAGCGGGTATCAGCCAGGCCGTGCTCGTAGGACAGGTCCTGGAGGTGACATTCGCCGGCCTGGTCGCAAATGGGGCAGTCGAGCGGGTGGTTGATGAGCAGGAGTTCGACCACACCCCGGCGGGCGTTGAGCACCTCGTCGCTGCTGATATTGGCCACTTCCATACCGTCCATGATGGTTTGCTGGCAGGAGGCCACGAGTTTGGGCATGGGTCGCGGATCCTTTTCCGAGCCTTTGACGACCTTCACGAGGCAGGTGCGGCACTTGCCGCCGGAGCCTTTCAGGGTAGAGTAGTAGCACATGGCCGGCGGCACGATATCGCCGCCGATCTGGCGCGCCGCGTTCAGGATGGTGGTGCCCTCGGGCACTTCGATTTCGAAACCGTCTATTTTTACTTTGGGCATATTATTCTTCCAGATTGTGGTCTTCTAAAATTTGTTTGACAACTCGCTCCAAATCGGGTAAGTAGTTTTCGGCAATATCAACCAAGCGAGCCATTTGTGCGCTCCAGTATCGGTGTATGAGCACATCACGGAGGCCGGCTACTTGTTTCCAGGGAATTTCCGGGTATTGATCGCGAATTTTTTGCGGTATCTGCTTTACGGCTTCTCCAATGATTTCAAGACTGCGCTCCAAAGCCATACCGCTTGGCGAATACTTTTCTGCCAATTCGCTCATTTTGTGCGTAATGACCAGGTTTCTGGCGTTTTCGGAATAGCCAAGAATATCGGTCAAAAAGTCCCTGAAATCGTTTTTCATAGGTATTGAACTTCGGATAAAATTTGACGACCGATGTATTTGCGAAGGCTGTCCCGTGGAGCGATGTCAACTTTGCATTTGAACATTTCCTCCAGATAATCTTGCAATTCCATGATTTCAAATAGCCCAACCGCCCGGTCAAAATCCACCAGTACGTCAATGTCGCTCGTTTCCTTCTGCTCGCCCCGCACCCAGGAGCCGAACACGCCGATTTCCGAGACGCCGAAGCGCTCGTGCAGTTCGGGTTTGAGGGTGGTGAGGGTGTTTTTGATGTCGGTGAGGGTCATGGTTTAAATTTTATGATTGTCCCGCTGTTCGCGGAGGCAAAGCCCCACGCCCGGCTGCCGCTCTCCACCGCGTACAGGATTTTGATGTCGTGTGCGCGGGCAAGTTGGGTGAGTTGGGTTTGGATGTGGGTGGTCATTTACCAAATTCGTTTGATCGGTTTGTCAATCAGGTAGTCGTCAAAATTTTTGTCCACACCGATTATGTCCATGTTTTCAGCAATGGCTTGAGCGATTATCATGCGGTCGAAAGGATCGCGGTGATGAAATGGGAGTTTGTTGATAATCGAGGCGTGGTTAAATTCGATGAACATTATCTCAATGTCGTTTGCTTTCAAGTCGTTCGGTATCGTATCGAAGCCACCTCTCACTTCTAATTTGCCCAAGGAGTTTTTGATTCCGATTTCCCAAATACTGGCAATGCTCAAAAAAAGATTGGAGGCTCCGTCCTCCATCAATTGCCGTGCTGATTGGCTCAAAATGGGTGAATTGGAGACAAACCACAAGAATGTGTGCGTATCCAGCAGGTAGTTCATTGCATGTATTCTTTAAAATCTTCCAGCGGTGCGTCGAAATCGGGCGCAAGGACATATTTGCCTTCTGCGCTGCCGGCTTTACGTTTCGGACGCGTAGGTTTCACCTCTTTGGTTTTTTCTTGTTTCAGAAATTGCACAAAGTGGAGTACTTCCAACTTGAGCGACTCAGGCAGGCTGTGCAGTTCACGGAGAATGAGTTGTTCTGTCATAGCGTACGTTTTATTTTAACCAACAACACAGACCGAGGTCTTGATGGTCATTTTAGTATTAGTTTGTAAGACCCTGCGATATTGCAGGAACCATAGAGGATCAAATAAGTTCCCCTTAACTCCGTCACATCAATTGAACTTGCATATTGAGTATTAAAAAATACTTCCTTGACTTCAGAATAATCTTCAATTTTAGATGGGTTTTCTACTTCCCAGTTGGGCGACAAAACTGATGCTTGATTTACAGTTCCAGATGCTTCAAACTGCAAAACAACCCTCCCTCTTTTGGGTTTGCTTATCTCAATATTCCCTCCGTCGAACCACGCGTCATTTTGATATGACGGAGGTAGTTTTATTAAAAAAACAGTGGCTTTTTCCGTGTGTTTTTGTACCATACTGTTATGCGGATCAAGCGTTTTGCAAGATGCCAAACAAATTAGGGCCAGAAATATCCATTTTGCCATGCTTAACCTAATTTGATTGAAGAATAGAGATTTGTTCACACCGCCATCTTCTCTCTTACCAGCCCATAATTCCCCTGCATACACGCCTCCCGCTCCGTCACATGCCACTCAAACTCCTCCCGGAAATGCCGGATAGCCGAGGCCACGGGCCAGGCCGCCGCATCGCCGAGCGGACAAATGGTGTTGCCTTCGATCTTTTTGGCCACGTCCACCAGCAGGTCCATGTCGCTCATTTTGCCCTGGCCGTTTTCGAGACGCCAGAGCACTTTTTCCATCCAGCCGGTGCCCTCGCGGCAGGGCGAACACTGGCCACAGGACTCGTGGTGGTAAAAACGGGTGAAATTCCAGGTGTTGCGCACGATGCACTGGTCTTCGTCGTACACGATAAAACCGCCGGAGCCGAGCATGGAGCCGGTTTCGAAACCGCCGTCGGCTAAGCTTTCGTAGGTCAGCAAGCGGTCGTTACCCGCTGCTGTTTTGGTGACCAAAAAATGCGGCAGGATGGGCACCGACGAGCCGCCGGGCACGCAGGCCTTGAGGCGTTTGCCGCGTTTGATGCCGCCGCACCACGCATCGGAGTAGATGAATTCCTCCATCGGGAGACCCATTTCTATTTCGTACACGCCGGGTTTGTTGATGTTGCCGCCGGCCGACATGAGTTTGGTGCCGGTACTTTTCCCGATACCGATTTTGGCGTACTCGTCGCCGCCGTCGTTCAGGATCGGCACTACGGCGGCGAGGGTTTCCACGTTATTTACCACCGTCGGGCATTGCCACAGACCCTTCACTGCAGGGAAGGGCGGCTTGATGCGCGGGTTGCCGCGTTTGCCCTCCAGGCTTTCGATCAGCGCAGTCTCTTCGCCGCAGATGTACGCGCCCGCGCCGGGGTTGACGTACAAATCCAGATCGAAGCCCGAGCCGAGAATGTTTTTGCCCAGCCAACCCGCAGCATACGCCTCGGCGATGGCTTTTTCCAGGATAAACACAATCCAGGAGTATTCACCGCGGATATAGATGTACGCGGTGTTGGCGCCCAGCGCAAACGACGACGAAATCATGCCCTCGATAAGCAAGTGGGGGATTTTCTCCATCAGGAAGCGGTCCTTGAATGTGCCGGGTTCCGACTCATCGGCGTTGCAAAGGAGGTAACGCGGCACACCCTCCGGCTTGGCCAGAAACGACCATTTCATGCCGGTGGGGAAGCCCGCACCGCCGCGTCCGCGCAGGCCGGATTTTTTCACTTCTTCCAGCACCGCCTCGGGCGACATAGTCTTGAGCGCTTTTTCTACAGAGCGATAGCCCCCTTGTTGGCGATAGACCTCGTAGGTATGAATGCCCGGGATGTGGGCGTGTTCGAGTAGTAATTTTCTGGACATGTTATCTTTTTTCACCGCAGAGACGCGGAGTCGCGGAGTTTTTAAAAAACAACTCTGCGTCTCTGCGTCTCTGCGGTTCAAACTTATTCTTGTTCCTTGTCAAACTCGATTTGGAAATCGGTCCGCAATTGTGCCGGGGTCATCACCGCGCTCTGAAAATCGGGCGTGGGGAATACCGCCACTTTCATCTTGTCCTCTTCAAAGTCGCTGAGCCATTCCAGGAATTCTGCCAGGTCGAGCACTTCTACGTTGAACTCTTCAAAGCCGCCTTTTTCCTTAAAAATCTCCGCGAATTCAGCTTTCGGAAATACGGTGAACACATCCGTATCATCTTCGTCGTCTTCCAGCAGGAGCCAGCCCTCTTCGCCATCCACGAGTCCCCAGACCTCTTCTTCGGCCGTTGCGGTGCGGATAAAATACTTGTAACGGGCTTCCGGCTTTTTCGCCAGGATTTCTTCAATCTGTTGTTGTGTCAGCATGTTTGTCAGGTTGCTGGTTAAGGAGGTTAGAAGGTTTCTGGTTAGAAGGTTTCTGGTTAGAAAGTTTCTGGTTGGAGGGTTTCTGGTTGGAAGGTTTCTGGTTGGAGGGTTTCTGGTTGGAAGGTTTCTGGTTAGAAAGTTTCTGGTTGGAAGGTTAGAGGGTTTCTGATTGGAGGGGTGGTTAACTCGAAACCTTCTAACCTTCCAACCTTCTAACCAGAAACCTTCCAACCATCAATGCATTTTCCAGGTGCCTTTGTTCACCTTTCCTGCTTTGCAGTCTTCGATGAATTGGTCCATTTTTTCTTCGTTCAGGTGCTCGTGGTAGAACTCGCCGACCTGCATCATGGGGGCGTAGCCGCAAGCGCCGAGGCATTCCACTTCTTTGAGGGTGAACAGCCCGTCGGGTGTCGTTTGGCCGGTGCGGATGCCGAGTTTTTGTTGGGTGTACGCGATGAGCCGTTCGGCGCCCTCAATAGCGCAGGGGCCGGTGTGGCAAAATTCAAGGACGTATTTTCCAACCGGCTCCAGGTTGTACATGGAATAAAACGTGGCTACTTCGTACACCTCAATCGGGGTGATACCGAGCACTTCGGCCACATGGTCCATGGCAGCAATATTCAGCCAGCCGTGGTTTTCCTCCTGGGCAATGTGCAGGGCACGGATGATCGCGCTCTTGCCCCGACCTTCGGGGTATTTCTTCGTCAGTGCCAGCACCTCGGCCAAGGCTTCGGGCGAGTAGCGGAATGGAGCGCCGTTGGGAGATGGAGATAGTGTTGTGTTCATTTATTCAAAAATATCTGGGAGCGGAAGTTTAAGGTCGGGGAAAAGCGGAGCCGCAGCTTTGTCTTCCTCGGTGTAAAGTCGCATTTCACCATATTTCCCGTTTTCGAGGGAGTAGGCCTGGATGTATTGGTCATTGGGGTGAACGATCCAGTATTCTTGCACTCCGTTTTCTTCGTACAAGTTGTATTTGATCTTGAGGTCTTTTTTGGCTGTTCCCGGCGATAAAATCTCGATAATCCAGTCCGGTGCGCCGAGACAACCTTTATCGTCCAGCTTAGATTCGTCACAAATCACACAGATGTCCGGCTGTACCACGGTAAAAATATCCTTGTTGGCTTTCGTGCTTTTCTTTTGGTCAACGAGGCGTACATCGAACGGGGCATGGAAAACAGTACAGGTGTGTTTTTCAAAATGCGCAAACAGGCCTCTCAACAGGGCACTCGAGACCTTTTGATGTCGCATGGAAGGTGCTGGAAAAAGTCGAAATACCTTTCCCCAGATCAGTTCCACGCGCTCCTCGAACCGCCACGTCAGGTAATCTGCGTAGGTATAGGTGCCGTTTAAGTCGAGTTGCCCGATGTCTGTGATTTTATTCATTTGCGTACGTCGTTATGCATCCAGTTCTCCCGCAATCACATTCATGCTCGACATGGTGAGAATAGCATCGGACAGCATAGAACCTTTGATCATTTCGGGGTAAGCCTGGTAGTAAATAAAACAAGGCCGGCGGAAATGCAACCGGTAGGGTTGCCGTCCGCCATCGCTGATGAGGTAAAAACCGAGCTCGCCGTTGCCGCCTTCCACCGCGTGGTACACCTCGCCTTTAGGAATGGGTACCTCGCCCATGACGATTTTGAAATGGTAAATCAGAGCCTCCATTTTGGTGTACACATCATCCTTGGGCGGCAGGTAGTAGTCGGGCACGTCGGCGTGGTAATGGCCTGCCGGCAGGTTGTCGTACGCTTGCTGAATGATGCGCAGGCTTTGGCGTATTTCTTCCTGGCGCACCATGAAGCGGTCGTATGTGTCGCCCTGGGTGCCCACGGGAATGATAAAATCGAAATCTTCGTAGGAGGAATAGGGCATCATGACCCGTACATCATAGTCCACGCCGCAGGCGCGCAGGTTGGGTCCGGTGAATCCGTAAGCCATGGCGCGTTCGGCTTCGATGGGGCCGGCGCCAATGGTGCGGTCCATGAAAATGCGGTTGCGTTCGAGCAGGTTGTTGAATTCCTCGAATTTGGCCGGGAAGGTTTTTAGGAAATCGCGCAGTTTTTCGTGAAAAGTCGGGGTGAAATCGCGCTCCATACCGCCGATACGGCCCACATTGGTGGTGAGGCGGGTGCCGCACACTTCCTCGTACATATCATAAATACGCTCCCGCTCCTGAAACATATAGGTGAAGCCGGTGAGCGCCCCGGTATCCACGCCGATAACGGCATCGCAAACGAGGTGGTCGGCGATACGCGCCAGTTCCATGACGATGACGCGCATATACTGGGCGCGTTTGGGTATCTCTATTTTGGCGAGTTTTTCTACCGTCATGTGCCAACCCATGTTGTTGATGGGCGACGAGCAGTAGTTCAGCCGGTCGGTGATCGGTGTGATCTGGTTGTAGGGGCGGTGCTCGGCGAGTTTTTCAAATGCCCGGTGGATATACCCGATGGTCGGTTCGGCGCTGACGATTTTTTCCCCGTTCATTTTCAGCACGTTTTGGAAAATACCGTGCGTGGCCGGGTGTGTCGGGCCGAGGTTGAGGGTGGCGAGTTCGCCCTCAATGCTGTCGAGTTGGGAAAAGTAGGATTGTATTTGCATGTCAAATTTGATTCAAAATTTTTTCAAAGTCACGTAAACGCAGTATCCCAACTTTTGGAAAATCAATATTTTGCAAAGAATTGAAGTCGTTGTCTTCAGATATGATATAGTCCGCATCTTTCGTGTCAAGGACAATCTTCACTTTTTCAATTCGCTGCGGTTAATATTTTGCCATTCATCCATCAACTCATTCGTGTAGCCGCGTTCATCCCAAACTTTGTTAGCCTCTTCGATGGTTTTTTCCATGAAGTACTTGGCGAGCATTCGTTTGATATCCCGGAGTTCTTTTTCCGAAACCCCCATGGCAAAGAGTTTTAGCAACTCTAATTGCAAATTGCTTAATTTTTGTGATGCTTGGATTGTGGTCTCCATACTGTGATTAATATATATTCCGAATTCGTTCGGCAGAAAAATGAATGTTCGAAGTCAGGTTATTTGGACGATAGATTGTTTCCTTGAAAGAAAGCGTATATGCTCCGCAAATCTCTTTGCGAATGGTCAAAGGCTCTGAAAAGACTGTTGCTTCATTTCCCCAAATCATTACATTATGACAGGCTATGTGATTATGGTCTATGAGAGACAACATTACAGTATAATCACCGGGATCAAGTAAAATTTTATAATAACCTTTGGTATCTGTTTTTGCTGTTTGTAGACATTCAATTTCCCTAAATACATCTACTTTGACGCCTTGCAATGGCTCTCCTGATTCAGCACTATACAGTGTGCCTTCAAGCCACTGATACTGTCCCCAACTAGTAAATTGAAGACACGCAAAGAAGCAAATAAGGAATATTATCTTCATATTCATACTGTTTTCAATCAAATTTTCTTTCTTCATTTCCCTCCCGCCCAAAAAACCGGTCGTCCTTATCCGTTCGCGTTCCGTCTTCCAAGCGGTACTCTTTGCGCATCGGGAACACGTCGAGGTCGTCCACATTCAGGATTCGGGTCAGGTTCGGGTGGCCGGCAAAGAGCACGCCGTAGAAATCGTATGTTTCGCGTTCCATCCAGTTGGCGGCAGGCCACAGGGTGGTGGCGGTAGGCAGGTGCGGGTCGTTGACGGGGAAAAATACTTTCACCCGGATACGGATATTCTTGCGCCAGTTGTGCAGTTGGTACATGACACACAACTCGCGGTCTTTTTCGTCGGGAAAATGAATACCGCAGAGGGTGGTCAGGAAGTGAAACTGCAACTGCTCGTCGTCGCGCAAAAACGCCAGCAAGGCCCCAATCTGTTCCCGTGTCGTTTCTACGGACAACATACCATCGTAGGCCGTTTCGTAGCCGACGAGCAGGCCGGGGCGCTGTTGTTCGATGCGGGCGTGTACCAATTCGTTCGTCATTGCTTCAGGATCGAAAGGTTTCTGGTTAGAGAGGGTTAGAGGATTTCTGGTTAGAGGGTTAGAGGGTTTCTGGTTAGAAGGTTTCTGGTTAAAAAGATCAGACTGGGTAAGCCAGAAACCTTCTAACCAGAAACCCTCTAACCCTCTAACCAGAAACCCCTACGCGATTTGATATTTTTCTAAAAGATGTTGGTATTCCGGTGAAAAACGGCGGCGCAGCGGTTCGTTTTTTACCAGTTCCTGGATTTTCATGATCCCGTCAATGATCTGCTCGGGGCGGGGTGGGCAGCCCGGCACATACACGTCCACGGGTATCACTTTGTCAATGCCTTGCAACACCGAATAGGTGTCGAAAATACCGCCCGAACTGGCGCAGGCGCCCACGGCAATCACCCATTTGGGCTCGGCCATCTGGGTATAAACCTGCTTCAGGACCGGTGCCATTTTTTTGGCGATGGTGCCCATTACCATGAGCAAATCCGACTGGCGTGGCGAGAACGACAGGCGCTCCATGCCGAAGCGCGAGAGGTCGTAGTTGGTGCCCATCGTGGCCATAAACTCGATGCCGCAACACGAGGTCGCGAAGGGGAGCGGCCAAATCGAATTGGCGCGCGCGATACCCACGGCTTTCGACAACGACGTGGCGAAGAACCCTTCGCCAGCGAATCCCTCCGGCATTTCAGCTATCTTGGTCATGTCAAATTATTTTTTTCGCATCGCCCGGACAAGTCGGATCAGCGCAGTCACAACTAATATGGTTATCAAGTTTTTGTGGATATTAAGTTTCTGGTTGGAGGTTAGAAGGTTTCTGATTGGGGCGCTACGAAAATCGAATCAATCGGCTTAATCGAATCAATCGAAACAATCATTTTTCCCAGTCCAGCGCGCCTTTGCGCAGTACATAATAAAAACCGAGCAGGAAGATGGATACGAAAATCAGGACAGCCATAAATGCCTCGACGCCCATTTCCCGGAAATTGACGGCGTATGGGTAGAAAAAGATCACCTCAACATCGAACAATACGAAGAGGATCGCGATCATAAAATATTTGATAGATACCGGGATACGGGCATTTCCCTCGGACTCGATACCGCACTCGAAGTTCTCGTCCTTTTTAACGCCCCGACGGCGTGGGCCGAGCATGGGCACAATAACCAGAATGAGCGCAACGAACCCCAGCGCAACTAAGGATTGAAGAACAACGGGCATGTAACCGGATGGTTCCATAATGTAGATTTTGGCAGCTACAACGGCTATACCGGGCAAGGGTTTAGTCGAAGTGTTGAAAAATAAATTTAAGTTCGAGTAGTAGTGAAAACTGCCGCAAAGGTACCATAATTGATGCCATATCACGCCATATTTTAAAATTGCAGCGCAAAACGCACGGTCATTCGGCAGGCTCTTTTAATCTGATCCAGACAGGGACTGGAGGGCATTTTGAGTTTGCATGCCGCATATTTCCCAAAAAAAGCGAACATTTGCGCCAAACCATAAACTACACGAAGCCCATGCCAAGATCTGCTTCAATTCTAACCTTTTGTGTTACGTTGCTTTTTGTTTCCTGCCAAAATCCGAACGCGGGAGTGGCCAATCAGGCGGTGTTAAACGCAAGTGGCAAACAAATTTTTACCGCTAAAAAAGGCACTCCTGTGCTGGATGGCAGCGGCTCGGATGATATCTGGGAAACAACCGAATGGCAGCCGATTAGTCACTTGTGGGCTGGAAAGACGCCAAAACCCGATGATTTTACCGGACGCCACAAATTGGCCTGGGACGAAAACAACCTGTACATCCTCGCCGAAATCACGGATGATTCGCTTCTGGATATTCATACCCAGGCCTTTGAACAGTTCTGGGACGATGATTGCCTCGTCGTTTTCCTCGATGAAGATGCCTCGGGCGGCGCACACGGGTACAGTTACAACGCCTTCGCCTACCATATTGCCCTGGATGGCCGGGTAGCGGACATTGCCCCGGATAGTTCGTTCCGGTTCTTTGACAACCACTGCCTCTCCCGCCGGCTCACCCGAGATAACACGAGCACCTGGGAAATTGCTGTGCGCATTTATGACGGCAAACAATACACCGACGATGCCGAAAATGTGCCCAAACTACTAAGTACAGGTAAAAAAATGGGCTTCGCACTGGCCTATTGCGACAACGACCGCTCCCAGGAACGGGAAAGTTTTATCGGCAACGTAGCCATGCCCAATGCCGAAAAAAATAGCAGCTGGCTCAACGCAGATGCGTTCGGTGTCCTTGAATTGCGCTAATCTGAATTATAAACATCTATTTATGCAACTACTCGACGGCAAACTGCTCTCCGAAAACATCAAACAAGAACTCGCTGTGGAGGTCGAACAACTCCGACAGCAAGGTGGCAAAATTCCGCACCTCGCCGCCGTGCTCGTCGGCGAAGACCCGGCCAGCCAGGTTTATGTAAGCAGCAAAATCAAATCCTGCGAACAAGTGGGTTTTAAAAGTACACTCGTGCGGCGGCCTGCCGAAACGACCGAGGCCGAACTGCTGCAAATCGTACAAGACCTCAACAACGACCCCGATGTGGATGGCTTTATCGTGCAACTGCCCTTGCCCAAGCACATCAACGAAGAGCGCATCACCCTCGCTATTGACCACCGCAAGGATGTGGACGGATTTCACCCCATCAACTTTGGCCGCATGGCCCAGGGGATGCCTGCTTTCCTGCCCGCCACCCCCTTCGGTATCATGGAAATGTTGCGCCGCTACAACATCGAAACCTCCGGAAAACACTGCGTGGTACTCGGGCGCAGCAATATCGTAGGCACGCCCATGAGCCTGCTTCTTTCCCGCAAAGGATATCCCGGCGACTGTACCGTCACGCTCACGCACTCCCGCACCAAAGACCTGCCCGGCGAAGTACGTCGCGCCGACATTATCGTCGCGGCCATCGGCATCCCGCAATTTGTCAAAGGCGATTGGGTCAAAGAGGGCGCCGTGGTCATTGATGTGGGCATCAACCGCATCGCCGACGATACCCGCAAGTCCGGCTCCCGCCTCGTGGGCGACGTGGATTTTGACGCCGTAGCGCCCAAATGCAGCTTTATCACACCTGTGCCGGGCGGCGTAGGACTGATGACCGTGATGGCGTTGCTGATGAATACACTCAAAGCATGCCGGAAAGAAATTTATTCTTAAAATAAAAAAGCGACCGCGCAAACAGCGCGGTCGCCCATTTCTTGCCCCTTGGCAAGGGTACTTAATTTGTTGTTTTACTTGAGATTAAATGCACCGGTACCCACAAGGTACCCTTTGTTGAAAATCTTGATTTCGTATTTGCCTTTGATGAAGTTCTGGCCCGGCTGCCAGCCGCCGCAGACGTTGGTTTCGCCGTTGTTGTAGTTACAGGTAGCCGTGGTGGTGAAGCGAACATCCTGCTCCTGACGCTTGTCCTGCGCGATACCCGAACCGAGGCTTTCAACAGCCAGTGTAGCGCCTGTTGGATCAATAACCGCGATGTGGAACACTTCCTCGCCGCCCGGGACTACTTCATTGGGTTCCGTGACAAAGCAGATGTTCAGTTTGTCCACTTTGCTGGCGCGGGACTTGTTTTTTTCCTTGCCGCTGCTGCGCACATCCACGGATTTAACCGAGATGTTTTTTACACGGATGGCTGAAGCGATGTCCACTTTTTTGCTGAGTACGGCGCGCTCGGTTTCGAGTTGCGTTTTTTCAGAAATCAGCGAAGCTTTTGCCGTGCTTTCTTCAGAAAGGCGGGCTTGTGTTTCGTTGAGCGAGCTCGACAGGGTACCTACCTGGCCCGTCAGTTCGGTGTTCTGTGTCGTCAGAATACCTACTTCTTCTTTCAGCTTTTCAATTTCAGCCAGGTATTGTTTTTTCTGGCTCTCAAGACGGCCCATCGCAGAGCGGTAGTCGCGGTTCTCCCGGATCATCGTTTCGATCTGGGACTTGTTTTGCTCCAGTTGCTGGAGTTGCTGGTTGATTTTTTCATCCAACTGGGCGTTCAAGCCCTTTTGTTGCTCCAACTGCGACACGGCATCGTTGTACTTGGTGTCGAGTTCGGCAAATGCCTGGCGCTGCTCGGTCAGTTCGAGGGTGGTAGCTTGCAGGTCTTTGTTGCTTTTATACTTGCTGATCATCAGAAAGATGCTCAGGCCCAGCAACACTGCGATGGCAATGCCGGCCATCGTGAGCAAGCGCTTGGAATTGTCGTTGGAAGGGTTCTCCAGATTGGGGCCGCCGTAGCTCGGCTGATTGAAATTGGTGGGTGTGCTCATAATACAAAGAGATAAAAGGTTTAACGTTAGAAAAGATGTCGAAGGATTAATACATAAGCAGTTCTCAATTATTAAAAATGCGCATGTTTGGTCTGTTGCTTGCGCTGTTTTGTACTGCAAAAGACAGGCAATTAACTGGCCCCTCCAAATCTTTGTTGCGTTCGGAGGGCAAAGTTCCCCTGTAAAAGCCTAAATTGGTTGTAAATCCTCGCGCAGCTTTCAGGGAATACCCCGAAGAAAATTTTCTGTCTGCGTACACGTAGCACCGAATGGCGTGTGCGAAACCGGGCGGCAAAACCTTACCTTTGCTCGTCAAAAGTAAAAACCCAACCACACGTCCAGTCATGTCCATCTTTGATTCGTTTGACTTGTACAATATTCTCTTCCTCGATATAGAAACGGTGCCCGGCGTGCCCGATTTTGAAGAAATGAACGAGGAAATGCAGGAACTCTGGGGCGTCAAGGCGCGCACGATCCTTCGTAAACCGCCTCAGGAAGAGGTGGAGTTTGATGAAATGGCCCAAACGTTTGCGGAGCGCGCCGGTATCTACGCCGAATTTGGCAAGATCGTCTGCATCTCGGTCGGCTTCCTGACCCGCCAGCCGGACAGCAAAGAGCCGCTGATCCGCCTCAAATCCTACACCAACCACGTGGAGGCCAACTTGCTGGAAGATTTCTGCGAACTGCTGGATAAACATTTCAGCAATCCAGACAAGTTTGCCGTCTGCGGCCATAATATCCGGGAGTTCGACGTGCCGTACATCTGCCGCCGGCTTATGGTGAACCAACTGCCCTTTCCCCGTATCCTCGATATTGCAGGACGAAAGCCCTGGGAAACCAAACACCTGCTGGATACCATGGAAATGTGGAAATTCGGCGACATCAAAAACTACACGTCCCTGCGCTTGCTCGCAGCGGTATTTGGATTTCCCTCGCCCAAAGAGGATATGCACGGCGGCGACGTAGCCGGCGTTTACTGGCAGGAACGCGACCTCGACCGCATCGCCGCATACTGTGAAAAAGACGTGCTGGCCACCGCCCAACTGTTCCTGCGCATGAAACGCCATCCGTTGCTGCGCGACGACCAGGTGGTTATTGTGCGGTAAAAAAGCTGGAAAGCAGGAAATTGAAAGACATGGAAAAACACATAATAGCACCGTCTGTCCTGGCTGCCGATTTCACGCGGCTGGGAGAAGAAATAGAAATGGTTAACCAAAGCGAGGCCGACTGGTTTCACCTCGATGTCATGGATGGCCGGTTTGTACCCAATATCACGTTCGGAATGTTTATCATCGAAGCCATTCACAAAATGGCCCGCAAACCGCTCGACGTACACCTGATGATCGTAGAGCCGGAAAAGTACATCGAGGCGTTCCGGAAAGTTGGTGCACACGTTATTACAGTGCACCACGAAGCTTGCCCGCACCTGCACCGCACGGTGCACCAGATCAAAGAGTGTGGCGCCCTGGCTGGTGTAGCCCTGAATCCGCACACCCCCGTGCACGTACTGGAAGACCTGATCGAGGACATTGACCTCGTTTGCCTGATGTCGGTGAACCCCGGCTTTGGCGGGCAGAAGTTCATTTACCAAACCATGTCGAAAATTCGCAAGCTGCGGGAAATGATCACTTCCGCCAATGCAAACACCCGCATCGAGATAGACGGAGGGGTCGGCTTGCACAACACCGAGGCGCTCCTTCAGGCAGGCGCCGATGTATTGGTGGCCGGCAGCAGCGTTTTCGGCGCCAAAGACCCCAAAGCAACGATCGCAGCGCTCAAGGCGTTTGAACGGAAGTTCGATTTATAGTACACGTATAAGTACGGGGTGGAGGGTTGTGCCAGTCAAGGGTAAAAACAATATGAAGAAAATAGACAAGCTCCTGCTTACCAGTTTTGTCGGGCCGTTCGCGGTGTCGTTCGGCATTGCGCTGTTCGTGCTGGTTATGCAGTTTTTGTGGTTGTACATTGACGAAATTGCGGGCAAGGGCATCAGTATCTTTATTTTGCTGGAGCTGATCGGCTACTTGTCTATCTCCACTTTCCCGATGGCGCTACCCATCGCCGTGCTGATCTCCTCCGTGATGGTGATGGGCAATTTGGCCGAGCGCTACGAACTGTCCAGCATGAAATCAGCGGGAGTTTCCCTGGTGCGTATCCTGCGCGGACTGATTTTCGTGGCTGGCGGCATCGCATTCTTCTCCTACATCTGTTCGGATTTTTTGATCCCGATCGCCAATTTAAAATTCAAATCCCGCCTCTACGATATCCGTAAACAAAAACCCGCGCTCACGCTCGAAAAGGGCATCTTCAATGAAGATTTTCGCTTGTTTGTGATCCGCGTCGGCGACAAAGCCAAAGACGGAGAAACAATCAAGGACGTCCTGATCGAAGACCAGACCCAGGCGGGAAAGGTCAAATTTAACCAGATATTGGCCGACAGCGGGCAGATGTTTACCACGCGCGACAAACGTTTTTTTGTCATGAACCTCTTCGACGGCGCGCAATACCAGGAGCCAAGCCCGCAGGGCCGGACAACCGGCCAGGGCTACCCGTTCATCCGCACCAATTTCAAGTCGTGGACCAAAGTGTGGGACCTCGGTGAGTTTGAGATGAACCGCACAGACGAAGACCGGTTCAAAACCCAGCGCTCCATGCTGAGCATGAATCAATTGCGCAATAGCATGGACTCCTTGCAGCAGGAAATAGATACCAACCGCGTGGATATGGCCAATGAACTGTTGTCCAACGTGAAGCGCTTGTCGAGTAAACCCGAACCGCCGCCGGTTGACTCAGTCGAATGGCGCCGGTTGCAAAAAGATTCCATGGTACAAGCGGCTGCCTTGCGCCGAAACAAGAACTTACCCAATGCCGGCATAGGTCAAAAACTACCCATGCCGGGCAAATCCAGCGGACCCGAACTGCCACAGCAGAAACTCGTGAAACCCTTGCGGGAATACGCGTCACTGGCAGAAACCTTCGAGCAGCCCCGTCGGGAAAAACTGCTGCGCGATGCCGCCGTGCAATCCCGAACAGCCAAGGTAATCGTGGAACGCCGTACCGCGCAGATCGAAAGTCGCCGGAAAGAAGCCGTCAAAACCGGGTACGAGTTGTACATCAAGTACAGTTTCGCCCTGGTGTGTTTTGTATTTCTGTTCATTGGAGCACCCATGGGAGCCATTATCCGCAAAGGCGGTTTCGGGTATCCCATTCTGGTGTCCATCATTTTTTTCGTCGCCTTCGTCATGCTGACCATCTTGTGCCGCAAACTGGCGGAAGCCTACATCCTCACCCCCTTTTGGGCGGCGATGGCCCCCTGTTTGGCACTGGCCCCGATCGCGGCATTCCTTACCCGACGGGCCGTGAACGATGCCCAGATGTTCAGTACCGACCGCATTGATCGCCTGATGCTTCAATTGCGTCGGCGACTCGAAAAACAAGCGTTATCTGCATGAAACAAGCCTTTTGGTCCAACCCCTGGTTTTTTATCCCGGTTTTGCTCTTTCTGAATATCGGATTTGCCTTACTGTTGTTTGTCCCGCACGGTGTCGAAATCGTTTATCTGAACCCTTTTCGTGCCGAGCCACTGAACACGTTTTTCCGCTGGACAACTTACCTCGGCGAAGCGTCCGCCTTTGTCGTACTTGGTCTGATTTCCATGTTGTGGCGGTTCCGGTATGCCCTGCTTCTGGCACTGGCCGGTCTGATTATTTCTCCGACCTCGTACCTGCTCAAAGACCAGATCGGCACCGACCGGCCGATCACCTTTTTTGCCAATATCGGGGCCAAAGACGCCGTGGTGATCGTACCCGGGGTCACCTTGAATGGCGGCCAAACCAGTTTTCCTTCGGGGCACACTATGGCGGCATTTGGTCTGTTCGGCGTAATCGCACTCCTGAGCGGCCGGCGGCGCCCCTTGATCGGGCTGGCTTGCGCCTGGACGGCTATTCTGGTGGCCATATCCCGCATTTTTTTGGTGCAGCATTTCCTGGTAGATGTACTCGGAGGGGCGCTTTTCGGGCTGTTAGTGGCGGCTATTGTTTGGGAAATCAACACCCGGTGGCTGCAGCAGTGGACGGGACTGGACAAGGGCTTACTGCCGCATAAGGGTAGGGTAGCGGACCTGAAAACGCCTCCTTCTCCATGAGAAAAACGCTACTCGGTCTCATCATAAGCCTGCAAACATTTTTGATCCCCGCCCAAACCCTCGTCCCCTATTTTGCTAAAAACGGCCTGACGGGATTTGCCGATGAAGCCGGAAACCTGGTCATAAAACCGCAATTCAACGAGGTGTACGACTATTTCCGGGACGGGCAGTTGTTTGTTCGTGCCCAAAAAGACGGCAGTAAGGTTGTCGTCCTGCGCAACGGTCGCACATATCCCGATCCAAACGGCTACGTCAGCCCCATGCCGGTGTGGAACTACAACCGCACCGAAACAAAGGCGTCGGATACCCTGCAGCACCTGGTAACCCTGGATCTGCGGGACAAAAACCTGATTATCCACCTCGGTACAGGCAAGGAAGCCGAATTTCCAAAACCTTCAGCGGGTGGCTTGCGCTTCTGGTTCCCGGTGGAATACCACTGGACAATTGAGGGCGGGCGGCTAACCAAATTCCGCTACAACTGCGCCCGCGTCGGGCGCCCCGGCGACCAGATCAATTTCATTGATACGGCGCTCAACTTGATTTTTAAAGAAGATTTTGCCGCAGGCACCGTGGTGGACGACACATTTTTTATCGTTGCCAACGCCGAAAAAAGGTGCGCCGTAGCCGACCGCTCGGGGCGTGTGCGCACCAAATACAACTGGCAAGTGCTCGTACCCAGCCAACGAAAAGGTGTTTTCATCGTGAGCAGGCCGGAGGCCGGTGCCTTCATCGAAAAAGGCAAAGCGGGCCTGATTGACGCCGACGGCAAGGTGCTTATTTCTCCCAAACTGGACGACCTGCGTCCCGCCGGCGAACAGTGGCTCATTTTCAAAAAAGGCGCCGCAGAGGGGCTGATGGACTACGCCGGAAACGTCGTTTTGCCGGCACAGCCGGGCGGCCTGGAATGGGCGTTCGATGCGGTTTTTATCCGGACCCTTGGTGGCAAGCGTACCATCATCCGGGCCGACGGAGCGCAACTATTCCCTGAAACGTTCGACAACCTCGACTTTTTCCCAAAAGTGGCCACGTCGCAGCCGCATTTCCAGTTCAAAATCGGGCCGACCTGCGGGGCACTGGACCTGAACATAAAAACCATCTTCCGCGACACCTGCGCCAACTATTTCATGGCGCATTTGAACACCGAAAACGGGGTGTTTTTCAAAACAACCAGAGTGCTTGCTCCCGGCAAAATGGCGCTCGGTCTGACGGATTTTTCCGGCAAGGAGGTCCTGCCGCAGGAGTATGAGTCGTTTGAAAAAGTGTACGAGCAACCGTTTATCAAATTCCAGAAGAACGGCCTCGTTGGGCTGTTTTCCACCGGGGGCAGTGTCGTGTTGCCTTGCCAATATGAGGAAATCGCAGTTTTTCGCGGCGAAAACCAGCCCTCCGTTTGGGCGCGCGAAAAAGGCTCGGTGCGCTGGCTCGGCTTCTACCCCAACGGCCGCCGCCATCCCGAAACGGACTGCTTCAACCCCACCAAAAAAGAAAATGACTTGTTCACGCTGCTGCCTTTGCGCGGCACCATGGGCCGGAAAATAGGCCTTGCCGACGGCACGGTGGTGGACGCCCCGGCGTCGTGGGGACAGAGTTTCAATTTGAAAGCGGCAAACAGTCCGGCGGGCCTGGTTTTTATCAAACAAAACCCGACGGACTGCGAGGTGCTGGACCGCTCCATGCGCTCCATTATGCCCAAGGGATTCCGGATTCCCGGTTCGTTCTTTCACCAGTTTTCTTTTGAAAAAACAGGTTTGGTGGCCGTTTGGCAGGCGCTATTACCCGAACGCCGGCCCCCGCCGCCGTCCGTGGTACCCGACAAACCCACTGCGCCGAAGCCGGCCGAACCGGTAGCGAAACAACCACAAGTGGTGGTGGACGCGCCGCCGGTTGAAGATGCATCTGCTGCAAAGTACGCCTGCGGCGTCATCAATGCCCGGGGCGAGTGGGTGATTCCGCCCGTGGCGGGTGTGCGTTTTTTGCCGATTTCGTGGACGCTCGTGGCTGAAATTCCGGAGAAGAGCCAGGACGCTGCCGACGGCGGGGTGCGCCGCCTGCACCGGGTAAATGTAGTGCCCGACGCGACTGTGTTCGACGTGTTCAGTACCGCCGGGCATGAATACCCGGAAGAAGCGACGAATTTCAAGGCCAATATCATGACGATGGATCCCGCCGATCCTCAAAATTCCACCATTCTGAACACCTGGTTTACCAAGTCGGGCGAGCAACTTGCGCCGTACAAATTCTACGGCGGGCCGTCGAATCTGGGCAGCCTGAACACCGTGGAAATACACGAGCCCGGGCGCAAATACCAGGCGATCATCAATGAAAAAGCCAAAATTGTGGTGGATTTGAGCGATTACGACCGTTCAACTTCCTTGAAAGACGGATTTTTGGCTTGCCGCAAAAACGGCCAATGGGGTGTGCTGGATTCGACCGGGAAGGCGGTGCTGCCGTTTCAATTTGGCGAGCTGATCGTGCTGGCCGGCGGGTACTTTTTGACGGAGCGTAAACCGGCAACCTCCACGTTTCACTTGCTCGATTGGCAGGGAAATGTGTTGGAAAGCGCCGATAACCCGATTAATTTGACCCAAATGACATCCGGCCACTTTTTGATCCGAATTGATCAAAAAAATGCAACGCAGCAACTGATCTCCCGGACACTGGTTTTTTCGCCCCGGGGCGAGCGCTTGCTCGACTTGCCGGGGCAATTTGCCCAGGCCATTTCCGAAAACAAACAGGAGCGTTTCTGGAAATTTTATGAAGACCCGACGCGGGTTTATTGGGTGAATGCAGTGACGGGAAGGGTGTACCGGGAGTGAGAAAATACCACGCTTAATCCTTTTCCTGTTGCAGCGCCTCAATAGTGCTGGCAGGCAGGTTGCGCAGGTCTAAAATCATCAGACCGTCGAGGCAATCAGAAAATTGGGGGTCCACATTAAAGGCGATGAACCGGGCATTCTGCTTCAGGTACTGGCGGAACAGTACAGGTACCTTGAAATGCTCCGGCTCGATGGCCTCAATAAAACTTTCCAGCGCGTCAAACTGCCCGTGCAGCATCTCGACCAGAAGTCGTGTATCCACCGACTTTGTTTTTACCCGGAAAGGTTTGCGTGGGCGCACGAGTTTGGCCAGTTCGTTGTCGAAACAAAAACGCTGAACAAACTCTACGATCACCGCTTTGGATACGTTCGAAAACTCCTTGCTGATGCTGACCGGACCGTACAAATATCGGTATTGCGGGTTGGCGAGCAGGAACTGGAGGATGCCTTTCCAAAGCAAAAACAGCGGCAAACGGTGCCGCTGGTAGTCCGGCACCACATAGGATCGGCCGAGTTCGATGGAATCCTGCAGGATGGGGAAAAAGTCGGATTTTAACTTAAAAAGGCTGCTGATATAAAACCCGTTGATGCCAAAGCGGCGCAAAATGCGGTCGCCCTGCCCGAGCCGGTAGCCGCCGACGATGCGCTGTGCATCGCGATCCCAGATAATAAGTTGCAGGTAGTACAGGTCAAATTCATCGAGATCGCGGGGTTTGCCGGTACCCTCGCCGACGATTCGAAATGTGAGTTCGCGCAGGCGGGCAATTTCAAATATGGCGTGGGGCAGCGCGGTGAACGGGGCCACATACACATCAAATGGTCCGCGCGCAGCGATGTGATGCTCCGGTTTCAGGGCGGCAATATCGGCGCAGACGAGGGCCGGGTCCGTAGGTGCCGCGAGTGGCTGGAGGGAGGCAGGTTTTTCGGCGGTAAAATGTTCGGGGCGCACGTTGAACGACGAGCCGAGCGAGAAGATTTTTGCTTGCAGAAACTTGCCCCAGGTGCGGGTGTTCTCGAACTGGTCAAGGTCCTTCGACAAGATGGGCGACCCAATACGCACGCTCACCCGTACCGGTTCGTCGAAACTGGGATAGGGCAGCCCGGACAAAAGGGCTTTGCGAATGGGGCTAATCGGCAGGTTTTCGGCGCTCAGGTGTACGGGTACTATGGTCTGGCCGGTCTGGCGCAGTTGCTTGAGAATTTGGGTGCGCAGTAGATTTTTGCCTAAATTGCCGAGCAGGTTGTCCGAAAAATCGAGCGCCAAACCGACAGCGGTACCTTTTTCAACGTATTTGTCCACCTTTTTGGCAAAGTTTACCCGCAGGAGCCGGTCTTCAATTTTTCCACGCAATGGTAAAATGGCGAACGGTCGGAGCGCAAACGGCGGCGGGGTAGGGTAGGGGTGCAGCACTTTAGAATTCCTGGCGCGTTGGGCCATCAGGTGTAGCAAAATCCACGCATCCAGACCGGGCAGCAACTGATTACACACAAACACCGCCTCGGGTATTTTATCCAGCAATTTCCGGTCGTAGGCATCTACTTCCAGGATCACATTAGCATCAAGGAGTTTGGCTTCTGCAAGAATCTGAAGTTTTTCTACACGCATATTGCCGGTAGTTTTTTAGTAAGTGCCGAGACTGAATTAATTGATAAAATGAAGCGAAGGAATTTTGGAGCAAGACAAGGCATTTTTTGAAGTCATAGCAGCGCTACGGCTGAAAAAAATAACGAAGTATTGCTTCGAAAGACCGAGTTTCAATTATCAATTAATTCAGTCTCGGCACTTAAAAAGCCAAAATAGCGATAAAATCTATCGCACGGTTGTCTTCACCGGATTTCCGGGCGCTTCGGTGGCGGTGATGGGCAGTTCTACAAAAAAATCGGTGCCTTCGTTTTCACGGGTCTCGAAGCGGATAGCGCCGTCGAGGGCCTCAATAATTTTTTTGCAAATAGCCAGGCCGAGGCCGCTGCCGGAGGTCTTGGTGGTGAAGTTCGGCTCGAACACACGCTTTTGAATTTCCGGCGGAATGCCGCCGCCGTTGTCGTGGATGCGCACCACGGCGTGGTCGTTTTGCCGAAAAATAGACACTTGAATTTGCCCCTTCCGGTCCGACGGTATGGCTTGTATGGCATTGATCACGAGGTTGTTGAACACCCGAATGAGGTGGTTCTTGTCGCCGCTGATGTGGAATCGTTCGGTCGGAATTTTCAAGTCCAGTGCGACGTCTTTTTGCTCGCTGAACAGGTCGTACACACTTTCTACTACGTCGTTCAGGATAATGTCCTGCTTTTGCTGAATATCCAGGTTGGCGAACATAGAAAACTCCGACGCGATTTGCGCCAGCGAGTCAATTTGTTCGATAAGCCGGGTGATGGCTTTTTTCAAATACAGCGCCGCCTGGGCAGGCTCGGCCGACACCCGCTCCAGTTGCTGCATGGAAAGTTTCATGGTGGTCAGCGGATTCTTGATATCGTGTGCTACCTGCCGGGCCATTTCGCGCCAGGCACTTTCGCGTTCCAGGCGGATCAGTTGTCCTTTGGACTCCTCCAGTTTTTCCACCATGCGGTTGTACTCGTCAATGAGCCCGCTTAGCTCGTCCTGCGAATCGCCCGGGTATTCCAGCGGTTCGTTTTTATCTTCCAGTTGGAGGCGTTTGATTTTTTCAGAAATCAGTTTGACCGGCTGAATGATGGAACGAGACAACACGAAGGACACCGAGTACGCGATCAGCATCAGGAATACGTACACGCTGGCCAGGATGCCGATAAAGTCGGAAACCTCCGGCCCGACTTTCCGGTCCGACAAATAGTACGGTACACCGAGGAAGCCCAGCAGTTGGTTTTGGTTGTTGTGCAGCGGCATGTAGCGGCTGGAAAATTCAGCGCCGACAACCTGCTCCGACACAATGGATTGCTGTTGCTCTCCGATGGTGAGCGAGGCCAGTGCCTGCGTGCTCATGCGGTTGGGCAGAATGCCGAGTTGTACGAGGTCGTTTTGGGTAGAAAACAGGAGGTTTCCGCTGGGGGAGAACAGGTTTACATCGGTGAAAAGACTGGCCGCCAGCGGCGCCAGAATTTCGGGAAGTGCGCGTTTGAGGCTATCGGCTCCGGGTTCCAAATCACCCAGTTTGATGCGCAGATGGGTCAGCACAGCATCGGCGCGTTTGTCCAGATTGACGCGTTCGGCATCCTGGGCAGTGCGGGCGAAGTGTTGGTAAGTCAGTAATCCGATACCGGCAAAAGCCAATCCGATGAGAGCAAAATTGCCGTAATGGATACGCTTGGCCAGGGAGCCTTTTGCTGAAAAATTGAACTGGTAGTATTTCGGCAAAAAGTGGAGGTAGGTATTCAGCAACGCAAGGGTAAAAATGGACAAGGAGGTCAGCGCAAATAATACAGCAAACAGGTAAATCTGCTTCAGCGCGTTACCTAAAGGGCGCCCTACGGCAGCAGTTGTCTGGCCGTCTGCACTCCGGTAAACGGCATCCACGCGTTTGGGCGAGGTGGTGATTTGCTCCTGCGCCGTCCCGGTGGGCAATGCTTTTTGGAAAACGACCTGATTGGCGTTGCCTTGGTCCACAACGAGGTTACCGGCGCGTTGCACGGCGAAATCGTATTGCAACAAGCGGTCCATACCCTTGTAAGGGATTTGGTAAAATAACTCGGAATAGACTCGCGTGGGTTGCGGGTACTGGTGGTCAAAAAAATAATAGAGATCGGCAGGCTGGGTGGGGTCGTTCATGCGCAACGCCCGGGTGTGTATGAGGTACCGAAATGTGCCGTCAGTAGCGGTGAAATAGCGAATTTCCGGTGCATCTGGCAACGGCGTGGCGCGTTCCCAATTTTGACCAACAACATATTCGCGTTCCCGGGACTGATCCTGGGGCAGTACCACTCCATCTTCATCGAAGGCAAAAACCGACACGCGGTAGTGCTGGAACAGGTAGCGTTGCGGATACAGGAGCGCATTCACGCGTTTGCGTAGATCAGCCGTTTGCGGTTTGAACGGCCACGGCTTCAGCAAGCGGTTGATCGCGCTGTCCGTACGGATTTGCGTGAGCACCTGTTTTAGTTGCGGCTCGGCCTGCGCAGTGTCCCGGGCCATTGCCAACGCCTCGGAATATGAAAGGCGTACACTTTTATCTTTCAGGTAGTTGTATCGGTACAGCAACAAGGCCGACGCCATGGAAAACAACATCAGCCAGAGCACTACTCCGCCCAGCCGGGGGATTTTAATGTCCAGGAAAAAATAGAACAGCCCGGCGTACACAAACGTAAAACCTGCGATATATGCCGGATTTATTTGAAATACATCCTGGTAGCCAAGGCAAATCAGATAAACCACCAGGGTTGAAGCGCTAATCGCTATGGCGCGTTGCGAGATGGTCAGCTGCAATTGCAACACCGTATAAATCAAGCGGTGACCAAAGAGAAGCATGGCCAGCAACAGCAGAAAAATTCCGCTCAGGGCAAGGATGGTAAACCCGTCGAAGTTCAGGAGGTTGTCAAAGTCGAAGTTGAGCGCCGAGTGAAAAACTACTTCGCGGTACACTTCCACGCCGACCAATACGCTCAACATGACCAGCAGGTAGCAAACAGCGGCCAGCGCAATCCGCACCGGAAGCGACGGCATCGTTTTCAGGCTTTCCAGCCGGAATGCACGGTGAAAATAAACCGTCAACCACAGCAGCATAGACAGGTTCAGCAGCCAGTCGCCCAAAGAGCTGCCGAGCAGGACTGGTGTGTCGAAACGCTGCGCAAAGACCGGCAACTGGCTGAATGCGTCTGCGGTGAAACCGGTGGTCTGGTTTAGCCAGGAGAGCATAGCAACTAAAGCAACCAACAGGGCTGCGCCCGCGAGCGCCTGATTGCGCTTGACGAGCAGCATGGCGCCCTGAAACGCCAGCGCCAGCAGCAGCGCCAAAACCAGACCGTAAGCCAATAGTTTTATCCATTGTACCCATGCCGCCTGTACGGAGCCGGATGCCTGAAGCCAGCAGATATCGGCGCCGGAGATGCGAACGGGATGTTCGGTCGGTTCTTGGCTGACGATCACTTGCGCCGGAATAGAAGCGTTGGCCGGGAACAAAACGCGCCCCTGCTGTCGGGCAACCCCATCCAGGGCGTACCGAATAGGAACCAAGAGTGTCAGGGTTTTTTCGGAATCAAAAGGTTTGTGGCAGGCAAAATAATGCCCCTGAGGCAGGTGTAGCACGGTGCGTTCGGCCCCCTGGAGTATTTGGGTCAGAAATGCCTCCGGGGGAAGCACCTTATTATTGGAGGAAAAAATCAGGGAGTCATTTTGGTGGATGAGTATAGTGTACTGCTCCCCGGCTTGTACCGTCAGCGCAGCGACCCAGGCGTCCGGAGAAGAAACAGGGCGCCCGGCTATCGAAGCGCTCAGGCTGGCGTTTTCCTGACGCGCCCACCCAAGCCCTTTGGCTTCCTGCTCAATCAGGTACGTTTCGATTTCGGCAGCATACTGTTGCAGCAGCGCCGTATCTTTGTACCCGCGGTCGGCGGTGATTGCCACCGCCAATAGAATGACTCCGGCCAAAAGGTACAGGAGCAGGCGTTTAATCATGTTGTGCGGAGCATGAAACCAGCATCCGGAGCGAACTCAAGATTACGCTGGTAAAATTCAGGGATGGAAAAACGGCTTTTTACGCGCCGTGCAAAAGTACAAGAACAAAACTTGCGCGTATGCTCCGATGAAAACTAAAAAATCGTGCCAACCAAACAGAAGCCTGCCCGCAGGCGATCTTTTTTAAAAAATAGAGGCTTTCACGAGCCCAAAGTAAACACTGCAAACCGCTCTGCCGCCTTTTCCCGTTCGGGATGGGAGGAAAGTCCGGACAACACAGAGCACCGCGCCACCTAACCGGTGGGGCTTCGGCAAAGGCCGGAGTACAGAAAGGGTCACAGAAAATAACCGCCCCAATTCATCGGGGTAAGGGTGAAAATGTGCGGTAAGAGCGCACGGCGCGCCGGTGCAAGCCGGCACGCGGATAAACCTGGCGGGTTGAAATGCCATGTACACCTTGCGCCCTGTTCCGGGCAACCGGACGGGGGATGTGCGGCTCGCGCATCAGCCCTCGGGCTGGCAAGGGGGGTAGGCAGCGCAGAACCGGGCCGCGAGGCTTCGGTCCAGATAAATGGCAGAGACCCCGCGCTCCCCTCGGGGAGTACGAGGTACAGAATCCGGCTTACAGGTTTGCAGTGTTTTTTTTAACTTAAAACTCAAAACTTTGGGATGGTAGCCATCATCATGGGATCCGACTCCGACCTGCCGGTCATGCAAAAGGCGGCGGATATTTTGACCGAACTGCGTGTGCCGTTCGAAATGACTATCGTGTCGGCACACCGCACGCCGGAACGGATGTTTCAGTTTGCGCAAACGGCCCGGGAACGCGGCATTCGCGTTGTCATCGCCGGTGCCGGCGGCGCCGCGCACTTGCCGGGCATGGTAGCGGCCATCACGCCACTGCCGGTTATCGGGGTGCCTGTCAAATCCTCCAATTCCATAGACGGCTGGGACAGTATTTTGTCTATCCTGCAAATGCCGGAAGGCGTACCCGTAGCTACAGTGGCACTCAATGCCGCCCGAAATGCCGGCATCCTCGCCGCCCAGATACTGGGCGTCGGCGATCCGGATCTGCTGGACCGTGTAGCCGCCTATAAAAAAGGACTGGAACAGGTGGTGCTGGAAAAGGCGCGAAAATTGGAAGGTTAGGCTGTATTTGCCATCAAGATAACGGTGGAACCCCGGCTTGCCGGGGCCGCCGTCTTTCCGCCCGCCCGACGAAAGTGCGGGCGTCCACTATACGCGAGAGCGGGCGCAACGCCGTCCGCTCTCCACTTTTAAAACAAACCAGTATGCGCGTTTCAAATTTGATTTCCCTGCTGTTGTTTCTGGCGCATGCAGCGCCCGGCCAAACATTCTTCCCCATTCCTGCGCCGCTGCTGCAGCAGGAAGTCGCGCTCAATCTGGCGACGGAGTGTACCATTTTTTTTGAAAAAACCGGAGACGATACCCTCCAGTTGCGCTGGAAAAAAATCGAGGTGTCGCATCCGGAAACCTGGACACTTGATTTGTGCGATTTTGGCCTCTGCTACATTGGCATCCCGACCGGTGGCCTGATGAACCCGGCCGTTGGCGCCGAACAACCGTACCTTAAATTGATCGTGCAGCCCGGCGAAACACCTGGAGCTGCCTGGCTGTGGTTCCGCGTTTGGGAGGACGGCAACCCGTCCAATGCTGCCGATGTATTTTTTAGCCTTCAAACTCCCGGCGTCACGGGGGCGCAAGAGCCCGATCGTTTGCGCGTGCGCGTTTTCCCCAATCCGACCGCCGGATGGCTGTTTCTGGAAAATCCCGGCGCCCAACCCGTGCCCGCCACATTGTTCGATGCTGCCGGGCGAGCGGCCTGGAGTGGTCCGGTACTCCCGGGGGAACAGCAAGCCCTCGACCTTTCCGCGCAGCCTGCGGGTATTTATTTTTTAAAAATAAAAGATGAAACGGTGGTAGTGCAGCGGGTACACTAACTTGTCGTTCAAGTTCGTCGCACGCTGGCCTTTTTGGTAATTTAAAGCCCGGCCCCGCCAACCCTGCTCTACCTTTCGCCGCTCAACTGCTCTTTTCATGAAAAACATCATTACCCTCCTGCTTTACTGTTTGTCCGTCACCGCTTTGCTCGCCCAGGCGCGCAGCGAGAGCCACCTCGAAATCCTCGCTGCCGGCCCGACGGAAACCATCTTGCGCCTGGATCTGTCCGGCATAGATCAAACCAGCACCACAACACCGCTCGGTCAGGCGATCATCCCGCATATTCAGCAAGGCACGCCGCTGCTGCAAAAAGGCGCGCCGGATGTGCCCAAGTACGCCACGGCTTTGCTGATACCCAACAAAGGCAACATGGTCGTGGAAGTAGTCGAGGGTGTTTTTGAAGAAACAAAAAACGTGAAGGTGGCGCCATCCAAAGGCAACCTCCTGCGCACAGTGAACCCTGCCAATGTGCCCTTTGAATACGGCGCGGAATACGCCCGTGACGCGTTTTATCCGGGCAATTTGGCCGATCTGAAAACCCCGTTTATTCTCCGCGATACCCGCGGGCAAGCGCTTTGGATTTATCCGGTGCAATACAACCCCGTGCAAAAAACACTTCGGGTCTATCGCTCCATTACCTTGCGGGTGTACCATGCAGGCGGCACAGGCAAAAATGAACGGATTGGCGGACCGGAAGTGCCGGCCGGCAGCCGGGCATTCGGGCAGTTGCAGCAACAGTTTTTCGCCAACAGCCAAATGCAGGCAACGAACCGCAGCGGCGGCGAAACACCCGACAAGATGCTCGTGATCGCCAAAGACGACCTGTTGGAAGAACTGGAACCGTTGGTTACCTGGAAACGCCAGATGGGCATCCATACGACGGTGGTCCCGGTATCGGAAATCGGCTTCTCCGACGCAGATGCGGTATATACTTTTGTCAAAAATTACTACGCCGAACACGGCATTACCTACTTGCTTTTGGTGGGCGATGAAGACGCCATCAAGCCGCAAATGCGACCAAGCGGCGGCGGCTCGTACTCCTGCGACAACTGTTTCGGCTACATGACGGGCGATGACCATTTCTCCGAAATCATGGTCGGGCGCCTGCACGCGGCTACGCCCACGCAGATGCGCATAATGGTCAACCGAAACCTCGAATACGAAACCAACCCGCTGATAGACAGCGATAAAAACTGGATGGCGACCGGCATGGCCTCCGCCTCCGACGAGGGCCTCGGCATTGGCGACGACGGCCAGGCCGACTGGCAGCACGGCAACGAGTGGAAGACCAACCACCTCGCCGACGGCTTCGAGCAGTACTGGGAATTTTACGATGGAAGCCACGCCGATGCATCACCCACGCCGGGACATTTTACCGCCGACCAACCCGACAATCCGCCTTACGCTCCGTTGGTGGACGCCATGAATACGCGCGGCGTTTCCTTGTACAACTACACCGGCCACGGCTGGGAGCAGGGCCTCGTCAGCGGCAATTTTACTACCGCCGCCGTGAGCACCCTGCGCAATACCGGCCGCTATCCGATCCTGATTGCCGTCGCTTGCTGCGCGGGTAATTTCACCAATGGCGACTGCCTCGGCGAGGCCTGGCAACGCGTCGGAAACATCAATACCGGACAACCCTGGGGCGGTATCGGAGGCTTCTTTTCCAGCGATTTCCAAAGTTGGAGCCCGCCTATGGAAGGGCAGGACGGCATGAACCAGTACCTCGTGGATGCCGACGGCGTTGACCTGTCGCCGACGATATGCGGGATGCTCGCCTACGGAAATGCCCGCATGATCGCTGCTTATGATCAGGGTGGCGAAGTGATGGCCGATTTCTGGAACCCCTTCGCTGAGCCGTCCACGGTACCCCGCACCCGGATGCCGCAGGCGCTGATTGCCGCGCACGCGGATTCCATCGCGTTTGAAACAACCAGTCTCACCGTCACGTGTCCCGTAGAGGGCGCCCTGGTCAGCTTGTATTGGCAAAACCAAACCTGGGCTGTAGCGCGGGTGCAAAACGGCGTAGCCACGCTCGAATTCGATCTACTGAACAACGTGGGCGACATCGTTGTCACAGTCACGCAGTTCAACCACACACCCTACCAGGCTACCATCGGGGTCAAACCTGCTACTCAACCCTTCGTGATTAGCCAGGCGATCACACTGGACGACAGCACGGGCGACAATAACCAACAAGCCGACTACGGAGAGCAGGTTGCACTCCACGTTGCGCTGCAGAACGTGGGCCTCGGTACTGCTACTAACGTGCAGGCGGCGCTGGCTACCGACAGCCCGTTTGTAACCCTGCTGGATGAACTGGCGGACGCGGGTGATCTCTCTGGTGGCGTTCCGGCATCCGCGGCATTCCGATTTGCCGTCCGCAACGACATACCCAATGGCGCCAAGGCAGTATTTGACCTGACGGTGACCTACGACGGCGCTCCGGCCTATACCACTACGATTACGGTGCCGCTGTACGCACCCGCGCTCGATATCCCCGCCTGGACGATGGAAACGGTGCAGAGCGCCAATGGAAACCGACTCGAAAGTGGCGAGGTAGCCATTCTGAGGGTTCAAAACCGCAATACCGGCGGCAGTCCTTTCGCCGGCGCCGTGGGCGTGTTGACATCTCTTTCGCCGCACCTTTCGGTGAGTGCGCCCATTGCGCTTGCCCCGCTGGATGCCGCTACCGGGGCACAAACGGCGATGTTTGATGTGACCGTTTCGCCTGATGCACCGGTTGGCGCGTTGGCTTATTTAAAATATGAACTAAACGCGGGGGTGTACAGCACGGAGACGATGGTCGGGCCTTTCCTGCTCAATGCAATTGTAGAAACCTTCGAAACCAATGATTTTGCCACATTCAACTGGGAAATGGAGGGTGTCCGTCCCTGGACGATCACAAGTGCCGATCCCTATGTAGGAGAATTCTGTGCCCGGTCGGGCATCGTGACCCATAGCCAAAGCACCACGATGCGCCTCAACCTGCAGGTGCAGGAAGAGGGCTTTGTTTCGTTTGCCCGCAAGGTGAGCAGCGAGGCAGATTACGATTACCTGTTTTTTCTTATTGATGATGTCGTAGTTGGCTCCTGGAGCGGCGAAGTACCCTGGTCCGAAGTTGCTTTTCCTATCGGGGCCGGGCTGCATAGCTTGGCCTGGACCTACCAAAAAGACGACCTGGTTAGTACCGGTACGGACCGTGCCTGGGTGGACGAAATTCTCTTGCCGGCGCACGAGGTGGTGCTGGATGCTGCCGCGCCGACCGCCGAAGCCGTCCGGGTCATTGTTACGCCCAACCCCACCGACGGACTGCTGACCATCCGCATGAACGTGCCCGGCGAACAGATGGTCAGCATTCGGGTATTGGATCAACTGGGCAGGTTGGTGCAGACGGTGCAAGCACCCGCCCGCACACCCGCCGGCACATTTGTTCGCGCGCTGGATATGAGCGCCGCTGCTTCAGGCGTTTATCTGGTGCATATACAGGGGGAACAGTTTGGAGAAGTCGTGCGAGTGGTGCGCGGAGGATATTGAGGATTGTCGTCTGTCCATGAAAACCGCTCCTAACCGCACAAACCCTCGCAAACCTTCCCTACTTTCGCCGCTGCTTAATGCGCCCGGGTTTCGGGGGCAGACATACCAGGTTTGAAAAAACCTGGTATGTCTGCGTGTTCGAAATCATGTTTTTTCGTACCCCGGCACGTGTTAAGAAAATGCCAAAACAAGCGCACATAGTGGGTTAATGTCCCTCGTGGGCGTTTGCGTAGGCATTGTTCGTCCATCCAAAATCGAAATACCATTGATATGATCCTACGGAAAGGCACTTCGTTTTTTTTCCTTCTGCTGGCCCCCTTCCTGTTGTTTGCCCAGCAAACTACGGTTTTTACAGAGGCCAATCTCTCCTACAAGCGTGGCGTGGATTTTTACAACCAACGGCTTTTTGGGCTGGCCCAAAAAGAATTCCGCACGGCTATGGACCTTCTTCGCCCGGTGAACGAGCCAGAGTGGGGCGCGCTGAAAACCGACGCTGAGTTATACCACGCCAAGTGCGCTGTTCGACTCCAACAGCCCGAGGCTGAAAAGCAGGTATTCGACTTCCTGCGCAATCAGGCGCCTGCGCCCGAGTCCAGCCAAGCGGCGCTCGAAATTGGGAACTACTATTTTGAAAGTAAAAAGTACGATGAAGCGCTTGCTTATTACGATTTGGCGCCAACAGGCGCAGCTTCCGGCGGTATGCGCGACGAAATTCGTTTCAAGCAGGGCTATAGTTACTTTGTGACAAAACGCTTCACCCAGGCGAAAACCGCTTTTTCCGGTCTCAAGGAAAATACCAAAAGTGAGTGGTACTACCCGGCCAACTATTACTACGGCTGCTGCACATTCTTCGAAGGGAAATACGACGAGGCGGCCAAGGCATTCCAACGCTGTGAGCAGGCCAAAGAATACAGCCGCAATGTGCCGTACTACCTCACGCAGATTTATTTTGCCAAAAAACAGTACGACCTCGTGATCTCGTACGGGGGAACAAAAGCCAAGGACGACAACCTGCGCAACCGATCCGAGCTGAACCAACTGGTCGGTCAGGCCTATTTTGAAAAAGGCGATTTCAAACGCGCCTTGCCCTATCTCGAATACGCCGCTACCAATGGCGCGGCCCTCCGTTCGGTGGACTACTACCAACTCGGGTACACGCAGTACCAAAACGGTTTTTACAAACAGGCCATTTCCAACTTTGAGGCGCAGACCAAGCAGGACAAGGACAATGCCATGGGCCAAAACGGCCTGTACCACCTTGCCGACTGCTATTTGCGCACCAACAACAAGTTTGCTGCCCGTACGGCTTTCGGCCAGGCATCCACGCTGAATTTCGACCCCTCGGTAAAGGATGATGCCTTGTTCAACTATGCCAAGTTGAGCTACGAACTGAAATATGACCGCGATGCCCTCGTGGCCCTGCAAAATATCCAGCCGACATCCCGCTACTATGAAGATGCCCAGGCGCTTTTGGGTGAATTGTTCCTTAACACCCGCGACTACGATCGCGCTATCGCCAACCTCGAAGGGGTAAAGAATCGTACGCCGCGCCTCAACGAAATTTACCAGCAGGTGTGCTACCTGCGCGGCCTGCAACTCTATCAGGGTGGACAACACGATGAGGCGCGCCGTTTTTTCAACAAGTCACTGGAAAACCCGATCAATAAACGCACCTCCGCGCTGTGTTCCTTTTGGTTAGGCTCAATTTCCAACGAAAAAGCCGAGTACACCTTCAGCAAAAACCACATCGCCTCGTTCCTGAACCAGGCAAAAAGCTACAACGACCTGCCCGAAGAAAGCAACCTGACAATGGGGCAGTATATCCAGGGGTATAACCTGCTCAAACAGAACGACTATGCGAATGCGCTGACCAATTTCAAGGCATCCGTGGAGGGCCTCAAGCGTAATATCAAAACCATCCAGTCCGACCAAATCAAATCCGGCGTACTGGGTGACGCAGTTCTACGTACCGGCGACTGCCATTTCAAACGCAACCAATACAAAGACGCGCTTTCCTATTACAACGAAGCCATTGACAAAAAATACGACGGCTTCGAGTATGCTATTTACCAAAAAGCCATCATCAAGGGCCTGACCGGGGAGCCGCTCGACAAGGTGATTGCGCTGGAAGAATTGGTGACCAAATATCCGAACAGCCGCTACACCGATGATGCGCTGTTCCAAATCGGAGACACGTACACGGAAATGGGCCGGCTGGACCAGGCCGTGGCGCCGTTCAAGCGAATCACCACGGACTTCCGCGGAAAATCCAGCCTCGTGAACAAGGCCTTGCTCAAACTGGGACTTATCTCCTACAATCAGGGGAACACCAGCGCTGCGCTGAACTACTACAAACAGGTATTTACGAATAATCCCGATAACTCTGAGGCGAAGGATGCCCTCACGGCTATCGAAGAAATTTATGTACGCGACCTGAACCGCCCCGACGAGTACTTTGCTTTCCTTGGCACTGTACCGGGCTACAACGTAAATACTGCCGCCAAAGACAGCGTAACCTACCAGTCGGCAGAAATTCAGTACCAAAATGGACGCTATTCCCAAGCCATCGAAGGGCTGACCAACTACCTAGCGCAGTATCCCAACGGTCGCTACACCTTGCCGGCGTATTTCCTGCGGGGAGAGAGCTATGCCAACCGCAGCATTGCCAAGTATGACATGGCGCAGAAAGATTATGCCTTTGTAATCGGTAAGGGACCGAGTTCTTACTACGCGAAAGCTGCCGAAAAAGCGGCTTTATTGGCCTTTAACGCTAAAGATTACCCTGCTACATTGGAGTATGCCCGCAAGTGGGAAGAAGCCTCCGTCTCGGAGGCCTCGCGCTTTGAGGCGCAAGTACTGGTGATGCGGGCTGCCTACTCTACCACCAATTCTGCGGTGCTAACCGAGTACGCGCAGAAAGTATCCGCTGCTACCCTGGCCTCGCCGGAACAGGTAGCCACAGCCAACTACTACCTCGGTAAAATGGCCTACGATCGGGGTGACTTTGCTCGCGCACAGCCCTATTTGCAGCGCGTGACCCAGAACTCTACTACCGAGATTATGGCCGAGTCGTACCACTTGCAAGCCCAAATTCTGTTCCGCCAGCGCAACTATGCTCAGGCCGAGGAAATAATCGGTACAGCTAACCAGGCCAGTGCCGGGTACGACGACTGGATCGCCCGTAACCTCATCCTGATCTCCGATGTGTATGTCGCAAAAGGCGACAATAGCAGCGCTTCTGCTGCGCTGGAGGCCGTTTTGGAAAATTTCAAGGGCGACCCGAAGATTGTCGCCGAGGCACGCGAGAAGTATAACAAACTGAACAACATCAAAACGGATAACCAACCCAAAGGCGCCAAAGGCATTGACCTGCTGGACCTCGATGAGGGAAATTGAGCGACACGTTTACAAACGTACCAATGTGCCTTCAACCTTCTCAACCTTGTTTTCAATGAAAAAAATACTCCTCCTCGCCCTTTTCCTGTGGGCCGGCGCCCAAACCCTCTCCGCACAGAAAGACATCCCGACGGAAAATGTCAGCATTCTCAAAGATTTTGACGCGCGGCTACTGGAATCCAACAAGATAGACGTGCCACCCACGTTACCCGTGCTGGATACCACTACCAAGCGGCAGGACTATCTGGTGCCGCCAAAGCCCTTGATGATCAACTACGAGGCGCCTGTATTGCGCCCAATTGGTATGCGCTCGGTCAAACAGGAAAAACCTTATAATGGCTATGTAAAGGCCGGCGGGGGCGTGCCGCTCTCCATGTATGGCGAACTGGGCTACGCGTTCCACTCCGGGGAAAAATTCGACGGCAAGGCGTGGGTGCGCCACCACAACGCCAACCGAAAATCGCTGGAAAACCAACGGTTTTCCAACACCGATGCGCTGATTAATGGTAATTTGTATTTGGACAATAACCTCGCCGTGGAAGGGCGGGTAGGTTATTCGCACGATCGTATACATTTTTATGGCTACGACCACGACTCATTGGAGTTTACTCCGGAGCAGGTGCGCCAGGAATATAAAATCTTCGACCTCGGCGGGCGGTTGTACAACAGCGAACGCACGGATATGGACCTCAACTTCGCCGTCGCGCCGAGCATGTACCTGATGAACGACCACTATTCTAACAAGGAAATAGGATTCAACCTCGACCTGAGCGCGACTAAGTGGTTTGCTAAAAAACACCCATTGCGCATCGGTATCCGAACGGATTTCACGTCTTACGAAGATACAATCACGCAAAAACTGAACAATATCTACCTGCAGCCGGCTTTCACGTTTCACGCCGACTTCCTGAAAGTGAAGATAGGGGGCAATTTCGCCAGCAACCGCGATGTCTTTTCGATTTTCCCCGATATGGAGGTGCTGCTACGGCTCTGGGGCGATGGCCTGCAGATCTTTGCCGGCGCGGGCGGCGACTTGCGTAAAAACACCTACCGCAGTATGGCCGAGTACAATCCTTTCCTGCAAATCCGCAACTCTGAACTGCGCAACACGGTCTGGCGGGAATACTTCGGCGGCGCCAAGGGAAACCTTGGTTGGCTGGAATATCAGGGTCGCGTGAGTTACGGCAAGGCTTCCGACCTGGCCCTGTTCCAAACACAGTACGATTCTATCGGGCGGCCCGGCATTACCCGTTTCAGAACGGTGTACGATACCGCCGATGTCTTTGGTGTCTCTGGTATGATCAAATTGAAGCCGATGAAAAGTTTGGTCATCACCGGTACGGCCAGCTACAATACGTTCGATTTGTCCAACGAAAACGAGGCTTGGGGCCTGCCCAATATTGAGTTTAATGCCAGTGCAGTGTATACCTTGCTCGACGGAAAAGCTACCTTGAAAGGCGAATTGTATGTGGCCGATGATATCGCTTTCCGCGATAGCGAGAACCAGCCCAGCTTTACCGGCGGCTTATTCGACCTCAGTTTTGGTGGCACCTACAGGATCACGGAAAACATCGGCGTCTTCCTCGACATCAACAACGTACTGAATAATACCCGTGAACGCTGGCTGGATTACCCCATGTTTGGAGTGAACGTGCTGGGCGGGATTACGGCGAGGTTCTGAGTTTTGGATAAAAACATCTATTTCATACAGAGACGAGGCGTGTTTACAACTTGACTGTAAACACGCTGCGTCTCTGCTTTTACAAGGGAAAACAAACCTAAAGCATCCACTTGTCCTGTACTTTCAAGACTTTTTCCACCACATCCCGTACACATCCGGCGCCGCCGGCGAGCGGTGAAATATAATCCACCGTCATGCGGATTTCCGCTACGGCATCGGCCGGGCAGGTAGCCAGACCAACTTTTTGCAGGATTTGCAGGTCGGGCAGGTCGTCGCCCATGTAGCAGATTTCGTTTGCTTTCAGGTTGAATGCACTCAGAAATTGCTGGAACACGGGCCATTTGTCCTCCACACCGGAATAGATATGTTCAATGCCGAGACCGGACAAGCGTTTGATCGTGCCCTGCGAGCGTCCGCCGGTGATAATGCACACGGGAAACCCGTTTTTCAGCGCAATTTTCAGCCCCAGCCCGTCGCGGATATTCATCCGGCGCAGTTGTTCGCCGCTTTCTGTGACGTGTACGGAGTTATCCGTGAGAACTCCATCCACATCGAGAATGAAGGCGCGCACGGTTTTAAACTTGTCGAACAGGTGTACAAGTTCGACCGTGGTTTCCGCCGAGGAAGCGGACTGTTGGTCGGCGGGTATTAGTTGTTGTCTCTCCATTCATAAACCCATTTGGCCTGGATTTGCTCCAGGTGCGCTTCGTTGCAGTCTTCGCGAGTACCTTCGAAATTTGGTATTTCCAGTACCCATTCGATTAGTTCGGTGAAGCGTATGCGGTAGATTTTGCTCTCGGTGAAGTCTTTGCCGAAACGTTCGTACAGTTTCATGGCTATGTCCTCGTGGTCGGCCCAGCTGATGGGCATATTATCAATGTCGCTAAAAGGCATAATACGTTTGGGTTAGAAGGTTTCTGGTTGGAAGGTTAGAGGGTTTCTGGTTAGAGCGTTTCTGGTTAGAGGGGATCAGGTTGAACGCATGATTTCATCATCGGATGATTTTGGCATATTGACCGCCAAAGATCAATTCGCGGATATTCTCGGTGGCGAGGAATTCGTGCGGGAATCCAAGTTCGATGGGGCTTGCTGCGTCAAGGGCCTGGATGGTCTCCGTCGGGATTTGGAAATTCAGGCAGCCGAGGGAATCCTGTAATTGCGCAGCGGTGCGGGCTCCGATAATAGGAATGGATGTCAGGTTGGGGTCGCGTTGGCGGGTCCAGTTGATGACCAGTTGCGCCGGGGTTACGCCAAGTATTTCAGCGTGTTTGACCACCTCGGTAGCGATGCCGTTTGCGCGGGCGCTGCGGCGGGCGCTGGATTCGACCACACGGCCGGTGTCGCCCTTGAGGTATTTGCCGGTGAGCGCACCGCCGCCGATTGCTCCCCAGGGGGTAATTGCCAGCCCGAATTGTTTGGCCATGGGCAACAGTTCGCGTTCGGGCGCGCGCTGGAGCAGGGAGTACTCGATCTGAAGACCAACAAAAGCCGTCCAGCCGCGCAGTTCAGCCATGGTATTGGCTTGGCTGACTACCCAGGCCGGTGTATCGGAAATGCCGATATAATGAACTTTTCCGCTGCGCACCAGATCGTCCAGGCCGCGGAGCACTTCATCTACGGGTGTCATGCCATCCCAAGCGTGTACCCAGAGCAGGTCAATGAAGTCGGTGTCCAGCCGGCGGAGGCTTTCCTCCACGGAGCGCATCAGGTTTTTGCGGTGGTTTCCCGCGTAATTCGGGTCGCCTGTTTGGTCGCGCAGGGTGTATTTCGTAGCCACTACGAAATGGTGGCGCTCACTTTTTACGAATTCCCCGAGCCAGCGTTCGCTCGTACCCTCGGTGTAGCGGTTGGCGGTGTCCACAAAATTGCCACCTGCCTCGGCGTATGCGTCAAAAATGTGTCGGCTTTCATCTTTGTCCGCGCCCCAGCCCCATTCGAGGCCGAAGGTCATGGTCCCCAGACATATTTCGGAGACGCGCAGGCCGGATTTTCCAAATAAGCGGTAGTTCATATCAAATCAAGATTTTGTAGCAATAGCCCGGAAGCAGGATGCCCATCTGCCTATAACACGGGGTGTACAAAGTGGTTGTCGGGCCACAAATAAAACTCAAAACTGCTAAAACCCGCGCTGTTGCACCCAGGTTTGAAAACGTCGGGCATTTACGAGGTGCGCGGCATAAGTGGCGGCAAAGGCGTGTGTGCCGGATTCGTCGGGCCTGGCGCAAAAGTACAGGTAGTCGTGTTGTTTTGGATTCAGAACGGCGTCAATGCTGCTGATGGAGGCCATGCTGATCGGCCCGGGCGGCAGGCCCTTGTACATGTATGTATTGTAGGGCGAATCGAAGGTGGTATGGAACAACGTAACGCGGCGTACCGCAAAATCGCGGGTAGCGAATACGCAGGTGGGATCGGCCTGAAGGAGCATGTTGATTTTCAGGCGGTTCAAATAGACGCCCGCGATCGTCGGTTTTTCGCTGGTGGTGTTGGTCTCACGTTCGACAATGGAGGCGAGCGTATAGACTTGTTCGGGCGTCATACCCATCGCTTCAGCTTTGGACCGGCGTCCGTTTTTATCCCAAAACGCTTTGTTTTCCTTCGCCATGCGGAGCAGGAACGCTTTAGCGTCGGTGTTCCAAAACATCTCGTAGGTGTTTGGGATGAACAGAGCGATCAGCGTTTCGGGGGTATAGCCGATTTCGGCGAGGACGCCTGGATCGAGAAACGTCTGGAGCAGCGTGAGCGAATCCGTTTCGAGGAAACGCGCGACGCGGCCTGCGATCTCTTCGGGCAGGCGTTCGTTGTTGACCACGACATTGACAGGCGCCTGTTTGCCGGCGCGCAGGTGCTGGATCAGCCGACGGTTGGTCCAGCCCGGTTCGATCTCGTAGCGCCCGGTGCGCATGGTATTGCGCTTGTATTTCATTTTTTCAGCTAACCAGCGGAAACTTTCCACGTCGGTCAAAAAGCCGCCTTGCGCGAGGCTGTCCACTACCTGGTCAAACGTAGCACCGGTCGGGATGAGGACGATGGTGCTTTCAAGCGTGGATGGAACACCCGAAAAATAAATGGCCTTCAGGGGCCTCCAGGCAAAAAATAGCCCGCCGATTACAAGTACAAAAGCCAGGAGCAGGCCCAGGGTTTTTCTTTTCATGGATTTGTTCAAAAATGGTTCAAAAGTGGGAAGTCTGTCAATATTGCTCTGATTCATTCGGGAAATCACGCCCTTTCACATCGGCGATATAATGCTGTGTTGCATTGCCGATAACATCGAAGAGTTCGACATAGCGCCGCAGAAAACGCGGTTTGAAATCCTTGGTAATACCAAGCATATCGTGGGTAACGAGCACCTGGCCGTCTGTATCCGGGCCGGCGCCGATGCCGATGGTTGGTATTTCGATACTTTCGGAAACGGTTTTGGCGAGGTGCGCCGGTATTTTTTCCAGCACGAGGGCGAAACAGCCGATGTTGTCGAGCAGCAAGGCATCCGCGCGCAGTTTTTCCGCTTCGGCATCTTGTTTGGCCCGCACGTTGTAGGTTCCGAATTTGTAAATACTCTGTGGGGTCAGGCCTAAATGGCCCATGACCGGTATGCCTGCCATGAGGATGCGCTGGATAGACTCCTCTACCTCTGATCCGCCCTCCAGTTTGACTGCATGCGCGCCAGACTCCTTCATAATTCGAATGGCGCTTTTTAAGGCAATCTCCGAATTGGACTGGTAACTGCCGAAGGGCATATCCACAACAACCATCGCCCGATGCACCGCCCGTACAACAGACTGGGCGTGGTAGATCATCTGGTCCAGCGTGATGGGCAGGGTTGTTTCGTGACCGGCCATGACATTGGAGGCGGAATCGCCGACAAGCAGGATATCAATACCTGCTTCGTCCAGAATACGGGCCATGGAAAAATCGTACGCCGTGAGCATGGCGATTTTCTCGCCACGTTTTTTCATAGCCTGAATGACATGCGTGGTAACGCGCTTGATTTCGCCGGTGGAAGCAGACATGGTGTGTGGTGTTTTGAATTATCCGGCGCGAAAGTAGGGTATAAAAACAAAAAACCACGCCTCGTTTGGCGTGGTCGTAAAACAACAAATTATAATCCCATGAACATTTTCAGACTTTGAGATTGCGGTAGTGAAAACACTGCTTTGCGATCTAAACGACGAATAAACGGCGCCTGCTCATAAATTGTTGCAAGGACGCTATGCTTAACAAGTTGTTTGATTTCGTCGGTTGTTACTGAAAACTAAGGTCGCGTTCGGGGGATTGCTGGTTCATACTGTTCACCGTTTCGGGGGTGACGAGGATGTTGGAGAGCGTGACCACATTTTTTGCGGTGAAAATGCCAAATCCTTCCGAAAGGTTTGTGTAGGTGGTAACGAGTTCGGCGCCGGTGATGCCGGAGTTGGCTGTAGCCGACTCCAGATACTCGTCTATCTCGCGTCCGCCCCCTTCAAGCGTGATGTCAATGCCTTCAAAACGGCGGGTACTGTTCGGGGCGGCGGGCAGGTTTTCTACCAGGAACCGGTAGAACGATTCTGCACTAATGGGGACCGTTCCGATGTAGCTACCGCTGGACTGTGAGTTGGTTCGGCGGATATTTTCGATAGGTGTCCAGTACAGGGTATCGCGTTTGATGAGCGTGCCGTTCAAGGCATTTTCCCGGTAGCGGATTCGGAAATTGATCTTAAAAAATACGCCGTTCACATCGGTCAACCAGGTAACAGTGGAGCTCTTGTCGCGCAAGAACGTAATTTTGGGAGGCAGTTCTACCTGGTTGGGGTTTTGGATGAAAAAGTTGCCGGGCACCGAGGTCTCTGCGGTTACGTCCGCCTGGCCGTCTTTTCGGATGAGGCGCAAACGGTATGGATTGCCGGGCTTGATATTTTCTTTGGTTTTGTACAGCCAGTTGGGTTGGGTAGCAAAAACACCTCCCTGGCGGACATAGCCTTCCAGATTGCCATCCACGCGATTGAGCTGGTAGCGTTTTCCGGTGTTTACCTCTTCCAGGTAAACATCAATGGCATTCTCCGCATAATACAACGAGTCGGGGATCTGAGCGATCTGGAGGGCACTCGTTTCGGGATCGAGGAAGGCTTTTTCTACGCGGACGTAGTGCGCGGTATCCTTCGGCGATAGTATGGCGTACGCGATGGGCACCTCTTTCCAGGGGGCGGCCACTTCAAAATCGTTGGAGCAGGATTGAATGAGTAGCGCTGCGAAAGACAGCGAAAAGAGCAGTTTTTTCATTGCAAGGTGGTTGAAAATAATATACCCGGCAAAAGTACGTGCCGGCCGTGAGGAAAACTGCGGAAAGCCTCGCTATTGCAAGACAATCACTCTTTTACACCGGCTACCAACAACGACACTTCGTTGTTCAGCATTTCGACAAAGCCGCCCTCTACCGTCAGGGTCATTTTTTCGCCGTTTTCCTTGACGATGCGGATCTGCCCGGCCTCCAGAGAGGACACAATTGGGGCGTGATTATCGAGCATCTCGAACGAACCCGATGCGCCCGGGACTTTCACCGACTTAACAGGTCCGGAAAACAGTTGTTTCTCAGGAGAAAGAATGACGATATTCATATTTTAAGTAAGGTTGGAAGGTTGGAAGGTTAGAAGGTTAGAAGGTTTCTGGTTAGAAGGTTTCTGGTTGGAAGGTTTGCGGGTTACGCAACTTTTCAACCAGAAACCTTCTAACCTTCTAACCAGAAACCTTCTAACCTTCCAACCAGAAATTATTAAGAAGCTTCTGCCAGCAGTTTTTTGCCTTTTGCGATGGCGTCGTCAATGTTGCCGACGAGGTTGAATGCCGCTTCCGGGTATTCGTCCGTTTCGCCGTCCATGATCATATTAAAGCCGCGGATGGTTTCGTCAATAGGTACGAGAACGCCTTTGAGGCCGGTAAACTGTTCAGCCACGTGGAAGGGCTGAGAGAGGAAGCGCTGCACGCGGCGGGCGCGGCTCACGACGAGTTTGTCCTCATCCGAGAGTTCTTCCATACCAAGAATGGCAATGATGTCCTGCAATTCGTTGTAGCGCTGCAAAATAACTTTCACGCGCTGAGCGCAGCGGTAGTGTTCGTCGCCGATAATTTTCGGATCGAGGATACGCGAGGTGGAGTCAAGTGGGTCCACGGCCGGATAGATACCGAGCGACGCAATTTTACGGCTCAATACCGTCGTGGCATCCAGGTGCGCAAACGTAGTAGCCGGAGCCGGGTCTGTCAAGTCATCGGCAGGTACATACACCGCTTGTACCGAGGTGATGGAACCGCGCTTGGTGGAGGTAATACGCTCCTGCATGATACCCATCTCGGTGGCCAGTGTTGGCTGGTAACCTACGGCGGAAGGCATACGGCCCAGAAGAGCAGATACCTCGGAGCCTGCCTGGGTGAAACGGAAGATGTTGTCCACGAAGAACAGGATATCGCGGCCGCCGGAGGGGTCGCTCATGTCTCCATCGCGGAAATATTCGGCCATGGTTAGACCGGAAAGTGCCACACGGGCGCGGGCGCCGGGCGGCTCGTTCATTTGACCAAAAACCAGGGTTGCCTGGCTCTTGCGCAGCTCGGTCATATCTACTTTGCTGAGATCCCAGCCACCTTCTTCCATGGAATGAATAAAGGCGTCACCGTATTTAATTACGTTGGACTCGATCATTTCGCGCAACAAGTCGTTGCCTTCACGGGTGCGTTCACCTACTCCGGCGAACACCGACATCCCGTCGTAGGCTTTGGCGATATTGTTGATCAATTCCATGATCAACACGGTTTTGCCTACACCGGCGCCACCAAACAGACCGATTTTGCCGCCTTTGGCATATGGTTCGATCAGGTCAATAACCTTGATACCGGTGTACAGGATTTCGCGCTCCGTGGAGAGGTCTTCGTAAGCCGGTGGCTTACGGTGAATAACATAAGCATCCTTGCCTTTTTCCACCTTGCCGATGCCGTCAATGGCTTCGCCGACCACGTTGAAAAGGCGGCCGCGTACCGCCTCGCCGATTGGCATGGCGATGGGAGAGCCTGTGTCCACGCACTCGATACCCCGCATGAGGCCGTCGGTGGAGTCCATAGCGATAGTGCGAACACCATCTTCTCCCAGGTGACGCTGTACCTCGAGTACGAGGATGGAGCCGTCGGGGCGCTTGATTTCAAGAGCATTCAAGATTTCCGGCAGGTTGCTGTTGGGACCACTAAAGTCCACGTCCACTACAGCGCCGATGATTTGTTTGATACGACCGATATTTGCCATAAAACGAAATGATGTTTGGTGTCCGGTATCATAAAGACGGGAGCGGGCTACCGGGAGCCAGATACCGTGTTCAAAAGCCGCGCAAAAGTACACACATTCCCCAAAAAACTGCCAAGTGGGTTGACTTTTTGTTGTTCGGAACAAAATTTTGTAAAAATGTTGCCGGCTGGCCTGTAAATGTTAATTATTGACCTCTTGTACTGGCGTTTCAGATGAAAAACCGACTTTTGCCACTCCCTCCACCGAAGCTTCGCCCGACAGGATTTTATGCGAACCTCGGTTTTTCTTTCAATGAAATATTATTTGCTACCTCCCGTTTTAAGGCGCCCCTGCCTCTAATCCATTGCGGAACTGCTATTTTTCACCGTAAACTTTTCGAGTTTAAGCACATGCAGCGACAACTATCTGTACTCTACTGGCTGGCCTTTTTTTGTTTGTTGACGTCGGCTGCGCCGGTTCTGGCACAAGATGAAGCCGATTCCCCCCAACCCGACACGTCTGATTTACTGGTAGCCAAAGGTGGCGCCTATCCCCTTCCAACCGAAGCCGAACTTCGCGAACGCCTGGGCAAACTCCGGGGTTGCCTGGAACTGAAAACCAACGGTGTTGTGAAAGGATATGTCCGAACTTACGTCCAGGTGAAATCGGAAAAAACCCGAATCATGCTCGGACGGCGGCTCACGTATTTCCCGCTGTTTGAAGAAAAATTAAAAGAACATGGCCTTCCCGCCGACCTGAAGTACCTGGCCGTGGTGGAGTCCGCACTGAATGCCAAAGCAGTGTCCCGAGTGGGCGCTACCGGTTTGTGGCAATTCATGCCGTACACCGGCAAAGACTACGATTTGCAGCAAAATTCTGCGGTGGACGAACGCAGCGATGCCGTCAAAAGCACCGAAGCAGCTGTGCTATACCTGAAACATTTACACCAACAATACAATGACTGGGCGCTCGCTCTTGCCGCATATAACAGCGGCCCCGGACGCGTCAACTCGGCCATTAAACGCGCACACAGCCGCGATTTTTGGGTATTACAACGCTTTCTGCCCGAAGAAACCCGCAACTATGTGCCTGCATTTATTGCAGCCACCTATATCTGCAATTACTTTACGACGCACAATCTGGATATGATCGAACCGGATCAGGATGAACAGATGACGACGTATGTTCGAGTGCATGAGGCCATTTCATTTCAGGATATTGCCGAGGCGACGGGCCTCGAATACGGCGTAATCCGTACGCTGAATGCAGGCTTCAAGCGCGATTATGTCCCCCAAAACGAAAAAGGATATTATGTACTGCTTCCACAGCGCGTTATGCCTGCATTCCTGCGCTACCTTAATGGCCTCGGTGGTCGGCGCTACACCCTCGAAGGTCTCAAGGCTACGCCCAATACCAACCTCGGCGACGGGCGTTACTGGCAGCTGAATGTAACGGTGCAACAAACCGACCATATTGATCGTGTAGCGACCATGCTGGCCTGCCACCCCGAACACCTGAAAGCCTGGAACAACTTGTCGGACGAAGTCGTGCAAGCTGGTCAGCGCCTCAATGTGTGGCGCCCGGTGTACGTATTCAAACACTCGCCGTTGCGTATCGAAGCGCCCAAACAAGGAGATGCCAAGGCCAAAAAAGCTGAAACAGGTACAACTGCCAGCTCGATTTCCGGTACACCGGCTACAGATCCGGTACCGGTGCTGAAACGGGAAGATGCCGAAATGTTCAGGCAGTACCAATACCATACGGTGCGCCGAAATGAATCGCTTGACGATATTGCCCGGCAATACGGAACGCCAACGGAAACCCTGCGCAAAATCAACAAATGCGACACGGTGACGATTGGTATGCGATTGAAGGTCAAAGAAATATAGTCTGTACCCGAACTATTTGACAGAGGCCCGCAGCAAATACGCAGCGGGCCTCTGTTTTTATCGGTTTAAGCCCGAACTTTGCCAGCACCAAAAACCGGCAGTACCGGGCCGGTCATCCGTTCATAAACAAACACTATCCTCCCATGACACGCGCACTCTTGATCGAAGACGAGCCCGAAGGCTTGGAAAACCTCCAAAACCTGCTTCACAAACACTGCCCGGATATCGAGATCGTGGCCACGGGCGGCTCCAATGCCGACCTGCTCCGCCTCACCGCCGACGATAAAGACAACCAGTTCGATGTGGCATTTCTTGATATTGACTTGCCGGATGGACTTGTATTTCGCGGACTGGAACAGATGGAAGAAATTCCGTTTGACATCGTTTTTGTCACCGCCTATAATCAGTACGCCCTCACGGCATTCGATTTTTCCGCCATTGACTATGTGCTGAAACCCATCGAAGCGGATGATTTGCGCCGCGCCGTCAGCCGTACCCGCATCAATAACAAAGGCGGAAATACCAAGGAGCGGGTGGAATTGTTTCAGCAAAATTTCTCGGCCAATACGCCCAATGCTTTCGAAAAAATTGGCGTCTCGGGCCTTGATGGCGTTCACTTTGTACGCCTGAGCGATATTGTGCGCCTCGAAGCAGCCGATAATTACACACACTTTATCCTCAAAACCGGAGGCAAGGTTACCGCAAGCAAAACCATCAAGGCTTATGAAGACACTTTGCTGCGCCTCAACTTTGTGCGCGTGCACAAAAAGCATATCGTTAACATGAATTTTATTAAAACCTATATCAAGGGCGAGGGAGGGTACCTGAAACTCGAGAACGGCGATACCATCGAAGTGTCGCGCCGAAAAAAAGGCCCCCTGATGGATTCGGTACGCCGGTTGCACGGCGTGATGTCGGGGATATAAGTTTCGTAGAGGAGGTAGTATGCCGTGGCAGATAATGTTTCAGGGCTAACCGCTACTTTTGCCCGGCCTTTTATTTAAAGGCGCATTCATGCACATTCCATTTCACAACGCTTCGTTTGCAGGGCGTACTCCTGCAAACGAAGCGTTTACATTCGTTTTATGGGCTTTTTTGACAAATTTTTTAATCGGGAAAAGAAAGAAGACCTCGACAAGGGGCTTGAAAAAACCAAGGAGAGTTTTTTCGGAAAAATCACCCGCGCCGTAGCGGGCAAGAGTACCGTTGATGAAGAGGTGCTCGACGAAGTAGAGGCCGCGCTGATCTCGGCAGATGTGGGTCTTGATACCACCGTAAAGATCATTGAGCGCATCGAAGCCCGCGTAGCCCGCGACAAGTATGTGAACACCGATGAGCTCAACAACCTCCTGCGCGACGAGATCGTGCAGCTCCTGGGCGAGAACAACACCGCCGACGCGGAAGATTTTGAAATCCCCAACGGAAAAAAACCATACATTATACTCGTAATCGGAGTGAACGGCGTGGGAAAAACGACCACGATCGGCAAGTTGGCCTCCCAGTTCAAACAGCGAGGACACAAAGTAGTGCTCGGAGCGGCCGATACGTTCCGCGCCGCCGCTGTGGATCAGTTGAAAATCTGGTCGGAGCGCGTCGGCTGTGATTTTTACTCCAAGGGCATGAACGCCGATCCCGCCGCTGTGGCGTACGAAACTACGCAATATGCACTCGAAAACGGTTGCGACGTGGCCATTATTGATACGGCTGGCCGCCTGCACAACAAGGTGAATCTCATGCAGGAACTGGGCAAAATCCACCGTTCCATTGAGAAAAAATGCCCGGGCGCTCCGCACGACGTACTGCTCGTGCTCGACGCATCCACGGGCCAAAATGCCTTTGAGCAGGCCAAACATTTCACCGAAGTGGCTCCGATCACGGCGCTGGCGCTCACTAAACTCGACGGCACCGCCAAGGGGGGGGTGGCGATCGGTATCAGCGACCAATTCAAAATTCCCATCCGCTACATCGGAGTGGGGGAGCGGATAGACCAGTTGCAGATTTTTAACAAGCGGGCGTTTGTGGAGTCACTGTTTCAGCGTTAAACCTCCGCCAGCACTTCCACGGTTTCGCCCATACTCATCCATTCCCGAACCATCCATCCCATTTCCAGCTCTTTCCGATGCCGGAAACTCCCGTGGTGGTAGTCGGTCACGTAATTTCCTGCGTACTGCCGGTGGTTCTGGCCGATGTCTTTGATCGCGCGGATGATGTAGTGCAGTTCGGCATCCGTCATGGTCGGGTGCAGGGAAAGGCGGATCCAGCCGGGCTTTTCGCTCATGTCTCCCGCGTCTATTTTGTTGACGATTTCGCAGGAACGCTCCTGGGAAATATCGAACAGGAAGTGCCCGTAGGTGCCGGCGCAGGCGCAGCCCCCGCGTACCTGAATGCCGTACAGGTCGTTGAGCATTTTCACGGCGAGGTTGTAGTGCAACCCTTCAAGGGTGAATGATACCACGCCGAGGCGGTCTTGGGTTGGGCGTTCGAGGATTGTCACGTACGGCAGGCCTTCCGTTTCCTGCCAGAGGATGTTGAGCAGTTCGTGTTCGCGCTCCAGCATATTTTTCACGCCCATTTGTTCTTTCAGGCGGATAGCCAGCGCGGTCTTGATGGTTTGCAGGATGGGTGGTGTGCCGCCGTCTTCGCGGGCTTCGATATCCTCGATGTAGTGGTGGCCGCCCCAAGGGTTAGTCCAGAGGACCGTGCCGCCGCCGGGATTGTCGGGTATGCGGTTGTGGTACAGGGATTTGTTAAACACCAGCACACCCGATGTGCCGGGGCCGCCGAGGAATTTATGCGGGGAAAAATAGATCGCGTCCAATTGTTCCAGCGGGTCGGCGGGGTGCATATTGATGTCAATATAAGGCGCTGTGCAGGCGAAGTCCACGAAACAATAGCCGCCGTGCCGGTGCATCATGGCAGCCACCTCGTGGTAGGGGGTGAGGATGCCCGTCACGTTGCTGCCGGAGGTAATAGCGGCTATTTTGAGCGGGCGGTCCTGGTATTGTCGGAGCTGGGCTTCGAGGTTGTTCGGGTCCACGCGCCCGTGTTCGTCGGGCCGGATGATCACGAGGTCGCAGATGGTTTCGAGCCAGGAGGTCTGGTTGCTGTGGTGCTCCATGTGGGTACAAAATACCACCGGGCGTTCTTCGGGCTTGAGGTGGAGGCGTTCGTGGTATTTTTCGTGGATGCGCAGGCCGAGCATGCGCTGGAGTTTGTTCACAACACCCGTCATGCCGGAGTAAGCGGCGATTAATATATCATCAGGGCCGGCGTTCACGTGTTTTTTGATGATTTGTTGGGCCTCGTGGTAGGCGTGGGTCATCAGACTGCCGGTGAGGTTAGTTTCGGTGTGCGTATTGGCCATGTACGCGCCGATCTCGTGGCTAATGCGCTGCTCGATAGGGCCATAGAGGCGACCGCTGGCAGTCCAGTCGGCATATACCAAAGGCTTTTCGCCGTAGGGCGTTTGGATGTGTTGGTTGAGGCCGACGATGTTTTCGCGGAAGGGGCGGAAGTATTGTTCCAGGTTGGGCATGAAATTGATCGCTATTTTTTTTCCGATAGGGCAAAAGTACGCAGCAAACACAACGTACTTTTGCCAAAACTTTTCTTCCGCTTGCACATCAGTCACATCGAACCGCCCAACCCACCGTATTCCGGCACCCATATGCCCGAAATCAAGCTCTTTTCCTGCTCGGCCTCCGAAAAGTTGTCTGCCGATATTTCCTTCCACTACGACGCTCCACTTGGTGACAAAACGCTTTCCCGCTTCAGTGACGGCGAAATGCAGCCCGTCATCAACGAGAGCGTGCGCGGAGCCTTTGTGTTTTTTATTCAAAGCACTTGCCAACCGCACGACAACCTGGTGGAACTGCTCCTGTTCATTGACGCGGCCAAACGCGCCTCCGCCGGGTATATCACCGCTGTGATTCCATACTTTGGCTACGCCCGGCAAGACCGCAAGGACAAACCCCGGGTGCCGATCAGTGCCAAACTGTTGGCCAACCTGCTCACAACCGCCGGCGCCAACCGCGTGATGACGATGGACCTGCACGCCGATCAAGTTCAGGGCTTTTTTGATATTCCGGTGGACCACTTGCGTTCGGAAGCTATTTACATGCCCTATCTGGAGCAATATCAGGACATGTCGAATGTGATTTTCGCCAGCCCCGACGTGGGTGGCGTCAAACGCGCACGCGTATTCGCCAAGCACTTCAAACGCGAACTCGTCATCTGCGACAAGTACCGCACCAAGGCCAATGAGGTGGCTTCCATGACCGTCATCGGCGATGTAGTCGGCGCGGATGTGATTTTGGTGGACGACCTGGTGGACACTGCCGGTACACTATGCAAGGCTGCCGATGCGCTGCTGGAAAAAGGCGCTCGCTCAGTGCGTGCTATTTGCACGCACCCCGTGCTGTCCGGCAAGGCTTACGAAACCATCGAGCAATCGCAACTGACCGAATTGCTCGTGTGCGATACCATTCCGCTTCGGCGCGAATCGCCCAAGATCAAAGTGTTGTCCACTGCGAAACTGTTTTCTCGGGCTATTCGCAACACGGTAGAGCATAAGTCCATCGCGGCGCTGTTTTTGGGTGCGTGATTTCGCTTTAGAGCAGGTCTGGCCGGCATATATTGCAGCCAATGTCTTGTTTCGGATGCTTCAAAAATTGCATTCGTATAATTTTTTGCCGTTTACTCGAGGAAAGCCGCCGTTCCCTAAAAGGATGTTTTCCTTTTGAGGGGCGTGCTGTTATCTTCGTCCCAGTTTTCTCATAGTATGTTTTGATTTTCCTACTGCTCCCCCTTCTGGCAGTAGGATTTTTTTCATCTACCGGGCCCCCGCCACAGGCCGTTTTACTCCGAGATCCCCCCCCCTTCCTTTTTGTTTTGGCCCCTTTGCGTTGCCAAAACGGTTTGAATCCAACCGCTGAGGTATTTACCTGTGCACCTGTTCCTGTTTTACAACCACGCACGGAGAACCGCGTGTCTTATGAAAAGAAAAGGAATTTATGTAACCGGCCTGTTGTGCGCTTTCTGCCAACGGCCGGTTACAGCCAGGTTAAAGCCATTTTTGGGCCTGCTGTCCGGCTCGTTTCTCCCATCTGTTTCGCTGCTGCATTTAAAAAATAAAACCCGGCCCAACTTGCGTCGGCCGGGTTAAGTAGTCAATTCCTAACCTTTTAAACTACTGAAATCTTATTCCATCGGGATGAGGTGCTGCAAAGATGTTCCTGCTTATTTGCAAAGCCGGGAAATGATAGTTTAAGTTAGGGTTAAGTTTGTAGTGCCTGTTCACCCATTGCCCTCGAAATAGAGAAGTCATTTCGGTGGAGCCTGGCGGAGATCGGCTTAGCATTTTGATGTCGCTTGTCTTCCGGTTTGCTATCTTCGCCCGGATGAACGACGTCTCAACCTATACCATACTGTTTGCCATTTGCGGGCTTGTTATTCTCTCGTATTTTTTCTCTATCCTGAACCGGTTGACGAGAATACCCTCTGTATTATTATTGCTCGGCACAGGCATCCTGCTGCGTTACCTTTCAGACTCGGCAGGCCTGCCTTTTGCAATGCCTCCGATGGTCATAGAGTTGTTGGGCACGATTGGGTTGATTATGATTGTACTGGAGGCCGGGCTGGATTTGGAAATTACACGTGACCGGATTCCACTCATCAAGCGCTCTTTCTTTTCGGCGCTGATCATTTTCCTGGTGTCTTCCTCTGTGGTCGCCGGCATTCTGTACTGGTGGCTGCCCGGCACTCCGATTATCAATTGTTTGGTGTACGCCATCCCATTGAGCATCGTGAGTAGCGCGGTGGTACTGCCAAGCGTACACCATTTAGGAGATGAAAAGAAAGAGTTTCTGATTTATGAGGCTTCTTTTTCAGATATCATCGGCATCATGGTGTTCAATTTTTTTACCGCCGGGCAACAGATTGAGGGACGTGACGTCGTCTGGTTTGGTGGTAGTATATTGGTAGCCCTGGTATTGTCGGTAGTGGTTTGTTTCGGCCTCATGTGGTTGTTAATCAAAAACAAGGTAAATGTCAAACTCTTTCTCTCCTTTGCGGTCTTGATTACCATATATGTTGGCGGGAAAATGATGCACCTGCCTGCCCTGATCACGATCCTGATGTTCGGACTGGTAATGAACAATTGGAAATTGATGCGCTGGAAGCCACTCAAAAAATATTTCACCGATGAGAGTGTCGACAATGAAGCTGGTTTTCTCAAATCAATTACCGCTGAATCATCCTTTTTAATCCGGACGTTTTTTTTCGTGTTTTTCGGATTCGGTATTGATATGAGCTATTTTCAGCATGCACAGGTATTACAACTTGGCGCCGTTATCGTTGTCGGATTGTTGGCATTACGCTTTATCTACCTGCGGGTAGTACACAAATATGATTTGCTACCCGAATTGTTTTACATACCGCGCGGGCTGATCACCATCCTGCTGTTTTACAAAATACCGGAATGGCAGCGCATTGAAGCCTTCGATGAAGGGGTGCTGTTTTTCGTCATTTTGGCGACCGGCGTTATCCTGATGCTCGGCGCGCTGCTATACCGCGACCGACCAGTAGAGATCATCGGGAGGAATAAAACAACCGATGTGTGAATTTGACGGGTGTATTTGGTAGTGGCCGCTGGCGCTGCCCCCCGCCTTAAAATTTCTTCTTGATCCACGCAAACCACAACTGGGCGCCATACGACAGCAGCAGCGCAGACACCAGATAGCCGGTGATGCGCACTAGTGCCGCGTCCAGTCAATGCCCCATGAATGTGGCGGTCCAATTTTCCCTTCCTCTGCGTTATTCGTCGGTTACAATATCCCGTATTGCGCCCTCCTCACGCCTTGATGAAGGAAAAATTTGCCTCCCCAATTCATACGACATTGACCGGACGCGGCACTAGCCAATCTGCGAATCCGTTGGCGGCCATCTGCCCGGCCGTCCAGCCGAGGATATTGCCTTCCGAGGGGGTCAGCGCTGCTTCCATCTGCGTCAGCAATTTCAATTCGATGTTTTTGACGGTGTCCGAATAGCGCAGGGTGGCTGTACCCGGAAAAGGATAGAAATAAAATTGGCCGTCCGTAGCCCAGCGCCTAAATTTTAAACACGCTCTTAATCAACGGTTTCCCGTCCAATTTTTTCGGGAGAAGATGTTGAGCAGGCCTCCATTCCGGTGTGGTTTTGGTTTGCTCTGTTTGGCAGCATAACGAAGATGGTCTATTATTGCCTGCTCTAACAGAAAACGAAGCCAAATTTCATGATATACATATTCCTATTGCTCGGCTTTGTCCTCCTCATTAAAGGAGCAGACTGGTTGGTAAAAGGCGCCACTGCCGTGGCGTCCCGCTTTGGTGTGTCCGATTTAATTATCGGACTAACCATCGTTTCAATGGGCACCTCTTTGCCGGAGCTAATAATCAGCATCATTGCCAGTGCAAAAGGAAGTTCGGGCCTGGCAATTGGAAACGTGCTGGGCAGCAATATTGCCAATATCCTTCTGATACTCGGTGTTACTGCGATCATTTGTGACCTTCCGGTACACCGCAACACAATCCTCTCCGAATTGCCCTTTTCGTTATCCGCTGCCCTGTTGATTGGTTTTTTAGCCAACACCTCGCTGGGATACAAAACGGATCAGGATTTGATGATCAGCCAGACCGACGGCATCATTATTCTATTCTTTTTTCTCCTGTTCATGGTTTATATACTTGTTGTTGCCCGTGAAGACCAGCAGAATAGAACAGGCGAAATACCAGAAGTGCATGCCCCCCTGACCAGAAATTTGCTCTTGATCCTGGCGGGTATCGCCAGTTTGTTTTTCGGCGGGAAATGGGTAGTGGACGGGGCTGTTTATATTGCCGGATTGTACGGCATGAGCGAGACTTTTATCGGGCTGACAGTGGTGGCGCTCGGCACTTCCCTGCCGGAGTTGGTCACCTCCGTAATGGCCGCACTGAAAAAGAATACAGACATTGCAGTAGGCAATGCCATCGGCTCCAATATCTTCAATTTACTGTGGATACTGGGCATTAGTGCTGTTGTCCGTCCATTGCCTTTCAATGTAGCTTCTAATGTAGATATTTTGGTGGTCATCGCTTCCACCTGCCTGATTTTTCTGGCCCTTATTGTTGGCAGACGGTTGGTAATCAAACGGGTAGAAGGCATTGTATTTTTGCTTGCCTATCTGGCTTATCTGGTTTTTGTGGTGATAAGGGGGTAGCGGTTGTTTACTGGGGAAGGGATGATTTGAAAATGCCCGGGCCGTTTTGATAGCATTAAATGCTGCCAACCAGCATACCAGGAAACCCCTCATTCTCGCAAACTACCGTACCCATCCATATCCGCATGATTTTCTTTTTCTAAACGTAGCATTGGTCAACACTGCGCACCATTAATTTTTTAAACTTCCTTCTTATGAAAATTACAATTTTTTGTTTCCTGGCCCTATTCATCTACTCGGGCGGTCTCCTCGCCCAGGCAGTATCCATCAACACCGATGCCGGCAACCCCGATCCTTCGGCTATTCTGGACGTAAAAAGTACCGACAAAGGCATGCTCGTGCCGCGCATGAGTACCGGGCAGCGCAATCTGATCGCTGCTCCGGCCACGGGTTTGCTGGTGTTTGATACCACGACAGGCGGTTTTTGGTTTTTCAATGGTACGGCGTGGATATCGCTGAGCGGCGGCAGCGGCTCGTACGCTGCCGGCCCCGGCATTTCCATCGTGGGCAGCACGATCACCAACACAGGCGATACAAATGCTTCGAATGATATAACTATCGGTTCCACTGCAGGCGGAAGTTTATTCGGTACTTATCCAAATCCAACTATTGCAACAGGGGCTGTGGGAACAGTCGAGTTGGCCAACAACTCGATTACCTCCTCCAAAATAGCCGACGGCGCGGTCACCGGCGACGATATTGCGCCGGCCACCATTGCTGCTGTCAACCTCGCCACAAATTCCATCACCACCGCTAAGATCAATGACGACGCCATCACGTCGATCAAAATTGCCGATGGCACAATCACGTCGGCCGATATTGCCAACGGCACCATTACAGCTGCCGATCTGGGTCAGATGGGCGCCAGCGCCGGCCAGATGCTCAAATGGAACGGCACTACCTGGACCGCTGCTGACGATTTTATGGGCGGTGACAATTGGGGTGCGCAGGTAGTAATAACAAGTTCTGCGCTAAGCGGAAATGGCACTCCGGGTAGCCCGTTGACGATAGCCCCGCAAGGTGCGTCTTCCGGCCAAATACTCAAGTGGAACGGCGCAACCTGGCTGCCAGCCGACGATAACAACTGGGGTGGCGACAACTGGGGTACACAAACGGCCACAACCAATGCAGCCATCACCGGAGACGGCACAGTAGGCAACCCACTCGACATTGCTGCTCAGGGCGCTACTGCCGGCCAGGTACTCAAATTCAACGGCACCAATTGGGTGCCGCAAGACGAAGCAGGTGGTGACGGTTGGGGCAACCAAACAGCTACTACGTCGTTCAACATTGTCGGCGACGGCACCACAGGCAACCCACTACGTCTCGACCCGCTAGGTGCTACGAACGGCCAGGTACTCAAATTCAACGGCACCACTTGGGCACCGCAAGACGAATCCGGTGGTGACGATTGGGGCAACCAAGCCGCTGCCACGTCGTTCAACATTGTCGGCGACGGCACTACAGGCAATCCCTTGCGCTTCGCAAACTTCAGCGCCACCGTAGGCCAGGTCCTTTCTTGGAATCCGACGCTTAATATCTGGGTACCGGCTGATGACACCTGGGGCACGCAAACCGTTATTACCGGCGCTGCATTATCCGGAAACGGTACCGGCAGCAGCCCCCTCGACCTCGACCCGCAAGGCGCTGCTACCGGGCAGGTACTCAAATTCAACGGTACTGCCTGGACACCCGCAAACGATAACGCCGGTGCGGACAACTGGGGCGCCCAAGTGGCTGTCACCAACGCTACCCTCACTGGCAACGGAACGGCTGCTAATCCGCTCAATATCGCCCAGCAAGGTGCAACAATCGGCCAGATACTGAAATGGAATGGCGTGGCCTGGACGCCGGCCAGCAATAGCAATACCCTGTTGCAGGATACTGATGGCAACACCAGAGTACAAGTAGAGAAAAACGCTAATGAGGACATTATCCGCTTCGACCTCGGTGGCACGGAAACTATGGTGCTGCGCAAAAACGCGAGCGGTATGACTCGACTAGAGTTAACCGATACATCGGGCAATACGTTCGTCGGGCAGGATGCAGGTTATTTCAATACGTTTGGCAACAACAACACCGCTCATGGATTTGAATCGCTTTATTCCAACACGACCGGCGAATTTAACACAGCTAATGGAGCATATGCGCTTTATTCCAATACCACCGGAAGCCTCAACACTGCCAACGGATCTATTGCACTTTATTCTAACACGACCGGCGTACTTAACACCGCCAATGGACAGGCTGCGCTTAATTTAAACACGACTGGCGAATTTAACACAGCTAATGGAGCACGTGCGCTACCTTCAAACACGACTGGCTTCGGCAATTCAGCCAATGGAGTAGATGCACTTCATTCCAACACAACCGGTAGCTACAACACCGCTAATGGACTGAATGCGCTGTTGTCCAACACCACCGGCAACAACAACACCGCCATCGGATTCGAGGCCGACGTGACCAACGGCAACCTGAACAACGCCACCGCCATCGGATATCTGGCTTCCGTCAACGACTCCAATAAAGTCCGTATCGGCAATTCCGCCGTCACCCTCATCGAAGGGCAAGTGGACTGGACCTTTCCCTCCGATGCCCGGTTCAAGTACAACGTGCACGACGACATGGTGCCGGGCTTGGCTTTCATCAAGCAGCTTCGCCCGGTCACTTATCAATTCGATGCTCGCAAGTTCGACGAGCACGTGATGCAAAATATGCCAGACAGTATCCAGCAACAACGGCTCTCCCAATCCACTTTCGTCCGAGAAAGCGCCCCGGTGCAAACAGGTTTTCTGGCACAAGAAGTGGAGCGTGCGTGCCGGGACCTGAACTTCACTTTCAGCGGCCTGCATGTACCAGAGAACAACACCGACAACTACGGCTTGGCTTATGCTTCCTTCGTGCCACTTTTGGTAAAGGCTATACAGGAACAACAGGAGCAAATCAACGCGCAACAAACCGAAAATGCGCAACTCCGGCAGCAGCTGAACCAAATACAATCAACTTTTGAAGCCCGCCTGCTCGCTTTGGAAAAAGCGCGAATTGAAGTTACTCCCGCCCACGCATCACCTGAAAAATAAAATGTCAAACCACGCCTTACCCTCTGCTCGCAAAGGCATCTTCAGCGGCCTCGGAAACAAACCCGCCGATCTCCCGCCCGGAACACCCGATCCGGTACTGGTTGGCAAGGTCAGGGCATACCTCGAAACCCGATACGAACGCCGCCTCGGCCAAAAACTCGCCGATCGGCAGCCGGTAAACCTGCGGATACTACCGTCCAAAACCGGCACAACAGAAGAAGGCGCAGAAAACTACATCACCCTCCAGGAAGAAGAAGTCCGCGCCGCCATCGGTGATATTTTCACCCGGGCCAATGGTCGCCTGCTGGTGGTGGGGCTGCCCGGTGCTGGCAAAACAACCATCGTGCTTCAACTTGCGCTGCATCTCTTGCGCCGACAAGGCGCGAGCATACCGGTGGTGCTCAATCTGGCTACTTGGCAAGCGGAGTTCAAAACGTTTGAGGAGTGGTTGCGGAAGATACTGCCGACCGAATTGGGTGCCTCGACGGGTTTGGCCGAGCAGATTCGAAAGCATACGCCGCTGATTTTACTCCTCGATGGCCTCGACGAAGTGCCGAAGGCCGACCGGGATTCTCTTCTGGCCAGTATTGGCGAATACGGCGCCGATGCCAACCGCCAATTCTTGATCAGTTCACGTATTGATGAATACGCAGCCACCAAAGATGCCCCGGTAAATGCCCAGATCGAAGTAGAACCCCTGACCATCGAACAAGTTGAAATGGGACTGGCGGCTACTGCCAATATCCAACCCGAATCCAAACGCTTACTGAATGCCTTGAAAACCGATCCTCTACTGCGCGCGGCGGTTGAAAATCCGTTCTACCTCAATACGGCACAACTGCTATTTTCTACCGGAAAGAATTGGTCGGATTTTGGGTTTGTGGCTACAGATGTCGATGGCAGGCAACAAGAGCTGGTCGAGCGGTTTGTAGTAGGGGCGTTGGAGCTGAAGGTTTCACACGAGTACCCACCAGATAAGGCCGGGCATTGGCTGTCGTTTTTGGCGTCTCGGATGACGAGTCGGAATATGGTGGTGTTTGAGTTGAGGGATTTGCAGTATGATTGGTGGAGGTGGGACAAAGGGCAGTTGGCACTTGCTGGTGTAGCCTACGGGCTAAACCTTGGGCTAATGGTTGGACCATTCACAGGGTTATTGGTTGGGCTATACTTCGCATTAGACAGCCGAAACTACTTTGGTCTATATATTGGGTGGCTGGCTGGACTAGTCATAGGACTTTTCATCGGGTTTGGTGGCTTTCTAGTCATAGGGCTATCCACCGGATTGCATGGAATACCGCGTCCTATACGAACTAAGGAAAATAAAAATAAGTCTTGGAAAAATCTAATAATAAAAATTAAAAATATTCTGACCTCAAGGAATGGAATAGAAGATGGATTAATAATGCCCCTGGCCATTGGATGTGCTATTGGGATGAGTATAGGGATGCGGAGCGGAATAATCACAGGATTTGTAAACGGAATAATCGGCTGTCTGGGCACTTTGCTGATTATCGCTTTGGCGAGTTTATTTATAGATAGTTTCAGCAATGTCATCCAAATTACCACTCCATACCAACGCTTCATTGCCTCCGCCAAAAGCCTTTATTTTTCCATCTTCCAACACCTTCTCCTCCGCTACCAACTGGTCAAAAAAGGTCTCCTCCCTCTCCATTTAGTGACCTTTCTCAACGAGATGTCCCTCCGCCACATCCTCGAATTTGATGGCGATCCGCACACCGGCAAAGGCGGTGGCGCCTGGCGCTTCCGCCACCGCATCTTGCAGGAGTGGTTTGCAGAGCGGTGGGTGGATCCGACGGAGAAAGGTATTTTCATCGGAAAGTAGTTGCGAGAAGGCGCTTAATTACTCATGGGGATGAGTTATCTTGATGTGCTCGTTCCCATTGCTAAAACATGGTAAATACAATACCGGAAAAGACGCCAATTTGGGACATGCCTCCAGATCATCTACTGCGAAAACTATTATGAGTGTTTGGCTGGTTTTGGGAACGAAGCACGGGACAAAAGATGCCCACTAAAAAGAAAAATTCGTAGATGCCCAGTTTCTTTATCCCCTACCTTCGCCCCCCTGTTATCAAACGCTTTTTCTTCCATATCGCCTACAACGGACGCAACTACCACGGCTGGCAGCGGCAGTCCAACGCATGTACCGTACAGGAGGTCATAGAGGGCGCTTTACTCAAGATTCTAAAAACGCCCACTTCGGCCAACGGCTGCGGACGAACAGACGCAGGGGTACACGCCAGCCAGTATTTTTTTCATGCTGATCTGGAAGAAACGGCCGTTGAGGGACTGCTGTTCAAGCTCAACCGGGCCCTGCCACCGGAAATTACCGTTTTTGCCGTCATTCCAGTCCACGACAAAGCGAATGCCCGGTTTGATGTGACGCAGCGCACCTACGATTATTTCATCCATTTGCGCAAGGATCCCTTTTTGCAGCCCAACAGTGCCTTGTATTCGGATATAGTCCTGGATATCCCGCGTATGCAAACTGCGGTGGATTTGCTGCCGCAATACGAAGATTATTACGCGTTTTGCAAGTCGCCGGCTAACTTTAAACACACGATCTGCCGGGTCAGTGCCGCCCATTTGTGGGTAGATAAAAGCGGCGAACGCCTCCGGTTCCAGGTCAGCGCCAACCGATTTTTGACGGGTATGATCCGGATTATCGTGGGCCGCCTGCTGGAGATCGGCACCGGACGCATGAGCGTGGAGGCTTTTGAAGGCCACCTGCGCGACAAAAAGACGCCGCGTATTATTACCGGGGCATATCCGCAGGGACTCTATCTGTCCAGGGTGGTGTATCCTTACCTGGAATTGCCGCAGCAGACTGTGTTTGCAGAGGTGTTCGGGGATGAGCAGTCGGGGTATTGGGTTTGAACGTTTACGCCAGTTGCTGCATCAGCCACCCACGTTCTGCCAATTGCTGCGTGGCCATCGCCTCGTCCCGGATCCGCGCTTTGACTTCGGCAGTCAGCGGAAATTTGCGCAGCATTTGCCGGACAAACCGGATCAGATTTTCAAAATTCGCCTTGTGGTATCCAATATCGGTACGCCGCCGCAGGTATGCACCGAAACTATCCAGCAGGGACTCCAGGGCCTCCATGTAGCCGCGTTCGTAGTAAATCCGTACCAGCATGGACCGCGCGTCGAGGTTGGTGAGGCTGTCGTCGCCCAGATTGGTATCGCGCAAAAGCGTCATCGCTTGCTCGTAATCACGCAGGCGAAAATAATACACCGCCAGGTTGTACACATAAGCGTGGTGCCGTTCGCGCGGGTGCAAAAACGGTTTGTAGTCTTCCAAAAATTGGCGCACCCAGGCCGACTGTCCGGCCATAATGCCCGCCGTAGTAGCGTTTTTGTAGGTAAACTGCGATAAAATACCGTTTTCAAATAAGGCTTTGTTCTCCAAACCACTCTGGTACAGTTCAAATGCCTGCGCCATGAACTGGCTCTGACCGCTGTTGATTTTCCGGATGCAAAAGTTCAACGCGATCAGGTATTGTTCGCGCCGCTCGGCTTCCCGAAACAAATGCCAGTGCTCGTGGATGAGCGCTTTCGCTTCAAAAAAAGCCGCCTCGTTTTGCGGATCACGCTGGGCCGCAAGTAAACAACGGTACAACCGGATGCCAGGCTCTGATGGTAGCGCGGGGTTTTGGATGTCCGGCTCCAACGGTTTTTCCGTCGTATCCGATGTAGCTTGCCGGGATACATTCTGAAAGACAGCCGTACTGCATTGCAGGCGCAATTGCCCCAACTGGTAAGCCACTTGCCGGTGTTCGGCCATCTGCTCGAACGGGACTTCCACGACCCGGTTGTTCAGGGAAAGGTGGTCGAATTTCTCATTGAATAATTGGTGGCTCAATTGGTAAAATTGCTCGTCGCGATAAGGAGACTCCAGTAGCGCGGCCTGGGCATCCTGCCAGGCGCGTTCAAATTCCTGGTCCAAACCAGCCCGCCGCAAGGCTTTGCAGAGGTACAATTGTCGCACGGGTTGATCCTCTTGCCAGGCGCGCCAGGCCAAAAAATCGCGCAGTTGCTGCAAGAGCAGCGACATAACCAGGTTCATTTTTGCTTCCTGGTAAGGCGCTTGCGGGTAAATGACCGGCCAAACCTGCTCTTTGAAAAGCAATTCCGGTTTCTTTTCGATGTATTGGTGGATGTATTGAAACAACCGGATCAGGTCTTCCCGCTGGTTAAACAACGGAGACGCGAGCCATTTTGCAAACTGTTTTCGATCCTTTGCAGCGAGCGCAGCAATGTTTTTTACAAGTGAGCTTTGTTTCATGATTGATAATTTTATACAAAAAAACTGCTTATTTGTTTGATAAACAAGTATTTGTTGTTTTTAAATTTTATATAAACACTCAAAATTGTTGTTGCCGACGGCTATTTATGCAGCGACTTTTGTTGAAAAAATAAACGGTCTTATGAAAAACATCGCTTTTCTCCCGGGCATCCTGTTGCTCGCAATACAACTGTTGATCCTTCCCGCAGCAGCCCAGGCACAAGGCTGGACGCGGTTTATCACCCCGGATTCCATTTATGGTGAAGTCATCGAAATGGTGGCACACCCGAACGGTGGCGTAGTCGTGGCATTCAATGCTGTTTCGCAAGTGCAACTGGCACACTACAATGTCAACGGGGCATTGGTTTGGCAGCAAACCTTATTGGCGCCCGGGGCTGCCAATGACCTGGCCATTGGCGCTGATGGGTTGCCCACCGTGCTGGTGTACGATCAAACGCTGGACAAGATGGTTTTGTACCATTACGACTGGCAAGGGAATGCCCTCGGTTCGACGACACTGGATGAGTACAAGAGTGGCAGCACGCGCCCCCAACTCGTCGCGTTCCCCGGCGGCGGTTTTGTTTGCGACCTGACGTACCGCGATGACCCCTCTATACCGCCCACCATAGCGGCATTGCACCGCTACAATGCCAATGACAGCCTGCTGTGGCGGACGGATATCGCTGCGCTGCAAACAATTCCGGCTATGGAAAACACCGGGGTAGGCGTCAATGCTCAGGGGCAAAGTATCGTGGGGACACGTACCGGTTTTGGCGCCACTGCAATATATTACCTGACGGCCTTCAATGCGCAGGGTGATACCCTGTGGCAACGCACCGACCTTACGCCGATCACTGTTGGCGCGCTGGCCGACGGCAACTTCTTTTATGTACAGCAAAACAGTACAAACAATATTGTTCTCCGAAAAATCAGCCCCGCCGGCGCCCTGATCTGGGAAAAACCTACGGGCCAGTACACCATCTTCATTACCCGCACCAAATACGTGGCCACACCGGATAGCGGGCTGGTGCTTTGTGGCGTCGGTGTCGGCCCAGTCGGCAAAACCCTTTTGGTGCAAAAATTTGACAGCCAGGGAAATTTGTCGAAATACATCAGCCGGGAAATGCCTGGGTACACCACGCAGGATCTGTATGTGTACGCCATCGCGCCGGCGCCGGGCGGCGGTTATTACCTCAGCGGATACGTGGATGCCGGCACAGCACGGGCATACATCGTGAAAATGGATGAAGACGGCAATATTTACCCCCAGCGCATTTGGGGTAACTTCGCCTATGATGTTGACGAAAATTGCGTGATTAATATCGGAGAACCGGGCCAGGAATGGCACAAAATCCGGATCGAAGACCTCGTAACCGGAAACCTGTTTTACACCAACAGCGATTCTGCCGGGCTGTATTTTGCGGAAGTGGATTCGACGCAGTTCCTCGTCTCGGTCTACCCGTCGAACCCGTATTGGGAAAGCTGTCAAACCGATACGCTGCTCGATTTCAGTTCGGGTATTGACAGTATTCAGGTGGATTTTCCTTTACAAAAAGTAGTGGAATGCCCCTTTCTGGAGGTGGATATCAGCACGGGCCTTTTGCGCCGCTGCTTCAACAATACCTATCACGTGCGCTATTGCAACACGGGTACGGCTCTGGCCGAGGACGCCTACGTGGAGGTTCTGCTTGATCCGTACCTGACGTTGGTAGCATCCAGCATACCGGCCGAGGATTTGGGTAACCACATCTGGCGGTTCCAGCTCGGCAATGTCCCCTTTGGCGATTGCGGCACCTTTAACCTGACGGTGTATCTGGATTGCGACAGCACGGTATTGGGGCAGACGCATTGTGTAGAAGCGCATATTTACCCGGACTCTTTTTGTTTGCAAAACGGACAGTGGTCGGGCGCCAACATAGATGTGAACGGCGTTTGCAACCCCGATTCGGTGGAACTGATCATCAAAAACATCGGGGTCGCCGCCAATGCCGGACTTTTGGACTATGTGATTATCGAAGACAATATCATTTTCCGGCAGGACGATTTCCAGTTGGCAGCAGGCGATTCCATTGTCATTCGGATGCCCAGCAACGGTTCTACCTGGCGCCTGGAGGCGGATCAAGAACCCTTTTCGCCGGGCAATCCCATGCCCTCGGTCGCCGTGGAAGGTTGTGGGGTAAACCCTAACGGCAATTTTAGCATTGGCTATGTGCCGCAATTCGGGGAAGACGACGGAAACCCGTATATCTCCGTGGATTGTCGGGAAAACCGGGGTTCGTACGACCCCAACGACAAAGAAGGTTTCCCCAAAGGCGTGGGCGCCGACCACTGGATCGAACCCGGCACGGAACTCGAATACCTCATCCGTTTTCAAAATACCGGGACAGATACCGCATTTACGGTCGTTATTCGGGACACCCTTGCTGTTTGGCTCGATCCGTTGAGCGTACGCACGGGTGCGTCCAGCCACAACTATTCCTTCCAGTTGGGCGGCCGCGGAAACCTGCAGTTTACGTTCGACAATATCTTGTTGCCCGATAGCACCACCAATGAACCCGGGTCACAAGGCTTCGTCAAGTTTTTTGTGAAGGTGCGCCCGGATGTCCCGCATGGTACGTTGCTGTTCAATAATGCAGCCATCTATTTTGATTTCAACGACCCGATTATTACCAATACGACATTCCATACCGTTGGAACAAACTACCTGGTTTCCGACACGAAGGATGTGCCTAGTGTGGTGCCGGCATTTGTGGTGTTTCCCAATCCCGCCTACGATCAGGCAGTGGTCAAACTCAGCGGGTTTCCAGTTCAAAATGGTCAGTTGGAACTGCTGAACGCACAGGGGCAGGTACTTGTCCGGCGAACATTCCGTGGCGATCAGGTGCTGTTGCGCGCCGGTTCCCTGCCTCCGGGACTTTACCTGATCCGTGTTTTTGATGGCGCAAACTGGTTGGGGAGCGGAAAGGTCGTTTGGCAGCGGTAGCACCAGTATTTGTAACAGCTTGGGCAGCGCCCCTGCCTAAGCTGTTACAAATTCTAGTTCTTTGCCAAGTAGGGTAAATCTGGAAGGTTTCGGGCCGGAATAAAATACCATTGGTGCAGATTTTTGGAAAATGCCTTTTGACACAACGATGCAGCGGGCGTTTGGCTCGCAAATGCTCTGGAAACATGAGTCATCCCGAATTTTTCGAGCGTGTTCAGAGAATTGTGTCAAACCTACCGAGAGATATTTTTAACACAGACAAACGCAGACTGCTACACAGACAAACACAGAGTGTAACTTATTTAAAATCAAACTTCTGTGTTTGTCTGCGTAGCAGTCTGCGTTTGTCTGTGTTAAATTTGCTCTGAACGGGCTGACACAGTTTTCTGAACACTCCCAATTTTTTAAGGGAACAAGGACATCGGAAAAACATGCGCCGGTATTGGGTGCAAAAACATCCCGCCCAATACGCGCCGGATATCTCGAAAAAAGAGCGATTCAACTGTTTTCAAAATTCGGGATGACTCATGTTAGTAGACCCCCAAAGCATCAAATCTCCCCTTTTGATGCCGTTCGTTTACCGATCCAGCACCACCTTATGCACCGATTGCCCCTGCTTGGTCTGGATCAAAATCGTGTACAAGCCATCGGCTAAATTCGTCCAATCGAGTACGGCCTGCTTTTGTCCTGCCCCGTGTTGTTCCTGTACTTTTCTGCCCAACGCGTCGAAGATGGTGAAATGGGCGTCGGCGCCCGACAGGGCATCCGGGAAAACAACAAACACTTTCCCGGCCGTCGGATTGGGATACACCGCGATCCGCGCGCTCCAGTCGGCTCCGGTTGTGCTGACCAGATTGCTGACCTCAAACGGTCCCGCTACCTGGGTGCAGCCGTAAGCATCCGTAACCAACAGGCTGTATAGGCCCGCCCCCACGCCCGCCAGGTCTTCCGTGGTCGCCAGGGTTTGGCCGTTGCGCTGCCAGGCAAATACATACCCGGGCAGGCTGCCACTGGTCGTCACCTGAATACCGCCGGTGTTTTGAGCGCCCACATCGTGGATGATGGTGTCCAGCGCCACGTTCAGCGGACTCAAAATAGTTACCTGAAAGGAGCAAGAACCGACATTGCCACTGGCATCGGTGAAGGTGTACGTTGTCGTCGTGACGCCTTCGGGGAATTGCGAGCCGCTGGGCAATCCTTCGATCAGATCAAACAACCCGCCCAACATCAGACAGTTATCCGTAGCAACAGGAGCGGAGTACGTCACAATGTTATCGCCAAAACAACGCCGTACGTTCGCCGGACAAACCACCGAGGGGGCTTCCTGATCCACCACGGTAATGCTGAATGTCAGGGTATTGCTGTTTCCTGAAGCGTCTGCTGCCATAACGGTGACTTGCTGTACGCCCAGATCCAGACAATCGAAACTGCTCGGGGTGAATTCGATGCTGCCGACCACACAATTGTCGGTAACGGTAATGCCCAGATTTTGAAGGGTTAGGGTAACCAAACCTGCTTGTCCAACAAGCAAGGGCCCGGCGCCGGCCTGGATAACCGGTGCTTCCTGGTCGTTGGCCTGAATGGCTGCCTGCACCGCCGCCGTGCAGCCGTTGGCGTCGGTTACTGTGGCGGTATAGGTGCCGGCTATGAGGCCGGTCGCCAGCGGTCCTTGCTGGCCGTTGTTCCAAAGGATCGTGCTGCCTCCGGTGCCGCCCCCGGCCACTACGGAAGCCGATCCTTCAGCGCTGTTGGGACAGGTGGTGTTGACCATATCTACGAGCGCCAGGGTCAGGACCGGCGGTTCGTTCAGTGTTATAGTGCTGATGAATTCGCAGTCGTTGGCATCGGTGATGGTTACGGAATAGACGCCTGCTGCCAGGTTTTCGGCCGTCTGGGTGGTGGCGCCCGAAGACCAGACGTAGGCATAGGGGAGGGGGCCTCCTGTCGCCGAGACAGTGGCGACACCGTTGGTCAAACCGTGGCAGGTTGGGTCGGTAGCGCTGATGCCGGCCGACAGGTTGCAGAGGGCATCCCATACTTCCACGGTTTGCGCCGACGTACAGCCGTGCGCATCGGTAACCGTGACGGTATAAATGCCCGGGGCTAACCCGGTAATCGTTTGGTCGCTTTGGCCGGAACTCCAGGCAAAACTGTACGGCGCGGTGCCGCCATTGGGGGCGGCGGTAGCGGTACCGTCGGTACTGCCGGGCGAGGTAATTCCGGTAGCAGAAGCATTGGCCAGCAGTTCATCGGGCTCCTGGATGGTCAGGCTGAGGGTAACCGAGCAATTTTCACCGTCGGTGACGGTCAGCGTATAGGTTCCAGCCGTGAGATTTTCCAACGTGGGTGTGTTTTCCCCGGTGTTCCATGCGTAGGTAAACACCCCGTTGCCGCCGGCGGCGGCAACACCAAGTGTGCCGTCGGCAACACCGAAACAGGTGGCGTCGGTTTGTGCGGTTACATCCAGTACCACGTCGCTCAATTGGATCACCGTCGTGGTAGCTGTGCTGGTGCAGCCGGTTGCCGTGTTGGTCACCAAAAGGGTATAGTCTCCGGCAGAACCGACCAGGGGCGTGAGCGTCGTGCCCCCCGAGAGGATGCCGGCACCCATGCCGGAAAACGACCACAGGTAGGCAAATGCAGGTCCGGCGGAGGCCGTAGCGGATAATTGAATTTGTGTCTGGTCGCATGTCAACGGATCCGGCGTGGCGATGGCTACGTCGGGAACCTCTTCATCCCGGGTCACGGTCGTAGTGTCCACCGAAATACAGCCGTTGATCGAGTTGGTTACGGAGAGCGAATAGGTTCCCGGTGCGTTGACGGGCAGTTGGATGGTGGTGGCGCCTCCCGTCCACAGGTAACTGAATTCAGCCCCCTGGCTGCTGCCGCTGCCGTCGAGAAGGACCGACTGGGTCACACAATCGAGGGTAGCGCCCGGGCCCGCGTCGGCTACCGGCGGCAGGGTGTCCAGCGCCACGGCGATGGAGTCGGTGGTTGTACAGTGGTTGATGGTGTCGGTAAGGGTAAGCGCGTAGATGCCCGGCGCTTGCACCACCGGCAGCAGGGTAGTGTCGCCCGACACAAATCCGGGGCCGCTACCGCCCGGCAGCGGCGTAAATACCCAGTTTAATACGATCCGGGGGCCGCTGGAAGAGCCGGACGCGTCAATTACGGTGGTATCCGCAAGGCAGTTCAGCGGCGCCGGTACTGCCAGGACTACGGCAGGCGCCAGGGTGTCGAACACGATTTTTACCGTGTCGGTAGCCGCGCAACCGTTTGCTGCGTTGAAGCCGCGAACGATGTACGTGCCGGAACTATCCACCCACGGCATCAGCGTGCTGTCGCCCGAAAGGATGTGGCCGTTTGGCGTAGTCCAGACATAACTGAATGTCGGCCCGTTGGAAGACTGCCCGGCGTTGATGCGCACCGAATCGGCGACGCAATTGAGCACAGGCAAGGGTTTTTGGATCAAAATAGCCGGCGGGGCAAAATTGCCGCCCACGCTTACTGTATCGGTTTTTTTGCAACCGGTTTGGGTATTGGTAACAGTCAGAATATACAGGCCCAAAGAATCCACCGTAGCCGTTTCCTGGTCCACGGGACCGGCGAAATGGCCGTTCGCAGTAGTCCACAAATAGGTAAAAGTTGGACCCTGGCTGCTGCCGGCGCTGTTCAGGATCAGGCTTGGCGTAATGCAGTCCAGCGCACCCGGCGCTTCGGCGTTTGCCTCCGCATCCGGCAGTACAATCATTTGAGCTACATTCACGGTGGCCTTGGCGGTGCAACCATTTACCTCGTTTGTAACAACGAGGGTGTACAAACCGGGGGCATTCACTACGCAGTTATTCAGCGTCATGGCGCCCGAAACGATGCCGGGGCCTGTCCATTCGTAGGCAAAACCGAAACCGGTGCTGCTACCTGTTCCGTTCAGGGTGACCGTACCGGGCACGCAGGTGATCGGGCCCGGGGCGCCGGCTACAGCAATCGCGGGTGTGATGTTTTGGGTAACCGTTACCTCGGCGGTGGCGGTGCAGCCGCTGATATTGTGGGAAACGGTGAGGGTGTACGTACCCGGCTGATTGACCGTAGGCATGAGCGTGCCCTGCCCGGAGACCACGCCTGCGGCGGGCTGCCAGTTGTAACTGATTTGTGGCCCCGTCGTCGAGCCGGTCCCGTCGAGCATGGTGGTTTTTTGGGCACAAGTGAGTTCTTCCCCGCCGGTAGCGTTGGCCGACACGATCGTGGGATCGGGCAGTACATTGATCGAGGCGGATTTGGTGCAGATGCCGTCGCCCGTATCAAAGGAGACGGTGAGGGTATACACGCCCGGCTCGTTGACGGTGGCGATGGGCGTATTTTGGCCGGATAAAATGCCCGGGCCATCCCAGGAATAACTATAGCCTGGCCCCGACGACGAAGCGCTGCCGTTCAGTTGGATGCCGTTTTGCTGGGCGCTACAAGGCAACGTGATGGAGGGGGGCAATACGACGTTGACCGTAGCTACCGCCACCGTTACTTGATCGGTAACGGTACAGGCTTTCGACATAAAAATATCATCGAGCGTAAAGTCGTCGCCAAACAAGCCATTTCCGCTGGTATTTAAATTGCGAATACAAAGGGTGGCGCTGGTAGCAACCCCGGAAAACCAGGTAGCCGTAAATTCTTGCCAGTCACAGCCGCTGTTTGGCGGTGAAAAGGGTGTGCCTACGAGGTTGTTATTCACAGAAAACTGGAACGTCGGTGGCGAGATGGGCGAAACTGTCACCCAGGCACTCAGGAAATACCAGGAATTTGCCATCACCGGAATAGTCTGGCACCATACCTGGGAATTGGGCGTACCGGCACCATTCACCAACATCAAATACCCGGTACCGTCGCCAAAGGTATGGTCGTCGCAAGGGGGAAAGTTGGCCAGCACGAGTGCCGGGGAGGTTGTGAGCACGTAGGTGCCGGGGAGGATCGGCGTCGGGTTGTAACTCAGGCTGGTCGTGAAGCCCGTGTTGCCTGATTCAAAACCGGGGTTGGTGACTAAGTTGGGCGCTGCCGGATCAAAAGCGGCGCCGGTAAGGGTATAGGTTACGGTGCCGTTGACCGTAGCCGTCGGCGTCAGGATGTTCGGATCGTTGAGGCCGGTAGCCGGCGTCCACCGCAAACCGAGGTAATCCCCGGAAATACTGCCGTCCAGTTCAACGGTTTGGCCGGGCGAGCAGACGAATTTGTTTGGTCCCGCGTCAACGGTGATGGGGCACTGCGCGTGCAGTCCCGTGGAAAAAAGGATCAAAACGAGTAAAAAGGCGGAAAGGCGGTAAAGGTTCGTGCGCATAGGAAGCGAATAGCGGTTGTACGGAAAAAAGGTGTCCGTAAAAGTACGGAGGGATTGAGATACCCTGTCTTGTTCTGAAATGACTTTGCGGCGGTGTGCCTGCAAACGACATCTGCCAAAAATCCAAACTGCCTTCATTCACGTATATCCCAATGTCCCCGCCGGGACATACGGCGGAACGTTTCAAAAACAAAAGGAGGGCCTTCCGCTGAACAACCTACTTTCGCAGCATGATGAAAATAGTCATCCTCGGCAACGGCGTCAGCGGCATCACGGCTGCCCGGTTCATTCGCAAGCGCAGCGACTGCGATATTGTGGTCGTGTCGGACGAGTCCGACGAATTTTTCAGCCGCACGGCCCTGATGTACATCTACATGGGCCACACCCGCCTGCGCGACACGCAGCCCTACGAGTCGGGTTTTTGGGATAAAAACCGCATCCAGCGCCTGCGAGCGCGTATCCAGCACATTGATTTTGATCAAAAAACGCTGCAAACCACGGATGGACGCAGCATCGCCTACGATAAACTGCTGCTCGCGCTCGGCTCCCAATCCAATAAGTTTGGCTGGCCCGGCCAGGACCTCGACGGGGTGCACGGGCTGTACCACTTGCAAGACCTGGAGGCCATGGAGCGGCATACCGCAGCCATGCTCCTTCCCTCCGCGCACCGCCCCGGCGCCGTCATCGTCGGAGGTGGCCTCATCGGGGTGGAAATGGCCGAAATGTTTCATTCCCGGAAAATTCCGGTGGTGTTCCTGGTGCGCGAAGGTGATTTTTGGAACAATGTCCTGCCCCCCGAAGAGGCGGCCATGATCACGCGGCATTTGCGCGAACACCACATTGACCTGCGCCTGCAAACGGAATTACGGGAAATTCTGGACGACGGCCACGGAAAATGCCGTGCCGTGGTCACCAGTAGCGGCGAAACCATCGAATGCGGTTTCGTGGGCCTCACGGTCGGTGTCAGTCCGAATATCGGTTTTTTGAAAAATACGGCCCTGGAAACCAATCGCGGCATCCTCGTCAATGAATACCTCGAAACAAACCAGCCCGACGTGTATGCCGTCGGCGATTGTGTCGAATTGCGCCATCCGCCCGAAGGCCGGCGCCCGATCGAGGCGGTTTGGTACACCGGGCGCATGATGGGCGAAACCGTCGCGCACACGCTCACCGGTGTCCGCACGGCATACAATCCCGGCATTTGGTTCAATTCCGCCAAGTTTTTCGATATCGAGTACCAGGTGTATGGCGATATCCGGCCCCAACTGCCCGACGACCAGGCCACGCTCTACTGGGAGCATCCCGACGGCAAAAAGAGCATCCGCCTGAACTACGAGCGCCAAACCGGCCGCATACTCGGCTTCAACCTCATGGGGGTGCGCTACCGCCACGAGGTTTGCGAAAAATGGCTGCAAACAGGCGCGCCCATCGAGGAGGTACTCCAGCGCCTCGGCCTTGCCAATTTCGACCCGGAATTTTACCCCCAGCACGAGCAGGCGCTGGTGGAAACCTACAACCGGCAGACCGGCAAAAACTTGCGCCTGAAACAAAAACGCGGGCTAAGCGCCGTCCTCCAATTCCTGCATCGCAACTAATCAAACCAATCGAATCAATCGAACCAATCGAATCAATTAAAATATATGTCCAATCCATCCCTCTCTTTTGCTCCCGACGATGCGCACCGCCTGAAATTTTCCGTGCGTATTGGCCTCGCCCTGGTGGCGGTTGGTTTTGGCGCCCCGGCTGTCGGCTGGTTGCAGGGGCAGCAACATTACCCGCTCTGGATGAGCCTTGGCGCAGTGGCTGCGGTTGTTGCGGGTATCTGGCTTTTTGCGCGAGGTCGGTATGCCGGGTTGCCCGAGGGTATCAAAAATAACGGCATCTGGATGCATTCGCTCACGAGCAGGGGCGCTCTGGGCTGGCTGCTGGCTGTGGCGCTGACGGGTTTTTATGTGCTGCTGTACTGGTGGCCGCAGTACCTCGGGCTGGGACAGGGTGGCGGCGCCAACACGGGACTGATCGCCGTTTTCGATCCGCTAAGCCGGTTGCTCAAAAACCAGCCTGCCAGCGAGTGGTTTGTTTATGGCCTGCTGTACACGGTGCTCATTCTGGCCCTTGGTGTGAAATTTTTGTACAAATACCGACACAACCGCTACCAAATGCTGCGTACGGCGTCCGTCATGTTTTTCCAAACAGCGTTTGCCTTTCTGTTGCCCGAACTGCTGCTCCGCCTCAACCAGCCTTTTTTTGACTTCAAAAACATGTGGCCGCTCAACTACTATTTCACCGACGGCTGGTTTATCAAACAACTGACCGGCGGCGGCAACATGGGGCTTTTTATGCTCATCTGGGGTGTGCTGATGGTGTTCGTCATTTCCCCGGTACTCACCTATTTTTATGGAAAAAGATGGTATTGCTCCTGGGTGTGCGGCTGCGGCGGGCTGGCCGAAACAGCCGGCGACCCATTTCGCCATCTGTCCGACAAATCGCTGCGGGCCTGGAGCATCGAGCGTTGGCTCGTACACGGTGTGCTTTTCCTTTCGGTAGCTATGACGGTGGCGGTGCTGTATTCTTTTTTCCTGAAAAGCGGCAGCACGTACTGGGTGACGCGCGACTTTCTGGTGCAGTTCGTCACGGTATTGTTTGCCGGTATCGGGGCCTTTTTGTTGTTGCGCCGCCGCAAGTTTTCGAATGCCACACCCCGGCACGTCTACCTGTTGGTGGGTGCGGGCGCCGTTCTGCTGGCATTGTTGTGGCGTGCCCACCTGACCGGCAGCGCCGATATGCTCTTTGTGGATAGTGGTGCAGTGCGTAAATTTTACGGGTTCTGGATTGGTTCGGCGTTCTCGGGCGTGATTGGTGTAGGATTTTATCCGATCCTCGGCAGCCGGGTGTGGTGCCGTTTTGGCTGCCCGATGGCTGCTATTTTGGGGTTGCAGCAAAAATTCCTCTCGCGATTCCGCATCACCGTCAACGGCGGCCAGTGCATCAGCTGCGGCAATTGCTCTACCTACTGCGAAATGGGCATTGACGTGCGCCATTATGCTCAGCGCGGGCAAGACGTGGTGCGCGCCTCATGCGTGGGGTGCGGCATTTGTGCTGCCGTATGTCCCCGGGGCGTGTTGCGCCTGGAGGGTGCTTCGGAAGATATGGACAACCGAACGGAGGTTTTGCGCACAATTCACATCCCCGTAGAGCAGGTAAGGATATTGTAAAAACTTTTTTTGGTCCACCTTACCAATTCCCGTCTTGAGTCCCTACCTTTGCGGGCGTTTTTAAAAAAAGTGTAAATTTTTACTGGAATAAAATGGAAATCGTTGCCATTACAGGTCAGCCGAAAGATAGCTCCGGCAAGCAAGCAGCAAAAAATATTCGTAGCGCAGGCATGGTGCCGGCGGTGTTGTACAAAAGCGGTGGCGGTGGCGCCATGCACTTCAGTATGAATCCCGCAGAATTTCGCCACTTGGTTTATACTCCCAAGTTCAAACTGGCGGAAATCGAGCTTAACGGAACGAAGCACAAGTGCATCGTAAAAGATATTCAGTTTCACCCGGTTACAGACGCTGTGCTGCACATGGACTTTCTGGAACTGGTTCCGGGAGTCGCGTTCAAAGCTGCTGTTCCGCTCCGTTTCAAGGGAGTGTCTCCAGGCGTTAAGGCTGGTGGCAAATTCATCACAACCCTGCGTAAGATCAGCATCCTGACGACGCCGGATAAAGTAGTGGACGAAGTGATCGCTGATATTTCCAACATGGAACTGGGCGATACGATTCGTGTACGCGATATCCAGGTGCAAGAAGGCGTTATGATCACCAATAATGCCGCTATCCCGGTAGCATCTGTCGAAATTCCGCGCGCACTTCGCGGCGGCAAATAAATCGGGCAAATCCTCGAGTTGCAATAAACGGCAGCCTGTGTGTTCACAGGCTGCCGTTTACATTTTACCTTTACGCTCCTATGCATCTCGTCGTTTATGCCTGCCCTAATTTCACGGTCAACGCCGTCAAGTTCATTGATGTACTGAGCGGTTTGTCGGACGTACGCTTCGCTCTTGTCGCGCAAGAGCCATCCATATTGCTGCCGCCGGATATTCAAACCCGTCTGGCGGGTTTCCGGCAAGTAGCCGATGTGTTTCATGCCGAAACGCTGACCGCCACAGTGGCATCGCTCGCCGCTGAGTTTGGCCCGATACACCGCCTCATCGGGGCCGTGGAAGCCCTGCAAGTACCGTTGGCCACTGCCCGCGAACAGCTCGGTATCGCCGGTATGGGCGTGGAAGCCGCCCTTAATTTTCGCGACAAGCAACGCATGAAGGAACTGTTTCGGCAGGCGGGACTACCGTGCGCGCGCTCCAGAACGGTGCGCAGCCAGGCCGAAGCCGGCGCGTTCGCTGCCGAGTGTGGGTTTCCGATTGTGGTAAAACCGCCGGATGGTGCCGGTTCTTTGTCCACGTTCAAAGTACACAACCCGGCCGAACTGGATGCCGCTCTTTCCGGAATGCCCGGCACGTCGGCCTTGCTCGAAGAATTTGTTGTCGGCACCGAGCACTCGTTCGATACGTTTTCGCTCGACGGCCGGCCGGTGTTCCATTCCCTGTCGAACTATTACCCCAATCCCCTGGAAGCGATGCGCGAGCCGTGGATCCAGTGGCAGGTGGTGGTGCCGCGCGAAGTAGATGCGCCGCAGTACGACGACATCCGGCAAGCGGCTTTTCAGACGCTTCAGACCCTCGGCATGGACACCGGAGTCAGCCACCTGGAGTGGTTTTGGCGCTCCGACGGCAGTCTTGCTATTTCGGAAGTGGCCGCCCGTCCGCCGGGCGCCCAAATACTGACATTAATCGGGCGTGCCGGCGATTTTGATGCCATAAACGCCTGGGCCCGGCTGGTGGTTTTCGGCGAATTTGCACCGCCACAACGCCAGTATGCCGTGGGCGCTGCCTACCTGCGCGGGCAGGGACACGGGCGCGTTCGGGGGGTACATGGGCTGGATGTGGTGCAACGAGAGGTCGGCCACCTCGTCACAGATTTTAAAATTCCACAGATTGGCCAGGAGGCTGCGGGCAATTACGAAGGCGAGGGCTACATCATCCTGCGCCACCCCGATACGGAGGTCGTTCGGCAGGCGCTGCACCGCGTCGTGTCGGTAGTGCGCGTGGAGTTGGGGTAGGGTAGCGAAAGGTTTTTTACCTTCGCCCGCATGAATACACCACTTATTCTCTTGCACGGGGCGATCGGAAGTGCCGCCCAGTTGGATGGTCTGCGCCGGAAATTACCGGCGGAGTGGCCTGTTTTCGCGCTGAATTTTCCCGGCCATGGCGGATTGCCCACCGACATCCCGTTTTCCATAGACCTGTTTGCCGACAGCGTGCTGGACTTTTTGGACCAACACGAGATTGCGCAAGCGCAATTTTTCGGCTACAGCATGGGCGGCTATGTCGCCCTCCACGTAGCCTGGAAACACCCGGAACGCGTGCGCGGCATCAGCACCCTCGGCACCAAACTCGCCTGGACACCCGAAACAGCAGAACGGGAAACAGCCATGCTCCATCCGGACAAGATCGCGGCCAAAGTACCGGCGTTTGCCCAAATGCTGAACGAACGCCACGCCCCGGCAGACTGGCAGGAGGTGGTGCGCCGAACGGCCGACCTGCTGCGGGGGCTTGGCAACGGCGCCGCGCTCGAAATGGATGCTTTTCGCGCAATTACCTGCCCGGTGTTTGTCGGCTTGGGAGCCCTGGACAATATGGTGACCCGCGAGGAGTCGGAACAGGTGGCGGCCTGGCTGCCGCAAGGGCATTTTGAGGTGCTGCCGGATACCAAACACCCGTTTGAGCAGGTGGATGTGGATGTGCTGGCAGGGTGGCTGTTGGAGAAAATAGCACGGGATTAGTGTAACCCCGCTACCTTGTACCGTGTCCTAAACCGCATAAACAGCAACAAGCTGCATCATGGCTGCACCGATTAGCGACGACATACTGATCCAACAAGCATTGAGCGGGCGGCAAAGCGCTTGCTCCATGCTCGTGAAACGCTACGAAAAGTATGTGTTTACGCTGGCCCTGCGCTTTGTCAAAAACCGGGAAGATGCGCACGAAGTGGCTCAGGATTGTTTCCTGCGGATGTTCCGCTATATGGCCGACTTTCGGGGCGAGTGCAAATTTACGACGTGGCTATACCGGATAGTTTATTCTACCGCCTTGAACCACCTCCGCAAAAAAACGCCTGAAATTCTTTCGCTTGACGATGCCGAACGCCCGTTATCGCTGAAAAACGAAACAACGCCCGATGCTTCCGCTATGCTGGAGCGCGACGACCGCAATGCCACCCTCCACCGCGCGATTGATATGTTGTCGCACGATGACGCGGGCATCATAACGTTGTTTTACCTGTATGAACAAAGTCTTGACGAAATTTGTCAAATCATGGATATTTCCATGACCAATGCCAAAACGAAACTTTGCCGCGCCCGACAACGGCTGCGCACGATCATGGACGCCAATTTTAGCACGGAGTTTGGAGTGCGAATGGCCGATTAACCCAACCGAACCTTCAAACCTGAATATGCAATGGAAAATCATTTTTTAATGACTGACGATATCCTGTGGGACTACGCCGACGGCTTTTTGCCCAATCAGGAAAAAGTGCAGGTAGATGCATACCTGACACAGCATCCCGAATGGCATTTGCGCCTCCAGGCAGTGCTTGCCGAAAAACGCGAACTGTCGGCACTGCCGCTGGAAGCGCCCGCTCCGGGCTTTTCCGACCGGGTCATGGCTGCCTGGGCCGCCGAACACGTAGCGACCAAAGCGGCTGCTAAAGGCGACGACTGGATTGTTCGACTCATCGCCGTGGTGTTCGGGTTGTTTGTACTGACCCCCGTGGTTGTCATGGTCATTGCGGCCTTGCGACTGTCGCCCGAGGAAGCACCAACCCTGGAGTTGCCGCAAGTTGCCCTGCCAATAGTTCCGATGGAGGCCTGGCTCGACAGTGCATTCCTGCAATACGGTCTCCTGTTGGCTTTTGTCTTTATCGGACTTCGGTTTTTGGACAAAATACTGCGGCATCAACTCGCTCCGAGGGCATTGGCCTGACGCGAAAAATTTTCCACGAGAAGATTGCAAGCGCAAAGATTTGAGCCAGAAAGGCTCAATCTTTGCGCTTTGTATTTTTTGAATAAACAGAACTGTCGCAATGGAGCGCGAGAAGAAACCCAAACATTTTATCCAACAGCCCGAGTACCCGGGCGGCCCGAAGGAGCTAACCAAGTTTATTTATGAAAACCTGCGCTATCCTCCGGAAGCCGTGCAGGAAAAAATAGAAGGCACCGTGCTGCTGGAGTACGACATAGACTACAAAGGAAACGTGGTGGACACGCGTATTCTGCAAGGGGTGGGACATGGGTGCGACGAAGAGGCCGCCCGCGTGGTGCGTCTGCTGAAATTTGCGGTGGGCCGCAATCGGGGCGTGCGGGTACTTTTTCACAATAAAGCCCGCATCCGATTCAAACTGCCCGTGCCGGCAAAAGTGGAAAAAGCCGCTCCGCAACCCGTTCAGGTGCAGTACAATTATGTTACCACTACGGCGCCGACCACCCCGGAAGAGCAGCCCAAACAACCCGCAACGACCTATTCCTACACGATAAAAGTTGGCGGATAGTAGCCCTATTCCACAAGGTCTTTCCCGATATCCCGGCGAAAATACTTGCCTTCAAAGTGCACAGCCCCGGCTGCGCGCAGGGATTTTTCTACCGCCTCCGGGATGGTTTTTCCAAAGGAAGTGATGGCCATTACCCGGCCGCCGTTGGTTTGCACTGTTCCGTCGGCAGATATTTTTGTGCCGGCGTGCAGGTACAGGCTGTCCGCTTGCCGGTTCTCAATCCGTATTTCATCGCCTTTGCGGTACTCGCCGGGATAACCGGCGGCGGTGAGCATGATCGTGGCTGCTGTTTCGGGAATGGTTTCGAGGCGTACGCTGTCGAGTTGGCCCGTCATCAGGCGCTTGAACAGGTCGGTGAGGTGGTTTTTCAGGCGGGGCAGCACGACCTCCGTTTCGGGGTCGCCCAGGCGGCAGTTGTATTCGATCACGAAGGGGGCGCCGCCTACGTTGATGAGACCGAAAAAGACAAAGCCTTTGTAGTCCATCTTTTCGGCGGCAAGTCCTTGTATAGTGGGGCGGATAATGCGCGTTTCCACCTTTTCCCAGAGTTCCGGGGTGACAAACGGTACGGGCGACACGGCGCCCATGCCGCCGGTATTCAGACCGGTATCGCCTTCGCCCACCCGTTTGTAGTCTTTTGCCTCCGGCAAAATCTGGTACGTTTGGCCGTCCGTCAGGGCAAATACTGAAAACTCAATACCGCTAAGAAATTCCTCGATCACGACGCGTTGGCTGGCTGCTCCGAACTGACCTTCGAGCATGGTTTGCAACGCCGCAACGGTTTCGTCAAAATCATCTAAAATGAGCACGCCTTTGCCAGCGGCAAGTCCGTCGGCTTTCAGGACAAAGGGCGGCGCGAGGGTTTTTAGAAATGCTGCGCCGTCTGCAACGGTTGTCACTTCCCGGTACCGGGCCGTGGGGATGTCGTGCCGTTCCATGAATTTTTTGGCGAATGCCTTGGAGCCTTCCAATTGGGCACCTGCAGCCGATGGGCCCACCACGGCTACGCCTTGTAGTTCCGGATCTTGTTGGAAAAAATCCACAATACCGCGTACCAGCGGTTCTTCCGGCCCGACCACGACCATGTCAATAGCATTGGCCACCACGAAATTTTTTATGGCTGGAAAATCCACCACAGAGAGGGGCACGTTGGTGCCGCATTCTGCCGTGCCGGCGTTGCCGGGGGCTATGAAAAGCCGGGAGCAGTCCGGGTCCTGGGAAAATTTCCAGGCGATAGCGTGTTCGCGGCCGCCGCCGCCAAGGAGAAGGATTTGCATGGATGGATTTGATTGTTTCGATGATCCGATGATTTCGATTGTGCGTGTTTCGGTTCAAAACTCGATCTCGTAGCATCCGGCGTCGGGCATAAGCGCGTCGCGGGATTTGCCGTCGAGGTCGGTATTGATGCCGGGGACGGGTATAGCGTAGCGGTTGGCTTTGGAGTGCAGGGTGTCGAGCCGGAAGTTTTGCTCGGGTATGTCCAGGAAGATCGTGTCTTTGCTTTCCGCATTGAGGCAGGGCACACAGTAGTCGAAGAATTCCGGATGATCGGTAGGGCGCAGCAGGTCGCGGACGCGGACGATGCAGTTTTGAAACAGGTAGTCGAATTCGCCGGGGGTACCGGTGCGGTCAAACAGGGTAATCTGGTCGGCCCGGCCGCCCAGGAGGATACAATTTTGGAAACGAGCCTTGAGCGGATTGGCCCGGAAGTCGGAGCAGAATGGATCGAGGCACTGGGCATTTCCCATGCGCAGCGCCTCGCCGGACACGCCATAACTGGCCGCTGTGCAATAGGTGAACGAATAGTCGCCACCGTACTCCAACTGGATCGAATAGCCGGTATTGGTGTGAAAAAGGCAGTTTTCTGCGGTTATTTTGGCGTGAATGCCGATGAGGCCACTGCTGGCGGTATTGGAAATTTCGGTGTTGCGCAGGGTCAGGTCGGCAGCCGAGTCCACCCGTATGCCAATGATAGAATTCCGGACGATGGCGTTTTCAATCCGGTGCCCCGTGGTACCTGCTTGCAGCCAGATACCGGTCCATTGGCCGGCCACGTCGTCAAATTCCGGCTCCAGGCGGTCATCTTCAAAAATCACGGGGTTTTCCAGGGTGCCTTCCACGATCAGGCGGCCATTGCCCTGAAAAGCGAGGAAGCCGTCGTTGTAGCGCACCACCATGGAGTCCACCACTTCGCGCGCCAAGCCGCCGTGCACATATACCCGTGTGCCGGCGGGTATGCGCACCGTGCAGTCGTCCACTACAAGAATACCGTAGATGACATAAGGCCGCGGGTCGTTCCACACCCATTCGCCGCCGTTGCAGGTGTAGAGCGTAGCATCGCCGGCGCTGGAAGGCGAGGGCAGATAAACGGCGTTTTGCCCCCAGGCTTCCAGCACGACGGTTTGTGTATTTCCATTGGACTCAAAAACGAGGTTTTCCGACAGCACAAACGGGCTGGCGTCGGGGGGTAAGTTCGGGTTGATGGTCACCTCGGCGAAAACGTACAGGCTGTCGTTTGGAGCGATTTCAATGCTGGTGTGGCTGCTGCCGGGCAGTCCGTCCACGTTCAGGTTGAACCGGGACTGGCTGCCGAGTTCCAGGTAAATTTTGTCAATGCGGATGCTCTTGTTGCGGCGATTATACACCTTCAGGATGCGCGTGGCAGAGCCTAAGGAGGTGAACACCGTATCGAAGCGCAGGGTATCTGTGCTGAATTCGAGCCGGTCGGCGGGGTTCGTCGTGAAGCGCTCTTTTTGGCAGAAGGAAAAGCAGCAGACGGCAAGCAACAGGAAAAGGGCTATGCGGAAAAACCGTATGGGCATATAGCAGCGGATTGAGGGGGCGAAGATAGGATGTTTGCTGTCCCAAAACGGCATGCATGGTCAAGGGCTGCGCTAAATCCGGCGGAATACCACCCTTTTGCCGAAAGATGCGTATGCCCGAATCATTGTCCGGAATATCCAAAATCGATGTATCCATGCCGAAGGAGAGTGTTCAGAGAACTGTGTCAAACCTACCGAGAGATAATTTTAACACAGACAAACGCAGACTGCTGCACAGTTCTCTGAATACTCCCTGCCGAGAAGCGTGTTAAAAAATTAACACCTTCTTTTGGGCCTGCCTTAACTTTTTAACGAACGGGCCGTATTGCCGCCGGCAACAGAATTATTGCTCAAAATTCAACTGCTGGGAATACTTTTTCGTTAAAATTGTACCAGTTTTTACAGGCTCAAAAAATTATATTTTTGAAACAAGGTTTCTCCAAATGTCTTGCAGAAGCCGTTTGAGAAACTTTAACAGGCTGTTTGTTAAATATTTTTAACATTTTCTTAACCGCTTGTGTACTTTTGCAACGTCATTCCGTCTAAAAGTTGATATCAGGAAGTACAAGTGCATGGAAAAAACACGGAAACCGCGGATTGACGTCCTGATCCCGGCCTATAACGAGGAAGAATCGCTGCCTTTTGTGTTGGCGGCCATTCCGAAAGACTGGGTACGTCAAGTGGTGGTTTGCAATAATGGCTCCACGGATCGTACAGCGGAAATGGCGCGACTGATGGGTGCCGTAGTGGTGGACGCGAAAAGACGGGGATATGGTTCGGCCTGCCTGGCAGGCATCCGTTACCTGCAACAACTGCCTGCGTCCGAACGCCCCGAAATTGTAGTGTTTCTCGATGGTGACTATTCGGACTACCCCGACGACCTGCCTGAAGTGGTGGGTCCGATCTTGAACGACGGAAAAGATATGGTGATTGGCTCGCGCCTGCTCGGCAACCCCGAACCGGGCGCCATGACGCCGCCCCAACGCTTTGGAAACTGGCTGGCCCCGTTCCTGATCCGCCTGCTGTACGGCTACCGGTTCACCGATTTGGGACCATTCCGGGCGATTCGCTGGGACAGTTTGCTGGCGCTGGACATGCAAGACCCCAACTACGGCTGGACGGTGGAAATGCAAATTAAAGCTGCCCAGCACCGGCTCAAATGTGTGGAAGTACCCGTGCAGTACCGCAAACGCGCGGCAGGGAAAAGTAAAGTTTCGGGCACCCTGAAAGGTGTGGTGCTGGCCGGCTGGAAAATTATCAGTCTTATATTTATCTTGTATTTAGCAGATAAAAAACATAAAAATCCAAGATCCGCTGATCAATAACAGCGCTCCAAATTCAACTTATCGTTTATCACTCATTTTTCATCACTCCTCTATGTTTGGCATTCATTCGCTTTTCGAAGCACTTCGCTATCAGGCCTTCGTTGATTTCGGCTACCTGATGCTCCTCGTCTATTTTGTTGCCATGAGCGGCGTGACCGTTTACGCCCTCCTGCAAATTCACCTGCTTTTCTTATACAAAAAATTCCACAAGGAAAACCCGAAAATCGAGTACAGCCAATATGAAGCAGACGACCAAAAAGCGCCGTTTGTAACAGTGCAACTGCCCATGTACAATGAAATGTACGTGGCCGAGCGGATCATTGACTATGTGGCCGCGCAGGAGTACCCCAAAGACCGGTTCGAGATACACGTGCTGGACGACTCCACCGACGAAACGGTTGATATTGTTACAAAAAAAGTGGCTGAACTCCGCGAACAAGGGTTCAATATCCGGCACATCCACCGCGTGAACCGCCAGGGCTACAAGGCGGGTGCACTGCAGGAAGCCATGCCACAAGCCAACGGCGATTTTATTGCCATTTTCGATGCCGACTTTACGCCGCGCCCCGATTTCCTGCGCACCACCATGACCTACTTCGAAGACCCGAAGACGGCCATCGTTCAAACCCGCTGGGAACACATCAACGCGGACTACAGTATGCTGACCAAGTTGCAGGCGCTGCAACTTAATGTACACTTCACCGTCGAACAGGCGGGCCGCTCGTATGGCAACCTGCTGCTCCAGTTCAACGGCACAGCCGGCGTATGGCGCAAAAAAGTTATCACAGAAGCCGGCGGCTGGCAAAGCGACACCCTCACCGAAGACCTTGACCTGAGCTTCCGCGCACAGATCATGGGCTACAAAATTCAGTACCTGGAGAAACACGGCAGCCCAGCAGAACTGCCGGTGGACATGAACGCCCTCAAGGGCCAACAATTCCGCTGGAACAAGGGTGGCGCTCAAAATGCCCGTAAACTGCTCAAACTCGTGTGGAATACCGATAAACTGAACCGGGTGCAAAAGATGCACGCTATCAGCCAATTGATGGCCTACGGCGTTTTCTTGTGGGTATTCATCGCTGCCGTAAGCAGCATTCCGCTGTCGTTCGCTTTCCAGGAACTGGGTATTTCCACGCACTTCCTGTCGTTCTCGGTGCTCGGTCTGTTTGCTGTGGCGGCCATTTCCTACACCGCCAATATTACTGCGGCACTGAACCGCGCGACACCGGCCTCCTTCTGGGAAAAAGTGCGCTTCTTCGGCATGTTCCTGTCCTTCCTCCCGATGTCCATGGGCTTGTCGCTGTACAATGCTATTGCTGTGGTTGAAGGCCTGCGGGGCAAAGTTTCAGCCTTCGTACGCACACCGAAGTACGGTGGCACTACGGGCGACAACAACGCTATTCAAAAAGCTTCCTATCTGGCCAAGAAAATTTCCTGGGTCACGTATGCGGAAGGTGGCATGGCGCTGATTTTCTCCGCTGCGGTCATCATCGGCATTAAAACCGGTAACCACGCCTTCGTACTGTTCCACTCCATGCTGGCCTTCGGGTTTGCAACCATTTGCTACTACTCGATCAAGCACTTGCGGTTTCGGTAGTTGAGAGGGTTGAGAGGAGGTTGAGATCGTTGAGGAAAATCCCTGTGTCGCTGTGCGACACAGGGATTTTTATTGGCGTCTTACCGATGGTTTTGCGAAGGGATCCGTCGTACTTTTACCAACAATTTTTCTACGCCATGAAAAAGCACATTTTTCTCCTGCTACCTGCGATGCTGCTACTCGGTGCATGCAGCTACTACTACTACAAACCCGCTGCCTCGCAGCCCGGACAAACAGAAGCCACCTACACCCGGGGCGTGCCGGGGTTACGTTCGCAGCAGTTTGGCGCCGACGTCACTGCCGGTCTGAGCGCAAAGGGCGAAAAGGACCTCAGTCTGCAATTGTACCTCTACAACGACAGCGACGAAGCCTACACCTTTGAACCTGAGGGCATCCGGGTCAGCGGCTACGATGCCTTTGGCGTCATGCAACCCCTGCGGGTTTTCGAGGCTACGGAGTACACCAAATGGAAGCGCAACCGCGACCTGATGATTGGCGCCGCTGCTGTGATCGGCACAGTAGCCCTGATTTTGCTCGTATCCGAACTCCGTGATAAACCGTCGAGGGGGGGCTCCGGAAACCGACCCGACTGGACGTACAACTACTTCTACAATCCTATCGAGTGGATTGATTTTTCCATCAACTCCGCCATCATCATCGGCTCCATGTCGCCGCCACCGCAAGCGACGCCTGCGATGCCGGAGAATGGCCTGCTGCGCCAACACACGCTCAACCCGGGCGAGGCTATACAGGGAATTGTGAAAGTGCGCGGAAATTCCGGGTTTATGAAGCATCTTTTGGTGGAAGTACCCGTGAATGGCGCGTACCACAAGTTTGTGTTTGAAAACCGCCGAACGGCGCGGTAAGTTGATCGCAGACCAACGTTCTTTGCGGTATGCACCATGAAAGCAGTCCGCTACGCTCCCGTTTGGTCATCGGCATCAGTCTATCGGCCCTGACTGTTTACCTGGGTTATTGGGTGGAACGCGCCGATTTCGGGGCATTCATAGCGGCTTACGGAGCTTTTTTTGCGCTGTATGCCTGGGTGCTTACCCGCCGCGAATGGAGTGCGGCCGACCAGCGTTGGTTCATTGGGTTGGGCATCGCGTTGCGGGCGGTGCTGCTGTTCAGTATTCCCAATCTTTCCGACGATTTTTACCGGTTCTTGTGGGATGGCCGGTTGGCTGCCCATGGGATACATCCGTTTGCGCACCCGCCGGTATATTTTATGGAAAACCAGATGCACCTCGCGGGCATAACCCCGGAATTGTTCCAAAAACTCAACTCGCCTGCGTACTACACCGTGTATCCGCCGGTGTGCCAGGGGGTGTTTTGGCTGGCTGCCAAACTTTTCCCGGAGAGCCTTTCGGGCGGGGTGTTTGTCCTGAAAGTATTTCTGTTTTTGTGTGAATTGGGGACGCTGGCGGTGCTGGGCCTGTTTTCGGCATCTGTCCCTGCGGGGAGGGCGGCAACAACGCTCGATTTTGACATTCAGGAAAGTGGACCTTCGGACAAAAAACAGGATGGAACGTACGGGATGCGCGCCTCGTGGGCCGGCGTAGCCTACGCCCTCAACCCGCTTATCATTTTTGAAATCATGGGTAATTGCCACTTCGAGGGCGCGATGCTGTTCTTTTTGCTGGCTGGAATTGCGGCCCTGATGCGCGGGCATTTGCCGGGAGCCGCGCTGTTTTGGGCTTTGGCGACGGCGAGCAAATTGGTGCCCCTGCTGTTTTTGCCCATCATCTTGGTGTACCTGGGCTGGCGTGCAGGCTTCCGGTTTGTGTTGCTTTTCGGTGTTTGTTGCCTCGCCTTGTTTTTGCCCCTGCTGGACCTGGACATCCTGAAAAATATGGCCGGCAGCCTAAATTTATACTTCCGGCAGTTTGCGTTCAACGCCAGCGGGTATTACGTACTCAAAGCCATCGGCAAGGCTTTGGCGCCGCCGACCCTGGATGTGGGCCGCGCACTGGGGCCAATGCTCGGCGCCGTGGTGTTCGCAGGTGTCTGGGGTATTACGTTTCTCCGCATGGAAAAACCGGGCGTTCCGGGCGGCTGGAGCCTGACAGAAAAATTTGTGCTGGCGGCTACCCTGTACCTGGCCCTGGCGACCACCGTGCATCCGTGGTACATCGTGTTGCCTTTTGGGCTGAGCTTGCTCACGCGGTGGCGTTTTCCACTCGTGTGGACGGCGGTGGCGGCGCTCTCGTACAGCCACTACGCGGGCGGCGGTTTTCAGGAAAATTACGCGTGGATTGCGGTGGAATATGCCGTGCTGCTGGCGGCGATGCGTTAGGATATGCGGGGGGGGGTCACCTCAGCGAGGTTCTAAACCTCGCCGAGATTGGAATCCATGGATTTGCCCAGTTTCCGTAACAACGCCGGCAGCTGCCGTGTGGCCGCAATTTCCCGGTATTTTTCCCGCATTTCTTCCGCCGGCGCGCCAAAATAGGTCTTGCCGCCTTCGAGCGATTTGGACACGCCCGCGCCGGCCAGCACGATGGCCCCTTTACCGATGCGCACGGCCTGAATAATGCCCACCTGCCCGTACAGCACTACATTGTCTTCGAGGATTGTTTTGCCGCCGATGCCCACCTGCGCGGCCATGAGGCAGTTTTTGCCGACTACCACGCCGTGTCCGATGTGGATTTGGCAGTCTAATTTGCTGCCGGCTCCGATGACCGTGTCGCCGCTTACGCCCTTGTTGATCGTGCAACCGGCGCCGATATCCACCTGATCTTCGATGATGACCCGACCGCCGGAGCGCCATTTCTGGTACGTTCCGTCGGGGTGTTTTTTGAAATAAAAGGCATCGCTGCCGATAGTCGTGTTCGGGCCGATGTTTACGTGGTCTCCGATGGTGGTGTACTCCCCGATGTAGGTATTGGCCTGGATGTAGCAGTGCGCGCCGATGGATACGTTGGCGGCAATGACCACACCCGGCTCGATGATGGCTGTGGGGTGTATCTGTGCCCGGTGACTGACGGGGCTGGTGGACGGCTCGAATGGTCTGTACGCGCGGATGAGCGTGTCATATACCTCGAACGGTTTTTCTACCACGAGAATGGCCTTGCCGGGCGGGCACTCGGCGGGAGCGTTGAGCAGGATGACCGTGGCTGCGCTGTCGAGTGTTTTTTGGAAATACTTGGGTGCGTCGGAAAAAGCGACATCGCCGGGTTCCACTTTGTGGATTTCGTTGATCCCGGTGGCGAACAGAGAGGCGTCGCCGATGAGTTGGGCCTGAAAGCGTTCGGCCAGGTCGCGGACGGGTATGGGTTGCGGAAATTTCATGTTTGGGAGTGTGCCTTAGGCGGGCAAAAGTACGCACCCCCGTGCAGTGCTGCTACAATCCCTCAAAAATGATCTTTTTGTAAAAATCGCGCACGGCCACGGGTTGTCCTTCGAGGAGCAGTTTTTAAACCTGGAACGTCTGGCCCTTCGCGAAAAATGTGCGGCCTCTCCGAGGTCGTGTAAACGATAAGGATGGATATTTTCCACCAATTTTTGACCTCTCGGAGGGCGTACTCAATTTTGATGCGTTTGCCCTGGGGTAGCTCCCCCCCGACTCCAACACGTACCGGTGCATGGCAAATCCGCTGCCGTCCACATTGTCGAGGTAGGTGGTGCCGTCGTCAAAGTCCCAATGGTAATTGGTCGGGTATTCGAATGCGGAGAGGGGGTTGATGTCGGGTAAAAAGATGATGTCCGAGTTCCCTCTGCCGTATGCGTACAAGTAGTATGTGGGGCTGGCAGCGACACCACCATACGCACCACATATTTACCGTCGCCGGGGTAAATATGAACAGGGTCGAGGTTGAGGTTATTGCCGCTGCTGCTGTGCTTGGCTCCGTCGCCAAAATACCACGTCAGATCCAGGTTGTCTTCACAACTGGTTTCCCCGTTGAACTGGACCGAGTACCCATCCTGTCCAATCGAGAAGGAGAATCGGCAATGTGGCAAACTCGGGCACTGCCCGTATGCCACGGCGCTGCTCAGCAGGCAAAGCGTCAGCACGACGATGATTGGTTTATTTGTCATATCGTTCGAGCGTTTTGTTGGTGAAATTGATTTGGTACAGCGTCTCGCGCCCATCTTCGATGATCTTGAATTTGTCACCATCCACTATGGATACATCTACCTTGTAGCGGGTTGGTGTAAAAAAAACAAGGATATTTCCCATATATGGATGCCAAGCATTATTCCAATAATCATGTATGGTATATCCAATCAAATCTCCATTTCTATACAGAACAGTATGTTTGTTGTTTTTTATTGAAATATCTATGATTCGTGTCTTCATGTAATGGCCATATTCATAATGAAAAACGGTGTCTGTATGTCCTGTTAAATTTGCATAAAAAACTAAATGATATCCGTCTATCACTACGATAGATTCATATCCTTGAGTTTTTTTGTAGTATAATGTATCTTGTGCCAACAACAGTGACTCAAAACATAACATTGTCAGCAAGACCGTAATTGAAAATTGTCTCATTTTGTGAATTTTATTATATTCTGATCAAATTGATATTGCTTATTGTGCAGGTATATCAAATAAAACGGAACATTGTTTGTATTTAGGTATATAAGAAGTGTCCCGTATCCTGCCAAACTGTTCACAACCCACTCCGCTTTGTCTGGGAAAGGCCCTGTGCCGTAAGAAGGATCGTAGTACAGATTACCGTGCTGGAAGAGCACGTGGTCGTCGAAGTTGGATCGGGGGTCGCTGTTGCCTTGTGCCGGGCTTCCGAGCGCGTCGGCCCCGGTCACGACGGCCACCTCTTGGCCATTCGGGTTCTTGATGCTTAGCGATTGCCCAGTCGGCAAGGCGGCATAGAACTGCTCTTCTCCCTGAGAGAAGTCCCAATCCTTGACGAAAAACTGGGAGATGATGACCAATTTCGTCATTCCGCTGCTTTGCGAGGTGGCGATCTTGCCGTGCAGGATGATCCGGGCACCCGTGCCGGGCAGACCGAACACAGGGTCTATGTTGTCGAGCAGGACGTTGGTAGGCTGTTCCGGGTGATTAGGTGTGGGAAACAGGTCGTTGCCGAAAAACTGCTCTACGTGTGCCAGGTAGGCATTTCTCAGGTCGTCGTCGAACCGGGCCACCATTGGGCCTGCGGGGTCGTATGCAAGAGCCGTCACCTGCGAGCCGGAAATCCCTTGCGCGGCCAGTATCTCCTCAAAAAAGGCGCTCCACTCGCCGCACCGGCCATCTTCGTACGCCGCACCGGCGGCGTTTTCCAGCAGAAAGTCCAGTCCCCTGTTCTGGCGGGTCAAGTCAGGGTCGCCCCAGTATCGGAGGCAGTTGTTTTCCGCGTCGTCCACCCGAACTACACACCGGGTCTTGAAGCGGTCGAACACGCCAGCCACCACGGTGCCCTCGGCCTGCTGGTTCGCCGCCTCGGAGCAGCCGAGATGCAGGCAGGTGTAAAAGAAAGGCCCGGCATGCAGGGGCTTTTTATAGGTGACGTACATCCGGTTCTCGCTGATGCCCGCCTGTGTCCACGCCCCGTGCGGGTCGCCGGAGACAGACCACTCCCATCGTATCCGAAACTGCTCCATATACTGAACGCGCAGGGCCGGAAACGCCGCGTCGGCAGGCTCGGGCCGGTATTCGTACACGTCCGCAGTGCCTGTCTTGACTAACTGCTTGGGGCGGAATGCCATGGCGGCGGGCTGCCCCGACGGGCCCAGCACCGTTCCGCGCACGAAATAGGGCGTCGGCGCCGGCGCCGGACCGCCCTCCGCCCCCACGGGGCAGGACTTGTTGCTGCCCAAGGCCCGAAAACAGGCGCCCGCTCGCGGCGTGGCGCCGCCGGCGTAAGCCACCGGTTTTTTGTCGGCGCCGCCGGCATTGTTGAGCATCCAGGCTTTGGTCTTGGTCGGCCCCGACAGTTCCGTATGCGAAAGGCCGTCCTGTTTGATCCTAACCCAATGGTCGGACTTGTCCTGCGGCGCCCAAAACTCCACGCGGACGAGCTGTAGCGCATTGCCTTGCGCCCAGGCTGGTTTCCAGGCGCCGACCAGTGCGATTCCGGCAAGCAGGATTTGTGTACGCCAGTTCATAGTGTGCAAGGGGGTTAGTGGTCATGCAGGATTTGTACGGCCGATTCGCGGAGTTTGTCGCGGAGGGGCTTGTCGTCGTCCCGCAGCAACAGGGCGCGTTCGATATGGTACACTTCGTCCAGATCTTTGTCAATAACCAGGGTTCTTTCGGGGCCTTCGGGTAGTTTGTCAACCAATTTCAGGCTGCTTGTTCCGACGAGGTATATTTCGCCTTCTCGTGTCACCAAATAGTTTCGGCCTTTGGTGTGAATGATCCGAAAGGGGCCGGTGAAGGGATGTTCGATTGGGATACTCGTTATAAGCTCCCAGGATTTTTTTCTACCAATGGCCTCTTTCTCCTCAATTGGGAGAACTTTGTCGATCCGAAGCAGATATTTGCCAAAGTTCCATATATCGATCTTGTTTTTGTCGGCGCAGTACACGAAAACCATAAACGTATCTCTGGTTGCATAAAAATCAAAAAATATTGGCCCCTTGGTGAAAGTATCGGATTCAGATTTAAAATGAATTCTCATCGTCTCGCCATCAATTGGCCAAATACCATTTTCTATGCTTTTCTTAGGACGTATATATCGTGAATGTCGCGCTTTTGAATAGTTGTTAAGGTTAAACATTTCTACAGGCGTGTGTGTCATCCCGGTCATATCTACATGCAGTCTAACTTGAATTAAAAATGTATCAAAAACATCCCAATATAGTATACCATCATCAAGTATGTCGCTTTTCATATTTTCTATCAAACTCAGTGTATCAACCAATACAAAAGAACTGTCTGTTTTAATAATTGCAATTTCATTTTTGTGAATACAGTAAGCCTTATATTTGTTTTTTTCAAAAACAACATATTTTTCTATATCAATACTCTGAGAAATAGCATTGAAAAAAGTTAAAGCAAACAAAAAAACGAACACAAATTTATTTTTCATACACTTTGATTTAATAATTATTTTGGCTGGGATTAACAGGTTCAATAATTTTGATATAGTCACTCAAAACAAAATTATTCATTTGGATTTCATATTCTACTGGTGGATATATTAGTGCATAGGCGCTTACATAGTTTTCGTCCAGCATACTAACAACCTCTATGTTGTCAGAATTTTTGATCGAAACTCCATACTTTAGTCCATAGGAAGGGTCATATAGTTTGCCTTTTATATTTACAATAACATGAAAACCAAAATCGGCAGGTGGATTGTTATTATTTTGAGCCAATGATGGAGTCGAATAATCAACTTCAGAGTATTGCCATTTGTAAGAATTATTTTCGTGCAACGTACTCATTCTGACATTTCTAAATGGATATACATTGTTCCCTGAAGTGCCGGATCCGCCATAGTCTACCCACGTTTTTATAAAAAATTCACTGCTTGTATTTGCTTTGACAATTTTATAGTTGTTGGACTCAACAAATCCTTGTACTTTCAATACATCCAGTAGCATTTTTGCCCACGACTGACATCTTCCATCTTTTTTTTCTAATAATTCATCCGTACGGTCTGCCAAGATTCCGGTCCAGTTCCCATAATACTTCAACGGTGCGCCGTCCACCCTTGCCACGGCTCTTCCCTCGAAATACGCCCAAACGCCCTGGATCATCGCCTCATCCGAGGTGGCTCCGTCGGCGTACTTGCACCCGATGTGCAGCAAGGTGTGAAAGTGGCGATAACCGACGCCGGGATTTTCGGGCTTGGGCAGGCTTCGCGTGACGTACAACGGGTTCTCGCTGATGCCGCAGGCGCTCCAAGTCCCATTGGGGTCGCTTGTGACCGACCATTCCCAACGGATTCGGAAGTTTTCAAAATACTGAACCTTGCCGTGCGGCAGTATTTCAGATATAGCGGTGGCGGGGTATTCGAATACGTTGTCTGCGGCAGCCCGCTGCAGAGGTGCTACAGGCAGGAACAGCCCGGTCGGTTGGTCGGTTGGGTCTAACACGATGCCCCGGGCAAAGTAGCTCGCCGGCTCGCCGGCCGGTCCTTCGCCGGGAGTTGGGTTCGAGCAGTCGCCCGCAGAGCCGTTTTTGATCAAGCAGGTACCGATGCGCGGCGTGCATCCGCTGACGTAAGCCACCGGTTTATTTTCAACGGCGCCGCCAACGAGCCTTTTCCATGCCGAGGTTTTAATATCGCCTGAAATCGGGGTGCCTGCGATGCCATCTTCTTTGATGATGATCCAATTGTTGGACAGATCGGCGGGCCTCCAAAAATCCACACGCCCCAGTTCAAAGGTCGTGTTTTGCGCCACAGCGACTGCGGCAGTAAGAATTCCGATACAAAATACGATGCGTCGTTTTGGCAACATGGTGCGGCTTGGTTTTGGCAGCGAGCCGGTGCTGTGCAGTAACCTGCCCGGCTTGTCCGTTGTGTTCGCGCCACAAACATCACCCCCTACCCCTGCAGAAAAATTGCAGTCCTCCGGATTTATTTCAGGCTGAGGCCCCCCCCGGCCCGATCCCTCGCCGGTACACCGGAACAGCTAAAGGTGGGGCAAAACGCGGCTTGCGTGGTGTAAAAAAATCCGGGCAGCAGACAAAAAAGCCTCATTTTCAAAACTTCTCTATTTTTACCGCCAAACAAACGACAATGTCCCGACTACTCCGTTTCCACCGCATCGCTACCCTGCTGTTTACGTTCGCACTGGCCGCACCGCTTTTTTCCCAACAAACTACCACTACCGCCACCTTGCCGGTAGCCGAACTCCGCGGCGCCTGGATCGCTACCGTAGCCAATATTGACTGGCCCTCGGCGCCCGGTCTGCCGCCCGAACGCCAGCAAATGGAATTCGACAGCATCCTCGATGTACTCAAGGCACTGGGGATGAACGCGGTATTTGTGCAAATACGCCCCGCCGGCGATGCCCTTTATCCCTCCGCCGCCGCGCCGTGGAGCAAATTCCTGACCGGTTTGCAAGGCATTGCTCCGGAACCATTTTACGATCCGCTGGAGTACATGGTCAAGGCCGCACACAGCCGCCGCATGGAATTCCACGCCTGGATGAATCCCTACCGCGCCACGTTCGACCTCGACACGGCCAACCTGGCGCCCACGCACCCGCTCCGCGCCTTGCCCGACAATCGCAAAAGCGAGTGGTTTTTCCGATACGGCACGCGTTACTATTTCAACCCCGCCAGCGCGCTGGTGCGCCAGTACCTCATCAATATCGTGCGCGATGTGGTGGTGCGTTACGACGTGGACGGCATCCATTTCGATGACTATTTTTACCCCTACAAGGAACCCGGACAGGTGCTGCAAGACCTCAATGACTTCGCCGGCGATCCGCGCGGATTTGTTCAGGTCGAAGACTGGCGCCGCGACAATGTAGACAAACTCGTCGAGGGCGTTTCCAAAATGATCAAAGGAGTCAAGCCGTATGTCCGCTTCGGAATCAGTCCCTTTGGCGTGTGGCGAAACGCCGAGCAGGACCCCATCAACGGTTCCCAAACGCGCGCCAGCATCACGTGCTACGACGACCTCTATGCCGACGTGGTGAAGTGGATGAAAAACGGCTGGATTGATTACGTCGCCCCGCAGTTGTACTGGAGCGTCGGGTTTCCGCCGGCCGACTACCAAATCCTGCTCGACTGGTGGAGCAAGCACACTTACGGCAAGCACCTGTATGCCGGCCATGCTGCCTATAAAATCAACAACAACGAGGTGGACCCCAATTGGAACAAACCCGACGAAATCACCCGCCAGGTTGCCTTGAACCGCAGCAACAGTGCCGTCCAGGGCAGTATTTTCTTTTCCGTGAAACCGCTGCTGCGCAACCCACTTGGCGTGCAGGATTCGCTGATGACCAGGATGTTTAACAACCAAACCCGCGTGCCGGGAATGGCCTGGCTCTCCAAAGCGCCGCCTGCTACTCCGCAAATCTGCCGCGTGGGCGGTACACCAAGTGTGGTGAAACTGGCGTGGCACGCCTGCGATATCGCTACCCGCGACGAAAATCCGTACTATTTTGCCATTTACCGCTTTGACGGGAGGGGTGTGGGCGACTTTCAAAACCCGCGCAACCTGCTCACATACACGCCGTTTTATACCGAAAAATGGATTTTTCAGGACCCCACTGCAGCCGAAGGGGAGTACTACACCTACGTGATAGTGGCCTACAACCGGTTCAACGTGGAAAGTTATTCCAGCGACCCCGTGGTGGTAAAAAAGACCAAGAAGGGCGCGAAGCAGAAGAAAAAGTGTTTGGGGATACTGTTCTAAAAAGGAGAATAGCTTCTCAGGGTGCGATTGCAGCGCCCATAAAGCGATAAATCAAGGCCGAGCGCGCCGACGAGCCGGAGAGTTTTTCCAAATGGTTGGACGGGCCGACGTTTACCGCTGCCGGCATATTGGCCGTTATCCGACCCACCACTGCGCCGTTGAGGAAGTAAGTCGCCTCGGTATTCGTTTTGTTCAGTGTTACCAATACTTCGTATTCGGTGTTCACCTCAAACGGAATTCCCGTGTCCAGTACTGTTTCCCCGCCGCTGCCGTCGCGGGAGTAGCACTGCCATTTCCCGCCGTTGATATTGTGCCGGTAGCGCAAGCCGAGCGAGTTGTTCTGGTCCCAAAAACCGCTAAAGGGAATATCGGCAATACGGAGGAACATGTAGTACTGGTTGGTATTGTCGGACAATTCTGCCGGGCTTTTGAAATGCATTTTGGCCACAATGTGCGCACCGCCGACCATGGCCATGGCTTCGGCACTTCGAACGAAAAACAAACCCAGCCCACCGCCGGTCGAACTGCCAGTATTGAAGTTCCAGGATGTGAACGGCGAGGTAGCCGTTGGCGCCGCCGAGGTTTGGGTGAGCGAGCCGAACACTTCCAGGTGAATATCGTCCTGAAAATTGTTCGCCACCTTACCGGCCGACTTGTCGTAGTGTACCGATCGGTTGATGTTCGTATAATTGGGACAAGGCGGGTCCAGTGGGCGCCACCGAGCCAAAACCCCGTCGTAGATGATCCGGCAGGACAATCCTGGCGGGATCATAACTTCTTCGATGTATGCGATACGGTTGGCGGCGTTGCTGCCGGTGTGTTCCGGGGCGAGGTAGATCGGGTATGCACCGATGTTGATGAGTGTCTTTTCCTCGCCGTTTGTTTCGGCATCAAATCCCGTTATAGCGCGCATCCCGTTATCGCCGGAGATGCGTACGGCAGTAGCATTTCCAAAGCCGGATGGGCTGAAGTTGTTGGCGTTTGCAGTCAGCATTGCCGCAGTAATCACTGAAGGCGCTGCCGGTCCGCCCCCGACTACGGCGCCGATTTCGACCCAGGTCGCTCCGTTGAAAAACCAAAAGGTGCTGGTGCTGATGTCAAATACCAACAGGCCGGTGGCCGGCGCCGCAATGTCCGTGCGCTGCGACGTGCTCATACGCGGTACGAGCACACCCCGGATTGTAGATTTTATATCAAGCATGGCACTTGAGTCGGCATTACTGGCGTCGGTATTGATGGCAACCTGAGCGGAAAGGGAGTCACAAAAAATAAACAGGACACAGGTCATCCAAAGGCCGGCAATAAGGTAGGCTGGTTTCATTTTTGAAAAATTAAAAATTTAAGTAGCAGTTAGACAATTTCCTAAAGGATCATAAACCGTTGTAGCATAATGATCAAGCCGCGAAAGTGTGGCGTTCGATGCAGCCGAGTGTTACACAATACTGTATTGTATTTGCATAGTTATCCGGTACGGGCTGCCGTCGCCCGGGAAAATGGTGTTTGCCGGAGAGTGTTCAGGAAACGGCATCAACGGTGTTTTTTTAACCTTGAAAACCCCGCGCCAACCGCTTGATTATCAAATACTTTTGTGCGGGGTCAAAAGACCCACGCACGGCGCCAATTTGCTCTCAACAGGCTGACACAGCAGCGTGTCCATTTTACCCTTTTTTACACTTTCTTACAAACGGGGAGACTTCCCCCGGTACCCGCGCCCGGAACTTTGTTCCAAAATTCCGACGCTATGCGTGTGCTCGTTTGTGCTATCCTGTTTGCCCCTGTTCTGCTCTTTTCCCAGTCGCTCCGCCAGGACTGGCAGCTAAACCTCAGTGGCGGCGCCACCCTGCACGCCGTCGCTGAGGCCACCAACGGCCTCGTTGTCGCCGTCGGCGAAACCTCTGCCAAAACCAGCGGCGGCACCGATGGTCTGCTTCTGATTACCGACCACAGTACCGGCCAAACCGTAGCCGAAGTGCGCTTTGGCGGCTCCAAAGACGATGTGCTGTATGCCGCCGTACAAACATTCGACGGGCAGTTTCTGCTCGCCGGCGCTACGGCGTCCAGTGGCAAAGGCGACCAAGATGCCTGGCTCGTGCTGGTTGACGAGCGCGGGCGCAAAATTTGGGAAACAACCTTCGGCACGCCCGGCCGCGACGAATGCCGGAAAATGCTGCTTCTGCCCGACGGCTCGGTCTTGCTCGCCGGATACCAAAACGCGCAAAAAAACGGCGATATCTGGCTTGCAAAAGTGGACGGCCGGCAATTGATCTGGGAAAAAAACCTCGGCGCCTCCGAATTTGAAACCCTGGCCGGCCTCGCGCTCGCACCCGACGGCGGCTTCGCGTTTTGTGGAAATACCGGCAAAAAAGCGGGCGCCGGTGCGGGCGACATCTATCTGGCAAAAACCGACGCCCGCGGGGAAGTGCAGTGGAAAAAATGGTTTGGCGAGGGCGGCTGGGAGGAGGCGCTCCACCTCGCGGCCACACACGACGGCGGTTTTGCCATCGCCGGCCTCACCAAATCCAAAGGCGCCGGCGACCTGGATTGCTGGCTCGTAAAAACCAGTCGCGACGGTTTCCGGCAGTGGGATAAAACCTACGGCGGCAAATCCGCCGACCTGGCCAACGCCTTGCTCCAGACCGACGACGGCGGGTTTTTGCTCGTCGGCGCGTCCAAATCGCAGCGCAGTGGCGCGCGGTTTTCCGACGCTTTTTTTGTGCAAACCACCTCCGGCGGCGACTTGCAGTGGGAGCAATACCACGGCGACGACCGCGAGGATGCGCTCGCCGCCGCCTGCCTGCTGCACGACGGCAGCATCGCGGTTGTCGGCGCATTCGATGGCGGTTCGGCCCGATTGCTGCATTTTTCCAACCCGCAAACCGCCCAACTCGCCGCCATGGGCATCCGCGACGCGGCAGTAGTGGACGTTTCCGAAGCCACCGTGCGCAGTGCCGACGGTACGCTCATCCCCGGCGAGCGCGCACACCTCGCCTTTCGCATCACCAATAAATCCGACCTCGACCTGCACGACCTGCGCGTGACCGTGGACAACCCGGCCGCCAACGGCCACCTCTCTGCCTGGAGCGCCAACTACTTTGGCCCGCTGCGCAAAAACGGCAGCGTCGAAGCGCGTATACCCCTATTGGCGGCCGCAGACCTGACCGACGGCGAGCAGCGGCTCCGTATTGCCGTGCACAGCGGGGAAAAAATACTCTATTCGTTTGAAAAAAATATCGTGCTGCGCAAACCCAAACCGGCCGCACTGTTGCTGGCCGAGCATGCCTTCGCGGCCACCGGCCGTTCCGACGAGGTGACGCTTACGGTGCAGATTGAAAATAGCGGCGACACGGTTTCACGGGCAGCCGAGGTGCGGTTTGTTTGCCCGGAGGGCATAAAACCTGCGGGCGCGGCGGTCGTTCAACTGGGCGCGGTGGCCCCGCATAGTCGCCGGGAGGTCAAATTTTCTTTTGTAAAAACCCCGCAGTTCACCGCCCCCGTGGCCGCCATTGCATGCGCCGTGCAGGAAGGCGGTGTGGAAAAAGCCCAAAAAACCTTTGAGTGGCAAACCGGGTCCGGCAAGGCGTCCATTCTTGCGACCGGCCCGATTCTCATCTGGTCCGATCCTGCCCCGCACGAAACCGGCACCAACAAAGTGCGCCGAACCGAGGATCATTTCGAGTTCAAGATGACCGTGGTGTCGGCGAAACCATTGGATGTCAAAAATTTCAAAATGAAGGTGAACGGCAAGGAAACCGAAGGCTCGAAGTTCAACGAAGAAGACCTCTCGCCGCCCAAGCGCGAAAACGCGCAGTTTACCTACACCTACCGGAACAAAATACCCTTGCAGCAGGGCAAAAACCGGGTAGAGGTGGTGGTGGACGGCAAGGCGTCCGACTATCTGGAGGTCGAGTTTGCACCCGAGCGCGCCAACCTGTTCGTGCTGGCCATCGGTCCCGCGCACGACGACTTGAAATACACTGCCAAGGATGCCGCCGATTTTGCCGCCGCCTTCGCCAACCAGGGGGGGCAATTGTTCAACCAGGTCATCGTAAACGTGCTGAACACCCCCGAAAAGACCGACCTCACGGGCATCAAACAGGCCGCATTTGACCTCGCATACCTGTGGGACGACAAGCAGATCAAGCCGACAGATGTACTGCTGGTATTCGTGTCGTCGCACGGAAAAATCGTGGACAACCGCTTCAAAATCCTGCAAACGGGCTACAATCCCAAGTACGAGCGGCTCGCCGTGGATTTCAAATCGGACGTGCTGGAAATTCTGAACCCCGTCAATTGTAAAAAGATGGTGTTTCTCGACGCTTGCCACAGCGGCGGCGCCAAGGACGGTTACGGTGGTCTCAGCCAAGCCGTGGTGGATCTGGCCAAAGCCCAGCCCGGTATCAGTACGCTCACATCCTGCGGCAGCACCGAAAAATCGTATGAAGATCCGTCCTGGGAAAACGGCGCCTTCACGGAGGCGCTGCTCGCGGCGTTCGCCAACACGGAATGCCAGGATGCCGGCGGTGCGTACCGTGCCGATGCCAATGCCGACGGCATCATCCGCCTCGGAGAATTGTACGAGTTTCTGCGCCGCCGCGTGCCGGCACTCGTTCAAACATCCATTCCCAATGCACCGACCGCCCAAACGCCTTTCATGCCCGAGAGCCAGTTAGATAAGGACATGCCGATTTATTGGCTGAAGCCGAATTAAGGAACACCCAAACACACACACAAAATAATGACGCAAACCAAAACAATCTTGCTCGCAGCCCTGTGTTGCCTGTTCGTGCCGGCTGCCGTGCGCGCGCAGTGTCCCACCTCGGGCAGCACCGTTCAGGTAACCAACAACTTCGGCAACAACGTGAACGGCTCGTTGTCGTGGGCCGTTGACTGCCTGAACAGCATCCCGTCGCTTACCACTGTGACGTTCAACATCCCCGGCTCCACGCTGATCCAGCCATCCAGCATGCCGAATGTGGGCAAGGCTGGAGCGCTGATAGACGGCAACAGCCAGAGCGGTATCATCATTGACGGCTCCTCGCCGGCAGGTGCGCCGACAAACTGCTTCACCCTGACGGCCGCCAATATCACGGTGCAGGGATTAACGATTCGAAATTTCACGAGTGCTTCAGGCGGCAACGCCATTTTTGCCAACGGAAACAACCCGACCATTCGGGAAAATACCCTGGTTTCCAACCGGACCGGTGTGACGACGACCTCGACTGTTTTTTCTTTCAACATCACGAACAACGTCATCGGGGAAAGTGGCGCGGGCAACACGGTGGGCGGCGTTTCCATTCAGGGTAATCCTTCGGCAGGGGTTATTTCTTTTAATGAAATCGCCCACAATGGCGGCGCAGGTATCAGTATCATCGGCGGCACAGTGCGCATGCAGGAAAACAGCATCTATTGCAACACTACTGCCGGTATCGCGCGGCCGACACCGCCGGCGGTTCCGGCGATTACACAGGCCAATACCCAACAAATTCGCGGCACCGCCACCGCCAATTCCCTGGTGGAAGTATTCATCCACTCCACGGCCGGATGCGCCGGCGCACCTTCTCAGGGCAAAACATTCATTGGTTCTACAACGGCGCTGGCTTCGGGGCTTTGGATATTTCCAACGCCGGGAGGTGTTTCTGCGGGCAGTATGCTGACCGCCACAAGCACTATTGGCAACAACAATACCTCCGCGTTTGCACCTTTCCAGATGGTAGTGGATTGCTCGGCTTTTATTGCAGGCATCAATAAAACCGATGTTTCGTGCCCCGGCGGCAACAACGGCACCGCGATGGCCCTGCCCACGGGCAGTACCCTGACATATTCGTGGAGCACCGGCGGTAACACGCAGAACATTTCAAATTTGGCGGCCGGAACGTACACCGTCACCGTCACGAACAATTCGACCGGCTGTACCGACAGCGCCAGCGCTGCGATAACCCAGCCCGGACCGTTGAGCCTTTCGTTTTCCAACACCAATGTTTCGTGTTTTGGCGGCAACAACGGCTCGGCGGATGCGTCGGCCAATGGCGGCACACCCGGCTACAATTTCGTCTGGAACACAGGTTTTACCGGCCCAACACTTAGTAACCTCGCGGCGGGCACGTACACCGTCACGGTGTCGGATGCCAACGGCTGCACTACGGCCCAGGCGACAACCATCACCCAACCGCCGGTGCTGAGCGTGGCCATTTCCAAGCTCAATGCCAGTTGTTTTGGTGGCAACAATGGTTCGGCCACCGCCACAGGTACCGGCGGCACGCCCAGCTACAACTTTTCCTGGAGCAATGGAGACAGTGGCCCGGTGGCGACCAACCTCGCTGCCGGAACGTACACCGTCACCGCCACCGATACCAACGGTTGCCCGGCCACCCAAACCACTACGATCACCCAGCCGCCCCCGTTGGCGGCCGGCGCCACCGCCACCGACGTCCTTTGTTTCGGCGGAACCAACGGCACGGCCTCGGCCGCAGGTAGCGGCGGCACCACGCCCTACACCATCGCCTGGAGCAACGGTGCTAACGGCCCAATGGCAATAAACCTTGCCGCCGGCACGTACACCGCCACCGTCACCGATGGCAACGGCTGTACTGCCGAAGCTTCGGCAACCGTAGATTCCCCACCGCAACTCGGCGTGTCGCTGATCGTCGCGGACGAAACCGCCAACAACGCCAACGACGGTATGGCGGAGGCAACGCCTTCCGGCGGCACGCCGGGCTACCAGTTCACCTGGAGCAATGGCGGCAATACGGCCAATATTTCCAGCCTGCCGCCCGGCGCCTATACCGTCACGGTGCGCGATGCCAACGGTTGCACGGCGGTGGCTACAGCCGTCGTCAATGCTTTTGCCTGTGCGGGATTCAGCGCCGGAGTGACGGGAAACGATGTCCCTTGCAACGGCTTGGCCAATGGCAGCGCAACCGCCAATCCGGGCGGCGGCACCGGACCGTTCCTCTATTCCTGGAGCACCGGGGCGAGCTCCAAAACGATCAGCAACCTGGCGCCGGGAACCTACACGGTCACGGTCACGGATGCCACGAATTGTACTACGATCGGTTCCGTCGCGATCGGTCAACCGCCCGCGCTCGCCCTCAACATGAGTGCGACCGATACCGGTACGGGGTTGAACAATGGCACCGCTACGGCCGCGCCGTCGGGCGGTACGCCGGGGTACCTGTACACCTGGAGTACCGGCGGCAGTACGGCTCAGATCGGCGGTTTGGCGGCGGGTACTTACACGGTAGTCGTGCGCGATGCCAACGGCTGCTCGATTACCGGCGCGGCTACCGTCGGCAGTAGCGGCACGGGCGGTCCTTGCACCGCGCTGCCGGCCTACGCGCTGTATGCTCCCGCGCAGGTGTGCGGAAATGACCCGTTCAACCTGACCGTGGACGACCTGTATCCGGCATCGGTGGTGCAGTATCGCTGGATTTTGCCCACCGGCGACACGCTTGTAAGCACGGCCCAGTCCATCAATTTGGTGGCCACTTCGACGGCTTTTTCCGGACAATACTTCGTGGTGCGCGACTCGGCGGGCTGCCGTTCCATGCCCGTAGGCGGGGCACCGCTGACGGTGCTGAGCCTGCCGCCGGGAACAGCATTTGCCGGAACAGACACAGTGTCCTGCGCGGCAGGCGTGGCGGTTTTGCGGGCAACACCGCTGGCGCAGGGTACTGGAAAATGGGTTTCCCCCAGTGGTGCGCGACTGGACAATCCCGACATCAACCCGACCTCGGCGCGGGATTTGAAGCCGGGCGCCAATGTGTTCATCTGGCAGGTTAGCCTCGGCGGCTGCGACCAGGCCGCCGCCGATACAGTGGTGTATTTTTGGGAAACGGCGCCTGCGGCTACCGACGATACCTACACCATCGAGCGGGCGCAAGATGTGGCGGTCATGGAAGTACTGCTCAACGATGCGCTCGGCGGGATGCAGGACACGGTGGTCACGCAGATCGGGACGCCGGCCGTCGGGACGCTGGAGTATCTGCCGGAAACCCGGCGCTTTCGCTATACCGCCCCGGACGACTATCGTGGCACCGTGCAGTTTCGCTATGTGGTGTGCAACCCTAATTCGGTGTGCGGTTTTGGTTGCGATACGGCATTGGTTACCATTCGGGTGCTGAACCTGCCCTCGGTACCCGAAGCGCTGGTGGTGAACGATCCCGGCCTGAACGGTCAACTTCAAATTCGCGGCATCGGCGGTTTTTCCCGGGTGGAAATCGGCATCACCAACCGCTGGGGCGATCTGGTTTTTGAAGAAAAAACATACAGCAACAACAACCCCTGGCTGGGCGATTTCAACCGCTCCGGCAAGGCCCTGCCCGGCGGCGCGTACTACTATTTTCTGAATGCCTACGACGGCGACCAGCAGGTAGGCGGTACACAAACCGGTGTGATTCATTTGTTTGACAACGAGCGGTAGCGGGAGCCAGACTTTCCAGGTTTTTAAAACCAGGAAAGTCTCCGCCCTGCTTGGTGTTTTCACCAAGCAGCCTCGCGTAGAGCCGCTTGGTGAAAACACCAAGCGGGGCAGAACCTGGAAAGTCTCGAGGGGGGATAAACTTTTCAAAACCACATTTTCGCAAAACATGAAACAACGCAACTCTTTTCCACATCTTTTCCTTCCGCAACCTGCCGGTATTGCCCGGTATTTGCGTTCCGCCCTGCTTGGTGTTTTTACCAGGCAGCCTCGCGTAGAGCCGCTTGGTGAAAACACCAAGCGGGGCGGATTCATCATTCATCATGTATCATTTATCATTCTGCTAAGTGCTACGCCGCTATTTGCCCAGCAAACACCCCTGTTTTCGGTGTATCGCGACCAATGGGGCGTGCTGAACCCTGCGGCGTTGTCCAACAATTATCTTTTGAACAAACGCACCATGAGCCTGAGTGGGTCCTGGCACGTGCAGTGGTGGAACATGCCCGAGTCGCCGCGCACGCAGGCACTGAGTTGGGAAATGGTGTCGGAGGCGCAAAACAGCGTGTTCGGGGCGCACCTTGTGAACGACCAAATGGGCGCATTCAGCCAGACAGGGGCGTATGCCCGTTATGCGTACCGGATCAATATGGGCAAACGCACGGCGCAGTCCCTGAGCATCGGGCTGAGTGCCGGAGCGGTGCAGTACCGCGCCGATTTGAGCGAAATAGCGTTTCCCGACCCGGGAAATGCACCGACGGACAATTTGCGCAGCGTACGCCCCGACTTTGGTGTGGGTGTTTTTTATCAGTATTCCGACAAGTACTACGCCGGCGTGTCGGTGCCGCAAACGCTGGGTTTTCTCACCCGTTTCGAGCAGGATGGCGACGCGGTAGCTGTGCGGCGGGCACCGCATATTTTCGCCGTGGCCGGCGGCTACTGGAGTACGCCGTGGCTGGGCAACTCGACTTCGTTTGTGGAGCCGTCGGTATGGGTGAAATATGCGCCCAACGGCCCAATCAACGTGGACCTGAACCTGCGGGCGCAAATCAGCGAATTAGTGTGGGCGGGCACGGGCGCCAATGTGGGCATGGGGGCGCAGCCGGGAGTGGCCCTGCATTTCGAGGCGGGGTTGTTTTTCGGCGAGCAGGTACAACTGACGAATGGCCAGTTGAAAACCGGATTTGCGTTTGATTTGCCGGTAACGCAGGGGCTTGGGCGGGTGTTCGGTGGCTCGGCGGAGGTGGTGGTGGTGTATGCGTGGCGGTAGGTGGCGATTCGGTCGTAGAATAGTTTACCGTGCGTGATAAACCTTTTTGAATCGCTCAAAATCTGCCTGTGTGGTATATCCGTCCGGGGAGAAATCTTGAAAAGCGGCTTCTGCCAGGGTTTGTAAAGACGTACCGTCGGCGGCCTTGAAATCGGGGTTTGCGCCTTTTTCGAGAAGTGTAGCGCACACGCCCCAGCGCTCGAGTGTGGCGGCATACAACAGCGGCGTGATGGGGCCTTGTTCGTCGTCGAGTACGGCGGTGGCATTGGGGTCGGCTCCGAACTCGAGCAACACCCGCACCGTGGCGTCCGGTTTTTGGTACGAGCCGACTGCCTCGAACAGGATGTTGCGATTGAATGAGTTTTGACTGGCTTTGGCATCGGCCCCCTGCTCGAGCAAGAGTCGGAGTAGCGGGGCGTTTCCAGCCGCAGCGACGACCATGTGGAGCGGGTATTCGCCGGGGACGTTCGCGCTGTCGAGTCGCGCTCCTGCCTGAAACAGCAGCCGGATACACTCCACACGTTCTTCGATCTTGTAGTCGGAACTGGAGGTTTGATTCACGACGAAGCTAAGGAGTTCGCCGTTTTCGTTGAGGCGAGGCACGGGTGTTTTCAGGATTTTTTTTACGGTTTCGGTTTTGCCTTCGTAGATCGCCCGGGCAATGCTTTCGCGCTCCTTGTCTTCAAATACAGGCTTGGACGACTCGATCCTGTTAGCCATCTTCTGTTTGATGCTGCTCAAGGCCGAGCCAAGTTTTAGGAAAACAAATGGTGCCACAACCAGCGCGAAGGCGGTGTATTTCGCCCATTTGTAGGGCAGCAGGTTAAGGCCGAGCAGCACAAAAAGTGCGATGACGGCGAGGGAGTAGTATGCCTGCGCATAGCTCCTTCCGGCGGCATCACCGCCTCCGGTTTTCGTAGAAAAGAACGTATCACCTATTACCGCGAAGGCAAGGATAGCGATGATGATCCAGTTGAGGACGGTGATGATTTTCAAGAAATGCATGTGCTCTGTTTTTCACAAAAGTACGCCGGTAACCGTACAAACAGACACCCTTGTTTCGCTCCAACTTCCGGAAACAGGGGTCTTTTAAATCCTTGATGTTCATTTAATATATACCATTTCTGACCAACTCCTTTATTTTTTTTGAAACAAAAAACATGGTTAACGCATTGGAAGACATTGTTTTGTTTGTCCTTCGTGTTGTTCGGGGGCGAATATTTTGTATTTGTATATAGGATGTATAGATGGATTTTTGGAACAGTTAACGCTAAATTCACAGGAGGTTTTTGGCCTTTCTATGCTGTTAACAAACAAGACGAAATCCATGAAGGCACTACATTTTACGCTGCTGTGTATTTTTTTAAATTTTTCCATTGCGCTGTTTGCGCAAACCGACCGGGTACTCCTCGAGCAAGGCGCTACAGGGGCCAAACTCGTGGTCAACGGGAAGCCTCTGATGGTCAACGGAATTAACTGGGACTACTTTCCTCTGGGGACGAACTACTCCTACAGCCTGTGGACCCAATCCGATGCCTTCATCAAAAAAGCGCTTGATGACGAAATGGCGCTGTTGAAAAACATGGGCGTCAATACGATCCGGGTGTACTCGGGCATTCCCAAAAAGTGGATACAATATATATATGAGCAGCACGGTATCCACACCATGCTCAACCACGCGTTTGGCCGCTATGGACTGACGCTGGACGGAGCCTGGGTAGGCAATACTGAGTACTCCGATCCGAGGGTGAGCACACTGTTGCTGCAGGAAGTGCAAGCACTGGCAGCCGAATACAAGAATACCCCCGGACTGCTGCTGTACTTGCTGGGCAACGAAAACAACTACGGGCTTTTTTGGGACGGCGCCGAAACGGAAGACATTCCGGTAGAAGATCGGGTGTCCACACAGCGGGCGAAATACCTGTACCAACTCTTCAACAAAGCATCTCTGGAGATGAAAGCCGTTGACCGATCGCACCCGGTGGCGATATGCAATGGCGATTTGTTGTTTCTGGACATCATCGCCAAGGAGTGTAAGGATGTGGATATTCTCGGCATCAATGTGTACCGGGGGAGTTCATTTATTGATCTTTTTGACCGGGTCAAAAAGGAGTACGGAAAACCGGTCTTGCTCACGGAGTTTGGCAGCGATGCGTTCAACGCCGTCACGAACGAGGAAGACCAGCAATCACAGGCCATGTACAATGTGGCCAACTGGAAAGAGATTTACGAAAATGCTGCCGGTCTCGGTAAAGCCGGCAATGCCATTGGTGGATTTACCTTCCAGTTCAGCGATGGCTGGTGGAAATATGGACAAACCGACAACCTCAGCATACACGACAACAATGCATCCTGGTCAAACGGCGGCTACCTCTTTGATTATGTGGCCGGCGAAAACAACATGAACGAGGAGTGGTTCGGGATTTGCGCCAAAGGCCCGACCGACGCAAAGGGCTTTTACCAGTTGTATCCGCGGGCGGCATACTACGCCTTGAAAGAGGCCCATCAGCTGAATCCCTACTCCGACGGGACATCTTTGAGCACCATCCAACAACATTTTGCCGGCATCAAGGTCATGTCCGCGTACCTCCAGGCACGTGGCGACAAAGCCGCCCTCGAAGGCGAGCAGCAAAAAAAGATCAGCATGAGCCGCTTGAGTGCACAACTTTCAACTTTTAACACCGGCGGAGAGCTGATTTCGACACCCAACACCCCAATCCCCGGCAATACCACTTATCCCGACCAATTGGGCTTCGACCACATGCAGTCCTTTTTTATAGGTGTGGAAGCCAATCCGACCTCCAATTTCCGGGCAAATGTGGACGTGAACATCCTGGGCAACGTCGCCAACAACCCCATAGACCAGATTTTCTACGAGAACCGGGGCCGGCGGGTTCAGTTGAACAGCACCACCGGGAATTTGACGGTGGAGTCTTTGAACCGGATTCAGATTTACCAGGCCAGCTACGAATGGAATCACAAGATGTTTGATCTCAAGGGTTTTTACCGTACAGGTCACTACCATTGGGGCTATGAGGGAGACTTCTTTGGTCTTTACCCCGAAGCGAACTACGGCCCACAGATTGACATTTACAACGGCATAGCGCCCTTTGGTTTTGAGGTGGAAGGTAAAAAGCAGTTGAAGGACTTCAAACTGGCGTTTGGCCCACAGCTTTGGTGGGGAGCAAACCCGGCATTCCTGTTGAAATACCAGAAGACGTTTGGCAAGTTTAAAGTTGCCGGCGTTTTTCACGAAGATCTGGACCAACTGGGCCTCACCGAAAGTTCTTTTGCCATACCGCAGCCCAAAACCCGGCGGCTCTCCGTACACGTCAACCGCGCATTTGGCAAGTTTGGCGTGGATGTCGGGGGCCTTTGGGGTGGGCAGCCCCTCCAGGGACGCGTGTTCCAGGTGGTACGGGGCGAAGAAGGCCGGTACGAGGTGTACCAGGATCAAATCAAAACACAGGACAACTTTGGCGGAAAAATCAAATTGACCTATACCGGCGGGCGGTTCAACTGGTATGCCCAATCGGCGGCTATGGGCTTAGTGGCCAATGGCGGCGCGGACAATACCCTGACCTTCACCGGCTGGCGGTTAAAAGACAGCGGAAGCGGCAACCAGTACAATTTCCTCTCCGGGTTCGCTTACACCGTAGGTAAACTCCAGATAGCGCCCAACTTCTTGTGGCAAAAACCGATAGAAGGACCCCTTCCAGCCAATGTGCCCGCTCCTGCCCGGCCTCGGAATATCCTCGAAGACCCGTTTGTGGTGCGGGGCAATCGGGAACAGGTGGCCGGCGAACTGTTGTTCACCTACGATCCTACGCCCGGTTCCTGGATGTACAACTGGGACAGCGACCGCAGCGAGGATGCCAAATTGGCCCTGAGTGCCGGCGTGGTGTACCGCCATTTGCCAACCACACAGGATGCGGCCATCGGTATTTTGCCCGACGGGCGTACCACATTTGCCTTTCCGGGCGCTGCTCCTGCACAGGATTTGTGGGAAGTACACACCCGATTGGTTTCCAAAATCACCAGCGATTTCGGGTTGATCGCCAACCTGTACGCCGGCGATGCCCAGGCTAACGGCAGCGATACGCGCACCATCAGCCGCTACGGTCTGGACCTTCGGGTGATACACAAAACATTGAAAGTCATGTCGTTTGTCCGGGTCAATGACTGGGGCCCGTACGACTATCACCGCGACTTTAACCTCACCTTCCCGCTCCAGTTGATGGCGGATGTGTCTATTGCCTTAAGCAAACCGGATTGGTTCAATCTACCGGACACCCGCCTCGGCATTCGCGGCACCTACCGCACACTCGACCGGTATTCGCCGCGGTATTCGCCTACGCAAACCGTAAACGCCGCCGGGAACCTGGTGCCTGATCCTAATGTGATCGGCTTCGACAACGGCAACGAGTGGGAAATCCGCACATACCTATTCATAAACATTGGCAAATAAAACGCACGACACATGAGCACAACGATACGCACCCGCTTGTTGAAGTACGCCCCTATCGGGGTTTTGGCAGTCCTGCTGTTTTGGGGTTGCCAGCGCGACCTCAACGATTTGCAGCCGGTCACATACCCCACCAATCCCGAAGTGTTTATCAACAGTTTCAGTCCGGGATTGAACTATGCCGCGTTTGGGGGGTCCGTCCCCACGGCATTTGATGTGGACAACTCGGTGACCTACACCAACACATCTACGACTTCGATGCGCTTTGAAGTGCCCGATGCCGGCGATCCGCGGGGCGCGTATGCCGGCGGCACCTTTTTTACCAGTGTCGGGCGGGATTTGTCGGGATACGATGCCCTGACTTTTTGGATGAAAGCCTCGCAGCCGGCCAACATTGATGTACTTGGTTTTGGAAACGACCTCGGGGCAAACAAGTACCAGGCATCTATTTCGGGCGTGCCCGTGACGACCAACTGGCAGAAGTACATCATTCCGCTGCCCGACCCCTCCAGGCTGACGGCCGAACGCGGGATGTTTTTTTATTCCGAAGGCCCAGAAAACGACAGGGGCTATACTTTCTGGATTGACGAACTGAAGTTTGAAAAACTCGGCACCGTCGCCCACCCGCAATATGCAATTCTGAACGGAGAGGACCAGGTGGAGACGTCTTTTGCCGGCGTTTCCAAAGTGATCGGCGGCCTGAGTTCGACGTTCAACCTGCCTTCGGGGATAAACCAGACTGTGAATGTGACGTCGTCGTATTTTGAGTTTGCCTCTTCGAACGAATCCGTCGCTACGGTGAACGAATCCGGAGTTGTTTCGGTGGTAGGTGGGCCAGGAACCGCTATCATTACCGCCACGGTTGGCGGAGTGCCGGCCAAAGGTTCGTTGACTCTCCAGTCTGTGGGTAGTTTCCAGCCAGCGCCGGTGCCCACCCGCGATCCCGCCAAAGTCATCTCTCTTTTTAGCAATGCCTACACCAATGTGCCCGTGGATTACTACAACGGCTATTGGGCGCCATTTCAGACCACCCTTTCGGCTGATTTTGCTGTAAATGGAGACAACATACTGCATTACACCGACTTCAATTTTGTCGGGATTCAATTCACGTCCCCGACGGTGGATGCCACTGCCATGACGCATTTGCATGTGGACATTTATCTGCCGAATACCTTGCCAGCCGCTGGAAGATTCAGGCTCGAAGTGGTTGATAATGGAACGGGCGGCACGGGTCTTTTTTCCACCAATATCCCGGTGGCGCAGTCGCAACAATGGATCAGCCTTGACATTCCTCTTTCCAATTTTTCCGGTTTGACCAACAGGGCCAAACTGGCGCAAGTCATCTTTGTGGATGAGAGCAATAATATCCCAAGTTTCTATGCGGATAATGTCTATTTCTACAATGAAGGTACTCCCCAGCCCACGGTACCTACCACGGCTGCACCTACGCCCACGCATCCTGCTGCCGGCGTGATTTCGGTGTTCAGCAACGGCTACACCAACATAGCCGGCACGGACTTGAACCCCAACTGGGGGCAGGCCACGGTAGTCACTCAGGTACCCATTCAGGGGAACAACACCCTGAAATACGCCGGTCTCAACTACCAGGGTATTCAACTCGGTACGCCCCAGAACGTGTCGGCGCTGGGCTTCCTGCACCTCGATTTCTGGTCGGCCAATTCAACGGCGCTTAACGTGTTCCTCATCAGTCCAGGGCCGGTCGAAACGCCCATTACGCTCAATGTGCCCACAACCGGCTGGTCGAGCATTGACATACCGTTGTCGTCCTTCGCGCCGGTGGACCTGAGCAATGTGATACAGCTCAAGTTTGAGGGCAATGGCGATATCTATTTGGACAACATTTATTTCCGGAACTAAAATGTACGTCTGCTTCGCTTGCCATCTCGTAGAGAACCGTCCGATCTACGAGGGCCACGCAGGGGGGGGCTCGCACGCGTAGATCGGACAGATCCCTTCGGGATGACAAACATAGATCGGACGGAACATAAACCACAATTTTTAAAATTATGACAGCAATGCATAAACTCGGAACCGCCGCCGTAGGTACGGCACTTCTACTTTCATTAACGTTTTGGGGCTGCAAGCCCGATGATTTTCAAAAACTGGATCAGCGCAACTGGCAGTTGGTGTGGAGCGATGAATTCAACGATGCTGCCGGCGCACAGCCCGACGCCTCGAAGTGGACCTACGATCTTGGAAACGGCCCCGGCCAGGATGGCTGGGGTAACCAGGAACTGCAAGTGTACACCAACAACCCCGAAAATGTGTCCATGGACGGAGCGGGCAACCTCGTGCTCACGGCACTGCGAAATGGTGGCAGTTTCACCTCGGCGCGGATCAAGACGCAGGGTTTGTTTGCACAGCAATACGGTCGGTTTGAAGCCCGGCTGAAAACGCCGTACGGGCCGGGTTTGTGGCCCGCGTTCTGGATGCTCGGCTCCAATATTGAGACTGTAAGCTGGCCCCAATGTGGCGAGATAGACATCATGGAACTCCGGGGACAGAGCCCCCATATCATGCAAGGAACCATTCATGGGCCGGGCTATTCGGGTGGGAATCCGATCACCAAAGGTTATGCCTTGCAAAATGCCCGGTTCGACACCGACTTCCATCTGTTTGCCATTGAGTGGGATGCCGCAAAAATTGACTTTTTTGTGGACGACTACCTGTACCAACGTATCGAACGAGCCGATGTGCCGGGCGAGTGGGTATATGACCAGGCGTTTTTTATGATCCTCAATGTGGCCGTTGGCGGTAACTATGTGGGATTTCCCACCGACCAAACCCCGTTTCCGCAAAAAATGATTGTGGACTATGTGCGGGTTTATCAGGAAGCGAATTGATTGATCCGATTGATTCGATTGCGCCGATTGATTCGATTGCGACCCGGTTGGTGAAAACACCCAGCGGGGCGCCAAACGCGATTAAAACTAGCATTTAAAATAAAACATAGCAACGTGAACCAGGCATCTTCGGACAAAGCAGCAGGCAAAAAAGTAGAAATGGCGATGGTCGTGCACGAACAAGAGCGCTACTTCAAAATTTCCAATTGCGATGCTATGCGCCCTTTCTTCATGAGCATCGTGAGCGATTCCAACCACTGGATGTTCCTGTCGAGCAATGGAGGCATTACTGCAGGGCGGAAAAACCCCGAATTCGCTTTGTTCCCGTATTACACCGACGACAAAATCGCGGAATCTACAGACCTCACGGGGAGCAAGTCCATTTTCCAGATACACCTGCCGGGCGAGGTGCTCGTTTGGGAGCCGTTTTCGGAAAGGTTTTCGGATCGGTATGCCATCAGCCGAAACCTGTACAAAAGTATTTACGGCAACAAAATCATTTTTGAAGAAATCAACCGCGATCTGGGCCTGGTGTTCCGATACCAGTGGAATTCGAGCAAGGTATTCGGCTTTGTCCGGAAAGCCGAGCTGCTCAACACCTCCGGTACCGAGTATCGAATAACGCTCCTGGACGGTATTCAAAACATCCTGCCTTATGGCGTGCCCAGCGACCTGCAAGCCACGACCAGCAACCTCGTGGATGCCTACAAAAGGAGTGAACTGGAGCCGTCCACCGGTGTCGGGATTTTTGCCCTCAGCGCCATTATCGTGGATAAAGCCGAGCCGAGCGAAGCCCTGAAGGCGAACATTGCCTGGTCTCTTGGCCTGGAAAACGCCACATACCTGCTCTCTTCCGGGCAACTCGGAACATTCAGGCAGCGGAAACCCGTTCAGGGCGAACGCGATATAAAAGGTGAGAAAGGGGCCTACTTCGTTTCTACAGATATTTTGCTTGCAGCCAATTCCGATAAGAAATGGACCCTCGTGGCCAATGTAAATCAAAGCCATGCGCAGCTTATCGGACTTTGCCGGGACATTCAGGAAAACACCGGTCTGGAGCAGCAGATACAAGCGGATATAGATGCAGGGACGCAAAACCTGATTCAACTCGTCGCGAGCGCAGATGGACTGCAATACTCCTCCGACAAACTGAACGACACCCGCCATTTCTCCAATGTGCTGTTCAACATCATGCGCGGGGGGATATTTGACGATAACTACCAGATCGAAAAGGCCGATTTTGTCCGGTACCTCCGCAAGGCCAATCACGAGGTCGTGGCTGGAAATCAACACTTCATCGGGCGTTTGGCGGATGTGTTCAGCCTTTCGGAACTCAAAAACAGGTTATTGGAAAGCGGCGATGCCGATCTGACCCGGCTGGGTATGGAGTATCTGCCCCTGAAATTCAGCCGCCGGCACGGCGATCCCAGCCGACCGTGGAATTATTTTACCATCAACACCCAGGATGAAACGGACGGCTCCAAAATTCTGGACTACGAGGGCAACTGGCGCGATTTGTTCCAAAACTGGGAGGCGTTGGCCTGTTCTTACCCCGAGTTTATAGCTGGAATGATTTTCAAATTCCTTAATGCTTCTACGTTTGATGGCTACAATCCGTACCGGGTCACCAAAGACGGGTTTGACTGGGAAACCATAGAACCCGACAATCCGTGGTCGTATATCGGCTATTGGGGCGACCACCAGATTATCTACCTGCAGAAATTGTTGGAGATCGTAGAGCGGTACCAACCCGGCGCCTTACAATCCTATTTTGACAAAGAGTGGTTTGTGTACGCGGCGGTGCCCTACGTCATCAAACCGTACGAACAACTCCTGAAAACCCCCAAAGACACGATCGAATTTGATCACAAGCGGGATGCCGCTATCCGAAACCGGCGCGAGGCGCTCGGGGCAGACGGCGCTTTGCTTACTGCGGAAAACGACGAGGTCTACCGCGTCAATTTTTTGGAAAAAATATTAGCAACCGTGCTGGCCAAGGTCTCGAACCTGATCCCGGAGGCCGGCATCTGGATGAACACCCAACGACCGGAATGGAACGACGCCAACAATGCCCTGGTAGGCAACGGGGTTTCGATGGTTACACTTTACTACCTGCACCGTTTCCTGAAGTTTTTCAAAAGCGCACTGGATACTTCCGACATAGAAAATATCAAGATTTCGGGCGAACTGGTGGAGTTCTACCACAGCGTCCGGGAAACGCTTTTGGAGCATCGTTCTATGCTTTCCAATAGTATCGGTGATGCGGACAGAAAAACCATTCTGGATCGTATGGGTATGGCTGCCTCCGACTATCGGCAGCGCATTTACCAGAATGGTTTTTGGGGTAAAAAGCGCAGCGTATCCCTGGACGGGCTGCGGGCATTCGCCGAGGTGAGCCTCGATTTTGTGGAGCACTCCATTCGCGCCAACCGGCGGGCCGACGGGTTATACCACGCCTACAACTTGATGACCGTCCGGGAAACGGGCATTTCCTGCGCCCATTTGAGCGAAATGCTCGAAGGCCAGGTGGCTGTGCTGAGTTCGGGCTATTTGCGCTCGGAGGAGGCTTTGGAGGTGTTGGATGCCCTGAAAAACAGCGCCTTATTCCGGGCCGACCAGTACAGTTACATTCTGTACCCGAATAAAGACTTGCCCGGTTTTTTGCAAAAAAATACGATCCCGGCCGCCGATGCCCAAGCCTCGGTATTGATCCGGAAGTTGGTTGCCGACGGGAATACGCAGATCGTCGAGCGGGATATCAAGGGGGGGATTCATTTCAACGGCAATTTCAAAAACGCACAGGATTTGGTCCAAGCCCTGGATGCTATGGCGGACAGCGCATATCAAGACCTGGTGGCCGGGGACCGGGCGCGCGTGCTGGATATTTTCGAGCAGATTTTCAACCACAAAGCGTTCACCGGCAGGTCGGGCACCTTCTTTTCGTACGAGGGCCTGGGATCCATTTATTGGCACATGGTATCCAAACTGCTCCTTGCCGTGCAGGAATGTTGCCTGAAAGCCATCGAGGAACATGCCGATCCGGTCGTGACGGGCAGACTCCTGGAACATTATTACGAGATAGATGCCGGGATCGGCGTGCACAAATCTCCCGAGTTGTATGGCGCTTTCCCGACCGATCCCTACTCGCACACGCCACAGCACCGGGGCGCCCAGCAGCCCGGCATGACCGGCCAGGTGAAAGAAGATATTTTGGTTCGATTTGGGGAACTGGGGCTGTATGTAAAAGCCGGCAAATTAGGTTTCAACCCTTGCCTGCTTCGGAAAGAGGAGTTTTTGCGGGAAGCACAAACCTTTGAATATGTAGATGTGCACCACGAGCAGCGACAAATACGCCTGGATCCAAATACACTTTGCTTCACGTTCTGTCAAGTTCCGGTGGTGTATAGCGTCAAGGATGAAACCCGGTTGGAAGTTCACTTTACCGACGGAAAATCGGCGATTTTTGATTCCCTGGAATTGGATCGGGAAACCAGCGAACGGGTTTTTCAGCGGAACGGAGCAGTGCAGCGGATAGAAGTTTGGGTTCGGGAGGTGGTGCTGAAGGGTTGAACGTACTGCTGAATGGGAGTTCAGACTTTCCAGGTTTTCAAAACCTGGGAAGTCTCGTTCCAAAAATAACCAGTAGCGTGGTTTACTGGCCTTTTTAGTAAAACAACACAAGATGAAAGGTTTGTGTCAAATATGGATTTCACTTATGGCGATAACGCTGCTGGCCTCGTGTGCCTCCGGCCCTAAGACTGCCGGCAAAACCGCAGCCGACCTATTGGGCAACCCCGACTACCCGGCTATTTCATTTGGCGCGTACCGGGAAAAAACCCGGGATGTCCAGCCGACCATTCCCGAACTGAAGGAAGACCTGAAGATCCTGTCGGCCATGGGTATCAAACTGCTCCGGACCTACAATGTAAAGTACGCCGAGGCGGCCAACCTGTTGGAAGCCATCCGGCAACTGAAGCAGGACGACCCGGACTTCGAAATGTACCTGATGCTGGGGGTCTGGATAGATTGCAAAAATGCCTGGACGGAACTCCCGCCGGACCACCAGCAGGAAAGCGAGCAAAATGCCGGGGAAATTGACCGGGCGGTAGCGCTGGCGAAGCAGTACCCGGATATCGTGAAAATCATTGCGGTGGGGAACGAGGCCATGGTGAAATGGGCAGAGCGCTACTATGTGCAACCGGGGGTTATTTTGAAGTGGGTGCGGCATTTGCAAGACCTGAAAAAACAGGGTGAATTGCCGGAAACCTTGTGGATCACCAGCTCCGACAATTTTGCTTCCTGGGGCGGCGGTGAATCCCAATATCATGTAAACGACCTGAATCAACTGATTGAAGCCGTTGATTATATCTCCATGCACACCTACCCCATGCACGACACGCATTACAATCCGGAGTTCTGGGGCGTGGAGGCCGACGAAGCGGACTTGTCAGACTCCGCAAAAATTGATGCTGCCATGCTCCGGGCGCGGGACTATGCCGCCGGCCAATACGAGGGCGTAGTCAAGTATATGAAAAGCCTTGGCGTAAACAAACCCGTGCATATCGGCGAAACGGGCTGGGCGACGAGTTGCAACGAGCTTTACGGCAATGCAGGCAGCAGAGCAGTAGATGAATACAAGTCGGCGCGCTATTACCGGCTTATTCGGGAATGGACGAACAAGGCTCGCATCACCTGTTTTTACTTCGAGGCTTTTGACGAACCCTGGAAAGATGCGGCCAACCCCGGTGGCTCGGAAAACCATTTCGGACTTTTCAACCTGCAAGCCCAGGCCAAATATGCCATCTGGGATTTGGTGGATGCCGGTGTGTTCGAGGGCCTGACGCGAGACGGCCAGCCCATCACCAAAACATACAATGGCGACAAAGCGGCTATGATGAAAACGATACAAGTTCCGCCGGCGAAGCCATAGATTTTTCAGGTTTTTAAAACCTGGAAGGTCTGGGCAACCATAAATAATTCACGATATGAAGTCTATTGCGCTATATGTTACTTTGTTTTTTCTTATAGTTATTCTGATGAGTAGTTGTGCAGGCCTGACTACGTTGCAGGTGGATATTTATGAAACGTCCGAAAGCGGCAACAAGCTGACGAAACGGACCGAGTTTCCCACCGTTGCGAGCAAGGTGCGCATCTCCATTTTGCCCGAAGAAAAGTTCCAGACGATAACGGGGATCGGCGGGTCTTTCACCGAGGCCTCCGCCCACCTGCTCCACAAACTAAGCCCGGAGAACCGGAGCAAAATCCTGGAAGCTTATTTCGGAGAATCGGGCGCCCGGTATTCGCTGACCCGCACGCATATCAATTCCTGCGATTTCGCTTTGGGAAACTATTCCTACGCGCCGGTAGCGAATGATGTGGAATTGAAACATTTCTCTATAGCGGAAGACCTTGATGACATTATCCCCATGATTAAAGCGGCTAAGGCCGTTTCGAAGGAAGGCTTCAAAATCATAGCGTCGCCCTGGACGGCCCCCCCCTGGATGAAGGACAACAACAACTGGCGTGGTGGCAAACTATTGCCCAAACATTACGACACCTGGGCCTTGTTTTTTTCCAAATATCTGGATGCCTACCGCGCAGAAGGCATTGATATCTGGGGTGTTACGGTAGAAAATGAACCTTTGGGGAACGACAGCAACTGGGAAAGTATGCACTATACCCCCGAGGAAATGACCGATTTCGTGCAAAAGCATCTGGGGCCCAAACTGAAAGCAGAGGGGCGCAACGTAAAAATTCTGGGTTTCGACCAGAATCGCGATGCAGAACTGAAAAAGTGGGTGGATGTCATGTTCCGGGATGCAGCAGCGCGGTCCTACTTCGACGGCACGGCCGTGCATTGGTACGCCAGTACCTATGACCATTTCCCTGATGCGCTGCAATACGTCCATCGCAAAGCACCGGATAAACATTTGATCCAAACGGAGGGCTGCGTGGACGCCGAGGTTCCGAGATGGAACGACGATGCCTGGTATTGGTCAAAAGAAGCCACGGACTGGGGCTGGGATTGGGCGCCGAAGGATCAAAAGTACCTGCACCCCAAGTACGTCCCGGTATTTCGCTATGCCGGCGACATCATTGGCTGCCTCAACAACTGGGTAGATGGCTGGGTGGACTGGAACATGGTGCTGGACCGGCAAGGCGGCCCCAATTGGGCGAAGAATTGGTGTGTGGCGCCTGTTATCGTTGACCCCGAACAGAACGAGGTGTATTTCACCCCCCTGTATTACACAATGGCACATTTCAGTCGGTTCATCAGGCCCGGCGCGGTCCGGATCGGGTTTGAGAATACCGACCAGGACCTCCTGATGACAGCTGCGAAAAACCCCGATGGCAGTGTGGTGGTCGTCCTGTTCAACCCTACGGAGGGCGCCAAGGAGATACAACTTTCGGTGCGCTCCAAATCCATCAAATTTTCCATAAGCGGCAAAGCCGTACAAACACTGGTGATTCCCGGAAATGCCTCGGCCCTTGTTCCTTTTCAATTGGAAGCGAGGCGTAAGTGACGGGGTGACTCGCAGTCATCCCGTCACTACAACCATATTGCGACTGATCAAAATTCAACCAACTTAAAGAATAGCCTATGTCGGATGTACAAATACCAGCAAAAAACAAGATCCCTTTGGGCCAGAAAGCCGCTTTCGGGGCTGGCCACCTGGTCAATAATTTATTGCCGGGAGCCTTGGGAGTATTCTCCTTTTTCCTGCTCACGGCCTTCGGCATGGATCCTTTTCTGGCCGGTCTGCTCGGTGGTTTGCCGCGTTTATACGACGCTATTACCGATCCGATCATGGGCTATGTTTCCGACAATACCACGTCGAAGTACGGGCGAAGAAAGCCTTATATCCTGATCGGAGCTATTTGGAGCGGCGTGCTGTTCATTGCATTGTGGCAACTTGATCCGGGAAATTCGCAGACGTACAACTTCTGGTATTTTCTGATCTTTTCCCTGATATTTTTGACCGGCAACACCATGTTTTCCACGCCGCTCATGGGGTTGGGCTATGAGATGAGTTCCGACTACAACGAACGCACCCGGTTGATGGGTTTTTCTCAAACCGTGGGGCAGTTAGCCTGGATGATTGTGCCCTGGTTTTGGGTGATCATTGCCGATCCCGACCTGTTTGAATCCCAGGCGGTAGGTGTGCACCGTCTGTCTGTGGTTGTAGGCGTGGCCTGCATGCTGTTGGGCGTGTTGCCGGCCTTGTTTTGCAAGGAAATTGACCAGACCAACCTTACGAATCGGGACGAGCTGACGATGAAAAACCTGATGAACAATATGAAGAGCCTCCTGCACTCTATGGTGCTGATCTTCAAAAACAAACCCTTTGTGCGGTTGTGCGGCGCCACGTTTTTGGTGTTCAACGGCTTCCAGATGGTCGCCTCGTTCAGTTATTTCATTATCGTGTTCTACCTGTTCAAAGGGGATTACAGCAGCGCAGGCACCTGGCCGGCATGGTTTTCTACTATCAGCGCTCTGGTTACCGCAATTTTGATTATTCCAACCATCACCTGGATGTCCAATAAATGGGGGAAAAGAAAGGCCTTTATCGTTTCCACGGTTCTTTCCATTATTGGCTATCTGCTGAAATGGTGGGGGTTCAACCCCGACAATCCCTGGCTTATGCTAATTCCCATCCCGCTGATGGTTTTTGGCATAGGCGGTCTGTTTACCCTCATGATGAGCATGACGGCGGACGTTTGTGATTTAGACGAGCTGAACAACGGCATGCCCCGAAAAGAAGGCACGTTTGGCGCCATTTATTGGTGGATGGTAAAACTCGGACAAGGACTTGCGCTGGTTTTGGGCGGGTTGGTATTGAAGCTGGTGGGTTTTGACCAAAACGTAGCCGTGCAGACCACGGAAACCCTGACGCGTCTGCGCTTAGCCGACATCTTAGTGCCGGCACTCACTGCGGGTATTGCCATTTGGGTGATGTGGGGCTATGACCTGACCGAGGAAAAAGCCCTTGAAATAAAAAATGAATTGGTCAGCAGGCGGGGGGAACTGTGAGGCAAACGCTCCAGACTTTCCAGATTTTTAAAACCTGGAAAGTCTATAATACTCCGAGAAATCAACTATCTATTCATCCATTCATACCCATATCACCATGTCGTACAGAGCAGAAAAATTCTTGAACTTCGAGGAATCCAGCCTGGTTCCGAAACAAAGTTTTTTTGACGACAAGTCCGAGGAGGATATCCGGAGTTTATTTTTGGAAGTATTACATGGCGGCGTTCACGGGTTTTGCTTCAGTCTCTATGAGGATGGCCAAAAGCCCGGCGATATTATTCCGGAATCGCAAATCAGGCGTCGGATGCAAATATTGAAACCCCATACCAAGTGGGTGCGCTCATTTTCTTGTATCGAAGGGAACGAGTTGATCCCCAAAGTAGCCAAAGAGATGGGGATCAAGACCCTGGTGGGCGCCTGGTTGGGAAAAGATGAAGCGAAAAACCGGGAGGAAATTAAGAACTTGATCCAGTTGGCGCAAGATGGACTTGTGGATATCGCTGCGGTAGGGAACGAAGTATTGTATCGAAAAGACCTCTCCGAACATGAACTCCTGGATTATATCGCGCAAGTAAAGAACGCTATTCCCGATGTACCGGTTGGCTATGTGGATGCCTACTACGAGTTTGTGCAGCAGCCGGCTATAACCGAGGCTTGCGATGTGCTCTTATGCAACTGCTACCCGTACTGGGAAGGCACCAGTTTCAAACACGCACTACAACACATGCAGCAGATGTATCGTCAGGCGCTTCATGCAGGAAAAGGGAAACGTGTAATTATTACAGAAACAGGTTGGCCAAGTCAGGGCGAAAGCTTAGGGGATGCTGTTCCGTCCTACTGGAATGCGCTGAAATACTTCCTCAATACACAACTGTGGGCCATGGACGAAAAGATCGAGGTTTTTTACTTCTCCTCCTTTGACGAATCCTGGAAAGTGGGTGCAGAAGGCGAAGTTGGCGCCTATTGGGGACTTTGGGATAAATTTGAAAAACTGAAATTTTGAACATTAGGGGTGTTGCCGCCGAGCTTGGTGTTTTCAACAAGCGCACTATCGTGATCCGTACGAAACGTTTGTGCTTGGTGAAAACACCAAGCGCGGCGGCAACACCCCTAATGTTCAAAATTTCAGTTTTTCAAATTTATCCCAAAGTCCCCAATAGGCGCCAACTTCG
>JBGSKO010000187.1:0-4122 GCA_041741155.1 Saprospiraceae bacterium | reverse complement strand
AAACAAGGAAAAAGCCCTGGCCAACTATGCAAAGTCATTGGCGCTTAATCCCGATAATTTTAATGCGGAAGACCAAATTGAGCGCATCAAGTATCCGGAAAAAGCGCTCGAAAAACCTGAAGACAAGTTTGCCAGGGTATTTAGCGCCCAGGCACTTAAAGCGGATTTAGATCAATTGGGCAACACCTTACTAAAAGTACACCCCAACGCACTCAAATTTATTTCCAGGGAGGCATTCTGGAAAACGATTGAAGAGAAAAAAGCCTTGATTACAGACAATACCACTGTACTGGTCCACGATTTTGTAGCGGCTTATACGGTGTTTTGTTTGTGTTGTAAAGGACTGTGTTACGTTGACTACGCAAATGTACTTTTGGTTCTGCAATCGTACCGTTTTCACAACTTTATGCGCGCAATTTCATAAAACCCGGACGCTGCTCGTGCGAACAAGAATGGAAGGTGGTGTCATTTTTTGGGATAATATCCAACAAAATCAGGTAATGGCCGATCGGGTATGCGCCCGATATGAAAAAAAAACCGGACATAATCGTTATATTTGCATCCGGTCCGGATACAAAGCCTGCTGGGCTGCTTTCATTTTTTTAAACTAAATTAACACTATGCTCCGAGTATTTCCAATCCTGCTTTTGACATTCGCGGTTTCACATCTGGCCGCACAAATCCCCACCTTCAAAAAACGCCACGGTACCTCGGGCGATGACGAAGCCCGCTTCGTGGAGGTATTGCCCGACAACAGTTTTATTGTAGCGGGTAGCAGTACGGGTGGCGGCTTGGGCGGTGTAGATGCCATGCTCGTCAAGTTCACTGAAGACGGCGTGGTGGAGTGGAGCAAGTCGTATGGCGGGTCGGGCAATGAGTTTTTCATGCACATTCTGACTTGCAGCGACGGTAACTTCATCGCTGTGGGGGAAACGAACAGTTTTGGCGCAGGCAATGTGGACATTTATGTCGTCAAGTTTGACGCGAGCGGCAATGTGTTGTGGGAGCGTACTTGTGGCGGAGCCAGTATAGAAACAGCACGTGGTGTGTGCGAAGTGTCTAATGGCTATGTCATTTCCGGTGCCACACAGAGTTTCGGTGCAGGTTCGTGGGACATCTTTGTGGAAAAACTCAATTTTAACGGAGGCAGTCTCTGGAGCAAAGCCTTGGGGAGCGGAGGCGGTGATGTGGCCGGGGAAATAGTGCCTACAGCAACCGGAGAAGTTTGGGTTTCCGGTTTTGTATTCGTCTCTTCGGGCAACCACGATGCTTTGATTTTTAAACTGGCTTCAAACGGCAACCTTCTCCTTGCCCGTCGGGCAACCGCTTTCGGCAACGACGGATTCGCCGGATTTGCAGCAGGTGGTGCCGGTCTGGTTGGTTGCGGCGGCACTGCAAGTTATACCGGCCATTCGCCGTGGGTCATCAGTTTCAATACTTCCGGCGATTTGGTTTGGGCAAAACGATACCCGATTTCTACTACTGTGTTCGACATGTACGTGGAAACTTGTCCGGACGGCGGCCTCATCCTTACCCCATCGAATTTCACCGAAGAGGACACGAACGGCGCGATTTTGATCAAAACGGATGGAGACGGTGTCGTAACTTGGTCCAGAAATTATTCATACGGAAGCAACGGAAAAATGTGGCGAACGGTGCCGTCGCCCGACGGCGGCTATGTGGCCGTAGGCTATTGCTATGGAACTAGCCGTGATATGTTCATTATGAAAATTGATGCCAACGGCAGTATCCGCAATTGTCCCCCAACTGAAGCAGGTATAACTGCTATTGCCATCGCACCCGGCTCAGTCACTTTTTCCCCCGGCACCGCCAACGGCCCCATCGCTGGCGCGCCCGCTGGACAAGACCGGTCGGTCGGATTCACGGAAACCATTATCTGCAACATAGTATCAACAGAATCGGAAGAGAGCGCCATCAAAATGAAAATCGTTCCAAATCCCAATCGGGGGACCTTCCAGATATGGAGCAGCGAACAAATCGAAGTGGAGTTGCATATTTTTGAGGCCACTGGCAGGCTTTGCTTTTCGGGCAAGGCTCAAACCAATCAGGATATTATGCCCGGAGGGTTGCCTGTCGGGGTTTATGTGGTTCGTGTAACGGACAGCGAAGGCAAGGCCCAGAGTTTCCAAATGATCCGGGAGTAATGCCGTAGACGCTTACATTATTTTCAATAGCAAAGCCCCACTTTGGGAATGGCATACTTTCGCTTCAGACTTGGCCGGTCGGATCGGGTCAGTTCCTGTACTATAGCAAGCCGGAGTTGGTCCACGATTTTGTAGCGGCTCATACGGTGTTTTGTTTATGTTGTAAAGAACTGTGTTGCGTTGACTACGCAAATGAACTTTGGGTTCTGCAATCGTATCGTTTTCATAACTTTATGTGCGTTTCGGGTCGCAGCCCCTCACGAGTAGCGAACACTTGGGCTGAGCAGCATCCGAGCGAACACTTGGTCCGAGCGGGCGAGCGTCCGAGCGAACACTTTGGCCGAGCGGGGGTCATGGTCTATGTATTTTTAGCCCGGTCGAAAGAAAAAATGTGCGCATGTGGGTTCTTATTGCCAAGCGCCGTATCTCGAATCATTTCTCCCGCGATTTGACTGAACACAATGCCGTTTCCCCCAAAGCCCAAAGCAAAGATGGTGCGTGGCCGTTCCTTAACCGAACCGATGTAGGGAAGCCCGTCGGCAGTTTCAGCAAAGGTGCCGGCCCAATTGAAATCCACCAGGAGGGGCGCCAGGGTTGGAAATCTTTTGTCAAAATCCTGTGCCAGTAAACGGGTTTTTGTGTTCAGTAATTTGTCACGTTTGCCTGGACTGTAAAAAGGCTCATCCCTGCCGCCCACCAAAACGCGTCGGTCGGGCGTCGTGCGGAGGTAGAGATAGGGTCGAGCAGTCTCCCAAATCAGCGCGTCGCAGTGCCATATTTCAGATTCAAAGGGTTCACTCACCAGTACATACGTGGAGTGCAGGCGCGTGACTTTTTGTTCCAGGTAATCTTGAGATTCGTAACCACTGGCAATCACCAATTGTTTGGCCCGAATGGGGTGTCCGTGGTTAGTGTTCAGCACCACCTGCGTTTTTTCGTGCCGGATGTCCACGATTTCGGTTTTGTCAAATACCTGAGCCCCGTGTTTCATGGCATCCTGCAACAGGGCGTGCGTAAGCGAATAGGCATCCACTTGTCCGCCATCGTGGGGGGGAATACAAGGCTCCCGGCGATTGAAAATACGGAAATGCCCGGGCCACATCGGCTTTGTCCCATCGCTCCACGCGGATGCCGTGCTTTTGGCGTATCGCAAATTCGAGGTCCAATCCTTCCAAATCAACTTTTCTGCTTGCACAATAGATGGAGGGCTTTCGTTCAAAACCGGTCTGTAAGGGTAGTTTTTTGCAAATCTGTTCGAGTTTGTCGATGGCTTCAATACAGAGTTGGTAACTCATGGCAGCGTTTTTCTCGCCGACGAATTTTGCCAGTTTGTGCATGGGCACGTCAATTTCGTATTGCAACAAGGCGGTGCTGGCGCACGTGCTTCCTATGCCGATGTGCCGACGATCTACCACAGCTACGGAGACACCCGCCTGAGCCAAATACCATGCCGTGATAGCACCGGTAATGCCCCCGCCCATCACGAGAAAATCTACCTGTAAGGGATGGCGTAGGGCAGGGTATTCGAAGAGAAAGCTGTTTTTCAGAAGCCAATAGGGGTAGGGTGTGTGGAGGTTCATGGTGAATTACACTTTTGTTTCTTCCGCCAAGTTTTACATCCGGTTTACATTAATTTACAATTATTCACGCCGGACCAATACAGCCCCACCATACCTTCAACCGCACATAAAAAGGTATGTTTATGATGAACGTAAATGGAATTTGTTTGATCGTTTTAAGTTGCTGTTGGCTCGCCGCTTGCGGACTTAATAAACGCCCCCATGCTTTAGTGGATGACTCAAAAGAGACCGCTGTGCCAACGGTGCAGTTGTCCATTGTACAAAAGCTGAAAGAATTTGACAGTTTGCCCGTGGAGGAAAGAATTGCCCTGTACTACAAACTAAAAAAAGAAAGTCCCGATGCGTATAATTTCAAGAACGAGGACGAACTGACGATG
>JBGSKO010000186.1:0-21832 GCA_041741155.1 Saprospiraceae bacterium | reverse complement strand
GGCGATGGCGGTGGCGGTGCCGCCCGAGGCGGTATGCGGCGACGGCTGCGTGGATGTGCAGTTCGACCTGACGGGCACACCGCCCTTCGAGTTCACCTGGCAGGTGCTGCAAAACGGGCAGGTGCTGCTGAGCCGCGATGAATCGGTGGCCACGGGGTATCAGCACACGGTGATGGTATGTCCGCAGGATTTCGCGCTTCCGGCCGTGGGCAACGAGTTGGTGGAGTTCCGGGTGGTATGGTTGGTGGATCGGGATTGTGGATGTTTTGATTGACGGGTTACGATTCTCAAACCAAACACAGAAACCCTCAAACCGTCGTTACTTTGCCGCCAAAATCAACCTTGCTATGATCAAATTACTTGTCGCCGACGAATCCCATACCGCCGAAGTAGCGGCCTTGCTCGCCAACCTGTTTGAAGAGGTAGAACACAACCTTGAATTTGAAGAAATCGCTGAAATTTTTGCCGAAATGGATGCCGACGACCACCATTCTACCCTGCTGGCGGTCAATGCCGACGACGAGATTGTTGGGGTAATCACCGTGGTAGAATCCCTTTCTCTCTCGGCCGGAGGTCGGTATGGGGTTATCAACGAACTGTTCGTGGTGCCGGAGTACCGCTCCGAAGGTGTGGGCAAGAAGTTGCTTGATTTTGCCAAAGAAATCGGTGAACAGCGCGGCTGGGCACGTATTGAAGTGACCACCCCGGGAGATGAATTCGATAAAACATTGCGGTTTTACGAACGGGAAGCCTTCTGGAAAATCGGCCCGCGCTACAAGTTCACGATGTAACCAGTTACAGTGCGTCTGTCTCGTCCCCTTCTTTTAAAACCTCCGGCAAGCCCCGTTTTTTTCCGCTCATGTAACTGTACATGGCCGGAATGACAAACAGGGTCAGGATCAGGGAAAACATCAAGCCGCCCACCACAACCATACCCAGCGGGATTCGCGACGTGGCCGCCGCACCCAGTGCCAGGGCAATGGGCAGCGCCCCGAGCACGGTAGCCAGGGTGGTCATGAGGATAGGGCGCAAACGTCCCTGCGCCGCCTGAATGACCGCTTCCATCTTGGAATCCACTTTCCCGTCCCGCATCTTTTGGTTGGCGAATTCGACAATCAGGATGCCGTTTTTGGTGACCAGACCGATGAGCATGATCATGCCGATTTGGCTGAAAATATTAAGCGTGTGCCCTGTTGCAGCCAGAGTGATGTATGCTCCGGCGATGGCCAGCGGAACCGTGATCATGATGATGAACGGATCGCGGAAACTCTCGAACTGGGCAGCCAGAATCAGATAAATCAGTCCCAATGCAAGCAAAAAGGCGAAGGCCGTATTGCCGCTGCTCTCCCGGAAATCCCGCGAAGCGCCGCTGAGATCGGTCGTAAATGTTTCGTCGAGCGTCTGCTTTGCAATGGATTCCATAGCTTCGATCCCTTCACCGAGGGTTTTGCCGGGAGCCAGAATAGCGCTCACCGTTGCCGATTTGTAGCGGTTGTAGTGGTACAACATGGGTGGGCTGCTGGTTTCTACAAAACGCACCAGGTTGTCGAGTTGAATCAGCCGGCCCGCATTGTTGCGGACGTACAGGCTGGCCAAATCAAGCGGCTCGTCGCGGTTGTTGCGATCCACTTGCCCGATGACCTGGTACTGCTTGCCATTCATCAGGAAATAACCGAAGCGCCGCCCGGAGAGCGCCAATTGCACCATTTGGCTGATATCCAGCACACTCACACCCAGTTCGGCAGCTTTGAGCCGGTCTATCTCTACCCGAAGTTCCGGTTTGTTAAATTTCAGATCTACGTTCACATTGGCAAACGCAGGGTTTTGACCGGCTGCTTCGAGAAAGCGGGGGAGCGCTTCTTCCAGTTTTTTGAAATCCAGGTTTTGGATCACAAACTGCACCGGTAGCGACAAACTGGCGCCAAAGCCCGTCGAGATCGTTTGTTCCTGGTTGGGAAACACCCGGGCCTCGGTGAAGCCGCGGGTCATGCGCAACAGTTGATCGTAGATTTCCTGCTGACTGCGCTCCCGGTACTGCGGCTCTACCAAACCGAGGCTGATAAAGCCTGCGTTGGAACCACTTACCCGCCCACCGCCGGTGATACCGAAAACCATCTGGTATTCGGGTACCGAGTCCATCACCTGGTCCACCAAACGATAGATGATATTTTCCGTGACGTCAAAGTCCGTGCCCTCCGGTGTAGATACGACCGCCCGGATATTGCTGCGGTCTTCGAGGGGCGCCAATTCGGTTTTCAAAACACCCTGCAAAAACCAAATCGCACCAAAACAACCTGCGATGATAATCAAACTCACCCAACGAAACCGCATGAACGCCCGCAATGCCTGTCCATAATTCCGGTCCAAAGCCTGAAAAAACGGCTCTGTCACCCGGTAAAACCACCCATACGCGTGCGGATTTTTCTGGCTGAGTTTCACATTGAGTACCGGTGTAAGCGTGAGCGATACAAAGGCCGAGATTAGTACAGCACCGGCCACCACGATCCCGAATTCCCGAAACAAACGCCCCGTAAAACCTTGCAGGAAAATAACCGGGATAAAAACCACGGCCAGCGTGATGGAAGTCGAAATGACCGCGAAGAAAATTTCCCGCGTGCCCTCCTGCGCCGCTTTCCATTTGTCCATGCCCTGCTCTATTTTTTTATAAATATTCTCCGTCACCACAATTCCGTCGTCCACAACCAGGCCGGTGGCCAAAACGATAGCCAAAAGTGTCAGTACGTTGATCGTGAATCCGAAAATGTACATGATAAAAAACGCCCCGATGAGGCACACGGGAATGTCAATGAGGGGGCGTAAGGCGATAATCCAGTTTCGGAAAAAAAGATAAATGATGAGAATCACGAGCGACACGGCGATAGCCAGGGTTTCCTGCACCTCCAGAATGGCCCGGCGTACAAAACGCGATTTGTCCATGCCCACTTCCGTCACGATATCGGGCGGAAGGTCGCGTTTGATTTGTGCGTAGCGCCGTTCAAATTCGTCGGCGATCTCGATCATATTGGCTCCAGGCTGTGGAATAAGCGCCATGGATACATTGGACACGTTGTTGCGCCGGGCGCCAAAGTCTTCGTTTTCGGGCCCAAGCACGGCATCGCCGAGGTCGCGGAAGCGGATCGTGGCGCCACTTTGGCCGGGCGCCGCTTGCCGGACGATCATGTTGTTGAAATCATCCTCCGTTTCCAGGCGGCCGAAGGTATTTACGGTCAGTTCGGTAGCATCGCCGCGGAGTTTGCCGGCAGGCAGGTCCACGTTTTCGCGGTTGAGTGCGTTCTGGATATCCTGAATAGTCAGGCCATACGCGGCGAGTTTGACCGGATCAATCCAAAGGCGCATGGCCGGGCGTTTGTCTCCGAATATGCGCACCTCGCTTACCCCCGGTATGGTTTGCAGTTTTTCCGCCAGCACGTTGGATGCATAGTCCGAAAGTTCCATCACACTGCGCGTGCTGCTCTGGATGGGAATAAACATGATGGGATCGCTGTTGGCATCAGCCTTGCTGACCACCGGCGGCGCATCAATATCCTGCGGGAGCGCGCGCTGGGCCTGAGCAACCTTGTCGCGCACGTCATTAGCGGCGCGTTCCAGGTCGGCGCCCAACTCGAATTCAATGGTGATGGTACTACTGCCAAGCGCCGACTGCGACGAGATGGAGCGTATACCGGCAATACTGTTCACAGCTTTTTCCAGCGGCTCGGTGATCTGACTTTCCACGACTTCGGCATTAGCGCCTGTGTACGACGTGCGCACGCTGATGGTGGGCGGGTCAATGGCCGGATACTCGCGTACACCCAGATACGTGTACCCGATAGCGCCGAACACGACGATCAGAATGCTCATCACAGTGGCCAATACGGGGCGGCGGAGGGAAAGGTCGGAAAGATTCATGTTGCTCAGTTCAACGGTTGGTGGCGCTCAAAGGTCTGATTTTTTAAAGCAAAAGATGGAAACAAACCGAAGGGAGGTTGGTTCTGCCACGATCTGCCGTACCTTCACATCAAAACAACCCATGCCACACCAAGATCTGGAACAACTCACCCGCCATGCCAATACAGCCGTGCTGGAGGTAGCCGCTTTTTTGCGTCAGGAAGCCACCCGGGTACAACCCGGCCAAATTGAAGAAAAACACCTCAACGGTCTCGTGTCGTACGTAGACCGCACAGCCGAGGAAATGCTTGTCGAACGCCTCGGCAAACTCCTGCCCGAAGCCGCATTTATCACCGAAGAGGAAACCGTGGAACAGCGGCAGACCGCCGACCTGTGCTGGATCATTGACCCGCTCGACGGCACCACGAATTACCTGTACGGCTTGCCGCACTATTCCATCAGCGTGGGCCTGCGCTCCGGTGGCGAAATGTTGTCCGGCATCGTACACCATGTCCCCAACAACGAGCTCTTTTTTGCGTGGCAAAATGGCGGCGCCTGGTGCAACGACCAGCGTATCCATGCCAGCCAACGCACGACCATGCGCCAGTCCCTGGTCGCAACAGGGTTTCCTTACCACAATTTCAGCCGCGTGGATGGCTGGTTCAAGGTATTGCGCACCCTGCTGGCTGAAGGGCGCGCCGTGCGCCGGTATGGTTCCGCCGCCCTCGACCTGGCCTACGTCGCCTGCGGGCGCTTCGATATTTTTTTTGAATACGGCCTCAACTCCTGGGATGTCGCAGGTGGCGCCTTGCTCGTACAGGAGGCGGGCGGACGTGTCAGCGATTTTCAGGGCGGAAACAATTTTGTCAATGGCGGCGAAATGTTGGCCTGCAATGCTGCCGTGTACGACCAAATGCTGCGCATTGTGCAAGAAGCATTTGCAGAAAAATAAAGAAACCGGTGCCGCAAATTTGGGACACGCGATTTGTTGTCACCGCGTATTTTTACCGCAAAACGAAGACAACAATGGCAACAACGGATACCGCCGTCCTGAAAAACACTGCCGCTCCGCCGGCGCCCTGGGAAACTATCGCCGCGCCGGCTCTGCACGCCCGCCGGCGTATGGCAATCCGCGACTACGTCGAAGGCCTCGACCCAGAGCGGGATTGTCAGCAAATTGCCTACCTGACTTCCTGTTACGAGTTTCCCTGGGATACTACCCGCTCACTGGAGGTTGCCCTGTTTCGGGTTTTTGGCGTAGCCAAAGGTTCGCCGCTGCTGGTGCAAACCGGCGAGTTTGTGCAGCGCACCCAAAAACGCTACGACGACACGGTACTTATACTCTCCGAAATCCTCGAAAGCGGCGGCTACGACACTCCACGCGGACAAGCCGCAATCGTGCGCATGAACAAGCAACACGGGCGCTTTCAAATCCCGAACGACGAGTTTCTATACACCCTCTCCACGTTTATCCTGGAGCCCATCCGTTGGAACGCCAAATACGGCTGGAGGCCTTTGTCCGAATCCGAAAAACAGGCGAGCTACTACTTCTGGCGCGAAATAGGCCGGCGCATGGGTATCCGCGACATACCCGAAAGCCTGGAGGCTTACGACAAGTTTAACCGCGCATTCGAAGCGGCACAGTTCCGGTATTCGCCAGACAACGAAATTATCGCCCGGGCTACGCGCAACCTGCTGCTCTCCTGGTTTTTACCAAAACCCCTTTGGAAAGTTGGCGCCCCGTTCGTGCATGCCATGCTGGACGATCATCTGCTGGATGCCGTAGGCCTGAAACCCGCCCCGCGCTGGTTGCAGGCTACCGTTCGCGGATTGCTGCGGCTGCGCGGCCGATTGGTGGGTCTGCTGCCGCCGCGCCGAAAACCGCGTTTGCACACCCAAATACCTACACGGACGTATCCGGATGGGTATGTGATTTCGGAACTGGGGGCGGCGAAGTAGTTCCGATTGTTCACCGCACCGTCACCTCATCCGCAAAAATCGTATTCCGTGTTTTACCCGGCTATAGCCATTTAGCCTTTACGCACGGCAAAATCCCGCATCAGGTCCACCAATGCCTGCACGCTGCTTTTCGGCATGGCATTGTAGATGGAGGCGCGGAAACCACCCACCGATCGGTGGCCTTTGAGGCCGATCATACCGTTGGCTTCGGTTTCTTTCAGAAAATCTTTTTCGAGCGCTTCGTAACCTTTGGCCATCACAAAGCAGACATTCATCAGGGAACGGTCTTCGCGAGCGGCGGTGCCGGCAAAAAGCGGATTGGTGTCAATTTCCGTGTACAGCAAGTTCGCTTTAGTTTTGTTTCGGCGGTACATGGCCTTCAGTCCGCCCGTTTTTTTGATCCAGCGGAGGGTCAGCATGGAGACGTAAATCGGGAACACTGGCGGGGTGTTGTACATGGACTGTTCCTTGATGAACGTGCGGTAGTCCAGCATGGTAGGGATGTGGCGGTTCACCGTGCCGAGCATATCCTCGCGTACAATGACCACTGTGACGCCGGCCGGGCCGAGATTTTTTTGAGCGCCGGCATAGATCAGGCCGTAGTTGGATACTTCCACCGGGCGACTGAGAAAATCCGACGACATATCGCACACGATGGGTACGGGCGACTTCGGGATGCGCTGGTACTGTGTACCGAAGATGGTGTTGTTGCTGGTCAGGTGCAGGTATTTGGCGTGTTTGGGCATCTTGATGCCCTTGGGGATAAATGTATAGTTCTGGTCTTTGGACGAGGCCAATACCTCCACATTTCCGAATGCTTTGGCTTCTTTGATGGCTTTATTGGCCCAGGTACCGGTATCTATGTATGCGGCTGTTTCGCCGGCGTCAAGCAGATTCATAGGGGCCATAAAAAACTGGGTGCTGGCGCCGCCGGTAAGCCACAGGACCTGGTAACCGCTGTTTTGCGGGATTTCCAGCAGCTCATGGACGAGGGCCGTGGCCTCTTCGATAACTGCTGTAAATTCGGGGCCGCGGTGGCTCATTTCGATGAGGCTCAGGCCGCTGCCGAGATAATTGGCTACGCCTTTGGCGGCTTCTTTGAGTACGGGGGCCGGTAAGATGCCCGGGCCGGCGGAGAAGTTATGTTTTTTCATGTGCAATGATCCGGGGCGTTTAACATAGGTGTGCACCGGAAGCGGGGCAAAAGTACGGTGTTTAGCCCTTTTTAGTGCGTGCAATTCAAGGTTGAATCACGTTGTACATGCCATTGAACAGGCATCAACCGAAGTCGAATTCAGGTTTATTGCTCATTGCAGCTGCTTCAGTAACCATTCTTTTTCCAATAATCCAGGTTTGCTCCGGATTTCTTCTATCAGTTTGGCGCGTTTCGGATTGTCTTTTTCCCAGCCATATTTTATCATCAGGAGGATTCTGTTGAGCAGTCCAGCGTAACGCTCTTTGTAGTCTTTGGCCATTGTCGAACGTCGAACCTTTTGCTGCAACGCCTTTATGCGAGAGTCCAGCAGTTCATTATTGGTTTCATAAAATATTTTAATGTGCAAAATTTCCGCCTGGATACTAAAATGTATGTTATCGAAATTGCAATAAATCAAGTGTTTATCTGCTTTGTCGTAATCTTTCAGTGCAAAATAATAGTTTGCGAGATTCAAACTGTAAAACTCTTCCGGATAGCGCGTTGCCCCAATACGTTCGGGCGGGTGGTTCTCCAATATTTTTAGTACTTTCTCGTAAGCGCCGAGTCTTAAGCCAGTATAGGTGATATTCCGAAGTGCTGCTGCAAGCACCTTACCATCATAATACAGGTAACCTTCATCCAGATGGTGTGTAATTAATTCAAAGTAGTTCTCCATGTATTCATCTTTTTCGTTTTTTTGATACCTGCGTATGATAAATACCCGAAGGTATGTCATCAAATTCTTCAGGTGCGCAGGAGGGATTTTACCTTTTCGTTCTTCCAGCTGGGATTTAAGGTATTCGACCATTTCTAAATTGTCTGGATTATTGATGATGTCAAATACAAGCAGGTAGATCGTAGCAAGTTCATTGTCGGGAAACGCTTCTTCCCTTATAAGTCGAATGAGTTCGTTCGCCAAGGCGGGTGAATATGTTTGGCTGAAGTCAACCATCTGGTGCTGGAAATTCATAGCGCAGGCAATATCCATTCGCACAATCGTGAAGAATTTCTCCAAAAATTGCGCTTTGGCCCCTATATTGATATCATCTTCAGAAGAATTGAATAGACTCTTAAAGGTTGATACCTCTGCTTCTACGTAATAGCGATCCAGGAAATAGGCTTCATCTTGAAAAGGCGCGGCGTCCAGCACATTTCGCATTTGCTGCACACTTTTTCTGAAGCGCTCCGTCAATCCAAATTTTCGATAAAACCGTGCCACGGGAAGTTCCTTCATCGGTTCCGAGGTGTCGTTCTCTGCCGACTGGATGAAAAGGAATCTTTTGGTTAGGCGCAGCAAGTCTGTAGTCAGGGTGTCGATGGGACTTTTTTCTTTTTCATTATACGCTTTGTCTGGAAAAAGTTTGGCACTAACTCGTTTCTTGTCCAGCTCGGGAGCGTGTTCATCCGCTCTGTAACGGATAATGTACTCAAAAATAAGTATAATATCTTGATTGCTAAGTCCGTACGTGAAATATGGAGATTGTAAAAAAAGTCGAAGTTGCTTGGTTTCAGCAGTATCCAGACGCTTTAAAATCTCTAATAACTTTCGATTCAACATGGGACAAATGTCCGGTGTTCGCTTGAAAATTTTTGTAAATTGTAGCGTACGAAGCGGATTCTTTTTAAAAAAATTGCCACGCTCAATTCCACGTGACTTTGAGGTTTTAATAAATTCATGTTTTCACTTTAAGCAAAAAAATATGTCTGCACTTGTAAAAAAATGGATGATTCTTGTTAGCATAGCTTTTGTTTTAACATCATCTCTTCTGGCTCAAGGAGGACCCTGTACGCCATTGGCGCCGCCATCCTGGATAACCGTCACGAACATCCAGCCGTTGTCGGCGTATGCCGCCTGGGAAAATGTAGCATCCGGAGCCTGGTATCGTGTAGAACTCAGGAACCTGAATTCAGGTCTCGTTGAAGATTTGGTCGTTACGCAAGCAAACTCAAGGAGCTATACGGCATTGTCACCCGGAACCCATTACCAGGTTCGTATTCAAGCCTCATCCTGTTCTGTCGGAGCGTTTGGGGGGACGGCATTAAAAGAATTTTACACGCCTACGGTTATTATAGATGAAGTCGTATTCCTGGACGGAGCTAATGCACCTAATAATCAAACTAGATTTTCCTCTGCCGACATACTGGTGCCACAATCCAACTTTATTATTTGTGTTTACAAAGTGCCCGATATTCAAAACATAGACGAAATGAATGATGTCTTTCATGCTTTCATCCAATTAGACAATAGTGATTTTTTTGAGTTTTTATTGGTTGGCTCCCAAGACAACAAAATCCATTATACCTTCCGTCCCTTGGCGTCTCCTAGGGAAAGATGGAAGTATGAAGCTTTCGATGTAGGAGGATCAATACTACCTATAGTTCTTGGTACAGAGGCTGTAACGATCAAGGTTAAATACCGAACAAGTGTAAACGTGCCGTGGGAGCTTGCGGAAACCAAGATGACCCTAAGCACAACAGGAATGCTCGTACAGCCCAATGTGCTCCCATTGAAGGCTGTTATTGCAGAAGGCGTGGAATTTTATGCCTCCTCCAATAATTCTACTGTCTGCCCCCTAAGCGCCAACGCCAAACACGCTGCGGATCAAAATTCAGATAGTAGTGACCCGGAAACTATGAAGTTTGCCCTCTCCCCCAATCCTTTTACGGACCACCTGGACCTCAACATAGCAAACGCTGAATTAGGCCCTGTCACGATTCGGGTACTCGACCTGGCCGGGCGCGTTCAATTTGAAACGACGTATTCCGATGCCGCTACCACTTCACACAGGATAGACACCGGCGTTTGGCTGCCTGGTTTGTATTACCTACAGATTCAAACTGAAACCGGCACCAGAACCGAGCCCGTTGTAAAATTATAAGATAAGAAGTTGTTTTAGAGCGTGTTTGAATCGTAGTACTTGCCCTTGCTTCATCACTACGATCCAAACACGCTTCGAGTTATTCTTGCCTGGGTCAAAAGGGAACTTTTGAACCCGGGCAAACTATTTTACACGCCTCGCTTGGCAGACCCTTGGTAGTGCCAACTTTGGGCAACCGTATCATCAATCCACTGCGTCAGACTGCCACGTTGCACAGACGGTACACAGACAAATAGCACAGACATACACGGACCCTCCTGGCAATTGTCTGCGTATGTCTGTGCTATTTGTCTGTGTAACGTCTGTGTGAAAACCCAATCGAAGGCCTCATCGCACTATAGTGACACCCCCCTCCAGCAATATTTTCTGCCCATTGATCAACAATACTTCAGCCCACCAGACAAATACGCCGGGGTTGAGCGCTTCACCCTGGTACGAGCCATCCCAGCCTTCGGTCGGGTCGTTGGGCTGGAAGTTCTGCTTTGCCCATATCAGAGTTCCCCAGCGGTCGTAAACCTGTAGCTGGATGATCTTGTCAACACCTGTTTTGGTGGTGAACAAGGTGAAATACGCATTTTGCGGGTTCTGAGGGTCGTCCGGTTTGATCACGTTGGGCGCATAAATATCCAGATTTGCTTTTACCCATATTTGCGTACTTGCACTTGTGCTACAGCCTTCCGCGGTATAAAGTGTGAGCGTATATTTCGTATGTTTCAAGGGGGTGGCTGTCGGCGTTAGTTGCGCCTGGATAGAAGTCCCGGAGAAACTTAAGTCGGTTAATGGATTCCAAACTACCGAGTCTATGGCACTGATCGGAAAGTTTGCGGGCAATATCGGTTCCAATAGTTGACTTTCGCCCAGTTGAATCGTAAACACCGGGGGCAAATTGACACCCGGCTTCGGAGGCTCCGGAACGTTCAAGGAGGTCTCCACTTCACAACCATTGGCATCCTGAATGATCAGGGTGTAATCGCCTGGCTTCAAATTTTCAAAAGATGCCAGGGTTTGAAAATGCTGTCCTGCATCAGCAGAATACAAGTAAGGGCCAATGCCACCCTGCACCGAACCGAAGTTTACAATACCCAATTCGCCGAGGCAGTTTGGCGGCGTCAGCGCAAAATCAAAACCCGTAGGTATGTTTTGTTCTTCCAGTACCTGCACACTGCCCGAGGTCGTACATCCATTGGTATTATTCGTCACCAGCAGGTTATACGTTCCGGGCGCATTTACGACCGGGCTGACTGACGTGCCGCCGCTCAGAATGTTCCCGTTCGGGGTAGTCCATTGCAGGGACGTGCCTGCGGACGGGCTTGCATTCAATGCGAGCTGTGCGACGCTACAGGTCAGAAGGCCAGGATTGCTGATGCTGACGCTCGGCTGCGTTACATCCGCCTGAACGGTCATCACGATGGAGCGGGTACACCCGTTTGTCGTATTCGTAACCAACAGGGTATAGACACCTGCCGAATTTACAGTTGGGCTTAAAGTGGATTGCCCGGACACAATATTCCCATTCAGGGTGTTCCATTGGTACAGCGGGGTATTTCCGGCATTCATCGCTGTAGCTTGCAGGGTCACGTTGTTTACAATACAGGTAATCAAACCGGGGTTGGCGCTGGAAAGCACCGGCAGTTGCATATCCATGGCAACCTGAACATTATCCGTTGCGGTACACCCGTTGGAATTGTTTGTTACCAGTAATACGTACGTTCCGGGCAGCGATACGGTTGGCGTCAATCCGGTATGGCCGTTATCAATTTTACCATTTGCCGTAGTCCATAAATACTGGAAATTCGGTCCGCCGCTTGTGCCGGAAGCGTTCAGGGCCAGGGTTGGGTTGCTGCAGGTCAGGACAACGGTTTGGCCGGCTTCCGCTACCGGGAGCGCGACATCTTCCGGGACAACGACCGAAGCCGTTTGCGTGCAACCGTTCATGGTGTTGGTAATCAGCAGTGTATAGGTGCCGGGGGCATCTACGGTGGGTTGCAGGCTATTAGGCTGTCCCACAAAATTGCCGTTCAACGTGCTCCACAGGAAGGTAAAGTTCGCTCCTGTGCTCGAGGTGGCGCCATTTAGTGGAGTATTGGTCAGGCTGCAGGTAAGTGTCTGTGGCGGCGCAATTTGCGCAATTGGCGTGGCTACATCATTTGCAATAGTCAATTGATCCGTAGCGGTACAACCATTGCTTAGATCGGTGACCAAGAGTGCATACGTGCCTGTACTGCCGATGAGGGGCGTGCCTGTACCGGCTCCCGACAGGATCGTCCCGTTCGGTGTGCTCCAGCTGTATTGAAGCATATTGCTGCTGGAGCTGAGCACCTGCGCCTGCAGTGGCAGGTTAAGAACAGTGCAGGTAAGAGTATTGTCCGGTCCGGCGTTGATAACAGGTTCTTCTATATTCTGATTGATTAGCACACTCGCAATGGCGGTACAATTATTATTAGAATCAAACACCTGTAACGTGTAGGTACCCGGGGCACTTACAAGCGGGTTCTGCGTAGTATTCCCGCTTACAATGGTCCCGTTCGATGTCGTCCAGTTATAGGTAATTCCGGCGCCGGCGCTCGAGCCCTGGCCGTTCAACTGAAGCTGTGGAATCGCGCAGGTCAGCGTTTGAGGCAAGCCGGCAGAGGCGACAGGCACATCCGCACTTTGAGTGATCGTCACTGAAGCGGTATTCGTACAGCCGTTATCCTGATTGGTAACTACGAGTTCGTAAACGCCTGCTGCATTTACTGTCGGGTTGAGTGCACCGGCGCCGGAGACGATATTTCCGTTCGGTGTTGTCCATTGAAAGGCCAGGTTGACGCCCTGCCCGGCCGCGGCTTGCAGTACATAGCTGGTTTGCTGGCAATTCAGCTGGAAGCCCGGACCGGCATCGGCACTTGGCTGGAGAAAATCTTCGGTAACGATGGCTTCGTCTGTGGCGGTGCAGCCGTTATCCGTATTGGTGATGAGCAGGGCGTAGGTACCTGCCTGATCAACTGTTGGCGTATTGGATCCGGCGCCTGAAACAATATTTCCGTCCGTGGTCGTCCACAACAGGGTGAAATTCGGCCCGGAAGGGTTAATGGTGCTTCCTATTGCAATGGAAGGCGTATTGCAATTGATCAGGTCGTCCGGGCCGGCATCCGGAGTGGGCGGCGTAATGTCCTGCACAACCTGCACCGCCATTGAATCAACACAACCATTTTGCGGGTTTGAAATTATGAGCGTGTAGGCACCCGGAAGGTTCACGGTGGGCTGGAGGGTGGAGGCTCCGGCCACAATTCCGCCTTGCGGACCTGACCAGGACAACTGGAAAGGCGTGCCCTGGCTCGAATTGCTTCCGTCTATGATTATACTGGTTGATATGCAATTGAGTTGATCGGGCGCAGTTATTTGCACGATCGGAGCCGCTATATCTTCCAGTACTGTGGTAGTAGCCGTGGCCGTGCATCCGTTATTCGTATTGGTAACCAGCAGCATATATGTACCAACCTGGTCAATGGTCGGCATCGTATTCGCCGCTCCCGAAACAATATTACCAGTTGCCGTGGTCCACAAGTAGGTCATGAATGCCCCCGCACTTGAATTGGTGCCGTTCAGTTGGAGGCTCGGGGCGTTGCAATTTAGCGTAAGTGCCGGGCCGGCATCTGCCACGGGCGCCTGAATGTTTTGCGGCACTAAAACATTAAAGGTGGACGTGCAATTATTGGAGTTGTTTTCAACAGTCAGAAGGTAATTCCCTGGCTGATTCACGGTAGGCGTAAGCGTCGTTGCCCCGGATACAATATTTCCAGTTGCCGTGGTCCAGTTGTAGCTGATGTTGTTCCCGGTTGTGGTGCCGGCGCCGTTCAGATTTATCTGGGTTACCAGACAATTCAGCGTATCGGGAAGCGCGGCGTTGGCCAGCGGGATGTCGGCATCCTGAATGACCTCGATCGAAGCAATTGCCGTACAACCGTTGCCTTGATCGGTAATCAGCAACGAGTAGATTCCTGCCTGGCTGACGGTCGCCATGGAGGAATTGGCGCCGGAGAGGATGCTTCCGTTCTGGGTTGACCAGGAATAGCTCAGGTTATTGCCCATACTGCCGGAGCCATCCAATACCACGGAGTTCACGATACAGGTGATGGAGTCCGGCGTGGCGATCAGCGGCGTTGGAAGGCTAATATCCTGAGAAACCACGACCGTATCAAATGAGATACAGTTATTGGAGGTATCCGTCACTGCTACGATGTAGATACCCGGCGCATTGACTTCTGCGGTCCAGGACGATTGACCGGCAACAATATTGCCATTTGGAGTAGTCCAGGCGTACATAAGGTTCGGAATACCCGGATCCGAAACGGGGCCGACATTGACGGAAGTTATGGCACAATTCACCAACTCATCCGGCCCGGCAGTCGCGGGAGGCAGGGCCTGAATGGAGATCACCGTCACGGTATCGTATGCCGTGCAAGTGGTCGTAGAGTCGTACAACTCCAGTATATAATCGCCCGGCGCATTTACGGATAACTGGAGCGTCCCCTGTCCGCCGATGATATTACCGCCAACAGTTGTCCAGTTTATCCCGATATACGTGCTGTCGGCGGAATTCGATGCGTCCAGAACAACCAGGTTACTGACACAATCCAATGGAGGCGGCGCTTCAATGGTTGCGTTTGGTGGGATAAAAAGTGTTAGTATCGAGGTGTCCACAGCAGGGCATAAGGTATCTGACGTTACGGTTACCGCATAAGCCCCGGGGCTCATGACGGTTATTGTTTTCGTGGAGTCTCCGGTTGACCAGAGATAGCTGTTAAAGGAACCACTCGAAACTGAAAGCGTGGCACTGTCGCCGACACAGAAAGGCGGGGTTTCCACATTGATTATGGGTGTCGGAATAGGGAATATTGGAATAGAATCTATGCCTATGCAACCATTTGTATTGGTAACTGTGACCGTGTATGTTCCGGGGCTGCTTACTTGTATGCTAAATCCCGACACGCCGTTCGACCAGTCGTATTTGATATACGGGCCGTTTAATGTTAGCTTTGTGGAGTCGCCCGGGCACAATTTATCCTTGTTGGTTAAAATGTTTAAACCGTCTGCATCGCCGTTTTGAATACCGATAAGTCCCGAACCTGTGCATCCAAACATATTGGTGACGATTACATCATAAATCCCAGGCTCGTACACCACCGCCGGATTTGTGGTCTGGCCATCCGACCACAGGTACGAGGAAAATGAAGGGGTTATGGAAATGGAGGCGGTGTCATTTTCCGAACACATAATTTGGGGAGCAGTAAGGATCGGTAAAATAGGTGGGGACGGGAACACCGTAATGGTAGCATTAAAGGGGCAGCCCTCTTGATCGACCGCCTGAAGGGAATATATCCCCGGCCCATAGATCGTGGCAGGCGTTATTTGGTTTGAAATATTGGGAGTCCATTGAAAACTATTAAAAACATAACCGTCCGTCGTAACGGTCAACTCAGCGGATAGGAATTCCGGACAGAAAGCGGGTGGGGCAATGATTGCAAGGTCCCCTGTAAAAAAAGGGTTTATTGTAACAAAATTCTGGTGGTGATCGCAGGTAAAAGGGGAGTCATCGAAGGAGTAATACCCGGGTTGATTCACAACGATGAAGTGGGCGTTTTGGCCGGTACTCCAATCCACCACAATTGGGTTCTCCACACCGAGGATGCTAAATCTTTGAAAAGCCTGAAGGGATACGGTCTGGTCCGTGCAGTTTACGGTTTTTTTTAAAATACATGCGGCGTGGCCCAGTGCAGTTGCATCCTGAGCTATTTCCTGGATTTCCAGCGGGTCAGAAAGTTCCTGGGCGGAAGCAGGACCAGCATGACAAAACAGAAAACTAATCAGGATGGTAGTATAGCGTGTAAACCGTTTAATCATAGCGCAGATTTGTTTTGAAAGTTCTTAGTTAAAAACTGTTGCTTGGTTAAGAGTGTGTTGGGAGTTTTCTGCCGGAGGTGAAAAAATCCCCAACATACTCTAAGCAGCGGGCAAGATACAATTAATCAATAATCAGCTGCTTCCTGCCCCAATAATCAACAGATGCGTACTCGAAATTTAAATAGAGATAGCTGTTCATTGGTCGTTCTGCAGAATAAAAAAACAGGTTGAAGCCGTTGTTTTCAGCGAAAAATTCCTGTGCTGAACCCTCCTGGCACGTGAAGCCTGCTTGCGGGGTCTTGATTAAAATTGTCATCTTCGCACAGGATTTAAGACTAATTCAGACCATCATGGCGCGTATTCTACTTCTTGCTTTAATGTTCGTATCGGCAGCCAATGCCCTTTGGGCGCAATGCCAGTCCTTCGAAACAACTGTTCGCCTGGAAATAGACCCGGACGTATACTGGGAGGAGGTTTCCTGGAAATTTACCGACCTGAATTCCGGATTTGTGTTTGCACAAGGAAAGCCTTCCGGCGCCGACCCACAAGTTTTTGAGTACTGCATTACGCAAGGTATCTGTGTGGTATTTACCATTTTAGATGCAAACGGCGACGGCATGGAGCCGGACGGCCACTTCAAACTCTTTCTGGACAACCAACTGTTTTATGAATACAATGGCGATAACTACGGTTTTAGTAAAAAATGGACGTTCGGTTGCCCTCCCGGTGGGTTTTGCACCAATCCTTTGCCCATTGGCTTGGGCAACCATTCCACGATAAACGGATTTGAGATATGGTACAGCTTTACACCGCAGGACACCGGCACCTATCGAATCAGCACCTGCAATGCCCAGTTGAATTGCCCCACCAAGATATGGGTGTATGACCTTTGTGAGGGAATAGCCGTAACCAACAACCAGGTCGGTGCCAGTTTTTACGCTGCCGGCGGCTGCTCCGCCAATCCGAACGGCGCCCAGGCCGATCTATACTTAGCCGCCGGAACCGAATATTTTATCCGAATTGGTTATGCCGGCGGCAATTGTAACGGGAAACCCATCGGCTTCTCGCTCGAATACATCGGGCCGGTCATCGGCTGCACCGACTCTTTAGCCTGCAACTACCAGCCCTTAGCCAGCGTGAGCGACACCTGCATCTACCCCGGTGACCCCGATTGCACCGACCTGCCCGATCTCGTCGTGCTGGAAGATGTACTGCGCAACAGCTTGCAACCCGACAAACTGGTTTCCAACGACCCCTGTCATGTGGCCGAAGGCTGTGTAAATGGCTTTGGGGTGCGGTTCGTTTTGCGATTTACAACAGCAATCAAAAATATCGGGGTAGCCGATTTTTACGTCGGCACGCCGCCGCCCACCCCGGATACGCCTTCCGATCAGTTCGTGTGGGACCCCTGCCACCACCATTGGCACTACCGCGGATATGCCGAGTATATCCTTTTTGATCAGAACGGCGTGTTGCTGCCAATCGGTTTTAAAAACGGATTTTGCATATTCGATCAGGAATGCGCCATCGCCGGAATAAGCAAATACAGCTGTGGCAATATGGGCATTTCCGCGAATTGCGGGGATGCCTACGAGAGCACCCTCGACTGTCAGTGGATAGACCTCACCGACTTGCCGGCCGGATTCTACACGCTGGTCGTGCGCGTCAACTGGGATAAATCGCCCGATAAAACCGGACGCCCGGAAGCCCGCTACGACAACAATTGGGCACAAGCCTGTTTCAGACTGAAATTTGATTCCGATGGAAACCCGGAAATAGAGGAAAAGAACGACTGCCCGATGTACACCGACTGTTTCGGAGAAGTGTTCGGGCCTGCTCAACCCGACTGCTCGGGTGAATGCGGCGGAGCGCTGCTGCACGGCGACTGGGACCTGGATACCCTCCGGGAAATGAGTGACATCGAACAATATCTCGCCACCAGCCTGAATGGCTCCGGTGCGGCTACTTCCTGCTTCGATCTGGACGCCGACGGCAATCTGGATGTGTATGATGCCGCACTCCTGCAAGAGTGCGTACTGCACGCCGACGAGGTACCGTATTGGGGCGTTCGCTATACCTGCCAGTTTCCAGGCGGCGCCGACAATCCGAACGACTTCGTGTACTTGCTGCCGGGCAATCTGGATACGGTGCAAAAAACCTTTGATGTTCAGATCGTCAATCCGTTCAGCAAACTGTATGGCTTTGAATTCAGCGTGAAGGGACTGGATATTGCCAGTATCGAGAACCTGGATGCGACCTTTGACGGAAAATGGGAGTTCAACAGTCAAAATAAAATACAGGCGCTGAGTACAACGGAAAATGGCTTGAAAAAAAACGTCTTGCCGAGTGATCTCATCCGCATCCATTATTCCAAACTGACCGCACCGGAAGGTTGCCTTGACACGATCTACAATGTTGTAAATCAAAAATACCACCGCTCGAACGCGCTGCTTGCGCCTACTGTTTGTGTGCCAACAGGGATCACCGGAACGCACAATCCGGAAGCGGCACCACAAGTGTTTGTGATGCCAAACCCGGCCCGGGATTACTTCGACATTTTCTTTGGTTGGGAAAATCAGGGACCCGTTTCACTCCGATTGAGCGATATGACCGGGCAAGTTGTTGGGTCAGGCGCCCAAACCGGGGAATCGAGCGTCCGCATCGAGCGGAGCGGTTTGCCGGCCGGCGTATATGTGCTGAGCGTTCAATCGCGGCAGGGGATCGCGCAGGTTCGGATTGTTATTCATTGAAGCCGCCAAGAAACGAGACCTTCCAAGTTTGTCAAACCTGGAAGGTCTAACGCGGCTCTAATGCCGGATCACGCGTTTCAACAACACGCTCCGGCCCTCGCCGGGAATTTCCAAATTCAACGTATAAACGCCGGGCAGCAACCCAGCCGCCGGGAAGTTCAAGGTTTGATTCCCCGCGATAATATCTACCGTTCGAACTACTGCCGGGGCGCCCAACATATCGTGCAGGATCAACCGGCCCTGGAAACTGCGGTCGCTGGTGAATTGGACGTTCAGGCGGTCGGTAAACGGCGATGGCGATACCGCGATGTCGCGAATTTGCCCAAGGTTTTTCACCCCTGAAACATCCGGGCAGGAGTACCCGCGACGAATTTGTCCGCGAATTTCCCCGTCCGGATGATCCGCAGTGCGCAGGATCATATACATTTCTCCCTGTTCAATGCTTACGCCATGCGTCGCTTCAATTGCAGTGGCTCCGGGTATCAGCGGCTTCATGGGCTGCAAGGGGTACAAAGCGGCGCCGTTCATACCGGGGTTGGCCTGGCAAACATAAGCGTCAACGAGATCGCCGCTCATCCGGTCATAAATAACTTTGTAGTTCAGGTAACAATCCGCCTGATCCACCGAAGCCATGGCCACGCCGATACCGTTGGTGTTCACCTGCGGCACTACCTGGTCGCCGCAGAGGTCAAAGGAATATGCTTTCCGGAGGGTGTTTTTCAGTTGTCCGCGAATTTCTCCGTCGGGCAGGGCGTCCGTCGGCACATTCACATACAAACGCCCTTCCACCAGGGCAGTCATGCGGTCGGAATCCAGGGGGTAGGTTTTTCGGTACAAACCTGGCAAACCAGCCGGCTCCAGCGTTTCCAGCAATGGCCCATTTGCGCCCGGGGTTCCCATCCTGATTTCCACAGCGACCGGACTGATAGTGCTGGTGTACACCGTGGAAGTCAAGCTGTCGAGGGTTTGGTTGAGTATGTTGTGGCTGAATCCGAATCCGGTAGATGACGCGATTGGAACCACCTGACTAACATTGACAGGCGCGAACGAGGTGAAATACCCCAAAAAACCGACCTGCCCCCGGATCTCTCCATCCGGGAAATTGGCCGTTTTAACCAACACATAATATTTACCCTCCCGGGCATCGCGTAAAAAGTTGGCCGGCAGTTCATCCATCTCTGCAATTCCCAGAATGAAATTCTGAAAAATGCTGGTAAATTCATACACCGGCGTGCCGTTTTCGCCCGGCTTGCCTAAGTACAATTCCGCTGTTGTGATCGGGCTGCTCAAGCCATCCACAAGAAAGCCATACACCAGATCATCGGAACCTGTTGGGAAATGTAAGCCGCCAAAACCAAAGGCATTCGAATTGCTGGACGGGACTACTTCAGAACCCTGAAGGATAGCCCGGTAGTCGAGGTCCGTTTCACAGATAAACTGTCCGCGTATTTCACCGCCGGGGTGAGCAGTCGTACCGACACTGGCGTAAGCGCGGTCCGGCAACAGGTTTTGCAAAAGCGCCGGCGGCACATCTACCTCGCCGTACAAACGCGGGCCGTTCAGTACCGGCATGAGGTTGACGATGGCCGCACCCGCTTCGCCGGTTTTTCCGATGTGCAGCGTGATGCTGTTGACGGCACCTTCCATGCCTACCAGCAGGCCGGTCACCGTCACTTTTGAGCGGTCTGGACTGTATATCAGGGTGATCAATCCCCGGGCATCGGTGCTTACGGCGGGTATTTGCTCCGACCCAACCAGTTCTGCGTGAAAAATCAGGTGGGGCAACTGGGCGGAAACACCGCCGGCGAGTACACAGGCGAGCAAGAAGAGGTAAACCGTTTTTTTCATGTGCGGGTGAAATTTTAAACAAAGGTGCTGCAAAATACGGCGTAGCGAAATATTGCACGAGGCCAGTTTCCCACTGACCGACATCGGCGCCCGGATTAGCAGCCCGTACCTGCGAAAATAGCGGGGCGGTGAAGGCGGCATGTTTTTGTTTTCTGAAACCTGAAAGCAAAAGTTAGTTCACACAGACGTTACACAGACAAATAGCACAGACGTTACGCAGACCCTCCTTTTGGCTGGTCAACCGAAGATAAGTCAATACGTGTTGTGCCTTGCGATATCAGTGGGCGCCGTACAAACGGAACTGCTGTTGAATTGTCGAGCTTTTCGCAACCTTAAATTTAAGTTTTCGAGATTTAACAAGTACAAATTTGTGGTATCGGCCCTACGGTGTTACTTTGTTTCCTGACTTTTGAGTTGCCCCTAAAAATGTCCTTCTTTGGCCAACCCAATGACGACAAACATCACAAGCCAAACTTTAATCGTACGCTTCAATTATTAGTGTTACTCCCTTAGTTTACCAATTCGATGCCACAGCCCGCTCTCCTTGGCGTGGCGTAAATGCCGTACTGGCTGCTTTTTCTTGCTTATTGTGCAGGGTATTGTGTTGCGTAGCAGGTATGGCAATTCCAGAGTGATGTGTCGGAGGTGGGCCATGTGGTCCAACAATGGGTATAATGACCCCTTACCCAAAGGAAATGATGGGGGGTAACCAACAATTAATTCCTCGACATCAAAATATAATTAGATATAGAATTCAAAGCCCAGGTTTTTAAATTTGTAAATTATGAGACTATTTGTTTTGTTTGCGTTAATAATCCCATTACGAGCTGTTGCACAGCAGCCTACAATCAGTATTGATGTTGAATTAAAATTTAAACATGATACCGTTGGTCCATTAGACCCTGTTTTTTTATATATTCAAATAATAAATTCTGGCGATACAACAATAAATTTATATCCAATTAGATTTCATTCAAAATATAATATAGATTATGGTGGGAATATAACTATTGAATATAAGAAAAAAAATGAACAAAATTGGTATAAATTTGCTGTTAAGAGTAAATATTTACAATTTGTACATCACAACGTGATTAAATTAAACCCTGGAGATTCAATTCTATCTAACAATATTGAATTTGCTTTATCCGATTTTTATAATGTAGTTGATGAAGAGGATACATATTACTTTAAAGTAAATAGTACTGAATTTATGCCATATAAGTATTCAACAAACTGTAGAATATCCACCCTGTTTATTCAAAAATACCAAGGTGATGATAATTTGATGTAAAAACTTAGGCATACAACCCAGTTCTATTTGATGTTGTTTTAGTGAACATTTTGGGTGTTAGATTTATGGAACAATCCAACGACATATCGGCCTTAACGGATTTGGTCTCGGTTCTGCTTCGGAGAATTGAGGTTTT
>JBGSKO010000185.1:0-6566 GCA_041741155.1 Saprospiraceae bacterium | reverse complement strand
TCGCGGTGGTGGTGGCGGTGATCGTCGTGGCGGCGGTGGCGGCGGTGATCGTCGCGGCGGCGGCGGCGGACGCAGCTAATTTTACGACTTTTATTTTTAAAAATACGAAGCCGGCCGGGAGGAATCCTGGCCGGCTTTTTTTGTGGAAGTCGTTACATTTGCACAAAAGAATACGCTAAAACCTCAGCAAGCACCCAATGGTTAAAATCCCACGCACCATTTTTACCCGTCCGATTGATCAGGAACTGGGTTTTGGCAAACACCTCACCACTACCGGGCGCATGATGAACCCGGACGGCTCGTTTAATGTCGAGCGGCAGCCCCTGAGCCGTTGGGACAACACCTATTTCCAGCTGGTAACAATGTCCTGGAAACGTTTTATCAGCCTGGTTTTTCTGAGTTACGTTTTCCTGAATTTGCTTTTTTCAACCATCTATCTGTTGATCGGTTTGGAGCAACTGGACGGGGTTCAGCCCGGCAGTTTTTATCAAAACTTCCTTTCGGCCTTTTTCTTTAGCACTCAAACCCTGTCCACCGTCGGGTACGGACATATCAGTCCCATTGGTTGGGGCGCCAATGCTGTAGCAGCGCTGGAGTCGTTCGCCGGTGTGCTGGTCTTTGCGCTGATTTCGGGTTTGCTTTACGGCCGTTTTTCGCGCCCCTCGGCAAAAATCGTGTTCAGCGCCAACCTCCTGGTGGCGCCATACCGCGACGGAAAAGGCTTGATGTTGCGCATGGGCAATGCCCGGAAAAGCGAGTTGATCGAAACGGAGGTCCTGATTTATGTCGCCATGAACCAACCCGACGAAAACGGAAATCTCACCCGGCGCTTTTTTGATATACCCCTTGAAATTTCCAGGATTTCCTTTTTTTCACTTTCCTGGACGGTGGTACACGCCATCAATGACAAAAGCCCGTTGTGGGGATTAAGTCAGCAGGAATTACAAGATTCCAATGCGGAATTCATGGTCCTGGTAAAAGGTACCGATGAAGCAAACCAGCAGGTGGTACATGCGCGGCGTTCCTATACCGGCGAAGAGATTGTTTTCAATGCGCGGTTCAAACCGATGATCGGCCGAAATGCACAGGGCATTCCACAGGTAATGGTTCGTCAGATGGGCGCCTACGAAATACTAGAGTAAGCGCGTGTTTTACAGGGAAGACGTTACTTTTGCACTAAAGGAACGCACACAAATCATACCCATGACAGCAAAAGCGCAACCTGTCGAAAACACGGCCAAGCCTGTTACCCTCGCCGATTACTTTGCCTTTGAGGCCCAGGCCGAAGGACGGAATGAGTTCGTAGGCGGAAAAATCGAGGCAATGGCGTACACCTCAGAGGAGCATGCCACCATTGTCCACAACCTCGACGTCTTACTCGGCAACTGCCTCCGGCATAAAGACTGTAAGGTTTATCCGGGCGACCGTATGCTCTTCGTTCCGGAATGCCAGAACGTGTTTTACCCCGACCTGCTCATCGTGTGCGGCGAACACAAATTCTACCAGGCAACGAAAAACATGAAAGCCACTCTGAACCCGTCGGTGGTGATCGAAATCCTGTCAGACTCTACCGAATACCTGGATAAAACAGTCAAGACCCGTTGCTATAAAAAAATCCCCACCCTGCGCCAAATTGTCTTCGTTTCACAAAAAGAGCAGCACATCCGTATTTTGGAACGGGAGGGCGAACGCTGGATAGATACCGAATTTTATGAAAAAGCCGATACTCCCCGGATCGGCGACTGTGATGTGCCGCTGGATGAAGCCTATTGGAAGGTTTTTTAAAACATAAGGCAATCAACTTTTGCGACCTTCGCCCTGCTCCCCGACGTCCATCCCGACACACAACCGAAACAATATGCTGTACCGAATCCACCTCCTCCTGCCCCTCCTTGCCGTAGCCCTCCTCTCCGGCTGCATGAAATCCACCTCCCTCACCGTGCTGCAACCGGCCCAGTTCAAGGTGCCCGACCACATCGCCAAGGTAGCCGTGGTGGACCGCAGCAAACCCTCAAACGGCTGGCTGAATACGCTCGAGGGATTATTCACCGGCGAGGCCATCGGACAAGACCGGCAAAGCCGCGCCGAAGCGGTCCACGGGCTCACCGACGCCCTGCAACGCACGCCGCGCTTCCGGGTCATCAGCACCGGCATCGAAATGGACGGCAGCAAAGCCGGCGGAAGTTTGCCCCCCCCCCTCCCCTGGGCCGAAGTCGAACGCATCTGCGCCGATTATGCCGCCGACGCCTTGGTCTGCATCGAGTCGTTCGACTCGGACAACACCTCCTCCGCACGCCGCCGCGAAACCAAACACAAAAACAAAGACGGCTCCACAACAACCAAAGTGGACTATGTGTCCGATATGCGTACCGGTGTGCGCATGGGCTGGCGATTTTACGACCCTAAATCCAAGATTATTTTCGACGAGGTGGTTACCGACGAGTATTTACAAAACACCGGCACCGGCACCACTGAACGCGCGGCGATCTCCAATTTGCCGTCGCAGGTGTCCGTCACGCGCAAAGTGTCGTTTATTGTCGGGCAGGAATACGGCATGCGTATCGCGCCGGTGTTCATTCAGGTCAATCGCCAATACTACCACAAGGCCAAGGGATTCAAAACCCAGATGGCGCAGGCTACCCGCTATGCACAAGCCGGCGACTGGGACCGCGCCGCCGATATCTGGAAAAAAACAGAAGCCCTCGCCACCGACAACCCGAAGGCCGCCGGACGCGCCGCCTACAACATGGCCATTATGGCCGAGGTGAAAGGCAACCTCGATATTGCCCTGGAGTGGGCTGAAAAATCCTGGACAAAATATGGCAACAAAAAAGCCCGGGCGTACATCGAGGTCATCCGTCAGCGTCAAAACGACGCCCGCAAGGTCGAGTACCAGATGAACAAAAAGGTATAAATGCTGACCGAAGACGATATCAAACGGGCTTTTCTACCCTACCTGAAAGAATTTTACCGGTATCGCTACGAGTACCGACCGGAGTCTATGCACGCCGAGCTCGACAACGTGAGCGCGGGCGGCCTGGTAGCCGACGGTATGTTATCGTTTCGGAAGGACGACGGCAACCCGTTCGTTTGCACCTACGAAGCATCTTCCCTGGACAAATCCGAGGAGGTCAAGTTTTCCCTGAACGTAGTCTATTTTACCTGGGACTGCCTGGCCTTTGGCGCCGTTGTGGCGGCCGTGGCCTACGCCGCAGCGTTTGCCCTACGCCTGCCGTGGCTCATCAGCTTGCAATGGGCGGGCAACCTCGGTTTCGTGCTGGGTATGGGCCTGACCGGTTTTCTCGGATGGTACATCGGTATGCGCGGCTGGCGGAAGTACCGCTACATCTACGCGATCGAGCAGTTCAAACGCTATTTCGCCGACGAGCAATGGATCGCCCTGTCCGACGATGTATTCCCCGCGCCGACCGATGTTTACCTACAGGAATTGAAAAGCCAGTGCGTGTACAACGGCTTTGGACTGGCTTTGGTGTCGTATAAAGGAGCCGTACGCGTGTTGGCCACACCTTCGCGACTTGGCATTTACGGCAAAGACCGGCGTATGGTACAGTGGGTCACCCAGCGGGACTGGTACCGCAGCGTATCGGGCAATGTCAGTGTGCTGGGCCGCTACCGCCCCACCCTGCCGGACGAACTCACCCAGACCTTGAATAAAGTTGTACGGCCCGTGCGCTACCTGCTTTTTGACCCCGTCAAAAAAGCGCTCTGGAATGCCTACAGCCGCCCACTCGGCAGCACCGACGGGGCATTTAACCGCTATATGACCGGCCAAAGCGTGCAAAAATGGGTGTTTGTATTGGCACTCCTCGCTATTGTCCCGCTCGGTTACCGCGTACTCACCATCCGCGCCGATGATGTGCGCGACATCGTGGAGCGTTCCGAAGAAAACCCCGAAGACCAGTACGGCTACTTATACGAAGGCGAACAAACCAGCGATCCGCGCGGAATTCCCAAACAATACCCGGAGCCCGCAAATGCACCCGAGCCAGTCTCGTCCGAAATGCCGGCGATACCGAAACCCGGCAGCAAAACACAGGATGCGGTTTCCACCATTAACCTGTCCGGCAACGAAGACGAACAGGAACCTGCCGGCGACCCCTGCGCCAGGTTTCGAAAAAAACAAGGCTGGGTCCTGCAGGACAATACGTTTGTAAACAAAGCCCTTGCCGAGGAACGCGCAACTGCGCTACAACGACAGGGTATCGAAAGTGATGTCATGCCCAAAGCGTGCCTTGATGATGGTGTCGGATACCTCGTCCGCGTGGGCGATGTGTACCAAACAGAATCCGCAGCGTCCCGGCAGGCAGATAAATTTGCCAATTTGCTGGTTCAACACGGGCTTTTTCAGGGCGAACTCATCGTGCGAAAGCTCAACTGACCACCTGCAATCGAAATTAATACAACCAATCAAATCAACACAGCTCATGCTCAACCAACGTACCCAGGCATTGCGCGTCCGCGTAGAGGACGCGGTCAAGGACCTTCACGCCCTGACACAAGCCATCGGCCATCAGGCGCTCACGGCTACGGTGGGCGAGCTGCGCAACCGCATGTCCGAACCCTACATGTTCGTCATTGTAGGCGAAGTAAAGGCGGGCAAAAGCAGTTTTGTGAATGCCCTGCTGGAACAGGATATTTGCGCCGTGGCGCCCCAGCCTATGACCGACACCATCCAGCAAATCCTCTACGGGGAGCCGCCGCAAACCGTGGTAGTGAACCCTTACCTGAAAAAAATCTTCCTGCCTGCCGATATCCTGCGCGATATCGCCATCGTAGATACTCCTGGTACCAACTCCATCGTGGAGCGCCACCAGGAAATTACCGAAGGATTTATTCCCGCCAGCGACCTGGTGATTTTTGTGTTCGAAGCCAAAAACCCATACCGGCAATCGGCCTGGGACTTTTTCGAATTCATCCATGCAGACTGGCACAAGAAGATCATTTTTGTGTTGCAGCAAAAAGACCTGCTCCCGGCAGACGACCTCGCCGTGAACGAACGCGGGCTCTACGATTTTGCCCAAAAACGCGGGCTGATGGAGCCGATCATTTTCGCTACCAGCGCCAAGGCCGAGCTGGAAGGCCGGTTTGACGAAAGTGGTTTTTCCACGGTGCGGGACTACGTCCGCACCCACGTCACCGGCGGGCGCGGCGCCGCCATGAAACTGCAAAACAACCTGACGACCTCGCGCAGCATCCTCTCCCGCATCCGCCAGGACCTTGATACCCGCGCCGAGCAATTCCGCGCCGACGGCGCCTTCCGCACCGATGTGCAGCAAACGCTCGACCACCAGGAAGCCAAAAGCAACCACCAAAGCCAGGTACTCATCGAAAACCTGCTGAACGGTTACGACCGCATCACCAGGCAAATCGGCGACGAACTGGGCGACGGCCTTTCGTTTCCGGCTATGCTGCGCCGCTCTTTTCTTGGAATTTTTAGCAAACAGGCCTCCATCAAGGACTGGCTCGACGAACTGACCAAAAAACTCGAGACCAACCTGAATGCCGAACTCAAGGCCAAACTCAGCGACGGTGTGGTAGACCTCGCCGACAGCGTACAGCAAATGGCCAAAATGATTGACCTGAAAATCAAGGCCAGCACCAACGCCGTAGTCAAGAGTGATTCCTATATTTTTGAAGATATTTCGGACAAACGCGCCACCGTACTCAAAGACCTCCAGGAAGCGTTCGGGCGGTTCATGTCTCGCGCGGAGAGTTTCACCGATACCCGCCTGTTTCCCGAAAACACCAGTATTTCACCCAACATAGCCGCCGGGAGCGGTGTGGCTGTCATCGGTATTATCCTCGCCGCCGTTACCCATACGGCCGTATTCGACATCACCGGCGGCGTGCTCACCGGCGTCGGGTTGTTGTTTGCCGGCATCACGGCGGGCTTGCAGCGGCGCAAAATTGTCGGGGGCTACTTTGCAGAAATCGAGCAGGGCCGCAACCGCATGGAACAAACCCTGCGCGACAAACTCACCGGGTACGTCCGCACCATAAAAAGCCGTATCGCCGACAATTTTGTGGATTTGGACGCCTTGCTCGCCAACGAAGAAAAGCAAATAGCACACTTCGATGAACAGTACGAAACGCTGCTAACCCGCTTTGACGGACTGGAAAAAGATTTGGAAATCAAATAATCGCCGGATGTTTTTTGGATTGATAATAACGGTAGCACTATATTTTCGGCCGGATTTTTGTTTGCACAAATAGTACATTACCGAACGATCGGTATTGGAACCCGAGTAATTCCACCTACTTTTGCCACACGTTTTTCCCTTCGACAATTTGCACGCAGCATAAAAGATGTAATCGGTTTTTGGGATGGCCCTCTATCCGCGCAACGCTGGATGAGGGCTTTTTCCATTTTTAGCGCAAGGGGTTTCACAGAGGCCCAAAGTACAAAACATGAGTCATCCCGAATTTTGAAAACAGTTGAATCGCTCTTTTTTCGAGATATCCGGCGCGTATTGGGCGGGATGTTTTTGCACCCAATGCCGGCGCATGTTTTTCCGATGTCCTTGTTTCCTTAAAAAATTGGGAGT
>JBGSKO010000184.1:0-36640 GCA_041741155.1 Saprospiraceae bacterium | reverse complement strand
ACTCCCAATTTTTTAAGGAAACAAGGACATCGGAAAAACATGCGCCGGCATTGGGTGCAAAAACATCCCGCCCAATACGCGCCGGATATCTCGAAAAAAGGGCGATTCAACTGTTTTCAAAATTCGGGATGACTCATATTTCTGTCGTGTGGTGGACTTACCGCTGCACCACCACTTTTCGCGTAACGGTATTGCCGTCGAGCGTTACGCGGACGAGGTAGCTTCCGTTCGGAAAGCGACCAAGATCGATGGTTTGCGCGTGTGATCCCGCTGTCCGGTTGCCGAGGTCTTGCTGGTACACGCTTTTTCCGGCTTCGTCAAATATGGCAATCGCTATGGTGGCAGCTGTATTCAAATCGAGCTGCACGTCGAAACTGCCGGTGGTTGGATTTGGGCTGACGGACAATCCATTCAGGGCAGCTATATGGCGCACGCCGGTGCAGATATTCACAATTCCCAGCACTGGTGTCCGTGTGCTTTCACACCAATCAAGGGTTTCCACTTCCAGGTCGTACAGGTAGCAATAAAAATCGGGGCCGGCAGTAGAGGACTTGATTTGCACCAGGCCGCCGATGGTGTAAGGGTAGTTTACCCCGCTAATGTTGCGGTATAGATTCACCCCGTTGGGGCACCCGAGTTGCAAGTCTATTCCCGAAGGAATGGGCATGTCCAGCGTTACGCGGCTCTCACCATCGTTCACGAATACCGTTTTTTCCAGTAAAACATTGCCGTTGGCATCCCGCAACTGGAACGTGCGGTCTTTTGCCCCTGCGGCATACACGGTAGCCGATTTCAGGGTAAAGGGTTTTTCTGCATCCAGTATCAGGAAATAATTTCCGGCATGGTCGCCGCCGTTGCCGATAGTATTGGACGTCGGTCCTACGCGTTGTGTGAGCAGGTAATCCGTGTTTGCGGTGGCGTAAAACGTAGTAGTTTGGGAGATCGCTGCGGTGAAATTATCGCCGGTAAACAGCGGGTCGGTTGCGGTTAAGGATTCAAACCAGTTGACATACTGGCCCTGGTGTCCTGTTGCGTCGAACGTGACCTCGCCCGGGCCGCACCTTTCCGCATCGGCTACTGTGGGCGCTTCGGGGTTGGCCAAGGTGATGAAGCCGAGGCTTTCGGTCGTGTTTTCGCCGGTGATGTTGGATACTTTTAGCCGAACACTGAAGGTCCCGTTTCCGCTGAACGTCACCGTCGGGTTTTGCAGGGTTGACGTGGCGGGCGTACCGCCCTCAAAGGTCCATTCCCAGGCTGTTGGGTTGTTGGAGGACTGGTCTTTGAATTGTACAGTCAGGTTCTGGCAGCCCTGTTTTTGGTCGGCGCTAAAAGCTGCAACCGGCGCCAGCGGCGGTGTGGGAGTGTACAGGGGCGATTCCCAAAGTCCCCGGCCGTATGTGCCGGCGAAAATGGTATTGGAAATGTAGTTGATCTCCAGTTCATACACCCGTACGTTGGGCAGCCCGTTCATGAAACCCACCCATTGTCCGGCCAGGTCGTCGTTGGTGTAGGAAATGGAACCGAATGCGCCGACATAGATGCCGTTTTTGCCGGTGTTTTCCCAGGCAGCGCAATACTTGGTCCCCGAAGGCAGGTTTCCGGTGATGTTTTCCCAGCTGTTGCCGGCATTGGCGGAGTGGTAAACGCCGGCGGGAGTCACGATCAGTACCCGTTGTGGGTCTTGCGGGTGCACGGCAATGTAGCTCACCTGGAAGTTATCCCATCCCTTGGATGTGCTGGTCCAGGTGCTGCCGCCATCCGAGGTAGTCATTAAAGCGGAACCTTGTGCGACGTAGATCCGCTTGTTGTCGGTGGGCGCCAACTTCATTTGACTCAGGTTGCTGCTGTTTCCAAAGCCTGAAATTTTGACCCAATTCGTCCCGCTGTTGGTGGTTTTCCAGACATCTCGGAAGGCGACATAAATCGTGGCGGGGACCTGCGGATCTTGTTCGAAGGGCGTTACCCAGGCGCCGTCATTAGCGCCGGGTGGTTTGGGAATAGTGGATCGGGAGTTGCCTTGGGTGGTGGACCGGTACATGGAACCGTATTGCGAAGTGCCGTACAGAATACTGGCGTTGTTCCAGTCCACGAAGGTTTCCATCCCATCGGCGCCAAGCCAGTCCACCCATGCCCGATCGGCGCCACGCATAACGCTGGAACCGTTGTCCTGCGACCCACCGGAGACTACATTAGGGTCTGTTTTGGAAACACCGATCTTGTAAAATTCCCGAATACCGAGGCCCGAGGTTCGGTCCACAAACGTCGCGGCGCCGTCTGTGCTGGTATAAATTCCGCCGTCGGAGCCGACGTACAGGGTGTTTCCGACAAATTTCAGGATATCAATGTCGGCGTGGTTGTAACCCACTCCAAGGGAAGCAGCGGTGCCGGGCACCCAGTGGGAGGTGAGGGAAAAGGAGAAGCCGCCGTTTGTGGATTTCCAGGTATGGATGCCGGCAATGTGTACTTCGTTGGCATCGAAGGGGTTTACGGTCACGTCCATATCGCGCGGGGCCTGGCCGCGGTCGTCGTCGCCGGTAGCGCTGTACCCGAAAAAATTGATTGCGCTGCCGTCAATCAGTTTGGTAAACGACGTGCCGCTGTTGGTGGATTTGTAAAAACCGCCGAATACGCCGCCGTTGGATTCCAGCACATACACCATGTCTGGGAAGGCGGGTGATACTCCTATCATTTTGTAATTGGTGTTTCCCGTTGCAAAACCCGGAATTTCAGAAAAGGAAGCGCCGCCATTGGTGGAGCGGTACACCCGGATGCCGGAAAAGTACATAGTGGATGGGTCGCCGGGTTTAAATTCTACGTCGTATCCGCGCACACCGTTCACTCCGGCGACGGAAGCCCAGGTGCCGCCGCCATTGGTGGAGCGGAACAAACCATTGGTTTCGGACACCGCAAAAACCACATTGGGTTCGGTTGGGTGGAATTGTATGCGGCTGACACGGCCGCTTCCGGTCACATTGCCGGTTGCAGTCCAGGTTGCGCCTCCATTCACGGATCGAAAAATCTTGCCCGATGTACTGCCCCACAGGTATATGTCGCTGTCAAAAGGTGCTATTTCGAGGGCATATACATCCACGGTAGAAAAATCGTCGGTGAGCGGCGTCCAGGTGTCGCAGCCGTCGAGAGTTTTCCAAACGCCGCCGGTAGGGCTGCCGACAATCAGGTGTTCGGTGTTGTTTTCGTCAATGCCGATGGAGGTGACCCGTCCGACACCGGGGCTCCAGGAGGAGGTGGCATTCCAGTAGGTGGGGCCGAGTTCTTTCCAGTCGCCCGCAAAGCCGCCTGATTCGGCTTGCCGCTGCCGCTCGGCGCGGCGGTAGTCCCGGGCGCGTTGGGCCAGTTCCTGATTGGATATTTTGACGCCGTCGGTATCCAGTTCCATTTGGGCGACGTACTCCCAGCGCTTGTACTGCTTGTAGCCGCTGCCGCGCTCCCGCCCGACGATATCGAAGTGGGCTTCGGCTTCTTGCTGGATTTCCCGGAGGGTGTAGGTTCCGGTTTGGATCATGTCGAGGTATTTCTGGGCAGATGCCGAATAGGCGAGCAGCGCCAGCCAGAGCAGCGCAAGTAGGCGTAATTGCATGGTGATTAGATTATGAAAGATTGTTTTGTAAGGAACCCTTGTGGGATGGGCAAAAATGCCGTTTTGTTTTCGTGCAGTTCCAAATGACAGGCCAAGTGTCAGGCCTTGGCAGGAAAAGTCGGGCAGATTGCTGAAAAAGCGGTTGGACAATCGAGATAATCAGACTCCGGATCGAAATAATCGTGTCACTCGATGGTGTGCTCTCCTTCGGACTCCTCCGCAATCATTTCTGCGGGCAGGCGCTTGCTGGCTTTGGCGCCGAGTTCGCGAATTTTTTCTGCTCGCCCCACGAGCGTATCGCCCGGGCGGGCGCCGCTGACGAGTTTGAGCATGGCATCGTCGTAGGCGGTTCGGGCGCTGTCCAATCGGGTGCCGATGCTGCGCAAGTCTTCGACGAAGTTCACAAACTTGTCGTACAGCAGGCCGCTTTGCCGGGCAATTTCGAGTACGGATCGGCTCTGTTTTTCCTGTTTCCAGATGTGGGCTACGGTGCGCATCGTGGCCATCAGACTGCCGGTAGTGACCAGCACGATGTTGCGCTCAAGAGCATCGGTGAATAATTTGGGGTCGGCCTGCGAAGCCACCGTGAGGGCGCCTTCCAGCGGGATGAACAGCAGCAGGTAATCCGGCGTGTTGATCTGGTAGAGCATCTGGTAGTTTTTACCGCTCAGGTCGTTGATGTGGCTGCGGATACTGCCGATGTGTGCGCGCAGGTGTTGTTCCCGGAGTGTAGGGTCGTCTTCGTTGTAGTACCGTTCGAACGCCGTGAGCGATACCTTGGCATCCACGACCAGGTGCTTGTTTTCCGGCAGCTGAATGATGAAATCGGGGCGTTTGGCGGCGCCATCGTCGTCGCGCAGGGTCGTTTGGGTATGAAAATGTGCTCCTTTTTGCAAGCCGGCTTTTTCCAGCAACACTTCGAGCTGGATTTCGCCCCAGTCGCCCTGCACCTTGCTTTGACCTTTTAGTGCGGAAGCGAGGTTGTTGGCATCGCGGCTGAGCTGCTGGTTCAGGCCGTGCAGTTGTTCGATTTCTTTTTTCAAGCTCGATTTTTCGCGCGTTTCTTCCATGAACTTGCGGTCAATGTTCTGCTCGAACTCCAGAATTTTTTCCCGGAGAGGGGCCAGTGTTTGCTTTAGTTGCTGAGCATTTTGTTCCGAAAAACGTTGGGATTTTTCCTCCAGCAGCCGGTTGGCGAGGTTTTCAAACTCGGTTTTGAAACGGTTACCCAGCAGCTCGGCTTCCGTTTTCTGTATTTTTAATCCCTCTTGTAAATGTAAAATGGATTGATCGCGCGCGGCGATTTGCGCGTGGCAATCGCGGATTTCTTGCTCCTTGGCGGTCATTTCTGCCCGAAGTGTCTCGTTTTGAGCGGCGATGGTTTTGTACAGTTCGGCAGACACCGTATCGCCGGTCAGCATCTGGGGGCGGCGTGTCACGGCCAAAACGAGTACGACAAGGGCGATGGCCCCGAACAGAAGGAGTAGCGTTGAATCCATGTGCGGAGATTAGGTTGGCTGCAAGGTCAACAAAGGTAGATTGAATTCCAGACAGATTGTTTTGCTTTATTTTGGTTTAAAACAAAAACCTGAAAAAGTACGCTCCGGATCCAATCAACGGTCCTGTTTGTCATTCAGTAACGCCCGCCAGCATTCCAGCAGCATCTGCTCCTCTTTTTCCCAATGCCACACTTCGCGGGCATCTATGGTCGCTTGTTGCAAGCGCTCGTAGGTTTCGGGGTTTTCCTGCAAATGCCGAATGGCGTGCACGATCGCTTCCGGCGTACAAGTGCTCAGCAATACCGCCACTTCGTGTTGGCTGTTCAGCGCCCGGTATTCCGGGAAATCCATTGTCAGTACGGGTACGCCGGCCTGGACGTAGTCGAAAAACTTGTTGGCGAGGGAATAGTAATAGCTCAAGCCTTTGTTTTCCAGTACGTTGAGACCGATCCAGGCTTGCCTGGTCAGTGCCTTCAGGTCGGCTGGTTTGACGCGGCCGAGGAAACGCACGCGGTTTTGCACGCCGAGTTCGGCGGCTTTTTTGCGCAGCGTTTCCGACAGGTCGCCTTCGCCGGCGAGCCAGAGTTCGACATCGTCCAGTTGCTGCAGGGCTTCCAGGGTTTGTTCGATGCCGCGGCTCTCGTTGAGGGCGCCCTGGTAAAGGATCACCGGTTTTTCTGAAGTGACGGTATTGCGGGGAGAAAGGGCGGGCATATTCCGCACCACACCGAACCGGATTCCGTATTTTTTTTCAAAAATCCCGGCCAGCGCAGGCCCCACGGTGTACGCCTGGCGGTAAAACGGCAGGCACATTCGGGCCATCATTTCCCAAAAAAACTGCACCACAGGGCGGTGGGTCACCTCCGGCACCTCGGTGAAATACTCATGCGCATCAAATATGCGCTTTTTACGGCGCAGCACGGTGGCTAAACACCCGGCGGGCAGCGTGTCCAGATCAACGGAGCAAACCGCATCGCAGGGCACGCGCATCAGGTACCCCCACAGGCGCAGGTTGTATTCGGCATAAAACAAAAAGCCCTTGGAAAACCGGCACTGTAGTCGGGTTTGGCGGTACGGTTGTTCCTCCAGCACGATCGAGTGGGGGAGTGCCCGCCCGATCAGCTCCACCGTGTAGCCTGCCCCCGCCAACGACCGGCAGATGCGTTGCATCCGCTGGTCGTAGGTCAGGTCGTTGGTGACGGTGAGGAGGAGGAGCGCCATGATGGGTTTAAGTGGTTTATGTTATTAGATCACTCGCTGGCTGGCGTTCCGAGGGTGTAAGCGAATCCCATCCTGATCTGGGTTTCGAGGGTAAACATACTCAAGTCAAAATTGGAAGTGCGTTGCTGCTCATCCGTTAGTGCCGGATTGCCGACGCGCTGTCCTTCCAAACCGAAGTGTCCCAGTACGATCGGCGCGCTCAGGTCGAGGTGCCAGCGTTTGCCTGCTTTGATCATTACTCGCGGCACGAAACCAGGTGAAAGTACTACGCTCCACTCCTTAAGCGGAAAGTAGTTTGACGTTGCCGGGCGAAATTCGGCCCATTGGCTGGAGGCTCGGAGAAAAAACCCGAGGTAAGGCCGTACTTTTTGGTTGTTTTCGGGGGATAGCAGCCAGTTGGATTCTAATTGAAGTTGTGCGTAGTTGTTACGCTCTTCGCCCAGCTTAACCAGTGGCGCCGGGATAATCGTGTCTGGTCCGTTGTAGTCATAAACCTTGTTGAACCCGAGGTAGGCATTTGTTTGCCCGGACAATTCCCAAAAATTGCCGTTGGCTGTTTCGCGGGAAAAGGCCAGCGCATAAAAAGCCTGCGAGTTGTAAGGGGACTTGTATCTGGGGCCTGTATTCCCAAAATCTTCGAGTTCCAGAATGGGGCGTCGGGCCAGTTCGAATCCGAGGTACAGTTTGAGGTGGTTGTTTTGGGCTTGAGCGGTAGCGGCCGCCGCCAGGAAGCAAGCGAAAAGGAGGATGTTCTTAGTCATGATCGGGTGCGTTTTTAATCAAGACTGTTTCAGTGTCTTTCCGGTTGTCCGACCTGCTAAAAATGTTGCAACTCGGCATACACCCGGTGTACCGGCAGGCCCATTACGTTGGCGTATGACCCTTCGATACGGCGGATTTTACACAGGCCGATCCACTCCTGCACACCGTAGGCGCCGGCTTTGTCGAACGGCTTGCAGATGCGGATGTAGTAGTCAATTTCGTCGTCGGTGAGGTGTTCAAAAACAACGTCGGAATGGTCGGAAAAGGAGCGTTCCTGCTCGGCGCCAAGCAGGCAAACGCCGGTGACGACGGTGTGCTGTGCTCCGGAGAGCAAGCGGATCATGCGAAAGGCGTCGTCGTAGTCTTCGGGCTTGTTGTAAATCTGCCCGTGCAGAATCACCACCGAGTCGGCAGAGATCAGGATTTCCTTGTTTTTGATGAGGTGGCGACCCGCCAGGGCCTTTCGGCGGGCGAGGTATTCGGCTACATTTTCTACGGGCATTTCCGGCGGAAAACTTTCGTCAACGTCCAGCCCATGGACGGTGAAATCGAATCCGGCTTCGCGCAGCAACTGGCTGCGGCGCGGGCTTTTTGAAGCAAGAATGAGCGGGCGAGTAGGGAACATCGGTTGTTAAATTGCGATTTAGTAGGTGCGCAGGAGCAGGAAAAGCCCGGCGAGCATGATGATTTTGATACAAAGGCTGGCCCGGGAAAAATGCCGTTTGGCGGTGCCGAAAAAAACCAGGCCGGTAGCCAGCAAGGCCGGAATGAGCAGCAGGGCTGCTCCGGCGCCGATATGTTTGTCCGGTACGTCGTGCTGTGCCCAATAAAAAAGCAACAAGGCAATCAGGGCGGAAACCATAAGTCCGAGGATACCCGCCGGGATTTTGGCAACCCGCGGTCCTTTGAGAACGGCCAGCGTGTTGCAGCCGCAGGCCGCATCGCCCTGAAAATCTTCGAGGTCCTTGACTTGCTCGCGCAGCAGGTTGGTGGAAAAAGCAAAAATGGCATACACCCATACCAGTCCGGTGGCTTCGTGGATCAGATCCGGCTCCCGGAACGAGGTCAGCCAGATTGCCCGGTCTTCGGGGAACAGCGCAATAATCGGCGCCGCACCACACATCAGCGCCACCAGTACATTGCCCAGGACGGGGGTGCATTTCATTTGCCAGGCATATACAAACAGAAACAGCGACACCACAGGGAACAGGATCAGCGGCCAAAACGACCGTGGCTCGGGCAACAACACATAAATGCGCAAGGCCAGCAGGTGTACGAGTACGGTGAGGCCCAGATAGACCAGCAGCACGATACCCGATGGGACGTGCCGCCCCACCACAACCAGGTCTGGTCGGTTGATGGCATCTATTTCACGGTCGTAGTAATCATTGATGATGTATCCGGCGAGGGTTGAGAGCACCGTAGCAGCGGCGATAAGTCCAAAAATTCGTTCGTTCAGCACGGGTATTCCTCCTGCTTTTAAAATCGCAGGGCGCAAAACGTACCAGTAGGGGAGCCACTGGCTTAAAAAAACAATGGCCAGGTTCGGCAGCCGGAAAAGGCGGGGAAGGGCCAGTAATTGGTGCAAAAAAACGGGGTTGAATGGTTTGCCCAGCCGGGGCTTTGTTGTGCTGCGCGCCTCGGCGATTGCGACTTGGGGGCCGCTTAGTATCTCCTCCGCCAGGTACCCGAGTTGTTGCGCCCAGTAGTCGGGCCGGCCTTGTGCGCCGGTCAGGGCGGCGGGCAGGTCCTGGTTTTTGATCTGCTCAAAAAGCAGTTGGTGGCCGATATTGCTGAGGTGTGCGCCGTCGCCGCAATCGCTGTCTGCGTGTGGGAAACCCTCGGGCGTGGCTATACAATCCCATACATTGATCGCCAACGGGCCGTAACGCTCTAAAATAGCGTCCTTCAGGTTGGTTTGGATACGCACCTGATCGGGATTGAACCTTCGGGGCTGAGTGGTGCAAATCCAGACAGGTACCCCCGCTGCCAGGCCTGTTTTCAGCATCAGGTCAAAATTAGCCAGTTGCTCGTCCGGGCCATAGTTGGCGGCGGCGTCGTTGGACGGGGCATTGACGATCACGGCATCGGGGTGCAGTGCGAGCGCCCGCGTGATGTTGCGTTCGGGATCGGGCAGCGGTCGCGCAGAAGGCGGTTTGTGCCCGGTGGGCAGGAAGTGATAGGTTTGCAAACCACCGAGGCCGAGGTTGATCACTTCGTTGGCAGGATTCAGCGTTTGCAGAAACGTGCGGTACAGGTTCACCCATGCCTGCCCCTCCGGCTCGGCGCCGACACCGGCGGCTGTCGAGGAGCCGATGACGACGATGCGGAGGGGGGAATGCGTCATTTTTTAAAAGGCAAAAGGCGAAAAATTAAACGCTCATGGGATCGTCCTTTCCTCCGTCCACACCGTATTTCTGCATAAAGTCCTGAACAGCTTTGTGGCTCACTTTGCCCTGTTTGTTCAGCAGTCGTACAGCGGCAAAAGCGATGTACCGGGCGCTCACCTCGAAGTAGTCGCGCAGGCTGGCGCGGCTCTCGGACAAGCCGAAACCGTCGGTGCCCAGCGCCATAAAGTCGGCGGGCATCCAGGGCGCGAGGCATCCGGAAGTCATTTTCATCCAGTCACTGGCGGCTACGAACACGCCGGTTTCGCCTTGAAGCGATTCCTGAAGGAAAGACATTTTTTCGTCTTTGCCGGGGTGCAGCAAGTTCCAGCGGTCACAGGCGGTCGCGTCGCGATACAATTCGCTCCAGGACGTGGCGCTCCAGATATCGGTGCTCACACCCTCGGCTTCGAGAATTTCGGCAGCTTTCAGCGCCTGGTCGAGGATGATGCCGGATGCGAGTAGGTGGGCTTTTACGCCGTCTTTGGCCGATTTTTTCCCGGATTTCTTGTAGCGGTACAGTCCCCGTTTGATGCCGTCTTCTACTCCTGCGGGCATGGCGGGCATGGGCAGGTTCTCGTTGTACAGGGTGATGTAGTATATTTTATGTTCGTTTTCCACATACATCCGGCGGATACCGTCGTGTACGATCACGGCCAGTTCGTAGGCAAACGCCGGGTCGTAGCTGATGACGGAAGGTACCGTTAGGGCGATGAGGTGCGAGTGGCCATCCTGGTGTTGTAGTCCTTCTCCATTCAGGGTGGTGCGGCCGGCAGTGCCGCCGAGCAGGAACCCTTTGCACATCATATCGGCGGCAGCCCAAACGAGGTCGCCCACGCGCTGGAAGCCGAACATGGAATAGTAAATGTAAAATGGCACCATCGGGATACCGTGCAGGCTGTAGGCGGTGCCGGCTGCCGTAAACGACGCGGTGGCGCCGTCTTCATTGATGCCCTCTTGCAACACCTGACCCGTTTGGGATTCCTTGTATTTGATAACAGAAATACCGATTTCCAGCGGGGTATATTTCTGGCCCTGCTGGTTCCAGATTTGCGCGGAGTTGAACAGCGGCTCCATGCCGAAGGTCTGCGCTTCGTCGGGCACAATGGGGACGATGTACTTGCCAATCTCCTTGTTTCGGATGAGGTGGGTCATAATGTCCACCATGGCTGCCGTGGTGGAAAATGCTTTGCCGCCGGCGGCTTCGCTGCCGTGAAGTTGTTTTTCAAACAAGGTCAGTTCGGGCAATTCAAAGCGCGGATACACCTCGGAGCGTTCGGGTAAAAAGCCGCCGAGAGCGTTTCGGCGCTCGTGCAGGTACTTGGTTGCGGGGTCATCGGGACCGGGATACCAGAATTTGGCAGCAGCAGCTTCTTCGTCAGAAATGGGTATGCCGTAGCGGTTTTTGGTTTCGATGCGGCTTTCGGTGCTGATGTTCTTGGTTTGGTGCGCCTTGTTTTTGCCTTCGGCAGCCTTGCCCATCCCGTAGCCTTTTACGGTTTTGATGATCAGAGCGACGGGTTTATCGGAGCGGGTAGCGCGTTCGTAAGCGGTAAAGACCTTGCGGGCATCGTGTCCACCGCGACGCATTTTCTGGAGCTGCTCGTCGGTGTAGCCGGCCAGTAGCGCAGCTACACGCGGGTCATCGCCCACGAGTTTTTTGCGTACGCCGGCGCCGTCGAGGTTGGATATTTCCTGAAAATCGCCGTCCACCATATTTTCCAATCGGGTGAGCAGGGCGCTATCGGTGTCTTTGGCGAGCAGTTCGTCCCATTCTTCGGCCCAAACCAATTTAATTACTTCCCAGGAAGCGCCGTGAAAATGGCGTTCCACTTCCTGTATAATTTTGCCGTTGCCACGCACAGGGCCGTCGAGGCGCTGGAGGTTGCAGTGGACGATGAAGATAAGATTGTTCAGGTTTTCGCGGGCGGCCACGCCGATGGTGCCGTAGATTTCCGGCTCGTCAATTTCACCGTCGCCGATGAAGTGCCATATTTTACCACCGTTTTGGGGCTTCAGGCCCCGGTTTTCCAGGTATTTGATAAAACGGGCCTGGTAAATAGCGGTCATAGGGCCGAGACCCATACTAACCGTGGGCGCTTGCCAAAACGCGGGCATCCGGCGCGGGTGCGGATAACTGGACACGCCGCCCAGCAGTTCCTGCCTGTAATCGGCGATTTGTTGCTCTGTCAGCCGTCCTTCCCAAACGGCGCGGGAATAAATACCCGGCGCGACATGGCCCTGGAGCATGAGCAGATCGCCGCCATAATCGGCGGAGCGCTTGCGCAGGAAATGGTGAAAGAGTACCTCCAACATGGTGGCGCAGGCGGCGTAGGTAGCGATGTGGCCACCGAGCGCCAGGTCTTTGTCCTGTGCTTGCAACACCATTGCCTGGGCATTCCAGCGGATAACGTTTTCGATACGCTCTTCGAGTTCGAGGTTGCCGGGGTAAGCCGGTTGCTCGTCGGCAGGGATCGTGTTAATATAAGGTGTGTTCAGCGCCGGACCGCCGTTGGCGGCGCCGTGGCGGGCCATCAGATAACGCAGACGTTGAAAGAGTTCGGCGCTTTTGGCTTTGCCGTGCGATTCAATAACTTCTTCCAGGGCCTCCAGCCATTCTTCCTGTTCGAGGCGCCAATCTTCGAGTTGTATTTCTCCCATGTTGTGAAAATGCAGGTATGTAGATTTTAAACGGGGCGCAAAAGTAGGCATTTCCGCCAAATCGCTTACTTGCTGTATAGATGCACCCAAACATCGCCCGACGAGAATTTCCCGACTTGCTCGGTACCGGTGCGTGTCGGGGCGGCCTGGTCGGCAACTTCCCGGAACGCTTTGGCAGCCATTTGGTTCACATTGGGATTGTTGCTCGTTTTACCCACGGCGGCCTCGGCTGCATAGCCATGCAACAAGGCTTTGAATTGTTGTTGGAATAAATCCGGTTGCCCGAAAATATCCACGCCGATGACCTTGCCGTTGCAGACTGCCACTATGCCGACGGCATTTCTCAGGTCGGAAAATTTGCCTTCGAAGAAACGCAGATACCCTTCGCGCAGGTTTTTTTGTGCATTTTCGGTCTCCAGGGCGGCGTATGCCTGGGTACTCGAAGTGGCTTGATTGGCGGAAGTCACTGCGGACACGGCGTTCCAGACACCCTGTTGGTTGCCGGAATAGACGGCCTGGCGTACTTGTGGGCTGGCCACATTGTAGTAGCCTCGGAAGGCAGCGACGCGTTTTTCCGACTCCGGAGCCGATTGGTCGTAGTAGCTGGAGCGGCCGGCCTCCACGCAGAATACTGCGATGTTTTTCACGGTACCAGGTCGGATAATGTCGTCGTGGGCGATCACGCGGTCCTGATTGCCGCCGGTGACCACATCGCCGGCCATTAGGAAGATAGCTTCTGTGCTTTTGTTTTGCACAGTCAGGCCGTTGTACCAGTTGTCGTTTTCCCGGCCAAATTGTTTGCGCTCAGTAATGCGGAAGCCGGGCGTATGCATGCCCTCGGCCAGTGTTTTTAACTCCGGGAGTACATTGGCTTGAAGGGCGCTCTCTTCCGCCAGGACGGGGTACAGTCGCAGGTTGTTGTGTTGCCACTCGGGATTGGCATTCAGGTCAAGTTGAAGCCCGGCGACGGAGACGACATTGTCTGAATTACCTGTGCCGGTTGTCTGTGTTGTTTCGGTACCGGAGTCGTTGCAGGACAGTAATACGGCTACGCACAGGGCGGCCACGAACGCAGTTTTTTTCATGTCTTTGTTTTTTAATTGAAATTGGTTGGAAGGTTTCAGACTTCAAAAGTATGGAATAGACGGGGGCTTGTTCAACTAAAGGCACGCTTTCCAGATATTTTCAAAAAATTGGGTTTTTGCTGTAACATCGTTTCCGATACGCCGTCTCTTCCCTATAAACCGGATAAACGCCGGAAGCCCCATACACTATTGCAATCCAACCATGAATTGGACGATCTTCCACCAGCACGTTTATCCGATCCGGGACAAGTTGTACCGGTTTGCACTGCGAATGACCGGCAGTGTGCCGGAAGCGGAGGATGTGGTGCAGGAGGTGCTGGAGCGCGTGTGGAAAGCGTCGGAAGAACAGTCGGACGGCGTGCAAAACTGGGAGGCCTGGTGTATGACCATGACGCGCAACCGCTCCCTGGACACGTTGCGCTCGAATGCCCGGCGTCAGATGAAGTCACTGGATGGTTTGGATGAGCGGACTCCTGACGGCGCTGATGCGGCACAAGCAGCCGAGGCGCGGGACATGGCTGATCAGGTACGCCAATTCATGCAGAAATTACCGGAGAAGCAACGCCTGGTGATGCACTTGCGCGATATTGAGGAGTTGAGTTATGAGGAAATTAGCCAGGTGCTCGACATTTCTTTAGACCAAGTGAAGGTGAGCCTGCACCGGGCGCGAAAAGCCATTCGGGAAAAATTACTGGAGGTGGATGCACACATTTACTTAAGCAGCAAATGATTATGAAACAGATGTCTAATATTCGGGAATTGCTCGACCGGTACTGGGATGGCGAAACGACCCTGAAAGAGGAACGTTTTTTAAAGGCTTTTTTTGCCCGCGAGGACATCCCGGAGGAATACCGGCAGGAGGCTCGTTGGTTTCGCATTCTCCAGTCGGAGCAGTCCGTGCAAATGCCCGGCGCGCGCCGGATTGCGCTGCCTGTCCGCCGGTTTGGGTGGTACGGCATGGCTGCCGCTGCAGCTGTATTACTGCTGACAGCAGGGGTTTGGTGGTGGACAAACCAACCGGAACCAGAGGCGCAGCCGATTGCGGTAATCCATCTGCCGGACAAAAACCAAAAGCAGGTAGTACAGCCTCCGACGGTTGTGGTTACTTCTGGCGGATCTGAAAAACAGCGAGAGATGACCGAAACGCCTGTGCGAAAGACCAAAACCCGAACACCTTCCAAGGTCAAATCCAGCATACAGTTTGAATTGATCGAGGATACTTGCGACGATCCGGAACAGGCCCTGGCAGAAATCAAGGCTGCATTGGCGCTGGTCTCTTCCAAAATTAACAAGAGCAAGCATACACTCGAAAAAGGTTTGCAAGAGGTGGACCACGTGGATGTACTGCTGAAAAGGAGCATGTGACGCGCGTTTACCCCTATATCTCTCTCTCAACTCTCACCATTTAATTTAAGCTATGAAAAAGATCATTTTTTTGTTGCCCATTTGCTTTTTGCTGGCGGGTTCGTTGACGGCTCAGAACGACGCTATCAACCGGTTTTTCAGTCAGTACATGGACGACGAACGTTTTACCGTGGTGTTTGTCAGTCCCAAAATGTTCAGCCTTGTGTCCAAAATCAGCACGGAGGATCCCGATTGGGAAAAATTTCGGGATGTAGTAGGCGGGTTGACCGGGTTACGGGTGCTCACGTCCGACAGTATTTCCGACGGGCTGAAATTTTACAAAGAGGCTTTGACAAAAGTACCGGCAGGAGAGTACGATGAGTTGCTGACCGTACGCGACGGAAAGGAAAATGTCCGGATTTGGGTAAAGGACAATGGGAATATCATCAACGAGCTGCTGCTGTTGGTTGGGGCGCCCGACGAGTTCGTGCTGCTTAGTCTGACCGGCAAGATTGACCTCGACAAGGTGTCGAATTTGTCCAAGGGACTGGATATTGACGGGGTAAAACATTTGGAAAAAGTAAAAAAGGACTAACGATGAAGCAGCTATTTATTGGCCTGATATTGAGCCTGTCCGGCTTCGTTTCGAATGCTCAGGACTACGGCATGTACTGGAAATACAAGGATTACGACGGCGCTATAGCGGTGACGGTTCCGCGGGCAGCCATTCACACGGGGTCATGGTTTTTGGATAAAAAAGCAGACCGGAAGATGTTGCGCCAGGTGCGCAAGGCACGGGTTCTTGTGTTTGAGGGCGGGAATAATCCGATCTCGGAGGCAGAGATGCGGCTTTTTTACAAAAAGGCAAAAAAACGCAACCTGGAAGAGTTGCTCACCGTACGCAGCGCCGGAACGCGGGTATGGGTTTTGGCGAAAGAGCGCCGCAACGTTATCCGAAAAATTGTGGTGCTGGTCCAAGAGTCGGAAACATTTGCCCTGATCAGTTTGCGAGGCAAGTTACGACTCGAGGATATTGGCAAATTGCTGGAGAATATGGGTAAGGGAGACAAAGACGGCGAAAAAGGCAAGCCTTTGCTGCCTGACAATATGCGGGCTGTTATTCGAATTTAAAAAAGAAGACTCACTAAGGACAAGTGCCGTAGTGAGTCTTCGTTTTTTATGCGCCTTGCAGAGAAAAGGGTTAGTCCTCGTCGTCCTCAAATTTTTGGGCAGAGTATCCTTCTGCGCTTTCCATGGATTCACTGCCAATTTCCCAGTCATCCCCACCGGAAGTGGGCCGCTTTCCAGTTGAAAGGCGCACTTTGTCGCCAATGGGTTTTGGTACGGGCGGTTCCTCGTCGTTGCTGAACGGGTCGCCACCGTTGTTTGGACCGCCGGCAGGCACTTCTTTGTTTGCCGTCAAGCTTTTGCCCTCCATACTTTTGGTGGCGTGCGGTACGAGACGCAGGCGGTTTGCGTCAATAAGTTGGCCGGTTACGATGCAGACACCGTATGTTTTATTTTGAATGCGCAGCAGTGCATTGCGCAGGTCCTGGACATGCCGTTGCTGACGGATGGCCATTCGCTGGAGCAGTTCCAGGTCTGTGTGCGCCGTGGAGTCGTCGTACCAGTCGCCGCCTTGCTGATTGAAGCCGTTTTCGTTCAGCTCGTCAACTTGCTTTTGCGTGAAATCAAGTTCCTCTTGAGCTTTAGCGATTTTGTCTTCTATCAGCACTTTGAACCCTTCAAGTTCCTCATCGCTGTAGCGGACGGGTAGTTCATGTGACATAATTCGCAGGTTTAATTGAAATGGTGAAATATATGGTCTTCAAAGGGGCGGGCAAAATTAGGGCAAAAAAAACGCTAACAACTCAGGGGACTTGAAAATTTAATGTTTAATTGTCCGAAACTTTCCCAATGGTTTTCTTTTGAACGGCATATTTTGATCTGTAAATCAATTGCTTGGGTGGTGCGTACGCTTTCAGAACCAATTGGCTTTAAAGTCGGGCAGGATAAATGTTGTACATTTGCGGGCATTTTTAAAAGGCATAACAAGCCAAGCAAGCATTGGAACAATGTCCTAAACCGGCTGTTCCTGCAACAAAAACATTTGCCCTAACCTGCGTACGTTGACATGGTCGAAACAAAAGCACAACCCCGCTCCGCTGCCCGTTCCCCAAAAACAAATTCGTTGACAGAGGCGCATCGCCAAGAAGTACTTCGTGATTATCGGATATGCTGCCTGAGTCGCGAAGCCAGTGTACTGGCTCGAAAAGAAGTACTCACCGGTCGGGCCAACTTTGGTATTATCGGCGACGGCAAGGAGGTTGCCCAGGTTGCTATGGCCAAATCCTGGCGCAAAGGCGATTTTCGCTCCGGATATTACCGCGACCAGACGCTCTTGCTGGCGCTTGACCTGATGACCCTCGACGATTTTTTTGGTCAACTTTATGGCGACCCCGAAAACGACAAGTTCTCCGGCGGCCGCCAGATGAACTGCCACTTTGCTACGCCTTTCGTGGATGAAAAGGGGAACTGGCTTGATTTGAAAAATCGCTATAATATTTCCTCGGATGTGTCGCCCACCGGTGGACAAATGGCGCGCGCCCTCGGTCTGGCTTTCGCCTCCAAAAAATTTCGAGAAAGGCCCCAACTGAGCGGTGATCTTTCCGACGATGGCAACGAGGTCGTTTTTTGCACCATCGGTGATGCATCCACTTCCGAAGGCGTTTTCTGGGAAACCGTAAATGCGGCGGGTGTTCTGCAGGTGCCGCTGGCAATTTCGGTCTGGGACGACGGCTACGGCATCTCGGTGCCCAAAAAATACCAGACAACCAAAGAGAATATCTCGCAGATACTCAGCGGTTTCGCGGGTGAAGATGGTCTCGATATTTATGTTGGTAAGGCTTGGGATTACGAAGGGTTGTGCAAGCTATATTCAGATGCCGTGAATGAGATGCGGGAAACGCACCGTCCTGCCCTGTTTCATATTCAGGAGGTAACCCAGCAACTGGGTCACTCTACGTCCGGCGACCACCGTCGATACAAATCGCCGGAACGCCTTGCCTTCGAGGAGGAATTTGATTGTAACAAACGGATGGCCGACTGGATGGTCGCCACGGGCATTGCCACCGAGGAAGAGATCGCTGCAATCAAGGCCGAGGCCAAAAAAGAAGTTATAGAGGCTGGCCAACGCGCTTTCCGCCACTACCATGATGCGGTGGCCGTACAGCGCCAAACATTGAACACGGCTCTGAAAACCGCGGGCACCATGCATCCGGATATTCAAGCGTTGGGGATACTTTCTGCTGATCTGGAAAAGATGCGCGACCCGATGCGTTTTGAAATGGTGAAAATTGCTCGCCGGGCTTTATTTGCACTGGCTGGCAAAACCAGCTCCGCCAAGACTGCTCTGGAGGCTTTTGCACTTGCAGAACAGCAAAACGGCGAGCGCTGGTACTCGGCACACCTATATAGTAATACCCCCAGATCAGCCTTGAAGGTTCCGGTAGTGCCGCCGCGTTTTTCCGATGATTCGCCGCTCAAGGATGGTTATGAGGTTCTGAATGCGTGCTTTGATGCTGGTTTTGAGCAATACCCCGAACTGTTTGCTTTTGGAGAAGACGTGGGGCGCATTGGCGACGTGAATCAGGGTCTGCGCGGCATGCAGGAGAAATACGGTGTAGAGCGCGTGTTCGATACCGGTATTCGCGAATGGACGATCATGGGGCAGGCTATTGGGTTGGCTATGCGCGGACTGCGGCCTATCGCTGAAATTCAGTATCTGGATTATCTGCTGTACGGTTTGTCGGCGCTGTCCGACGACCTCTGTACCATACGTTGGCGCTCCAACAACCAACAAGCTGCACCGGCGATCATCCGCACACGCGGTCACCGTCTGGTAGGCGTCTGGCATGCCGGATCTCCTATGGGTATGATGCTTGGCTCTTTGCGCGGAATGTACTTCTGCGTGCCCCGAAACATGACGCAGGCAGCCGGTATGTACAATACTTTGCTCCAGAGCGACGACCCAGCTATTGTGGTGGAATGCCTGAATGGCTACCGCCTCAAAGAGCGCCTGCCCGACAACATCGGCGTATGCACCGTGCCACTTGGGGTGCCGGAGATCCTGCGCGAAGGCACCGATGTCACACTCATCACCTATGGCTCCAGCGTGCGTATCGCCGAAGAGGCCTGCGACCTGCTGGCAGAACACGGCATTTCCGTGGAAATAGTAGATGTACAAACACTTTTGCCCTTCGACCTGCCGCACACCTGCCTGAAATCGGTGCAAAAAACCAATCGCGTTGTGTTTCTTGATGAGGACTTCCAGGGTGGTGCTACGGGCTACCTGATGCAACAAGTGCTGGATGAACAGGGAGGTTACCGCTTTCTGGACTCCGCTCCGGTCGCTGTAGCAGCCAAAGACCACCGCCCGGCCTATGGTCAGGACGGTGATTATTTTAGTAAACCGCAGGTGGAGGACGTATTCGAGGCTATTTACGGACTGATGCGGGAAACGGAGCCGGGGAAGTTCTTGTAATTGTTTCGCCGGGTATGACGATGGTTATTGCCTTGGCGGCTAAGCGTGTTTCATTCCCAGCGTAAAAATTTTACAATATCCTTGCAAAGCACAAGTGCTTCCCTACCTTTGCCCGCAGGATTTTAACCCTTTGTTAACGCCGGGTTTCAATCCTCGGGATTTAGATCGCATCTAAATAGATCATTGATTTAACACTTTGCTTTGCGGGAAACAGACCATTGGTATTTTTGCCCCGCCAATCTCCGAATGATGCTATTTAAAGTACCAATGATTGAAATTTCCGGACCAAATGATCTTTCTCTACCAAACGCCATCAACTAGCACCGCTTCAATATGTTGCTAAAACGCATCTGCTGGGTATTCTCGATTGTATTACTCGCCTCTCTTAACGCTCATGCGGCTCCAACCGTAGAAGAAGGCAAAAATTTGTTCATTGCTAACTGTGCCGCCTGTCACAACAAAAACATGAAGGACAACCTCACCGGTCCTGCGTTGGCAGGGGTGGAGGAGCGTTGGGCGGCATATCCGCGTGCGGATTTGTACAAATGGATTCGATTTTCTCAATCCATGGTTTCCGAAGGGCACCCTCGAGCCACAGAGCTCTGGGCGAAGTGGAAACCGACCCTTATGAACAATTTTCCAGGTTTGACAGACGACCAAATCGAAGGTCTGCTCCTTTACATTAATGATGTGGCAAATGCTAAACCGCCGGTGGATGTTACTGGAACGGATGGTGGCGCTGGAGGTGCAGGAACATCGTCCGGTGGCAGCAGTATGTGGGTCTTTGGCGGTTTGGCATTGATCCTTGCCCTGCTCGCATTCGCGCTCATGCGCATTATTGATAATCTGGGTAATATCACTCGGGTACAAGCCGGTGAAGCGCCGGTGAACCGTACCTTATTGCAGGTACTAACAACCAAAGGCGCAGTTGCTTTTCTGGTTTTTGCGGCTACATTGATTTTTGGCTACAAAACGGTGGATAATGCGACCCGGATGGGACGTCAGCAAAACTACCAACCGGAACAGCCCATCGCGTTCAACCACAAGTTGCACGCTGGTCTTAACAAAATTGATTGCCAGTATTGCCACGACTCCGCCCGTCGCTCCAAGCATTCGCTGATCCCGGGCACGAATACATGCATGAACTGCCACTCGGCTGTCAAAAAAGGCACTATAACCGGAACTTCGGAAATTACCAAAATATTTGCTTCAATCGGATACGACCCGATCACGAACAAGTACATCCCGGATTACGAGAATTGGACGGAGAAGCAGATCGAAGATCTATACAAACAGTGGATTGGCCAGGAGTACATTGCTGTCAATAGCCTGACCGCTATGAACGATGCAGGTCGTTCCGTCGTCCAGGATCAGTGGGACGGTGTTGTGAAGGCACTCAAAAATGACTCCAACGGCAAGATACAAGGCCCCATTGAATGGGTACGCATCCACAATCTTGCCGACCACGCCTATTTCAACCACGCCCAGCACGTTGCAGTTGGCCAGGTAGCTTGCCAAAAATGCCACGGACCGGTTGAAGAGATGGAAGAGGTATATCAGTACTCTACGCTTGGCATGGGCTGGTGTATCAACTGCCACCGTGAAACGGAGGTCAAGTTTAACGACAATGATTACTACAAACAATACGAGCGCTACCACCAGGAACTTAAAGACGGCAAACGGGACAAAGTGACTGTTGCTGATATTGGTGGCCTGGAATGCCAAAAATGCCACTATTAAGATATTGAGTGTCTAATCGCTCAATCACTCCATCACACAATCTTTCAATGATTAATATGCACCACGACAACGGTATTTGGGTCAGCACTGAAGATTTGAACCGGGAACAGTCCTTTATTCAGTCTGCTGAAAAGGAATTTTCCGTGGAAAACATGGCCGAAACAGACGGCCAGTGGGCGGCCACTCGCCGTGATTTTCTCAAACTGATGGGCTTCGGGCTGGGCGCTGCTACCTTGGCGGCTTCCTGCGAAATCCCGGTCAAAAGAGCCATTCCGTACGTCACCAAGCCGGATGCAATCGTCCCTGGTGTGGCTAACTACTTCGCGTCTTCTTTTATTAATGGAGGAGACTATTGTTCCATTTTGGTCAAGACACGTGAAGGCCGTCCCATCAAAATTGAAGGCAACAGCCAAAGCAGCGTTACCTCCGGTGGAACGAGCGCCCGGGTTCAAGCTATGGTGCTTAGCCTGTACGACACGCGCCGCATTCAAAGCGCCGGCTCGGTTGAAAACGGCGCCGTGAGCAAATTATCCTGGAAAGACCTGGATAATAAGGTTAAAGGACAGTTGCAGTTGGGAGGCAACATTCGCGTAATCACGAACACCATTATTAGTCCTACCGCCAAGAAAGCCTTGGCTGAATTCACGACTAAATATCCGAATACACGGGTAATCACGTACGATCCGGTATCCAGCGCAGCCCTACTTGCTGCCAATGAAACCTGCTTCGGTGTGCGCGGTATCCCGTCGTACAAATTTGGCGAAGCGGATGTCATCCTGTCATTTGGTGCAGATTTCCTTGGTACATGGATCAGCCCGATCGAATTCGCACGCGACTACGCTTCCAAGCGCAAGATCAAGTCGGTAGCCGGCGCCGCTATGTCGCGCCATTATCAAGTGGAAAGTCACGTTAGTCTTTCCGGTTCCAATGCTGATAGCCGTATTCAGATCAAACCCAGTGAGATGGGCGCCGCCATTTGTGCACTTTATAATGAGGTAGCGGCATTGACTGGCGGCAGTGGTATCAGTGCCCCTGCGTTGAACGAAAAAGCCAAGGTTGCTCTGAAAAAAGCGGCTTCCGACCTGGTAGCTGCCCGCGGCAAATCGCTCGTGGTTTGTGGCTCCAATAACGTTATGGAGCAGGTGATCGTCAACAAGATTAATGATCTGCTTGGAAATATCAACACTACGGTTGATTTCAGTGTGTTGAATAATATGCGCCAGGGTGATGAGCGCGATATGGCTCGTCTGATTGGCGAAATGAGCGCCGGACAGGTGGCAATCGCCATTGTTTGGGGCGCCAACCCGGCTTATGAACTGCCGAACGCCGATAAATTTAAAGAAGCGTTTGCTAAAGTGAATACCCGAATCTCGTTTTCCGGGGTCATGGATGAAACAACTGCATTGTGTTCGTACGCCGCACCAGCGCACCACCAGTTGGAAGCCTGGGGCGACGCCGAACCAAAGACAGGCCACTACAGCTTGCAACAACCAACGATTTCCCCATTGTTTGATACCCGTCAGGCGGAGCATTCACTGCTCGAATGGGCAGAGAGTGCTGATCTGAATCGCACAGACGACCAACCATATTATCAGTATTTGAAATCGCACTGGGCAAACGACCTGCGTGCGAAGCAAAGCAAATACAACACGGGCGCCGCATTCTGGGATATGAGCTTGCACGATGGTGTGTTTGAAGTTCCAGCGAGTGTAACTGCGGCTACTTTTAACAGCGGTGTCTCGCTGAACCCTGCCAGTGTTACGCAGCCAGGTTCCAGCGAAGTAGAAATTTCGGTTTACGAAACCGTCAACATCGGCAATGGACAGTATGCGCACAACCCGTGGTTACAGGAAATGCCTGACCCGGTGAATCGCACCGTTTGGGGGAACTACCTGAGTATCCCGGTTGAATGGGATGGCAATAAAAAGATGAGTGGCTGGAAAAATCTCAACGACGGCGATAATGTCGAGGTCGAGGTTGGTGGCAAGAAACTCACCTGCACGGTAGTTCGCACCTTTGGCCAAACACCGGGCACGGTAGCCATTGCCCTTGGCGGTGGTCGTGAGATTGGTGGTTGCGGGGTAGGATATGGCGTCAATGTCAATCCTTGGCTCCCGATGGACGGCGGTATGATTCAGTATTTTGCCAAAGACGCCAAGGTATCGGACAAGGTTGGTGAAGACAAACACTATGCCTGCGTCCAGCACCACCATACTATGGGACTTGCTGCTAAAGATGAAAAATCGGGTAACACCATAAATGCTGACGAACAGGTGTTGGCCTTCCAAGGCTCCCTGACCGAGCGTTCCGTCATATTCCAGGCGAACCTGAAAGAACTGCCTAAATTGGCTGAAAAACTTGCTGAATTCCACCAGCATTCTGATCACCTGAATAAGCAGACACTGTACCAGGATAATGTTGATTTCTTTGGTGCCGGCTTGAAATGGGGGATGTACATAGATCTCAACTCCTGCATTGGTTGCGGCGCTTGTCAAGTGGCATGCGTTAGTGAAAACAATGTACCGGTTGTAGGCAAAAAAGAAGTAGCGCGCCACCATGAGATGACATGGTTGCGTATTGACCGCTATTTTTATGGTGATCTGGAAAACCCGAAGGTGGTTTACCAGCCCATGATGTGCCAGCACTGCGACAATGCACCCTGCGAAAACGTATGCCCGGTGAATGCTACCAACCACTCTATGGAGGGTATCAACCAGATGGCTTACAACCGTTGCATCGGTACCCGTTATTGTGCGAATAACTGCCCGTATAAAGTCCGTCGCTTCAACTGGCTTGACTACACTACCGCTGATACGTTCCCTGCCAATGAAGAGCGCATCTTCCGTGTGGACGGTGATGATATCCCGTTCTACGCTGATAACCTTGTTCGTATGGTGCTCAACCCAGACGTAACAGTTCGCAGTCGTGGGGTTATCGAAAAATGTTCGTTCTGCGTTCAGCGTATTCAGGAGGGTAAACTGACTGCCAAACGCGAGAACCGTGGCGTGCTTGATAACGACGTTCGCTCTGCTTGCCAGACGGCCTGCCCAACCGGCGCAATCGTATTTGGCAACTTGAACAACCCGGAGAGCGCGGTTAACAAAGCAGCCGAAGGTGTTGGCGATCTGGCTTATCAAGTTTTAGAAGAAATCAACGTACGGCCCGGCGTGAAATACTCGGCCAAGATTTATAACTCTTAAGGTTGCTGGTTTGAGGGTTGGAAGGTTTCTGGTTTAGAACCGGAGGGCTTCAAACCCTATACCTTCTAAACACTACGAACCCTCAAACCAGAAACCTTTTAAATTCAACGATCAAGAATATGTCTCAACCTGTAGCACCCGTCAGGCATGTACTCATCGAGGGCAACAAATCCTACCATAATATCACAGAGGATTTGTGTTCGCCCACCGAAAAAGCGCCGTCGAAGGAATGGATCATAGCCTTCGCCTTGTCCTCGGCGTTACTCGGCCTCTATACTTTTGCTGTTATCTGGACCATCTGGAAAGGTATCGGTGAATGGGGCGCTAATCGCACGATTAACTGGGCTTGGGATATCACCAACTTCGTTTGGTGGATCGGTATAGGCCACGCCGGTACACTTATTTCGGCCATTCTGTTGTTGTTCCGCCAACGCTGGCGTACGGGTGTAAACCGTGCCGCAGAGGCAATGACGATCTTTGCCGTAATGTGCGCCGGTCAATTTCCGCTGATTCACATGGGACGACTGTGGCTGGCATTCTTCATTTTCCCATTCCCCAACACGCGTGGCCCCCTCTGGGTTAACTTCAATTCGCCACTGCTTTGGGACGTATTTGCTATTTCGACATACTTTTCTGTTTCCCTATTGTTTTGGTACACAGGTCTGGTGCCCGATTTGGCTACTGTGCGCGATCGCGCTGTTGGTTACCGCAAAAAAATGTACGAGATATTTTCGTTCGGCTGGACAGGAAGTGCCAAGCACTGGCAGCGTTGGGAGTCTCTTTCACTGATCTTGGCTGGTATTTCTACGCCGCTCGTACTTTCGGTACACACAATTGTGTCTTTTGACTTTGCGACATCAATCATTCCTGGTTGGCACACGACAATTTTCCCGCCGTATTTCGTAGCTGGTGCTATTTTCTCTGGTTTTGCCATGGTGCAAACCTTGATGGTTATTACCCGTAAGGTCTTGAGATTAGAAGAATACATCACGATCAACCACATTGAGTCAATGAACAAGGTGATCGTGTTGACCGGTACTATTGTCGGCGTAGCATATCTTACGGAGTTGTTTATCGCTTGGTATTCCGGCTATATCTACGAACAGTTCGCTTTTTACAACCGTGTATTTGGTGTGTACTGGTGGTCTTACTTCGGCATGATGTTCTGCAATGTAGTCAGCCCGCAATTGTTCTGGTCGCGCAAAATTCGCCGTAGTATCTGGTGGACTTTCTTCCTGTCCATCGTAGTCAATATCGGGATGTGGTTTGAACGCTTTGTGATCATCGCTACCACTTTGGCTCGGGACTACTTGCCCTCCTCGTGGAGTTATTATAGCCCAACCTGGGTGGAAATATCTCTCTTCATCGGTACGATGGGTTTGTTCTTTACGCTATTCCTGATCTTTACACGAGTAGCTCCGGTAGTGGCTATTGCTGAAGTAAAAGCAATATTGAAGGTAGCAGGTGATCAGTTTATTGGTCCAAAAGCAACTAAAGCACATGGCCATGCTGCACATTCTGCAGAAAAACAAGAGAAGCACTAAGTCCGGAAGACAACTTTAAACTTAAAAATCAGGCACTCAAAACTTATATAATGGCTGCTTCAAGTAAAAAAGTCCTGTATGGACTGTACAACGACGAGGAAGATCTCAAGAGCGCGGTTAAATCTGCTCGTAAGGATCATTTGGACATCATGGATGTGCTCACCCCGTTTCCGGTTCACGGCTTGGATCCCATTTTGGGTTTGAGCGAAAGCCGGTTGCACATTCTCGGCTTCATCTATGGGGCAATTGGCGCTACGTTTGGCTTCGGTTTTATGTCATGGGCCTTGGCCAGTGACTGGCCTATTTTGTTTGGCGGCAAGCCTTACTGGCCAGTTCCATCCTTCATTCCAATCACGTTTGAGATGACGGTACTGTTTGCTGCTTGGGGTATGACCATTACGTTTTACACTATTTGCGGCATGTGGCCAGGGGTGCAGGCTAAAATACTGGACAATCGCATTACGGATGATAAGTTTTGCATTGCCTTTGATGTGACCGATTCTGAGGAGCGGGCCGTGTCTGGCTTGCAGGCATTTTTCAGTAAAACCGGCGCAGCCGAGGTGAACTTGAAAACGATTTAACTTGAAAAGTCTGTTCCTTTTAAAAGGCAGAACACCTGTTCAATCCACCAATTACGATCAACGAACAACATCAAAATATGAAATACGCAATCGGCGCCATTATCGGGATAGCCTTGTTTGCCTGGTTCTTTTCGCTGTGCTCTCCGGCTGGCAAAAATAAAACCGGGCACGAATACATGCCGGATATGTACCACGCGGTCTCGTACGAGGCTAATGTTCTGAACGACTACTCTTGGAACCACTGGGATGACAAGAGTTCGTTTGTCAAAGCTGCTTTATCCCAACCTCGCGGCAAAGTTTCAGGTACTGTTGCACGCGGCTACACGGGTGTGTATTACAATGGAGAGACTGCACTTGAGGCTGTACGCGGAAAAAATGCGCCCAACGCTATTGCGGCACCCATTAATGGTGAAGTTCCTTTTTACTATGAAAACACGGAAGAAGAGCGTCTTCGTTGTGAAAAGGAAATAACGACGAATCCCTTCCCGATCACAAAGGCAGGATTGGAACGTGCCAAGCCGCTTTACGATATTTACTGTGGCATTTGTCATGGTGAAAAAGGCGACGGTCAAGGCTGGTTAGTTGCCATGCCAAATAGCAAGTATCCTGCGCAGCCAAAAAACCTGCTTGCTGATGATATATTGCCTTCTGGCGATGGCCGCTATTACTTTGCTATCATGTACGGGAGAAACATGATGGGCGCCTATGCCGATAAATTGTCTTTTGAAGAGCGCTGGCAGGTAATTCATTATATCCGGTCGCTACAAGCCAAGAGCAAAAATCTGCCCTACGAATAAATCGGAGGCTGAAAACAAATCGTGAACATCAAAATTTCCGGTGTTGCACCGGCCCTGCGATATGAATCTGAATACACAATTTGTATTTGAAGGCAAACTGAAGCGCAACCTGATGATCGGGATGGCGCTGGGCGTGTTGTGCCTCGGTTGGTCTGCCATTGGCGACGACGAATACCGCACCCGCTTCTGGACCAACTATTTGCACAATGCAGTCTTTTTCACAGGTATAGCGTTCACCGCTATGTTTTTTCTGTCGGCCCAAATAACTGCTTTTGGCGGTTGGATGACGGCAATTAAGCGGATTTGGGAGGCTATGAGCCAGTTTATGCTGGTGGGACTAGTTCTTTTGCTGCTTATTGTGGCTGGGGTTTGGGGCCATCTGCACCACCTGTATCACTGGAACGTGCCGGGACTTACAGATCCGGAGAATCCTTTATACGATAAAATTATCGCCGGCAAGGCAGGCTTTTTAAGCCCGATGTTCTTTACTATTGGAACAATCGGATTTCTTGCAATCTGGTATTTTTGGGCATACAAGATGCGCCAAAACTCCTTGCAGCAAGATGAGCATGAGACGCCTTCGCTTGATTACTACAAGAAGGAGCGCAAATGGGCCGCTACGTTTCTGCCAATCGGTGGCTTTCTTAGCACAGTGTTCTTTTGGCAGTTGATTATGTCTATTGATCCGCACTGGTACAGCACCATGTTTGCATGGTACTCCACGATTTCTGTGCTTTTGGCTGGCTTGGCATTGATGATTATGCTAATTCTCTACTTGCAATCGAAAGGTTATCTGGAGTTTGTGACTCGTGAGCACATGCATGATCTGGGCAAGTACCTTTTTGGAATCAGTGTGTTTTGGACATACTTGTGGTTTGACCAGTTCATGTTGATTTGGTATGCAAACGTTGGTGAGGAAACTATCTACTTTAAGGAGCGGATGGATAATTATCCGGTGCTCTTCTGGGGTAACTTACTTCTAAACTTCATCACACCGTTCCTGATTCTGATGCGGAATGATACCAAGCGTAAGGTTGGTACTATGTTTTTTGTTTGCCTGATCGTGTTTTTTGGTCACTGGTGGGACTTTTTTTACATGATTAAGCCAGGTGCGCGCATTGCTGCCCACGAGTCAATGGAAATTTCAGAGGGCAAAAGTCACAACAGTCATGAAGCGGCACCAATGAGCAAGGTATCCGAGTCTGCCCCTGCTACTGATGCGCATAGCCAAGAGGTTACTCCAGCTGAGGCTTCCGTGGGTGCCAGTGCTCATGGTGATAGTGGTCATGGCGATGAGCATGCAGCTCCAGATAATGCCTTGACTGGATTTAAACTTGGCTATACGATTCCTGGTATTCAAGAAATCGGAGTTATGGTTGGATTCTTGAGTTTGTTCTTATTCTTTTTCTTCCGGCAATTAGAACGAGCACCATTGTTGCCCATGCGTGACCCTTATCTGGAAGAGAGCCTGCATCATGCTACCGGAGCATATATCGAAGATGAAGACGGCGGACATGACCATTAAAGAAAGTTAATTTAGAGTCGCTCTAATCAAATATCATCTGACAAGGCGCTCTGAACAAACCTGTTACCTTTGAGTTTATAGAAAAAAAAATATTGCGATGACAGTGCTTATCATAGTTCTCTGTATCATTCTTATTACCATAGTTCTGGTTCAAATCGGCAAGGTCACGGAGTTGACTGCCCAGATCAAAGGTGAGCGTGAGGTAATGCGTGACAGCAGCAAATGGAATGGCTGGATCTCGCTTGTCTTTTTGGTTGTATTCTTGTTGGCGGCGATTATTTCGGCATGGGAATACAAAAACCAGATGTTGGGATACGGTCCTCATGCGTCTGCTTCCGAACACGGTGGAACATTGGACAGCATGTTCAATATCACGCTGGTTTTCACGGGTATTGTTTTTGTGTTGACGCACATCGCGCTCTTTTGGTTTGCATACAAATACCGTTGGAGTGAAAACCGGAAAGCGGAGTTCATCTCGCACGACAATCGTCTGGAAGTGGTTTGGACGGCGGTGCCTGCGCTGGTTATGACGTTGTTAGTTGTCCGCGGGTTGGACGCCTGGAATACCGTTATGGCCGATATTAACCCTGATGAGGACTTCATTGAGATTGAGGCTACCGCCCAACAATTCAACTGGATTATCCGATATCCCGGTCCGGATGGCAAATTGGGTACAAGGGATTACAAGCTGACTACGGCCAATAATCAAGTTGGCCAGGATTTTACTGACCGCAAAAACTGGGACGATGTCTTGGTTGGACAGGAGATGTACCTCCCGGTTGGTAAAAAAGTTCGGGTTCGAATTATTGCCAAGGATGTACTCCACAATTTTTATCTTCCGCAGTTTCGGGTAAAAATGGATGCAGTACCCGGTATGCCAACTTATTTTGTTTTCACGCCGATCAAAACGACGGCTGAATATCGAAATGAATTGCGCAAATATCCGGAGTATAATGAGCCTTATGATCTTGCGGATCCGACTGGCCCTAAACGCTGGGAAAAGTTCGAATATGAACTTGCTTGTGCGGAATTATGTGGCAAAGGGCACTACTCTATGAAGCGTATTTTGCGTGTTGTTTCTCAGGAGGAGTTTGATGCCTGGTACAAAAAGGAGCCCTCGTATTACGTCAGCCAAATCCGGGGCAAAGAGGATGACCCAAACAAGGGTAAGGTACTGGACATAGATCCTCCAGCTGAATTGCCAGCCGAAGTCCCGGCAACGGCAGTAGAACCCTCCAAGTGATAATTATATTCAAAACAGGACTACACCGAACCCAACGAAAGTTCACACTATACAAATTTCCTAGCAATGGCAAATGCAGTAACCGCAGTTGAAACGTTGGAAGAGAAACTCACGCATGAGTTAGGCTATGATGATCATTTTCATGAGCATCATCATGGCGACAAGTACCAGTCAAATTTTTTGACGACGTACATTTTTAGTACTGACCATAAAATGATCGGTCGGCAATTCTTGATTACCGGTATTTTCTGGGCGATCATGGGAGCCGCTATGTCCATTATCTTCCGTTTACAGTTAGGTTTTCCGGAAGCTGACATGGCTTGGCTACAGCCAATCCTGGGCAAATGGATACAAGTGAATGATGCGGGTATCGGCAAATTAGACCCGGAGTTTTACTACTCTTTGGTGACGATCCACGGCACTGTACTGGTGTTTTTTGTACTTACGGCTGGCCTTAGCGGCACATTTTCCAACTTGCTTATTCCATTGCAAATTGGTGCGCGCGACATGGCTTCTCCTCTGTTGAATGCCTTTTCTTACTGGTTTTTCTTTCTGGCCAGCGTCGTTATGTTCTTGTCGCTCTTCTTGAGTACGGGTCCGTTCTCGGGTGGTTGGACAGCTTATCCACCGTTAAGTGCATTGCCGCAAGCATCTGAAGGTTCCGGTGCAGGTATGTCAATGTGGATCGTAGCTATGGCCATGTTCATTGTATCGGCGTTACTTGGTGGTATTAACTATGTTACTACCGTACTCAATCTGCGCACCAAAGGGATGAATCTCTGGCGTATGCCTCTGACCATTTGGGCATTCTTTATCACGGCTATATTGGGTGTCTTATCGTTCCCGGTACTTTTGTCGGGTGTATTGCTCCTGATGTTTGACCGCAGCATGGGTACATCTTTCTACTTGAGCGAGATTGTAGTTGGAGGTCAGATTCTCGATCGCGTGGGCGGTAGTCCGATTTTGTTCCAGCACTTGTTTTGGTTCTTGGGCCACCCAGAGGTATATATCATCATTCTTCCGGCAATGGGAATAGTCTCGGAGGTATTGTCCGTCAATGCACGCAAGCCCATATTTGGTTATCGTGCTATGGTGCTTTCTATTTTGGCTATAGCATTCTTGTCGTTCATTGTGTGGGCACACCACATGTTTATGTCTGGAGTCAATCCGTTTATTAGTAACTTCTTTGTTGTGTTTACTCTTATCATTGCCGTCCCCTCGGCTGTGAAGGTATTTAACTGGATTTCAACGATATATGGATCTAACTTCCGGTTCAATTCAGCTAGTCTTTTTGCGGTTGGGTTTGTATCCATGTTCATTTCGGGAGGTCTAACTGGTATCTTCCTGGGTAATTCTGCAATTGATATTATACTTCACGATACCTATTTTGTGGTAGCCCACTTTCACATTGTAATGGGTATTGCTGCATTCTTCGGGATGTTCGCAGGTATTTACCACTGGTTTCCCAAGATGTTCGGACGTTTTATGAATGAAACATTAGGGAAGATACATTTCTGGGGTACCATGATCGGGGCGTATGCTATTTTCTGGCCGATGCACTATACTGGTATGGCGGGTATGCCGCGTCGTTATTATGATGGTGGAGCCTCTTTCGAAGCATTCCGGCATTTCACTGATTTGAACCAGTTTATTACTGTTGCAGCGATCATAGTTTTCTTTTTGCAAATAGTATTTGTCATTAACTTCTTCTACTCCATTTTCAGCGGACGTAAAGTGACGGTGAAAAATCCATGGGGGGCCAATACCCTTGAATGGACGACACCTATCCAAGCAGGCCACGGAAACTGGCCGGGTAATATCCCGACGGTTCAACGTTGGTCGTATGACTATGGTAAAGATGGTGAGGAGTATATTCCACAATATGTTCCGCTCAAGGAGGGTGAACACGACCACGGGCATTAATCGTAGTTTAGTTTTTTAGTGTATAGGTTCATTTTTCGGCACTGAAACGCTAATATATCAAACACTAAAACAAAATAACTTGCAATCAAATACTTCTGCACAGCAACAGACGATCTGGACAAGCCTCACACAGGGATTTGTTGATTTCGGTCTGTTAGTGAAGTTCAAATTGTCTTTGATGGTTCTCTTTTCAGCGCTGATATCGTACTCAATAGCGGGTGCGGGTCAGGTGGGCTGGGCCGGGATGATGTTATTGGCTGTAGGTGGATTTTTAGTAACCGGTGCTGCCAATGCTTTGAATCAAGTGCTGGAGCGCGACTATGATCGGTTGATGCCACGAACGGCTAATCGCCCGGTAGCCACAGGTCGAATGAGCGTATCTACAGCGGTTTTGTGGGCAGGAATGATGGCGCTATTTGGTGTGACCATACTCTCGCTCTTTAATCCGTTGACGGGTTTTTTAGGCATGTTGTCGTTGATTAGTTATGCCTTTATTTATACCCCACTTAAGCGTTCTTCGCCTTTAGCGGTGGTTGTAGGAGCTGTTCCAGGAGCGTTGCCGCTGGTTATTGGTTGTACTGCTTGGGAAGGAACATTAAGCTCAACGGCATTGATTTTGTTTACAATCCAGTTTTTGTGGCAGTTTCCACATTTCTGGGCAGTAGCTTGGGTTGCCGATGAAGATTATAAACGTGCGGGTTTCTTTATGCTACCCTCACGCAATGGCGAGAAGAATGAAGTCACGGGAATGCTATCGTTTTTGTTTTGTGTGCTAATGATCGTCAATGCCGTAATTGGTTATGCGATTGGTTTCACCGGAGTAATTGCGACGCTGACTTTAGTTGGAATTAATGCATATTTTGCATACCGGTGCTGGGATCTGTACCGTACGTGTTCACGGGAGGCCGCTCGGCGACAAATGTTCGCTTCGTTTATGCATCTTCCGCTGTCGTTAATTATTATATTACTGGACAAAATTTAAAGGAATACAGGAAAGAAAATGAATACTGTGTCTTCCGAATATAGACAAAATAAAATCCACTCCCATAAGTTCGCCTTATGGGTAGCAATTGCGACAATCATCATGATGTTTGGTGCTTTCACAAGCGCATACATTGTGCGTCGCGCTGCGGGCAATTGGTATGAGTTCAAGTTGCCGGATATTTTCTTTTTGAATACAATGGTCATCGTGGCGAGTAGTGTGACCCTGCATACAGCATACCGGTCTTTTTTGAAAGGATCAGAAAAAACCTATAAAAGGATGTTGTCTGCCACTTTCGTGCTTGGGATAACTTTTGTCATACTTCAATATATGGGCTGGAAGGCTATGACGGATATGGGCGCTACATTCACCATTAATCCCTCAAGTTCTTTTGTTTACGTGATTTCCGGGGTACACGCTGCGCATGTACTGGGCGGTGTGGCTGCACTAATTGTGGCAATGGTACATGCACATTTTCTCCCGTTCAAGCCTACCCCTAGACGCCGCTTGCGTTTGGAATTGGTGGTACACTATTGGCATTTCGTGGATTTGTTATGGGTGTATTTGTTTGTTTTCTTTTTAATTCAGTCCCTTTAAAGCGATAAACACTTAAAGTTCCTACTACCTATCAATACTTATTGAACATGGCAGATACTTCTGTTGCACACGCACACGAAACACACGATCACGATCATCAAGAAGATCCCAACATCTGGGAAGGTGCGAAAGAACCTTTCAAGGCGAGTTATGGTAAGTTGATGATGTGGTACTTCCTGTTGTCCGACGCTTTCACATTCGCGGGCTTCCTTATTGCTTACGGCGCTTTGCGTTTCAGCACACCTACATGGCCAGAAGCGGATTTTGTATTCGCATCTTTCCCGTTTGTAGATGCCCATTGGCCGCTCATATTTGTGACCTTCATGACGTTCGTCCTGATATTTAGTTCGGTCACTATGGTGCGCGCTGTTCAGGAAGGGCATCGGGAAAATCGGAATGGTGTGGTTTTTTGGATGCTTCTGACTGTACTTGGCGGTGCGATCTTTTTAGGCTCACAGGCCTATGAATGGACGACACTTATTGTCAAAGAAAATGTGACTATGTCGGAAAATCCTTTTGGTCGGCATATCGCAGATGGTGTTTACCTAAATGCGGATGGATCGGAAGCCCGCAAGGAAGATGGTACACCCAAAACATTTGTCAAGGGAGACAATTATCTCTTGCACAAGCATGATGGAAAGTTTGATATTCCTCAAGTAAAATACACAACTGGCCAATACGCTGGTCAAGTCAAGGAAGCGGGGCTTGGCCCCAAAGCCTTTGGTGCACTGTTTTTCTTTATCACAGGTTTCCACGGCTTTCACGTATTCTCTGGAGTGTTGTTCCTGAGCATTATCATGATCAATGCTGCTAGCGGCTTATACGCTGCCCGCCGGAATGGCTATGAAATGGTCGAAAAAATTGGACTATACTGGCACTTTGTAGATTTAGTTTGGGTATTTGTTTTCTTGGTATTTTACCTGCTCTAACTCACAAAGCGCTTTCAACTTTTCAATTAATTTTTCACGCATATTATATTGTCTAAGAATATGGCTGGACATCAAACATACGAAGAACAAAAAGCCTTGGTTTTCCGTGGGCTTATGCTCCTGGGGGCCATCACAATCGTTGAGGTAGTGGTCGCTTTATTGGCAAAAGGGCACCTGGTACACAGTATTAAGTTTTCAGAAGGCTTTGGACATTACTTGTACATGCTCCTCATGATCGGGTTTTCCTTGTACAAGGCATATTTTATTATTTTTTATTTCATGCACATGGCTTATGAGGTACGCGGCCTCATGCTGAGTGTGTTGCTTCCGACGACGCTATTGATTTGGGCAATCATCGCCTTTTTTCAGGAAGGGAATTCTTGGGGCGCCCGGCGGGAACTTATCCGGGAAAAAAATGAAGAGATCGTTAAGCCTGCATCCAACAGCAAACCTCAAGGGTATTTGTTGTCTGGATTTCATTTGCCTCAAAAGGGCTAACAAAAATTTAGGGCGAGGAAACAAAACCTCGCCTTTTTTGTTGGTAGTCAGACAATTATTACAAAGTTAATATGAGCGAACAGGTTTCTATTAAACGCAAAACATTCGTTTTCGCTGTTCTTTTTTTACTCTTGGTGGTATTGCCTGCCGGATCCTGGTTTTATCTAAGTGGAGGGCTCAACTGGCGGAAGCAAGCTCAGGCAGAACTGCAGAATTACGGAAAAATTCGTACAGCACAGATTATTTACCCCGATGGTACGAAGGAAAATATGCTGGCTGAAAAGGTTTGCGTTATTTATTATTTTGGTGCAAACCCCGATCTTACAGAGGCCAATCGAAAAGTATTGGATACAGGTGAACGGCTTTTTAAACAGTTCGGGTACAAATCCGGAAATCAATACGATGATTTTAGGCTCGTAATGATTGCACAGGGCGGAACAGCAGAATTTAAGACACACGCACAGACGCTCCCAAGCGCAGATTTTGCCAACTGGGTATGGACAGGTGCATTAGGTTCGTGGAGAACCATTATGGTTAACGCGTATGACTTGTACTGCCAACAAAACAATAAACAGCCGGATGAAAATTACTTCGCTGTATCGGACACATCCGGCACGATTCGACGTTTTTACAATGCGGTAGATGAAAAAGAACTCGGACGCATGGTAGAGCACATTGCTATACTATTGCCCAAACGATAAAAAGTAATTATAGACATGGCGACCCAAAATACGATGGTTCTTGACGATAATGTCCGGTTAGAGAAACGACTAAATAAAATCGCATATGTCGTTTCTGCAGCGGTCTTAATATTGGTGGTACTTATGCGCCGGGTGAAGGTTGATTTAGGCATGGATTTTAGTTTTTTGCCACCCATACACGCTTCATTAAATGCCCTGGCGGCAGTTATCCTCGTGTTTGCCTACTATTTCATTCTAAAAAAGAATATTGAAGCGCATCGTCGCTCCATTTACGCAGCGATGGTTTGTTCTGCTTTATTTCTGCTGTCGTACGTCTTATATCATTTCACAACACCCGAAACACGATTCGGGGGAGAAGGGGTTGTTCGGTATATCTACTTTTTTATCTTGATAACGCATGTGGTACTCGCGGCAGTCATACTCCCATTTATTTTGTTGACTTTTAATCGCGCCTATACCGCACAGTTTGAGCGGCATAAAAAAATGGCACGGTGGGTCTTCCCGTTATGGTTGTATGTGGCAATTACAGGTCCTGTCTGCTACTTGATGCTGAAACCTTACTATTGATAAGTCTTCTCAAATTGTAAACACAGTGGTTATGAAAAACAAAGCAATCAAAATCGGAATCTTATTCAGCATTCTGTTTCTGCTGTTTTGCCTGATTCCAACAGATGTGCAGGCACAGTGTCCTATGTGCCGTATGTCTGCTGAGTCCAATTTAAAGAATGGTGGTACAGATGGCCGTGGGCTAAACACAGGCATTCTGTATATGCTCGTAATGCCCTATATTTTGGTAGGGTCCATCGGATTTTGGTGGTGGCGCAACAGGAAAAAGAACGAACACTCCATAGATGAAAGCGGATTGTCAAATCTTCTGGAGAACGAATCGAGCAGATACAACTAAAAAAGGGGCCGACGAAGATATCGTCGGCCCCTTTTTTATGGGAAATTATTTGAGCGTGTAGCGGGCGCTAAGTGCTCCATATGCACCGCGAAACCCGTTGTCGTAGCCATTAACAAACAAAATAGGTGCCCAGTCTAAAGAGAGGTTAACGGGGGCATCGGTAAACTTGTAGTCGAGACCGAGAACCCCCATGAGTCCTATACTCGTATTACCTGCATCACCGCTGTTAAATGAATTTGTAAAAACTTAGGCATACAACCCAGTTCTATTTGATGTTGTTTTAGTGAACATTTTGGGTGTTAGATTTATGGAACAATCCAACGACATATCGGCCTTAACGGATTTGGTCTCGGTTCTGCTTCGGAGAATTGAGGTT